>NZ_RWJX01000026.1 GCF_004123805.1 Cellulomonas endophytica | reverse complement strand
AGAACGCCGTCCTGCTCTGCCTCCGTCACCACCACCTCGTCCACGAGGACCACCTGACCATCCACCGGCTCCCATCCGACCCTGCCGGCACGAGGACCGGGCGCTATCGCCCCGGCGGACCGCCGTCGCAGGCTCGCTACGAGTTCCGCGGACCCGACGGAGGGGTCGTCGGCGGGCTGCCGGAGACCGCCCTCGGCGCCGGCGTCGACCGGGCGGCGGGAGCGACGGTGGAGGCCTCTCCGCCGACGCATCCCGGTCACGCCGCAGCCGCCTCGACCGCTGGAGCAGCGCGGCACGGTGGCGACGGCACGGAGGTGCCCGGTCATGCGTACGCACTCTTGGCCTGAGTCCGCGTGGCTCGAGCCACTCGAGCCACTCGAGCCACTCACTCGAGCCGCTCGAGCCGCTCGAGCCGCTCGAGCCAGGCGAGCCGCACGAGCCGCACGAGCGGCACGGGGGGCACGGGGGGCCCGGGCGGCTCGGCCCTGGGCGTCGGGTCAGGCCGACGCCGCCAGGAGGGCGTCGAGGCGGTCGAGCGACGCGCGCCACCCGTGGGGGCGGTCGAACGCGATCCAGGTCCGCTCGCGGACGGTGTGGAGGAGCTCGTGGGCGGTGACCCGCTCGTGCTCGGCGTCGGTGGTGACGCCGTAGGCGGCGCTGATGGTCGGCAGGTCGTCCGGCGTGTGCGACCGCACGTGGGTCCGGAGCTGCGCGACGTCGGCGAGTGGGTCGGACCAGCTCGCGCGCTCGAGGTCGACGAACCCGACGACGGCGGGGTGTCGAGCTTCGGTCACCAGGACGTTCGCGTCGGTGACGTCGCCGTGGCGCAGGACGGGCGGCCCCGTCGTGGCGATCGCCGGCTCGAGGGCCTTCATGCGGCGCGCCACGGCGCGCACCAGGTGCTCACTGCCTCCGGTGGCGGCGAACCCCTCGAGGGCCAGGGCCGTCTCCGCCGCGAGGTGCTCCACCGCGGTGGGCCACACCCCGCCGCCGCCGGCCAGCGGACCGAAGGTGGCGCCGGGGACCTGGTGCACCCGCCGCAGGAGGCGGGCGACCTCCTCGCCGAGACGGGTCGTGCCACCGGCGTCGAGGTCGCGGCGCCGGTCGGCCCACCGCACGCCGGGCAGGCGCGTCATCAGCAGCCAACCGGCCACGGACGGATCGGCGACGGCGCCGTGCGCGAGCACGCGCGGCACGAGGAGGCCGGGGACCTCCGCGAGGAGCGCCAGCGCGCGGACCTCCGTCGCGCACCCGGGCGAGGCGGCGGCCAGGTACACCTTGAGGACCGCGGCGGCGCCGGACGCGTCGGCGACGCCGACCACGTGGCCGACGGCGCCCTGCACGCCGGGTGCCCAGCCGTCGGCCGACCAGGGGCCGTGGTCGCGGGTCGCGGGGGAGGCGTCGAGGTCGTCGAGGACCCGCCGGAGCACGACGGGGGCGACGGCCACCCGCCCATCGTGGCACGACGCGATCTCCTCACCCCGACCGGGCCGGGACGCCGACGGGCGGCATCGCGGCGTCAGGGACATGGGTGTCAGGGACGGGGGCGTCCGAGGCTCGAGCAAGGGCGCGGGCATCAGGGGTGCGAACGGGAGGAGGGACGCGTCAGGGGTGAGGACAGAGGAGGGAGGTCTCAGGGGTGCGGGCGGGACGGGCGGCGGGCGGCGGCGGCCAGGAGGCGGACGAGCTGCTCGGCGGTGGCTCGCAGACCGGCGAGCGTCGTGGTCGGGTCGAGCGCGTCCGCGAGCGGGAGCGGCCGGGGGTGCACGGGCAGGACGGCGTCGAACAGGTCGCCCGTCGGGCCGAGCGGGTGGACCACGCGCCCGGCCAGCCCGACCACCAGGGCGCCGGCGGCCCGGCCGCGGCGGGCGACGCCCGCCGGCGCCTTGCCCCGTGCCGTCTGCGCGTCGATGCTCCCCTCCCCCGTCACCACGAGGTCGGCGCCCACCAGGGCCTCGTCGAGCCCGCCCAGGGCCGCGAGCGCGTCGAAACCGGGCTCGAGACGACCGCCGAGCGCGAGGACCGCGGCGCCCAGGCCGCCGGCGGCACCGGCGCCGCGCACGTCCAGGGCACGGCCCGCGACGGCCTCGAGCTCGCCCGCCCAGGCCGCGAGGGCGGCGTCGAGGACGGCGACCTGCTCGGGCGAGGCGCCCTTCTGCGGCCCGAACACGGCGGCGGCGCCGTCCCGCCCGAGCAAGGGGTTCGTGACGTCGGTCAGGGCGACGAGCTCGACCCCGCCGAGGTCGGGCAGGGCGGCGTCGAGCAGGAGCTCGGGGGCGGGCGGGGCCGGCCAGAGCGGGTTGCGCCCCGGCGACGGGTCGCGGGCCAGACGGGCGCCGAGAGCAGCGAGCATCCCGGCGCCGCCGTCGGTCGTCGCGGTGCCGCCGAGGCCCACGAGCACCCGGCGGGCACCGAGCGACACGGCGTGCGCCACCTGCACCCCGAGCCCCCACGACGAGGCGCGGGGCGGCACGGTCGCGTCGACCGGCGCGACGAGGGGCAGCCCGATCGTCGTGGCGGCCTCGACGACCGCCGTGCCGTCGGGGAGGAGGAGGAGGGGTGCGCGGCGCGGGCGTCCGAGGGCGTCCACCGTGTCGACGGGGACGAGACGGCCGCCCCGGGCGGCGGCGACCGCGTCGAGAGTGCCCTCCCCGCCGTCCGCCACGGCGACGACGCGCACGTCGGCGGCGGGGTCCGCGGCCAGCACGCCCGCCCGCACCGCGGCGCCGGCCTCCCGGCTGCCGACGCTCCCCTTGAAGGCGTCGACGGCGACGACGACCCGCAGGGCTGCCCCGCTCACGGCGACGGGGACGCGCCGGACCCGCCCCACGGCCGGGTTGCCGGCACGAGCCACGCGTACCCGTGCGGCGGCAGGTCCAGGCCGTCGGGATGGGCGGTGCCCGTGAGGACGTCGGTGCCCGTCAGCCCCGGCAGGTGCACCCCCTCGTCCGACACGTTCACCACCGTCACCACCTCGTCGTCGGTCCCGGCCGCCCGGCGGACGACCAGCACGCGGGGGTCGGGCTCCTCGACGGCCTGCGCCGCGAACGGGGACAGGCCGGGCAGGGTCCGGCGCACCTCGAGGAGCCGCCGCAGGCCCTCGAGCATGCCCTGCCTCCGGGGAGACGTCACGAGCTCGTCGGCCAGCCGGTCGGCGTCGAGGGTCTCCCGGTTGATGCGGCGGGCGATCCCGCTGGCCTCGACCGCCGCGGTGTCCTGGCCCGAGCCGAGCAGGGAGTGGACGTAGACCGCCGGCACCCCGACGAGCGAGAGGAGCACCGCGTGCGCCGCCAGCCCGCGCACGACGGCCGCCGTGTCGGGGTCCGGGTCGCCGGGGTCGACGAGGGCGTCGAGGTAGTTCGTGTTGAGCTCGTACACGCCCTCGGAGCCGTCGGGGCGCCGGGCCAGCGACACCCGGCCGCCGCGGGCGAGGGTGCGCTCCACCAGGAGCGCGCGGTCGTCGTCGGTGAGGAGCCCCTCGGACGGCCGCAGGCCGATGCCGTCGTGGCTCGCGAGGAAGTTGAACCAGGTCGCCGTGGGGCTCACGGGCCCGATGCCGGCGGCCCAGCGCGCCAGGGCGGTGGCCCGGCCGGTCACGAAGGCGTGCAGCACCAGGGGCGGCAGGGCGAACTGGTAGACCATGTGCGCCTCGTCGGAGCCGTCGCCGAGGTAGGTGACGTTGTCCGCGTGCGGCACGTTCGTCTCGGTCAGCAGCAGCGCGCCGGGGGCGAGCGCGTCGACGAGGGCCCGCCACACGCGGATGACGCCGTGCGTGCCCGGCAGGTGCAGGCAGGTGGTGCCGGGCTCCTTCCAGAGGAAGCCGACGGCGTCGAGGCGCACGGTGGTGGCGCCGTGCGCGAGGTACCCGAGCAGCACGTCCGTGAGCTCGAGCAGCAGCTCCGGGGTGCGCGGGTCGACGTCGACCTGGTCGGGGCCGAACGTCGTCCACGCGTGGGCGACGGTCCCGTCGGGACGGGGGAAGGGGTGCACGAGGGGCGTCGTCCGCGGCCGGACCACGCGGGAGGTGTCGAACCCCTCCCCCGGCTCGAGGAACCAGCCCGCGCGCCGCGGGTCGCGGGCGAGCCACTCCCGGAACCAGGGGCTGGAGCCGCTCACGTGGTTGGCGACGAAGTCGAGCATGAGCGCGTGGTCCGCGCGCAGGTCGGCGACGTCCTCCCAGGTGCCGAGGGCCGGGTCGACGACCCGGTGGTCGACGACCCCGAACCCGTCGTCGGACGTCCACGGGTACAGCGGCAGCAGGTGCACGTCCGTGACGGCGTCCCGGACGTGCGTGCGGAGCACCTCCCGGAGGGTGCGCAGCGGGGCCTCGCCCGGGCGGCGGACGGAGTCGCCGTAGGTGATGAGGTACGCGGTGCCCTCGTCGGGGCGCGCCCGCCCCGTCGGCCCCAGCCGCGGCGCCCAGCGGTCGGCGAGCGCGAGGAGGGCGCCGAGCACCTCGTCGGCCCGGGCCGGGTAGAGGGCGGCGACGAGCGGTGAGAGGCGGTCCTGCAGGGCGTCCCGGTCGAGCGGTACGGCGTCGGTGCCCGCTGGAGGAGCCCCTCCGGCGCTCATGCCCCGACCTCGGTCCCGGCGTCCGATCCGGAAGCGCGCCCGGCGTCCGAGCCGGCGTCGCGGCCGGCGTGCGGTCCCGAGCCGCGCCCGGCGAGGAGGTCACGCACGAGCTCCAGGCCGCGGGCGTCGAGCTCCGCGACCCGGTCGGAGAACCCGCGCACGCCCGGGGCCGCCAGGACGACCTGCGCCCACTGCTCCCGCAGCGCGAAGGACGGCCGCGCGACGAGGCAGTCGGGGTCCGTCGTCCAGAACCGGCCGTGCTGCCAGGCCCGCGCCTCCAGCGACATCCGACCGCGCAGGCCCTGCGACCCGTCCTCGCCGCCCTCGTGGAAGGTGTCGGGCGAGACCCGCATGGCGTCGACGAGCCCGACGCTCGGCAGGAGCGGCGCGCCGCACCCCAGCAGGTCCGCGCGCTCGCCGAGCACCTCGCGCACGAGCGCCAGCCCGGAGCGGTAGGCGCTGACCGGCGTGGCGTCGGGGTCGTGCCGCGGGCCCGGGACGGCGCCGGCGTAGAGGAAGTCGAGCTTGGCGTAGTCGATGCCGAGGTCGCGCAGCCCGGAGAGCACCCCGGCGAGGTGGTCGCGGACGTCGGGGTGCGTGAGGTCGAGGCCGACGAGGTCGTCGCCCCAGTTGTGCCCCGCGGGCCCCACCAGCCAGTCGGGGTGCTCCCGGGCGGTGGTCGAGCGCGCGCCCACGACGAAGGGCGCCAGCCAGATCCCGGCGCGACGGCCCGTGTCCCGGATCGCGGCGACCACGTCGGGCAGGGAGCCGAAGCCGGGACGCGGACGGGTGCCCTCGCCCGTGCCGAGGCTCCACCCGTCGTCGACCTGCACCACGTCGACGTCGAGATCGTGGGCGTCGAGGGCCGCGAGGTTCTCGAGCACGTCCGCCGCCGTGACCCCCTCGAAGTACCGGTACCAGCTGCACCAGACGCGCGGCGCGGGCCCCGAGGAGGCCCGGGCGCCCGCGGCGGCCCCCAGCGCCGCGCCGACCGCGGCGAGCACCGCCTGCCCGGCCGAGCCCCCGTCGGCCCCGGCCGGGACCTCGCCCCCGGTGCGGGACCGGGACGCGTCCGGCGGGGCGGTCCAGACGGTCACGGGGCCGTCGGCGGTCACGACGAGGTGCCCGCGCTCCAGCACAGCGCGGATCGTGGGCACCTCGCGGTCGACCTCCAGCGTGCCGTAGGCGCGGGCGGGGCTGCCGTCGCCCGGGTCGACGACGAGCAGGCCCTCCCCCTGGTGCCCGTCCGCGGGCGGCTGCACGCCGGGCCGGAACCGCATGAGGTGCTGCCAGCCCTCGGCCGGCCGGTGGGGCGGGTCCCCCGGCGCGGCCCAGGTGGTGGGGCTCCAGCTCTGCCAGCCCTCCGTGTACACCCGGGTGCGGGCACCGACCGGCAGCTCGTCGACGACGGTCATGGGCGGGCCTCCCCGGGGCCGGTCCCGGGCGCCGGGGACGGCGGGGACGGCGGGGTCGACGACGTCGACGGGGTCGACGCGGTCGACGGGACCGACGGGGTCGACGACCACGACGACGGCAGGGCCGCCCGCTCGCCGGGGCGGGTGAGGACGAGGGCCTCCGGGTGGACCGGGGCACCACCGGCGGCCGCGGAGTCCACGGCCGCGAGCCCCAGGCGCACGGTCGCCAGCACGTGCTCCGCGGCGTTCTCCGGCTCGCGGCCCTCGTCGACCGCCGTGAGCAGCTCGCCCATGGCCCCCGCGAAGCCGTCCGTGAACCACTGGCCCTCGAGCGCGAAGCGGGTCGTCGTCGCCCCGCGCTCCAGGACGAGCGCGTCGGAGCCGAGCAGGACGCTCCCGCGCAGCGTGCCCTCCGTCCCGTGGACCCAGAACGGGCAGCCGCCGGTGCGGGTGCGGGCGTCGCCGACGACGCGGAGCGCGGCGGACGCGCCGGACGCGAGCCCCACGTGCACGGACGCGTGCCACGGGTTGCGGGCGGCGTCGGGCTGGCCGGGGACGCGGGAGTCGTGCGCCGCGACCGTGGTGACCCGTCCCCCTTCGAGCCAGCAGCGCGTGATGTCGAGCCAGTGCACGAGGTAGTCGGCCAGCAGCATGTGGGGGACGTCGTCGAAGGGCGTGCCGGCCAGCGGGGGCAGCGGCTTGTCGTGCAGGTGCGTCACGCCGACCACCTCGCCGACCGCCCCGTCGCGGACGAGCAGGGTCGCCAGCCGCCACGCCGGCGCCCACCGCCCGTTCTGGTTGACGGCGACGCGGACGCCCCGCGCCCGGGCGTCGGCGAGGACCTGCGCCAGCCGCGGCAGGTCCGCCGCGTCGGCGACGAGGGGCTTCTGCGCGAGCACGTGCTTGCCCGCCTCGACGGCGGCGGCGAGGAGGTCCAGGCGCCCGGCGGGGCCCGTGGCGAGGTCGACGACCTCCACGGCCGGGTCGGCGAGCAGCTCGGCCACGGTGGCGTGCACGGTGGGGATGCCGGCGGCGTCCGCGAGCGCGCGGGCGTGCTCGGGGGTGCGGGAGGCGACCGCCACCACCGGCACGCCCCAGGCGGCGTAGGCCGGCAGGTGCGCCGAGCGCGCGATCGCCCCGGCGCCGACGAGCCCGACCCCGGGCCGCCGCGCGGGCAGCTGCGGGCGCGTGCCGGGCACGGCGTGGGGGCCCGGCGCGGAGGACCAGCGGCTCGCCGGGTGCTGCCCGCCGGCGGCACCCGCCGTCGCGCCGGGAGCGGTGGCCCCGGCGGGCGGCAGGGGCCGTGTCATCGCTCCCCCGTCCCGGCGTCGTCGGTCGACGGGTCGGCCGCGGGGGCCGCGTCGAAGCGCAGGAGGGTCTGCAGGACCGCGGGGTCGCCGCGGTCGAGGCGCCTGAAGGCCGCGGCGACGTCGGCGGCCGCGACGACGTCCGTCACCAGGGCGCGGGCGTCGACGCGGCCCGCCACCATCTCCGCAAGCACCGTCCGGACGAGCCGGGCCTGGTCCCACCGGCCGCCGAGGCCGACGGGCACCCCGGAGATCTGGCTCGCGACGAGCCGCACCCGGTTGTGGTGGAACTCCTCGCCCAGCCGCAGGTGGTCGGCACCACCCTGGTAGAACCCGGACGCGGCGACGAGCCCCTCGACGACGACGGACCGGATGGCCTCGTGCAGCGCCGCCGGTGCCCCGGACAGCTCGACGGCGCTGTCGGCGCCGCCGCCGGTGAGCTCGCGGACCCGCGCACCGGCTCCGCCCTCGACCCGGGCGTCCACCGTCGCGGCCGCCCCGAGGCGCTCCGCCACCGCGAGCCGCACCGGCTGGGCGTCCACGGCCACGACCCGTGCCCCCGACAGCGTCGCGAGCCGCGTGGCGAGCAGCCCGATGACCCCCTGCCCGAACACGGCGACCTGCTCCCCGAGCCGCACGTCGGCCGCGAGCACCGCGTTGAGCGCGATGGCCCCGACACGCGCGAAGGTCCCGACGACCGGGTCCGTCCTCGCAGGCAGCACCCGCCAGGACAGGGCCGCGGCGGGCAGGACCGCGTCCGACCGGTGCCCCCAGATGCCGTGCACGACGTCGCCGACGGCCGGGGCCGTCACGTCGTCGGCCACCTCGACGACCTGGCCGACCTCGGAGTAGCCCCAGCCCTGGACGGGGTAGCCGAAGCTCGGCTCGCCGGGCACGAAGAGGCGCCGCTCCGCGTCCCAGGTCGAGGTGAGGTACGGGTTCGTGCCCCGGTACGCGGTCAGCTCCGTCCCGGCGGAGATGCCGGAGTACCAGGTGGCCACGCGCACCGTGCCGGGCGTGAGCGCCACCGCGGGCGTCTCGACGAGCTCCACGTGGCGCGGGCCGGTGAACTGGACGATCTGGGGCACGACGACGTGCCCTCCCTTCGGGGCGGGTGCGGCGGGACGGGACGGGACGGGTACGGCGGGACGGCTGCGACGGGACGGGGTGCGGCGAGACGGGTGCGTGGGGGGTGCGTCGGGCGGGGGCGGCGCCGGGGTGCCGTGCCGCACCCCGGCGCGGGTCAGCCCTTCTCGGCGCCGGCGGTGAGCCCGCCGACGAGGAGCCGCTCCGAGGCGAAGAAGAGCACGATGATCGGCAGCGTGAGGATGACGGAGCCGGCCATGAGGATCGTCGTCGGGACCTCGATGCTCCCGGACAGCTGCGACAGGCCGAGGGAGACGGTCCACCGGTCCCGCCGCTCGACGAGGAACAGCAGCGCGAACAGGAACTCGTTCCAGGCGATCATGAAGATGAACAGCCCGTTGGAGACGATGGCCGGCATGGCGAGCGGCAGGCTGATGCGGCGCATGGCCTGCAGGCGCGTGCAGCCGTCGATGGCGGCGGCCTCCTCCAGCGACACGGGGATCGTCGTGAAGTAGTTGCGCAGCATGTAGATCGACACGGCCGCGACCTGCGCGACGTAGACGACCAGCAGCCCGACGAGCGAGCCCCGCAGCCCGATGCGCGTGAAGAACACGAACAGCGGCACCGCCAGCAGGATGCTCGGGAAGAAGTACACGGCGAGGAACAGCGCGGACACCTGCCGCCGGCCGAAGAACTGCAGCCGGCTGACGGCGTAGGCGCCGGGGATGGCGACGAGGAGCGAGAGCACCACGGTCCCCAGGGCGACGAGCAGCGAGTTGCGGATGAAGGTGCCGAAGCCCTGCCCGCCGTCGGCGACGGGCGTGAGGACGTCGACGTAGGTGTCGAGGTTCAGCTCGTCGACGGACACCCACAGCGCGCCGGGGTCCTGCAGCAGCGAGTCCAGCGACCGGAAGCTCAGCAGCACCATGTAGTAGAAGGGGAACACCGCGACGACCAGCAGCAGCACGATCACCAGCGGCCGCAGGACGCGCAGCACGCCGTTCTCGAACCGGTCGCGGTTGAAGCCCCCGTCGCGGGCGGCGGACCGCGACGGCGGGCGGGCCAGGACGCTGCCGCTCATGCCTGCTCCTCCTCCTTGCCGAACCGCTTGAGGTAGATCCCGACGAGGACCGCGAGGATCGCCGCCAGCACGAGCGCCTGGGCGGCGGCCGCGCCGATGTCTCCGCGCGCCGTGAGGTAGTCGAAGACGCGGACGGAGACGACCTCCGTGCCGGCGCCGCCGCCGGTGAGCAGGTAGATGTCGTCGAAGTTGTTGAACGTCCAGATGAAGCGCAGGACCGACAGCACCGCGATCGTCGGGACGAGCTGCGGCCAGAGGATGTGGCGGAAGCGCTGCGTCGGCGTCGCGCCGTCGACCCGGGCGGCCTCGTCGAGCACCTCCGGCACCGCGCCGAGGCGGGCCGTGAGGAAGAGGAACGCGAACGGGAACGAGCGCCAGCCCTCGAAGAGGATGACCGTGAGCAGGGCCGTCGGGACCTGGACGTCCCAGCCGAGGAGCGACATCTCCGTCGACCGCGCCGACAGGAACGCGATGGGCTCGTCCCAGCCCAGCCACCGGGTGCCGACGTGGTTGACCAGCCCGAACTGCGGGTTGAGCATCGTCGACCACACGAACGTCGCCGCGACGACCGGCGCCACGTACGGCAGGAGCATCGCCGCCCGCACGGCGCCCCGGCCCCGGAACGGGGCCCGCAGCGCGAGCGCCGCCGCGAGCCCCACGGAGATGGCCAGCGTCGTGCCGAGGACGGAGTAGAGCACCGTCGTCAGCAGGGCCTGGAGGAAGCCGGGCGAGGTGAGCACCCCGGTGAAGTTGCCCAGCGTGTAGTCGCCGAGGATCCCCGTCGTGCGGATGTTGAGCAGCCGCACCGACTGGAACGCCAGCGACACCGTCCACAGGATCGGGAGGACGACGACCACGACGACGATGACGACCGTCGGCGAGATGAGCGCCAGCCCCGTACGGGACTCCTCCCGGCTGCGCTGCGAGCGCCGGTTGCCCCCGGGCAGCCGCCCCCGGCGACCACGACCGCCGCCGGGGCCCGGGTCGGCGGGGACGCGGGGGGCCGGGCCGGTGACCCCCGACCCCCCGGCGAGCTGCGTCACTGCAGGGACTCCGCGATGGAGCGCACCGCCTCGGCCGCCGTCTGCGCCGCCGTCTCCGGGTCGGTGCCGCCGGCGACCTCGCTCACCGCCTCGGCCACGGGGTGCTCGCCCTGGGTGGCGCCGAGCAGGTCGCCCTGCCCCTGCGTGATACCCCACCGCGCCAGGTCCTCCGGCCCCGCGGCGACCGCTTCGAGCACCTCGGGCGCGTAGAAGTCGGCCAGCGGGGCCTTCGTGTCGACGCCGGCGGGCAGCGTGGCCCAGGTGTCGGAGTAGAGCGTCGGCTCCTCGGGCGTCCCGGCGCGGACCGGCACCTTGCCCTCGGGGGCGATGGCGATCCACGGCTCGTAGCCGTCGCCCATCATGTACTCGACGAAGGCCTGCGACGCGGCGGTGTCGGCGCCCGCCGTGACCGTCCACGACGTGATCTCGCCGAACTGCGCCGGCGCCGAGCCGTCGGGGCCCTCGATGGCCGTCACGACGCCCGTGTTCTTCGCCAGGTACGCCGGGTCGGCCGCGCACTCGGCGCAGGAGGGCTTGGCGTCCTCGCGGAGGCCGGCCATCTCGTCGAGCACGAACGTCGACCAGACGAACATCGCCGCCTGCCCCGCGAAGTAGGCGGCGCGGGTGGTGTCGACGTCCTGGGCGCCGGCCACGCTGTAGTCCGTGACGAGCTGCCCGTAGAAGTCGAAGGCGGCGACGCAGGCCTCGGAGTCGAGCTGCACCTCGCCCTCCTCGTCGACCATCTCGCAGCCGTTGCCGAGGGCGACGTGCTCGAAGGTCTGCTCCGTGAAGGAGTCGCCGGGAGCGGTCGCGCCGACGAAGCCGGCGACCTCGTCGCTGTCGAGCGCCTCGGCCGCCGCGAGGATGCTCTCGTAGGAGGTCGGCGGCTCGAGGCCGGCCGCCTCGAAGAGGTCGGAGCGGTAGTAGAGCATCTGGGTCCACGACTCGCTGGGGACCGCGAGCTGGGCGTCCCCGTCGCGGGTGAGCTCGACCGCCTTCTCCGAGAACGTGCCCGGGTCGAGGGCGTCGAGGACCGCCCCCACCGTTTCCGTGTCGACGAGCTCGTTGGCCGAGAGCGTGCGCACCTGCGGCAGCGAGATCCCGCCGATGACGTCGGGCAGGTCGCCCGCGGCGGCTGCCGAGGTGATGAGCTGGCTGAACTGGTCCTCGGCGACGGAGACGAGGTCGACCTCCGTCCCGCTCGCCTCCGTGAAGGCGTCGACGATCGCCTGGGTGGCGGCCACGCGGTCCGGCAGGTCCTCCTGCACCCAGACCGTGAGGGCGCCGCCCCCGCCGCCGTCCGTGCCGCCCGTCCCGTCGCCCTCGGCGTCGCCGCCGGAGCAGGCCGCCAGGACGAGCACGGCCGCGCTCGTCACCGCCGCCGTCCTCAGTGCCGTGCCACGTACCTTCACCGTGCGCCTCCTCGCGCTGGGGTGGTGCTGCGGGCTCGTCCGGACCGCCGTCGGTCCGAAGTTGTGTCTAGACGCTAGGCATAAGGTGAGCAGCGGTCAAGCACAATGGCGAGCACGATCAGGTCACGGAGGTGGCGACGATGCCGGGAGCCGGGGAGGTCCTCGCACTGGTGCGCAGCGGGCGGGCGACGACCCGCGGCGACGTGCTGGAGGTGACGGGCCTGAGCCGGATGACCGTCGCCGGACGGATCGACGCGCTGCTGGCGGCCGGGCTACTCGTCGAGAACGGGACCGACCGCGTCACGGGTGGCCGCCGCCCGCGGCGCCTGGAGTTCAACACGGAGCACGCGCACGTCGTCGCCGCGGCCGTCGACACCACCCACAGCACCGTCGCGGTGACCGACCTGGCGGGGCGGATCCTCGACGAGGTGCGCGTCCAGGTCGCGGTCGCCGACGGGCCGGAGCGCACCCTGCGCGCGCTGACCGACGCCGCCACCGCGCTGCTGGAGCGCACCGGCGTCCCGCGGGCGCACGTCGGCGGCATGGGGATCAGCGTGCCCGGGCCCGTCGACCCCGACACCGGCCGGCCCAGCCAGCCGCCGATCATGCCCGGCTGGGACGCCTACCCCGTCCCCGAGCACCTGCACGACGCGCTCGGCGTCCCCGTGCTCGTCGCGAACGACGCCGACGCCGCCGCCCTCGGCGAGCAGCGCACGGGCTACCCCGCCTCGCGCTCGCTGTGCCTGGTGAAGGTGTCGACGGGCATCGGGACGGGCATCGTCATCGGGGGCCAGGTCTACCGGGGGGTCGACGGCGGCTCCGGCGACATCGGGCACGTCCGCCTCGCCGGGCACGACGACGCGCTGTGCCAGTGCGGCGGCCACGGCTGCCTCGCGGCGGTGGCGTCGGGGCGCGCCGTGGCACGGTCGCTCACGGCGCTGGGCACGCCCGCCGCCTCCGGGTCGGACGTCGGCGCGCTGCTGGCCGCCGGCGACGCGGACGCGGCCCGCCTGACCCAGGCCGCGGGGCGCGTGATCGGCGAGGTCATGGCGACGGTGGTGTGCCTGCTCAACCCCGGCGAGGTCGTCATCGGCGGCGCGCTGGCCTCCGCGCCGCTGCTCGCCGGCGTGCGCGAGACGCTCTACCCGCGCTCCCTCCCCCGGGCGACGCGGCACCTGACGATCCACGGCGCCGCCCTCGGCGAGGACGCCGGCGTCGTCGGGCTCGCGGCGATGGTGGTGGAGCGCGAGTACTCCGCCGCCGCCGTGGACGCCCTCCTGGGCGCCTGACCGCCGGGGGCCGACCCCGCTCGCCCCCGCGGCGGAGATGGTCGGGCCCGGGCCTGGGTCGGTCACCGCGGTGCGAGCCCGGTCCACCGCTGTGGACCCCTGGGCGACCGGGCCTGGTGCCACCGACCTGTGGCGCGCACCCGCGCCGGGTCGCCGGGGCCCTGCCGTGAGACGACGATCGGCGGCATGGACCGCACGCCGCACGCACCCGTCCCCGCGCCCGGGCGCGGCTCGCCGACCGACTGGACGACGGGCGAGCGCGTGTTCGCACCCCCGGCGGGCACGCTGGACGTGGCGTGGCTGGTCCCCGCGGTCCTCGAGGCGGCCCCGGGCACGACGCCCGCCGTGGCGCTCGCCGCGCTGGAGGCGTCCTGGTCGCGCCTGCGGGCCGCGGGGCCCGTCGACCCGTCCGCGGGTGCGCGTCCCGGTGACCCCGTCGCGGCGGCCGCCGAGGACGTCGTGCGGGAGGCCGTCCGGCAGTTCGCGGTCCACCCCGCTCCGTCCGCCGCCACCCCGCCGCCGCCGGCGTGAACGGATGCTGCACCGGCGCCGTGGCACGCCGAGCCGGGCACCGTCGCAGCCGGCGCGTCGGCCCGCCGGTGCAGCATGGCTCCGGGAGGCGCGCGGCGTCGGCGTGGGGCGGGCAGGATCACGGGGTGGCACGCATCGAGCAGCTGCTCGCCTCACCGGTGCACCGGTACGCCGGGCGACCGGCCGACGGGCCCGCACCGGCGCCGGAGGGCGAGCTCGTCGACGCCGTCGAGGTGCGCGCCGGGCTCGGGATCGTCGGCGACCGGTTCTTCGGGCGGCCCGCCCACCGCGACGCCGCGGTCACGCTGATCGCCGCGGAGCACCTGCCCCCGGGCACGGGCCTGGCGCAGGTCCGCCGCAACGTGCTGCTCACCGGTGTGGCCGTCGACGACCTCGTCGGCGCCGTCCTCACCCTCGACAGCGGGGACGGGCCGGTGCGGCTGGCCGTGCGCACGCGCGCCCGCCCGTGCGCGTGGATGGACGTCGCCGTCGGCCCGGGGGCCTGGCGGGCGATGCGGCTGACGGGTGGCGTCCGCTGCCGCCCGCTGACCGACGGCACCCTGCGCGTCGGGCCGGTCCAGGTCCTCGTCGAGCCGGCCGAGGCGCCCGTCGGCCCGTGAGCCGCCCCGACGAGGGACAGGACGCGGGCACCGCCGGACCCCTGGTGCGGGCGGGCCGGCGCGGCACGGAAAGGCCGGGACACGGTGCCGGTGCCGCCCCTAGCCTGCGCGCATGCTGCCGACCGACTGGACCGAGCACCGCCGGGCCGGGGACCGCGAGCTCCTGGGCTGGGTGCGACCCGTCGGCGAGGGGTGGGTCGCCGTTGACCGGCTGGGCCGCGACCTCACCGGCGTCGTGGACTGGATGGAGGCGGAGGAGGCGCTGGAGGCTCACGGCATCGCGTGGCTCTCCGGGCTGTGGCAGCTCCCCGCGACGGACGGCTCGCGGCTGCGCGTGCGCGTCGTCGAGGTCCGCGCCGACGCGGTCGTCGTCGCGACGGACGACCTCGGGTCCGTCGACGCGCCCCAGGTGCGCCACGTCCTGCCGTTCCCCGCGCCGAAGGACCTGGTCCCGTTCGCCGGCGACGCCCACACGCTCGACGCCGGCCTCTTCGGCCGGCACTGAGGGCCGGGCGGCGGCTACGCCCCGGCCGCCGGGTCCAGCGCGTCGTGGAGGCGCTCGAGGTCGTCGGCGAGGGCCTGGACGCGGGCGCGCTCGGCGGCGTCCCGTGCCTCGTCGGCGGCGACCGCCGTCCCGCGCGCCGCGAGCGAGGCGTCGTCGCGCGCGAGCAGCGTGCGGGCCAGCGCGAGCGTCTCCTCGGCGGACGCCTGCGGCAGCTCCGTGCCGTCCCACCAGGTCCAGGACAGCAGCAGCCGCGACCGCTCCGCCGCGCCGAGGGCGGCCACCTCGGCCTCCTGCTCGGCCAGGGCCGTGCGGTAGGCGTCGCGGGCGGCGGTGTCCGCGACGAGCTGCGCCCGCGCCGTCGCGGTGACGGCCTCCTGCGCGACGAGCGCCTGCCCGGACTCCTGCACCTCCGTGCCGAGGTCCGTGAGCACCGCCTGCCACGCCTCGTGCACCGCGACGAGGGCCGTCCGGTCCGTCACGACGCGTCCCCACGCGACCTCGAGGTCCGCGCCCAGGCCGCCGGGCCGCTGCACCTGCGTGCCGAGGTAGGCGAACAGCTCCGTGGGACGGCTCGCCGGCTCGTCGCCGACGGACCCCGCGAGCTGGTCGTGGAGCGGGTCGTCCGCCGGCAGGCGCGCCACCTCGACCTCGAGCAGCGGCGTCAGCCGCGCCCGCTCGGTGTCGTCGAGCTCCGCCCACGCCGCGTGGAGGAGCTCGTGCGCGGTGGTCTCGACGACGAAGCCGCCCAGCCGGGCGTCCGACGGACGGAAGACGACGATGCGGTCCGGTCCCTCCCAGAAGCACCCGACCGCACCGGCGGGCGCCGCGAGCCCCCGGGCCGGCCGCGCGCCGAGGCGGTCGCAGCGACCGGCGAAGGCGGCGGCGTCGAGGACCTCGGGACGCGTGGCGTAGAGCAGGGCGCGGCCCTCGTCGGTCAGGTGCGCGGCGTCCGCGAGCGCGACGACCTCGGCCGACGGCGGCGGCACGGACGGGCGCAGGTCGACGGCGCCGTCCGTGACGTCGGCGAGCGCGGTCGCGACGGAGACGCCGAGCTCGTCCCGGTCGGCGACGTCCAGCCAGAGGGCGGCACCCGCCCCGAGCCCGCCGACCACGAGCAGCCCCGCGACGAGACCGCCCAGGGGACGACGGCGGCGGCGTGCGGGCCGCGGGGCCGCGCCCGCCGGAGCGCCCGTCGGGGGGTGCGGCACCGTCCCCGGGGCGGTGCCGCCCGACGCCTCGTCGAGGACCCACCGCGGCACGCGCCCGGTGGGCGAGCGCGGCAGGTCGTCGGGCGGCAGGGGCACCCCTCCAGCATCGGGACCGCGGGCCCCGCCCGCCGCGACACGCCGGGCCGTTCGCCCGATCGGCTCAGACGGGACCGGTCCCGGCGCACCGGCGCCCTCGGGTGACGCCCCCGGGGGCCGCGCACCGGGACCGTCCGGCAGGGGACACCCCGCGGGTCAGGTGCCGGGGGCCCGCTCGTCGAGGTGGGCGCGCTCGCCGTCGTGGTCGAAGATCGTCAGCAGCTCGGCCGGGCCTCCGTGCGCCTGGACGACGTGCGGCGTCATCGTCGAGAACTGCGCCGCCTCGCCGGCGCGCACCACGACGGAGCGCGAGCCGAGGGTGAGCCGGACGACGCCCGACAGCACCGTGAACCACTCGCGCCCCGGGTGCACGCGGGGGTCCCCGACGACGCGCTCGGGCGTGAGCCGCATCTTCGCGACGACGACGCCCTGCGTCGCCCGTTCCCGGGAGAGCAGCCAGGTCGTCGCCCCCGGCTCGTGCCGGGGCTCGGGGCGGATGACCACGTCGTCGTCGCCCTCCGGCTCCACGAGCTGGTCCAGCGTCGTCCCGAGCGCCCGCGCCAGCGGCACGAGCTGGTCCAGCGCGATGCGCCGGTGGCCCGTCTCGATGCGGCTGAGCGACGAGGCGCTGAGCGCGCACCGGGACGCCAGCGCGTCGAGCGACCAGCCCTTCGCCAGCCGCAGGCCCCGGATGCGCTGTCGGACGACGAGGTCCAGCGCCGCCTCTTCTTGCGTCATGCGCAAGAGCCTATGCCGCTCCGGCACGTCCCGGCCTACCGTCGTGCGCATGACGCACCGCGACGAGACGACCGGGGCCGGCCCGACCGGCGCCGGGACCGGTCGGCCACCCTCCGCCCACGCCCGGGCCCACGTCCACGGCCACGCCCAGGCCCATGCCCACGCCCACGGGCGGTCCCGCGGCGCCGTCGGCGAGCACCGCCCCGCCGGCGACCCCGAGGCGCACGCGCGGCTCCTCGACCTCGACGCGCGGCTGCACGCCGACGGGGCGGCGGCGCTCCTCGACGCCGTCGCGGCCCACCTGGACGCCCCGGTGCGCGCCGTGGTCGACCTCGGCGCCGGCACCGGCCGCGGCGCCGCCGCCCTCGCCGCACGCTTCCCGACGGCGCACGTCGCGGCCGTCGACCGCGACGCCGCGATGCTCGCGCGGACCGCCGCGTCGGCGGCGGAGGCCGGGGTCGGCGACCGCGTCGTCCCCGTCGCCGCGGACCTCGACGCGCCGGGCGGCCCCGCGGCGGCCGCCGCCGCGGTCGGCACCCCCGACCTCGTCCACGTCGCCCTCGCGCTGCACGAGGTGGCCGACCCCGCACGGCTCCTGCGCGAGGTGCACGACGTGCTGCGGCCGGGCGGGCTGCTCGTCGTCGTGGAGCCCGACGGCCCGCCGGACGTCCTGCCCGACGGCGTCGGCCCCGCCGGGCTGGGGGCGCGTCTGCGGGCGGCCACCGTCGACGCCGGCTGGGCCGCGCACCCCGACTGGCACGACGCGATCGTCGCCGCGGGGCTCGAGCCGCTGGACCAGCGCCCCTGGCCGCTCGTGCGGGAGCCGGCGGACGCGCTCGTCGGCCGCTACGCGCACGCGTGGCTCGGCCACGTGCGGGACGCCCTCGGCGACCGCCTGGAGGACGCCGACCGCGCGGCGCTCGACCACCTCCTCGCGGTGGCGGACCCGTCCCGCGGGCCGGCGCCGGACGGGTCCGCGGGGCCGTCGGTGCTCGAGCACCGCGACGACCTCGTGCTGCGCACCTCCCGGACGGCCTGGACCGCCCGACGCCCGTGACGCGCCCGACGCCCGTCACCCCCCGACTCCCGCAGGCGCGCCCACCCGCCCGCCCTGCCGGGCCCCGGCGCACCGCCCGCCGTCGCGCCACGGGCACCGCGCCGTGACGCCGCGGCACCCGCCGCACCCCCGGCACCGCACCCCCGACCCGACACGACACGACACGGAGACCCGCATGACCACCGCCCTGCCCACCGGCCCCGCCACCGGCGGAGCACCGACCGACCGCTCCTCCCCCGACCGCCCCTCCCCCGACCGGCCCTCCCCCGACCGGCCCCGCGAGGCCGACCTCCTCGACGTCGTCGTGGTCGGCGGCGGCCCCGCCGGCCTCGCCGCCGCCGTCGCCCTCGCCCGGTCCCTGCGACGCGTCACGGTGGTGGACGCCGGCGAGCCCCGCAACGCACCCGCCGCGGGCGCCCACAACCTCCTCGGCCGGGAGGGGGTGCCGCCCCGCCTGCTCCTGGCCGACGGCCGCCGGGAGGCCGAGGGCTACGGCGCCGTCGTCCTCGACGACCGGGTGGTCGCGGCCCGCCGTGCCGCCGACGACCGGCCCGAGGCCCCGCGGTTCGTCGTGGACCTGGCGTCCGGGCGGACGCTGCGCGCGCGGCGCGTGCTGCTCGCGACGGGCCTCGTCGACGAGCTGCCCGACGTGCCGGGGGTGGCGGAGCACTGGGGCGGGGCCGTCCTGCACTGCCCCTACTGCCACGGGTGGGAGGTCCGCGGGCGCCGGGTCGCCGTGCTCGCCACCTCCGCGCGGGCCGTGCACGTGGCGCTGCTGCTGCGCCAGCTCACCCCGGACGTGACCCTGCTGACGCACACGGCGCCCGACCTCGACGCGGACGCGTGGGAGGCGCTGGCCGCCCGGGACGTGGCCGTCGTCGACGGACCGGTGGAGCGGCTGCGCAGCGAGAGCGGCGTGCTGCGGGCGGTCGTGCTCGCCGGCGGCCGCGAGGTCGCCGTCGACGCCGTCGCCGTGGCCCCGCGGTTCGTCGCCCGCGGCGGGCTCTACACCGCGCTGGGCGGGACGCTCGTCGAGCACCCCATGGGCGCCCCGGTCGTGCCGGCCGACCCGACGGGGCGGACCCCCGTGCCCGGCGTCTGGGCCGCGGGCAACGTGGACGACCTGGCGGCGATGGTCGCCGTCGCCGCCGGTGCCGGGCTGCTGGCCGGCGCCGGGCTGAACGGCGACCTCGTCACGGAGGACGTGGCCGCCGCCGTCGCCGCGCGACGGGGAACCGCGGTCCCGGCTCGCTGACCCGCCCGCTGACGGGCCCGCTGACGGGCCCGCTGACCTGGCCCGGCCGCCGGGGCGGGCCCCGGCTCAGCCGAGGGGGAAGAGCGCCCAGACGTGCTTCGCGCCCGAGGCGCGGTACCAGCCGACGTCCCGGGCCACCCGCTCGGCGATGACGAGGCCGAAGCCGCCCGCCCCGGCCGTGCGCCGGCCGGCGAGCACCGGCACGCGCTCGGTGTCGCCGTCCGCGACCTCGAGCACGAGGGCGCCGCGCCCGCTCAGGAGCCGCACGTGCGCGGGGGGCGCGCCGTGCCGCAGGGCGTTCGTCGCGAGCTCGGAGGCGACGAGGACGACGTGCTCGTCGAGCGCGTGCCCGCCGTCCGGCGCCGCCGCGGCGAGCGCCTCGAGCAGCCCCGCGCGCATGGAGGTCAGGTCGCGGGCCGAGCCCACCCGCCAGCTCCCGACGGGCGTCGCCCGCGGCGGGCGCGCCTCGGCGATGCCGCTGTCGACCGCCGCGCGGGCGTCTCCTCGGGGGCGGCTCATGCGCCCTCCGCGGCGCCGACGGGGACGGTGCCGGCCTCGCCCAGGGGAGCCGCCACGGCGTGGCCGGCGGACGCCGCGGGCGCCGCCGGCGGCGCGGGCACGGGCGGGACCGGCAGCGGCGGCGTGGAACGCGGGCCGGCCTCGGCGGGCCGCGCCTGGTCCTCGCGGTGCAGCCGCACGCCGACGACGGCGACGTCGTCCTGCAGCCGCGCGGGCAGGACCCGCTCGAGCACGGCGTCGACGAGCGCCGTCAGGGGCCTGCCGTCGCGCGCGAGCTCGGCCGACGCCGTGCGCAGGCCCTCGAGCGAGATCCGCAGGTCCTCCCCGCGCCGCTCGACGAGGCCGTCCGTGAACAGGAGCACGGTCGTGCCGGGCACGAGCTCCTCGAGGTGGTCGTGGCGGGGCCGCTCGGGCGCGATGCCGAGGAGCAGGTCACCGCCGCGGGGGGCGAGGTAGCGCGCCCCGCCCGCGGGGTCGAGGAGCAGCGGCGGCAGGTGCCCCGCGTTCGACCAGCGCAGCCGCCGCGTGCCGCGGTCCCGCGCGTCGGCGTCCTGCTCCAGCCGGGCGACGACGGCCGTGGCGGTCGTCCCCACCTTGAGCCCGGTGAGGGCGGCGTCGAGCGTGGAGAGCACCGCCGCCGGGGTGACGCCCGTCGCGTAGGCGATGCCGCGCAGGAGGTTGCGCACCTGGCTCATCTGCACGGCGGCGTCGATGTCGTGGCCGACCACGTCGCCGATGACGAGCACCGTGGCGCCGTCCGGCTGCATGAACGCGTCGTACCAGTCGCCGCCGACCTCCGCCGCGCGCGAGGCCGGCGCGTACCGCACGACGACCTCGACGTGGTCGGGCTCGACCGGCGCCGACAGCAGCGTGCGCTGCAGGCCCTCCGCGATGAGGTGCTGCTCGCCGTACAGGCGGGCGTTGTCGAGCGCCAGCGCCGCGCGCCCCGCGACCTGCAGCCCCGTGGCGAGGTCGTCGCCCAGCAGCGGGGGTCGCCCGAGCCCCCGCGCGAGGGTCACCGCGCCGATGGTGCGTCCGCGGGCCCGCAGGGGCAGCACCGCGCCCGTGTGCGGCGCCAGCTCCCGGATCAGGGCGCGGGCCTGCTCGTCGCGCAGCATCGCGGCCAGCGTCTCCACGGCCGGCGCCGCGACGAGCTCGGGCTCGCCGCTCTCCAGCGCCCGCGAGAGCACGGACCGGCCGGTGTCCAGGGCGGCGAGCCGGCTCGCGGAGTAGCGCTCGAGCAGCGGCCGCGCGTCCGGGTCGGCGTGCCAGGTCGCGACGTCCCGCAGCCCGTGCTCGTCGACGAGGGAGACGATGCACCAGTCCGCGATGGTCGGGACCAGGTGCCGGGCGAGCCGCCGCAGCGCGTCGTCGATGTCCTCGAAGGACCCGCTGAGGTCCTCGCTGACCCGTGCGAGCAGCTCGAGCCGGCGGCTGGCCCGCATGGCCTCGTCGCGGGCGGCCTCGGCCGCCTCCTGCGCGGCCCGGCGGGCCGTCACCTCGATGAAGGTGACGGAGAGCCCGTCGGGCGAGGGCCAGGCGCGGACCTCGTACCAGCCGTCCAGCGGCGGCGGGTAGTACGCCTCGAAGGACACGGCCTCGTCCGTGGCGACGGCGCGCCGGTAGTGCTCCTCGAAGGGCCCGTCCACGGCCGCCGGGAACAGGTCCCACAGGACGCCGCCGAGCAGCTCCTCGCGCGGGCGGCCCAGGAGGCGCTCCGCCTCGCCGTTGACGTAGGTGAACCGCCACTCGCGGTCCACGGAGTAGAAGGCGGACGACATGGACTCCAGGAGCCGCGCGAGCCGCGCGTCCGCCGCGCGCCCGGCCGTCGTGTCCCAGGCGACGCCCAGCACGCGGCTCGCGGTGCCGTCCGGCCCGGGCAGCGCCGCGCCGCGGGCCTGCACCCAGATGCGGTCGCCGTCGGGCAGCAGCACGCGGTACTCGGCCTCGTAGCCGCCGCACGTCGCGATGGCGTCCTGCAGCGCCTCCGTCACGCGGACCCGGTCGTCGGGGTGCACCCGCGCGCTGAAGGCCTCGATCGTCGAGCCGAACTCCTCGCGCGCGAGCCCGAAGAGCGCCAGCAGCTGGTCGTCCCACACGAGCTCGCCCGTGTGCAGGTCCCAGTCGAAGCTGCCGACCCCGCCCGCGGCGACGGCGAGCTCCCAGCGCAGCCGGTCGAGCCCGTAGCCCGCGGTCACGGAGGCCAGCTCGAGCTCGTCCGCGCACGCCTCGGCGAGCGCGCGCAGGAGCACCACGTCCGCCTCCGACCACCCCCGCGCCCCCGGCCCGTAGACGCACAGGGACCCGACGAGGTGCCCGTCCTGCCGCACGATCGGCACGCCGAGGTACGCCCCGACCGTTCCGTCCCGCACCGACTCCATGTCCTCGACGCGCCCGTCGTGCACGGCGTCGGCCACGACGAAGGGCTCCGTCGAGGAGGCGACCGCACGCGCGCACACCGACCGGTCCAGCGCCGTGCTCGTCCCCGCGCCGTCGGCCGTCCCCGCCGAGGCGACCACGAACTCCCGCTCCCCGAGCAGCGAGACCTGCGCGGCGGGCGCGTCGAGGATCCGGACCGCGAGCCCGACGAGCCGGTCGAGCGCGGCGCCCCGCGCCCACGCGGACAGCCGACGGGCCTCGTCGTCCACGGGCGCGGCGGCGCCCGCGCCGACGCCGCCCGCCGGGCGCGCCGCGGAGGAGGGGGCCGCGGCTGCGCCGACGGGCTCCGCTCCGGAGGACTGCGCCACGACCACGCTCCCGGGTACCGCACCTGGACCACTTGCAGGCGGCATCGTAGACGGGACGAACCGGACCGGCTCCTCCGGGCCCGCACCGCGGTCACCTCCCCCACCCCCGGGGGCACGGATGCGCGTCCGACCGGCCTCGCCGCCCGGGCACCGGCGGGCGTCCCGCGGCCGATGAGAACCGGGCGGGACCACGGTCGGAAGGGGCGGGGCCGTACCGTGCGGCTCCCCCCGACCGAGAGGTGACCGATGGCGACGATCGTCTCCACCCTGTTCAGCGCGCTCGACGGCGTGGTCGAGATCGACCCCGCGTGGCACTTCCCCTACTTCGACGAGCACATGGGGGCGGCCGTCGGCGAGGACTACGAGGGGGCGGACGTCCTGCTGCTGGGCCGCGTCACCTACGACAGCTTCGCCGGCGCCTGGCCGGAGCGCGAGGCCGCCGGCGGCGAGGACGCCGGGTTCGCGCGGCAGCTGGGCGACACCCGCAAGGTCGTCGCCACCCGCTCCGGCCGCGACCTGGGCTGGCGCAACGTCGAGGCCGTCGAGGGCGACCTCGCCGCGGTGGTCCGGGGCCTGAAGGAGGACCCGGCGGTCTCGAAGGTCCTCGTCGCCGGGTCCGTCTCCGTCGTCCGGCAGCTGCTCGCGGCCGGTCTGCTCGACGAGCTGCGCCTCCTCGTGCACCCCGTCGCCGCGCGCAAGGGCGAGCGGCTCTTCGACGAGGGCGACGCGATCTACCCCCTGCGGCTGCTGCGGTCGGAGGTGTTCCCCACGGGCGTCGTGCGGCTCGTCTACGCCCCGTCCGCGCCTGCCGGAGAGGCGTCGTACGACGACGTGACCGAGCACGTGCCCCCGGGCGAGGGCTGACCGCCGCACGGGGCGGCCGCGCGGCGCGACCCCGTCCGGCCGGGCCGGCACCGGGCGCCGCGGCGGCGTCGCCGGCCCGGCCGCGGCGGCCGCCGCCTCGTCCCCTTCACCCGTCCGGGCGGACGCGGCGGCGGGCGACGCGTAGCCTCGTCGGCCATGGCCGTGGGGGCGACGGGGCCGTCGCACGAGGGGACGGCCGTGCTCGTCCACGGGCTCTGGGGGTCGCCGTCCGACTGGACGTGGGTCGCCGCGGCGCTGGAGGCGCGCGGCTGGGACGTCCGCACGCCCGACCTGCCCTCGCACCGCGCGCCCGACGCCGGGCTGGCCGCGGACGCCGAGGCCGTCCGGGTCGTCGTGCGCGGGCTGCGGGCCGCGCGGCGGCCGGTCGTGCTCGTGGGCTGGTCCTACGGCGGGACGGTGGCGACGGTCGCGAGCTGGGGGGACGCCCCGCCCGACCGGCTCGTGCACGTCGCGGCACTGCCCGAGCACCCCCGCCCCGGCGAGCGCCGCGACCGCTCCCGGGACCGCGCCGACCACGTCCACGTGCTCGACGACGGCACGTGCGTCCTCGACCACGAGTGGTGGACCACCCGGGGCGGGGCGGCGACCTTCCCCGCCCACGTCCGGGCCCGACTGGCGCGCCGCCGTCCCGCCTCGCAGGGCACCACGGGCGAGCCCATCCCCGTCGCCGGGTGGCACGACGTCCCGACGACGGTGCTGCTCGGCCGCGACGACACCCTCCTGCCCCGCGGCGCGGCCCTGCTCGTGCCGCCCCCCGTCGACGACGTCCGGCAGGTGGACTGCGACCACTTCCTGCCGTTCCGCCTCCCGGACCTCGTCGCGGCGACGGTCGCGGAGCCCCCCGGGCCGCCGGTCACGCCCCGACCGGGCCGGGACGCGGCCGGGGCACGGGACGCCCCCTGACGTCCCGGGCCCCGGCCCCGGCGGTCCCTCCGGTCACCAGCCGCGGGAGTGCCCCAGGTCGAACACCGTCGTCGTCGCGTAGGTCTCCCCCGGCCGCAGCACGGTGCTGGGGAAGGCGGGCTGGTTCGGCGAGTCCGGGAAGTGCTGGGTCTCCAGCGCCAGGCCGTCGGACTGGCGGTAGACCTGCCCGCCGGTGCCGACGAGCGTCGCGTCGAGGAAGTTGCCCGAGTAGAACTGGATGCCGGGCTCCGTCGTGAGCATCCGCATCGTCCGTCCGCTGACGGGGTCCTTCAGCCGCGCGGCGAGCACGAGCTCGTCGTCGCCCGCGCTGCCGCGGTCGACCACCCAGTTGTGGTCGTAGCCCTGGCCGAAGAGCAGCTGCTCGAAGGGCTCGCGGATCCGGTCGCCGATCGCGGTCGGCTGCCGGAAGTCCATGGGGGTGCCCGCGACGGGCGCCAGCTCGCCGGTGGGGATGAGGGTCGCGTCGACCGGGGTGTACGCCGAGGCGTTGAGCCGCAGCGTGTGGTCGAGGATCGTGCCCGAGCCCTCGCCGGCCAGGTTCCAGTAGGTGTGGTTGGTGAGGTTGACGACCGTCGGCGCGTCCGTCGTCGCGGTGTAGCGGATCTCGAGCTCCTTGCGGTGCGTGAGGGTGTACTCCACCTCCACGTCCAGCTCGCCGGGGTACCCCTCCTCGCCGTCGGCGCTCGTGTAGGACAGGCGCAGGCCCACGCTGCGCGGCCCGCGGACCTCCTCGGCGTCCCACACCTTCTTGTCGAAGGAGTCGTCGCCGCCGTGCAGGGAGTTCGGGTCGTTGTTGATCGGCAGCTGGTAGGTCTCGCCGTCGAGCTCGAAGCGGCCCTCGGCGATGCGGTTGCCGTAGCGGCCGATGATCGCGCCGAAGTAGGGCCCGGGGTTGTTGCTCGCGACGTAGCCGGCGAGGTCCTCGAAGCCGAGGACGACGTTCACGGGGAGGCCGTCGCGGTCGGGCACCTCCAGGCTCTGGATGATGCCGCCGTAGGTGAGGACCCGGACGGTCATCCCGCGGTTGGTGAGGGTGTACCGCTCGACGGCCTCGCCGTCGGGCGTCGTGCCGAACGGCTCCACCGCGACGGTGGGCTCGTTCGCGGCGGCGGCCGCGAAGGCCTCCGCGGTGTCGGCGGCCGGCGCCGCGGTGGGGGCGCCGGCGACGAGGAGGGCCGTGGCGGCCAGGGGGGCGGCGCCCACGAGGGCGCGCCGGAGGGAGGGCATGCGCATGCTGTGCTCCTGTCCGAGTGGGTACCCGTCCCCGGGACGTCGTCGTCCTGCTGCTGCGGCGGCCCGGTACGACGGTGGACGGGGGTCGCCGCCTCGGGGGCGGAGCGGTACCCCGACCGTAGGAGCGCTCCCGGACGGCGTCAACGGTGCCGGTCGATCACCCGGACGGATGGTCCCGGACCGGCGGAGGGGTGAGAAACCGGCCCCCGGGGGCGGTTCCCCTCGCGCCGGTGCCTACGGTCCCGACATGAGGGTCATGGGCGACCACGCCGCTCGCCGACGTGCGAGCACCCTCGCCGCTGCGACCGCCGCCGTCGCCGCGGTGCTCACGGTCGTCGTCGTCGCCTCCCGCGAGGTCCCGTTCGTCTACTCCGCGCCCGCGCTCCACGTCATGCTGGAGACGCTCACCGCCGTCGTCGCCGTCCTCGTCGCCTTCCTCCTCTACGGCCGCTTCCGTGAGGGGCGCCGCCTCCAGGACCTCCTGCTCACCCTCGCGCTGGCGTCCGTCGCCGTAGCGAACCTGCTCCTCACCGCGCTGCCCGACGCCCTCGCCGACGGCTGGGCGGCCGACCTCGACCGGTGGGCGCCGCTGACGGTGCGCTTCGTGAGCACCGTGGTCTACGCCACGGCCGCGCTCGCCACCGGTGCCCGCCGGGTGCCCCGTCGGGCCGGCGTCGCCACCACCGGGGCCGTCGTGGCGCTCCTGCTCGCGATCGGGCTGGTCGGGGTCGTGTGGGGCCACCTGCTGCCGGCCGCGGTCGACCCGCTCCGGGCTGGCGACGCCACCCGCCCGATGCTCGTCGCCCACCCTGTGCTGCTCGGCACGCAGGCCGCCGGCATCGTCCTCTTCGCGGTCGCCGCCGCGGCGTTCGCGCGGCAGTCCGACCGCACCGGCGACGCGCTGCTGCGCTGGGTCGCCGCCTCGTGCGTCCTGTCCGCCTTCGCGCGCGTGCACTACATGCTCCTCCCCTCCCTGTACTCCGAGTACCTGTACACCGGGGACGTCCTGCGCCTGGCCGCCTACGGGTGCCTCGCGGTCGGCGCCGCCGGCGAGATCACCACCTTCTGGCGGGCACGGGCCCGCGCGGCGGTCCTCGAGGACCGCCGCCGCCTGGCCCGCGACCTGCACGACGGCCTGCTCCAGGAGCTCGCCTACATCTCGTCGCAGTCCCGGCGGCTCGCGGCTCGCCCGGACGACCTCGTGACCGTCGGGCGGATCGTCGGCGCCGCCGGTCGCGCCGTCGACGAGTCCCGCCGCGCGCTGAGCGCGCTCACGAGCGTGGGCGACGAGCCGCTGCCCGTGGCGCTGCGCCGAGCGCTCGACGAGATGGCCGCGCGGTACGACGTCGAGGTGGTGGCCGTGCTGGACGAGGACGCCGGCGCGGACGAGCGCACGACGGAGGCGATCCTGCGCATCGCGGCCGAGGCCGTCCGCAACGCCGTGCACCACGGCGCCGCCACGCGTCTCGACGTGCGGCTCGCCGCCGCGCCCCTGGAGCTCACGGTGGCGGACGACGGCCGGGGCTTCGCCGTGGGCGGCCCCGAGGCCCGCCGCAGCGGCGGGTTCGGGCTGACGAGCATGCGGGAACGGGCCGAGGAGGTCGGCGCCGTGCTGGCCGTGGCGTCCGCCGCGGGAGAGGGGACGACCGTGCGGGTGGTACGGGCATGACGGGCACGCGGGCCACGTGCGCCGCCGGGACGGGCGCTGCTGCGCCCCTCCGGGTGCTGGTGGCGGACGACCACGCCCCCACGCGCGAGACCGTGCGCGAGGCCCTCGAGGAGGGCGGCTGCGTCGTGGTGGCCGAGGCCCCCGACGGGCCCGGCGCGGTCGCCGCGGCGCTCGCCACCCGGCCGGACGTCTGCCTCCTCGACATCCACATGCCGGGCAGCGGCATCCTCGCCGCCGCCGAGATCACGCAGGAGCTGCCCGGCACGCCCGTGGTGATGCTCACCGCGTCGCGGGACGACGAGGACCTGTTCGCGGCGCTGCGGGCGGGCGCGGTCGGCTACCTGCCGAAGGACCTGGGGCCGGACCGCGTGGTCGGCGCGCTGCGGGGGGTGCTGGCCGGCGAGGCCGCGCTGCCGCCCTGGCTCGTGCTCAAGGTGGTGCAGCAGTTCCGCGCGGAGCCGCGACGGGTGCTCGGGCTCGGCCCGCGCCGGGCGACGGACGCCCTCACGCCGCGGGAGAAGGAGGTCCTCGACCACCTGGCCCTCGGCCTGTCGACGGAGGAGATCGCGGGGCGGCTCTTCGTCGCGCAGGTGACGGTCCGCACGCACGTCTCGACGATCCTCAAGAAGCTGCGGGTGAAGGACCGGGCCGCGGCCGTGCGGCTGCTCGCGGAGACCTCCGGCGCCTGATCCCGTGCCAGGGTGCGGAATGCGGTGCGGCCGTTCTCGCCCCCGCCCGGCGGGGCCGCCGCGCATCGGCAGGCGTTGAGAAGACCTCAACGCGTTGAGGCGGATCTCAACGCGTTGTCCCCCGGACGGACGTAGGCGGGCGCGGGGACGCCGCCTACTGTTCTAACCGACAGACCGTGACGCATTGATCCGGGGCGCTGAATTCTGGTCGCTTTGCCCCCGAGGAGCGAGTAGCGAAACCGACGCGGTGTCATGCCCTCCACCTTCGGGGGGCTTTCGCCACCGATGTCGAGGAGAGATTCCCTCATGCCCGTCACCGCCCGTCCCGCCCGCCGTATCGCCGCGGCCCTCCTGCTGCCCACGCTGCTCGCCGGAGGCCTCGCCGTCGCCGCGCCGGCCTCCGCCGCCACGACGACCACCACCACGACGGTCGGCGCCTGCAACGGCGTCCTCAACCAGCTCGCCGTCCGGGGCTCCGTGCAGCCGAACCTGCTCCTCGCGGCCGCCCGGCAGAACGCGGCGCTCATCGCCGCGCTGCAGGCCACGAAGGCGGCGCTCGTCGCGCAGAAGAGCTCGCTCGAGTCCCAGATCACGGCCGCCAAGGCGGAGATCGCCCGGCTCGACGCGGCCGAGGCCGCGCTGCAGCGCAGGATCGACGAGGGCGCCGCCGAGCTCGAGCGCCGCACCTCGACGGTGACGGAGCTGAACGCCGGGATCGCCGCCGCGCAGTCCGAGCTCGTGACCCTCTCGTCCGCCCAGGACGCCGCCCAGGCGCAGCTGACGGCGACGCAGGGCCGCCTGGACACCGCGACGGCCGAGCTCGGCCGGCTCGTGGACGCGAAGGCCGCCGCCGACCGCGAGGTCGCCGCGGTGCAGGGCCGCCTCACCGCCGCCCAGATGACGCTCGACGCGGCGAAGAAGGCCTCGCTCGCCGCGGACGCGGCCGTCGACGCCCAGGTTGCCGCCGTGCAGGTCGCCACCGACCGGCTCACCGCCGCCGTCGAGACCGCCGACGGCACCTCCGAAGCGGTGGAGACCGCCGCGGACGCGGTCGACGACGCGAACGCTCTGCTCGTCGAGCGCCTCGCCACGGCCGAGACGGCGACCCAGGCGCTCACGACGGCGCAGACCGCCGTCCAGGGCGCCAAGGCGGACCTCGCTCAGGCCGAGGCCGCGGCCCTCGTGGCGGCCGGGAAGGTCACCGACGCGCGCGCCGCGCTCAGCACCGCGACGGCCGCGCAGGCGGCCGCGAAGTCCGCGGCGGACGCGAAGGCGGCTGCGGTCGCGGCGAAGCAGGCCGAGCTCGCCACGCTGAAGACCCCGACCTACGTCACCACGACGGTGACCAACCAGGCCGTGGTCGACCAGATCGCCGTGCTCCAGAAGGAGCTCGACGCGATCAAGGGCAACGCGGACCAGCGCAAGCAGGTGCTGCGGGACCAGATCAAGGCGCTGGAGACGCAGAAGACCACGACGACGACCACGCTCGTCGACAAGACCGCGGAGATCACGACGGCGACCGCCGAGCTCCAGGACCTCACGGTCGAGCTCGACACCCTCACGGCCGCGCTCTCCACGGCCACGGGGGTCACGGCACGGGCCCAGGCCGACCTCGACGCCGCCATCGCCGGCAAGAACGCCGCGGACGCGGCCGTCCTCGGCCGGCAGGGCGAGGTCGTCCGGCTCCAGGGCGTGGCGGCCGACGCACAGGCGGCTGTCACGGCTGCCGAGGCGGCCGTCGCGGAGCAGCGCTCGGTCCTGGCCGCGGCGCAGGAGGTGCTCGACGAGGCCACCTCGGACGACCAGGCCGCGCAGGCCGCGGTGTCCGCGGCGGGGACGGCGCTCTCGGCCGCCGAGGGCGACCTCGCCGCCCAGCGGACGACCGCGACGGCCGCCGCCCAGGCCGTGGTCGCCGCCCAGGACGGCGTCGCCGGCCTGGAGCAGGAGCTCGCCGCCGCGTCCGCCGAGGCGGAGCGCCTGTCGGGCGTCGTGACGGCGCAGCAGGGCGTCGTGAAGGGCCTCGAGGCCCAGGTCGGCGACCTCCTCGACCGCTTCAACGCGCTCGACGGCCAGGTGACGGCGAAGGAGAACGAGCTCGCCGCGCTCCAGGAGAAGCTCTCTTCGGCCGCGGCCGCCGTGGCCGTCCAGGAGGACGTCGTCGCGGACCTGCGCGAGGACCTCGCGAGCGCGGAGACGGCCGAGACCGCCGCCGCCGCCCGCCTCACCACGCTCGAGGCCCAGCGCCTCGACGTGATCCGTCAGATCGCCGCCATCGACGCGCAGATCGCGCTCGGCGGCTGCGTCGCCTGACGCCCCTGATCGCGGGCGGCGCGGGCCTTCCAGCCCCCGGAGGCCCCGCCGCCCGCACCCTCTCCCCGTCCGCCCGTCCAGCCAGGAGCGCAGCCGCCATGGCCCACCACGACGCGACCCGCGACCTCTCCCTCACGGAGGCCGCCCGGGTCTACGACGTGCCGGTCACCACGCTGCGCCGGCGGGTCGGGCGGGGCGAGATCCCCGCGTACAAGGTGCGCGGGGTCCGCGGCTACGAGTGGCGGCTCAGCCGGCGGGCGCTCGACGAGCGCGCCGCCGCGGACGCCCGCACGCCGCGGGGCCCGTCCGCCAGCACGGCCTCCGCACCGGATCCCGGCGACGACCGCCCCGCCGGCTGCCACCGGGTGCTGGAGCAGGAGCTCGTCGCCCTGCGCCGCGCCGCCGCCGCGGAGCGCCACCGCGCCGACCGCGCCGACCGCGAGCTGGGCCACGCGCTCCTCGAGAGCGGACGGATGCGCAGCGCGCTCGAGCAGGCCGGCCGCGCCGCCGAGCGGTGCCCGGACTGCCCCGTGCCGGTGACCCTCCTCGCCGGCACCCCCTGAGCGGGAACCGCCACCGCACGACGCCCGGCACGACCCCGCACCCCGAGCCTCACCCGTCCGCGTCCCCGACGGGATGAACCCGGCGCCGACGACCGCGCCGCACGCACCGCACGCCGATAGGACCGATCAGACCGCGCACCGTCGCCCGCGACGGACTGTGGGCCGTGGACACGAGAAGGGTGGGACCGCGATGGCCTTCGGCCGCGTCACCACGGAGAGCCGCACGGGTCGCCGCGGGCAGCCCGCCGGCACCGACATGCCCGTGCCCGCGAACTCCGCCCCGGGCGCCGGGGCCACCGGTCCCGTCGCCGGCGGCGTACCGGTCGCGCGGTACGGCACCCTGCTCGGCGAGCTGCTCGTCCGCAACGGCGCCCTGAGCGAGGGCACGCTCGACGAGTCGCTGGACCAGCAGCAGGCCACCGGTCGGCGCCTGGGCGCCCTGCTCACGGAGATGGGCGTCGTCACCGAGCGCGACCTGGCCCGCGCCCTGGCCGAGCAGGTCGGCCTCGAGCTGGCCGACCTCACGCACCAGGCACCCGAGCCGGAGGTCGCCGAGCTGCTCGGCGAGAGCCGCGCCCGCAGCCTCCAGGCGATCCCGCTGACCGTCCTGCCCGACGGCCGCGTGCAGGTCGCGCTGTCGGACCCCTCGCCGGAGGTCGCGGAGGAGGTCCTCGTGGCGCTCGGTCGGCCGGCCCAGCTCCTCGTCGGCGCCGCGTCCGAGGTCCGCCGGGCGATCGACTCGACCTTCCGGGCGCTCTCCGCGGTGGGCGACCAGGTCGCGGCGTTCTCCGCGACGACCGAGGTCCGCACCGTCGTGCACCGCACGGACGTCGACGACAGCGCCGACGACGCCCCCGTCGTCCGGGTCGTCAACGCGATCATCACGCAGGCCCTGCGGGACCGCGCCTCCGACATCCACGTGGAGCCGCAGGACGGGCGGGTGCGGGTGCGCTACCGCATCGACGGCGCCCTGCACGAGGTGCTCGAGCTGCCCGCGGAGATGGGCCCGGCCGTCGCCAGCCGCATCAAGATCATGGGCGGGATGAACATCGTCGAGCGACGCCGGCCGCAGGACGGTCAGATCGCCACGACGGTGGACGGCCGCGGCATCGACATCCGGGTCGCGACGATGGGCAACGTCTGGGGCGAGAAGGTCGTCATGCGGCTGCTCGACAAGAGCCGCTCCGTCAAGCGCCTGCGCGACCTGGGCATGCCGCCGGCCACGCACGAGGCGTTCGCGAAGATGATCCGCTCGCCCTACGGCATGGTCATCTGCGCCGGCCCCACGGGCTCGGGCAAGACCACCACGCTCTACGCCTCGATGTCCGAGGTCAACGACGCGGACCGGAACATCACGACCATCGAGGACCCGGTCGAGTACGTCTTCTCCTCCATCAACCAGATCCAGATCAACGAGGCCGCGGGCGTCACCTTCGCGGCGGGCCTGAAGTCGATCCTGCGGCACGACCCGGACATGATCCTCGTCGGCGAGATGCGGGACGTGGAGACCGCGCGCATCGCCGTGCAGTCGGCGCTGACCGGCCACTTCGTGCTCTCGTCGCTGCACGCGACGGACTCCGTCGCGGCGCTGTACCGGTTCCTCGACATGGGCATCGAGGCGTTCCTCGTCGCCTCCTCCGTGGTCGGGGTCGTCGGCCAGCGCCTCGTGCGCAAGATGTGCTCCTACTGCCGCGTGCCGTACGAGCCGACGGCCGACGAGCTCGCGTTCTACAGAGCCAGCGGAGGCCCCTCGAAGGACCGCTTCTGGGTCGGCGAGGGCTGCCACTACTGCTCGCGCACGGGCTACTCGGACCGCGTCGGCGTGTACGAGCTGCTCACCGTCACCGAGCAGATGCGCGAGCTCCTCGTCCGGCCCAACCCGTCGCACGACGAGATGCGCCGCCTCGCGATCAGCCAGGGCCTGGTCCCGCTGCGCGACGGCGGCATCCACCTCGTCGAGAGGGACGAGACGACCATCGCCGAGATCCTCCGCTCCATCTACATGATCTGAGGGCAGGGACCACCATGCCGAAGTTCGCCTACGTGGCACTGGCGCCCGACGGCGCGACGAGCAAGGGCACGCACGACGCGCCCACGCTGGCCGCCGCGCGGATGGCGCTCGTGCAGCGCCAGCTGCGCGTGACGAAGATCGAGCCGAAGAAGAGCGTGCTCCAGATGGAGCTGACGCCGCCGCGCATCAAGCCGGCCGAGCTCATGCACCTCTCGCGCCAGCTCTCGGCGTTCCTGCGGGCCGGCATCCCGATCCTCGAGGCCATCCGCACCATCGGCGAGGAGAACGCGTCCTCCGCCGTGCGCCGCGTGCTCGAGGCCGTCGGCGAGGACCTGCGCCAGGGCCTGACGCTCTCGGCGGCGGTCGACAAGCACCCGGACGACTTCCCCGACTGGTACCGCGGCATCCTGCGCTCCGCCGAGCTCACCGGGAAGCTCGACACCGTCCTGGACCAGCTCTCCTCCTACATCGAGCGGGACGTGGAGGCGCGGCGCAAGATCAAGACGGCGCTGACCTACCCCTCGATCGTCTTCGTCATGGCACTGGGGACGATCGTCGTGCTGAGCGTGTTCGTGCTGCCGAAGTTCGAGGACTTCTTCTCCTCCCTCGACGCGGAGCTGCCCCTGGCGACGCGGATGCTGCTGGGTGCCACCCGGTTCCTCGGCTCGTGGTGGTGGCTCATCGTCGCGGTGCTGGCCGTGCTGGCCCTCGGCGCGTTCGTCGCGTCCCGCACCACGGGCGGGCGCCACCTGCTGCACCGGATCCAACTGAGGATCCCGGTGGTCGGCGAGGCGATCCGCTACTCCAAGATCGAGCGCTTCACGCGCCTGCTGGCCTCGATGGTCCATGCGGGCGTCGCCCTGCCGACCGCGCTCGGCGTCGCGACGAGCAGCCTGAAGAACCTCGTCTTCGAGCGCCGGCTGGCCGGCGCCCGCGACGCGATGCTCCGCGGCGAGGGGCTGGCGCAGCCCATCGCGGCGACCGGCCTGTTCCCGGGCATCGCCTCCCAGATGCTCCGCGTCGGCGAGGACACGGGCACGCTTGACACCCAGCTCGAGGTCGCCGCCGGCTACTACGAGCGCGAGCTGGACTACAAGGTCGCCAAGGTGACCTCGATCATCGAGCCCGTCGTCATCATCGTCATGGGCGGCGTCGTCGGCTTCGTGGCCGTCGCGCTCGTGTCCGCGATGTACGGCATCTTCCGGACGGCGTCGCTGTGACAGCCGGCCGGCGCAGGGGGCGGGACGCCGGCGAGAGCCTCGTCGAGATCCTGCTGTCCGTCATGATCATCGGCATCGCCGTGACGGCGATCCTGGGGGGCGTGGGGCTGGCGGCGCGCGCCTCCAGCCAGGACGAGCGCCAGATCCAGGCGCAGGCGCTGCTGCGCTCGTGGGCGGAGCACGTCCAGGCCCGCACGACCGACAGCACGTACGTCGCGTGCGCGACGACGGCCACCTATTCCGGCTCGACGTGGGCCTACACCAGCCCCGCCCCCGCCGGGCTCGAGCCGCTCCCGGCCGGCTTCACCGCCTCCGTGACCGAGGTCCAGTACTGGGACCCGTCCACGACGTCCTTCGGCAGCACGTGCGGCACGGACTCGGGCGTCCAGCGGGTGCGGCTCGCCCTCACGGCCACCGCCACCGCCGCTCCGGGCTTCACCTCGACGTACGACGTCGTCGTCCGGCGCCCGTGCGCCGCCCTCGCCGCGAGCGGGGGCCCGGGGTGCTGACGCGGCTGCGCCGGCGGCTGGCACGCGACGAGGCGGGCTTCACGCTCATCGAGCTCATCATCTCCATCGGGCTGCTCGGGCTGCTGTTCTCCGCGCTCTCCCTCGTCATGCTCTCCACGGCACGGGTGAACGACGAGACGCAGCACCGCCTGGACCTGACGCGCGACGAGCAGTTCACCGCCGCGTACTTCGCCACCGACGTCGCCGGGGCGACGGACGTCGCGACCGGTGCCGCCGCCCGGTGCGGCTCGGGCACGGCGACCGTCGAGCTCCGCGGGACGTCCTTCTCGCCGACGGCGACACCGCCCACGCCGACGACGACCGTCGTGTCCTACGTCTTCTCCACGACGACCACGAGCGGCGTCACCGCGGGGTCCGTCGTCCGGCGCGCGTGCGAGCAGACGACGGCCGGTGCGCCCGCCTACCCCTGGACGCCGACGAGCTCGGAGACGGTCGCCGAGCGGCTCGCCACCACGCCGCCCGTCGTGACCTGCTCGACCGCCGGGACCCCCGCCGCGTGCTCGGCCGCCACCACCACCGTCAGCGTCTCCTTCGCCCGCCTGGGCGGCGGCGACCCCTTCGTCCTGTCCGCCACGAGGAGGACCACCCCGTGAACCCGATCCTGCGGTCGCTGCGCCGGCGCGCGCGCGGGGACGAGGGTGCGTCCCTCGTCCTCGTCATGGCCTTCGTCGTGTGCGTGGGGCTCGTCGTCACGGCGATCCTCGGCTACGCGCAGTCCGCCCTCACCTCCGCCGCCGCGACGCAGAGCCGCCAGGACCTCTCGGCGGACGCCTCGGGTGCGCTCGACGTCGCCGTCAACACGCTGCGCACCTCGTCGTACGCCGACGCCGCGGCGGCCTGCCCGGTGGACGGCCTGGACGTGCCCGGCACGAGCGGCTCCGTGCGCGTCCAGTGCTCACCGGTCGCCGGGACGGGCGTGTCCGCCGGCGTCGTCCCCATCACGGCGCTCAACCGCCCCGGCTCTGCCGTGCTGACGCTCGGCGGCTCGGGCACCACCCTGTCGAAGGGGTCGAACGGCATCCTCCGCATCAAGGGCCGCGTGTACGTCAACGGCGCCATCGCGGTCGCCGGCACGACCTGCCCGAGCACGAACTGCTCGCGCATCGACGTCACCGAGGCGCCGGTCCTCGCGACGGGGACGTGCAGCACGGCCTTCGTCACGAGCACCGTGTCGGTGACCTGCCCGAGCGCCGGCACCCCGCCCGAGGGCAAGGACCCGGCGCTGCTCACGGACGGCGACATCCCGCCGAACCCCGGAGCCGGCCAGCCCGGCGGCGCCGCCCTGGCCTCGGCGTACGCGCAGCCGGCCAGCGGTCCCGCGCAGCTCGTCCATCGCGTGGTCCCCGCGTGCGTCGCCTCGGGCAACGTGCAGCTCCAGCCCGGCTACTACGACGACGCCGTGGCCCTGAGCAGCCTGTCGAACACCTGCGGGCGCCCGCTGCACTTCACTCCCGGCACCTACTACTTCGACTTCCGCAACGAGGAGATGGCGGCCATCGCCGCAGCGGCCCGGCCGATGAGCACGGGCAGCAACGTCTGGACGGTCAACAGCTCCGGCGCGCGCCTCGTCGGCGGCACGCTCACGGCAGCAGGCCCGTCGACCATCCCGGGCTCCTGCGTCAGTCCCCTGACCACCACCGTGAGCAACAACGGCGTGCAGTTCGTCTTCGGCGGCAACAGCCGGCTGGACATCCAGGCGGGGAAGATGGAGCTGTGCGGGCAGTACGCCACGGACCGGCCCTCGCTGGTGATCTACGGCGCGAAGAGCGGGACGACCCTCGACTCCGGCGCGATCCGCGGCTCGGTCGCGGCGACCACGTCCGCGCCCGCACCGGCACCGGCCCCCGGCTTCACGACTCCGGACGCGGGGCGCACCGTCGACGGGAACCTCGCCAGCACCACGATCACCCGCCCGGCGAGCGGCAACCAGGCGACCACCCTCCGACTGGCGGGCATGGACGCCGCCACCCAGATCCCCGCCGGGTCGATCCTCACGGCTGCCGAGCTGCGGGTCACGCACCGGGAGACGGCCACGCGGTCGGGTGACGCGCTGAGCCTGGCGCTGACGCCGAACCCGACGCGGACGACGCCGGCGCCCACGACGACCACCTCGAACGTGGCGCTCAACGCCTCCGCGACGCTCACGACGCAGACCTACAACCTGACCACCGCCCTCGCGGCGGAGACGTGGCGCTACGGGCTGACCGACCTCCGCATGGACTGGGTCGTCAACGCCACCCGCTCCGGCGGGGGGAACACCCTCTGGACCGCCGACCTCGACGCCGCCCAGCTCTGGCTGCAGTGGAGGCCGCCGTCCCTGCGCACCGAGGCGGGGACCTGCGTCGCCACCGGCCTCACCTGCCCGCTCGTCCAGACGAACGGCGCGCAGACGAGCCTCTACCTCCAGGGCACCACCTACGCGCCGAACGCCCACTTCAACGTCAACCTCACGAACGTCTCGGGCCAGGTGTTCAAGAGCGGCATCGTCTCGCGGTCGCTGGCGGTGTCCGTGACGCCCAGCGCCGGCTTCGTCGGCCCCGTCATCGAGATCCCCGACGAGACCGGCAGCGGCGTGAGCCTCGACGTCAACCTCACGGCGTACGCCTGCCGCATCACCTCGTGCGCGGCCAGCGCGGCGCCGCCCTCCGCCGACTGGCGACGGGTGGGACGCGCCACCGTGGCGCTCGAGAGCGCGTGGCCGGTGCCGTCCAACGGCAGCCGCGCGGTCGAGGTGAAGAGCTGGAACCTGCTGGGCTGAGCGCCGGCGGGCAGGAGGAGCGGTGGTCGCAGGAGCGGCCCCCGCTCCTGCGCGTCGGGCGCCTTTTTCACCCTCCCCGAAAGGCTCGTCACCGCCCCGAGGTATTGACGTCGCCGCATTTTCTCCGAGGCGCAGATCACCGAGCCGGGCGCGTTGAGGACGATCTCAACGCGTTGAGACCGCACCTCAACGCGTATTCGCCCGTTCAGCCCTTCTTTCCCGCCTCCCGGGCTTCTAATGTTCTCGCTGTCAGACCGTGACGCACTGATCCGCCGGCCTCCATCTGGTTGCCTGGGCCGCGGGGAGCGAGTGGCGAAACCGACGCGGTCGCACCATTCCTCGAGGTCGAGGAATGGGCGCTCCCACCCCCGCTCGTCATCACCAGAAAGGCACCACCATGCTGCAGCTCCAGAACCGTGCCCGGTCCCTGCGCGAGGCGCGCGAGAACGGCGAGTCCGGCTTCACGCTCATCGAGCTCCTCATCGTCATCGTCGTGCTGGGCATCCTCGCCAGCATCGTCGTCTTCGGCGTCGGCACCTTCCGCGCCGATGCGACGAAGCGGGCGTGCGAGTCGAACCTCAAGACGGTCAACGTGGCGCAGTCTGCCTACATCGCCTCGAACGCCACCCCCGCGCTCTCCACGACCGACACCGGTGTTGCCATGGGCCAGCTGAAGACGGCCAAGTACATCGAGGAGGTGCCGACCTTCACCGGCACGGTCACCTTCGACGCGACGAGCGGCAAGTTCACCACCACCTGCTGATCGAGCCCCCACCCGACGGCCCGGCGACCTCGGTCGCCGGGCCGTCGGCACACCACCCCATCGACGCACCCCCAGGACGGAGCACCACCGTGCCGCACGTCGCGCTCGACCCGCGGGTCGACGACCTCCTCGCCGCCCTCTGGGCCGCCGGCGGGTCGGACCTGCTCCTCACCGCTGCCAGCGCGCCGCTGCTGCGCGTCGACGGCTCGCTCCACCCGCCGCAGGGCGCGCAGCGCCTCACCGACGAGGACACGGCCGCACTCGCCGAGGCCCTCCTCTCCGATCGCCAGCGCGAGCAGTTCGCCGCCGGCGCGGAGGTGGACTTCTCCTTCACCTGGCGCGAGACGGCCCGCGTCCGCGGCAACGCCTACCGTCAGAAGGGCGCCGTCGCCGTCGCGCTGCGCATCATCCCGCGGACGATCCCGTCGTTCGACGACCTCGCCCTCCCCTGGGCGGTGCGCAACCTCGGCACGGTGCAGCAGGGCCTCGTCTTCGTCACCGGCCCGACGGGCTCGGGCAAGTCCACGACGCTGGCGTCCATCGTCGACTGGGTGAACCGCAACCGCGCGTGCCACATCCTCACCATCGAAGACCCCATCGAGTACGTGCACGACCACCAGCGCTCGGCGGTCAGCCAGCGCGAGGTCGGCGACGACACGGAGAGCTTCCCCCACGCGCTGCGCAGCGCCCTGCGCGAGGACCCCGACGTCATCCTCGTCGGCGAGATGCGCGACCTGGAGTCCATCCGGTTCGCCCTCACGCTCGCCGAGACCGGCCACCTCGTCCTGGCGACCCTCCACACGAACGACACGGCGCAGGCCGTCGACCGCCTCGTCGACGTCTTCCCCGCCGACCAGCAGCCGCAGATCCGCGTGCAGCTGGCGAGCACGCTCACCGCGATCGTCCACCAGCGCCTCGTCCCCCGCCTCGGCGGCGGCCGGGTCGCGGCCCACGAGGTGCTGATCGCCAACCCGCCGGTGCGCAACCTCATCAAGGAGGGCAAGTCGCACCAGCTGCGCAACCAGATCATGACGGGGCTCTCGTTCGGCATGCAGACCCTCGAGATGTCGCTCAACGCGCTCGTGCACGCCGGACAGATCTCCTACGGGGAGGCGGTGTCCCGCGCCGGCTCCCCGGCCGAGATCGAGCAGCCCCTCCCGGTCGCCGCCCGCTGACGCGCCCCGGTCGGCCGGCTCCGGCCCGGCGCGACGACGCCCGCCCCCGTCCGTGCTCGGCACGGCGGGGGCGGGCGTCGTCGTGCGTCAGCGCAGGTGCGCGCCGCCGCTGCGGTCGATCGTGCCGCAGGCGACGGGCAGGGTGGCCTCGAACAGGCTGGTGAGCGAGGTGTCGTCGCCGTCGGGCAGCGCCGTGCCGTGGAGCACGACGTGCAGCTCGCCGAGCTTCTTCGACAGGTCCTTCGGGATCGTCACGGTGCGGTGGTACTCGACGACACCGTGCGCGTCCGCCACCGGGAAGCGCTCGAGCGCGAGGCCGCTGGCGGCGCTCGTGTCGCCGGACGTCGTGAGCGAGACGTCGATGGGGCCGTAGTCCGGTGCCGCCTCCTGCAGGGAGATGAGACCGTCGCCGTCCGCGTCGGCCGAGGGGTCCGGGCACTCGTTGAGGGCGGCCAGCTCGCCGTGGATGTGCATGGCGTGCGGCTCGTTCGGCGTGAGGCCGGTGGCGCGCAGGTCGATGGTGAGCCGCGTGCCGCGCAGGGCCAGGTCGGCGTGGCCCTGCACGTCCGACCCGCCGTCGGCGACGTGGTCGTGCGGGACCGGGTCGAGGTCGGCGTGGAAGCCGCCGCCCGCCGCGACGGCGGCCGTGGGCAGGAGGACCGCCGCGGCGGTGAGGAGGGCGAGGCGCTTGCGCATGTCTGAACTCCGTCGTCCAGGGCCTCGGGCGGGAGCCGTCAGACGCTGTTCGTCGCCGGAGCACCGCCGGACGGGTGACGGTCCCCCAGGTTCACCCGTGCGGAGCCGGCACCCGCCGCCGAGCTGCGGCCGCCCCGGCCGCCGCGGCCGCCCCGGTAGGGTCGGCCCCCGGTCGAGACCAGGGGGCACCGATGAGGGCGGAACCGGCACGCACGGCAGGACGCGCCCGCACGCGCGGGGTGGCGACGGCGGCCCTCGTGGCCCTGGTGGCCGCGGGCTGCACCGGGGGCGACGGGGACGCCGCCCCCTCGCCCGAGGGCACCTCCACGGGCACGGCCACGGGCGCCACGCGCACGCCGCGGCCGACCCCCACCCCGACGGCCGAAGCGGTGGCGCCGGTCGTCGTCGACACCTGGCTCGAGGGGGAGCGCCTCGAGCTCGAGGTGGGCCCCCTCGCGGTCCACGACGACGTGGCGGTGCTGCGGCTGGCGGCCGCACCCCAGGACACCCCGCTGGTGTTCGCGTTCTTCGAGGTCTTCGAGAGCATCAACAACGTGGGCCCCAACGGCGTCCGGCTCCTCGACCGGGCGCCCGGCACGGTGCTCCTGGCGGCGCGCACCGCGGAGGACCGCCTGGTCATGACGGGGAACCAGGACCCGGGCGGCCCCGCCACGGAGGCCGCGGAGGCGGCCGTCGGCGAGGACGTGGACGTCCTCCACGTCGCCTTCGCCGTGCCGGAGGGCGACACGGTCGACGTGGTGCTCGCGCAGGGCGGGACCGTCGCCGACGTGCCCGTCGTGGACGCGAAGGACGCCGGAACCCTGACGGTGCCGCCGGAGGAGCTGGCCGACGGGCCCGTCGACGTCGCGCCGGTGCTCCCCGTGGAGAGCTTCACGGAGGCGCTGGGCGGCCAGGTGCGCACGCGGGAGACGCCGGAGCAGGTCACGGTCGACGTGTCCTCCGACGTGCTCTTCGCCAGCGACTCCGACGCCCTCGGCCCGGAGGCGGAGGGCGCCCTTTCGGCCCTCGCGGCGCAGGTCGGGCCCGGCACGGGCGGCACGCTCACCGTCGTCGGCCACACGGACGACGTCGACGACGAGGCCTACAACCTCGACCTGTCGCAACGGCGAGCCGCCGCCGTGAGCACCCGCCTGGCGCAGCTCGTCGACCTGTCGGGCTGGACCGTCGCCGTCGAGGGACGCGGCGAGTCGGAGCCCGTCGCCCAGGGCCGCGACGCCGCCGCGCGCGCGGCCAACCGCCGCGTCCAGGTCGTGCTCGTGCCGACGGAGCCCGCAGCCCCCGAGGGGCCCGTCCTCGCCGACGAGGGCGCCGCGCTGGCGGAGCCCGCCGGACCGGTGGGGACCGGCGCCGAGGGCGTCACCGTCCAGGACGACGACCAGACCTTCACCGTGCGGCTGCCCGAGGTGCGCCGGCTGGGCGCGCGCCTCGTCGGGGAGCTCGAGATCACGAACACCGGCGCGACGGACCTCTCCCTCACGGCCATGGCCACGGGCGCCTGGGACTCGCGCGGTGCCTTCGACCCCACGCTCGTCTACTCCGCGACGAACCTCACCATCCCGGTGGGCAGCAACCGCCTCTACCCGCTGGACTACCTGCGCAGCGCCGAGCGCGGGACCCGCGAGCCGCTCACCGACCGGTCCCTCAACGGCATCGCCCCCGGGACCACGTACGTGCTGAGCGTCGTGTGGCCCGACCCGGGCACGGACACCGTCGTCGTCGAGGTCGCCCCCCGCCGCCTGGAGGCCTACGGCGGCGTCGAGCCCCTCTCCGCGCCGTTCCGGCTCACGGACGTGCCGGTCGTCGAGGGCTGAGGGACCCGGCGGGGCCTACCGGCCGCGCCCGACGAGGGCGACGTCCCCGGCGGCCGGGACGGGCGCCCCGTCGGGGGCGGAGCCGGCCCCGACGGCCCCGTCCGCCCCGTCCGCCCCGTCCGGCTCCGCGCCCGCCGCGGCCCGGCCCGCGTGGTGGCGCCCGATCGGCACCATGAGCGGGCGGCCGGAGACGGGGTCCTCCACGACGCGGCAGTCGAGGCCGAAGACGGTCCGGACGCACGCCTCGGTGAGGACGTCGGCGGGCGCGCCGGACGCGTGCACGGCGCCGTCGACCATCGCGACGAGGTGGTCGGCGTAGCGGGCCGCCATGTTGAGGTCGTGGAGCACCATGACGACGGTCGTGCCGCGGGCGCGGTTGAGGTCCGTCAGCAGGTCGAGCACCTCGACCCCGTGGCTGACGTCGAGGAACGTCGTCGGCTCGTCGAGCAGCAGCACGTCGGTGCGCTGCGCGAGCGCCATGGCGATCCAGACGCGCTGGCGCTGGCCGCCGGAGAGCTCGTCGACGGGCCGCTCCGCCAGCTGCACCGTGTCCGTGGCCTCCAGCGCCTCCGCGACGGCGAGGTCGTCCTCGCGCGTCCACCGGGAGAACAGGCCCTGGTGCGGGTGCCGCCCCCGCCCGACGAGGTCCGCCACTGTGATGCCCTCCGGCGCGATGGACGACTGCGGCAGCAGGCCGAGCGTGCGCGCGAGCGCCTTGGCCGGCGTGCGGTGGACGGCGGCGCCGTCGAGCAGCACGTGGCCGCCGCGCGGCGCGAGCAGGCGCGCCATCGCGCGCAGCAGCGTGGACTTCCCGCAGGCGTTGGGACCGACGATCGCGGTGACCGACCCGGGCGGCACGACGAGGGACAGGTCGTGCACGACGGTCCGGTCGCCGTAGCCGACCGTGAGCCCCTCGGCGACGAGCGTGTGCGAGGTGGTCACAGGGAGCCTCCGGCGCGGTGGGTGCGGACGATGAGCCAGATGAGGTACGGCGCGCCGAGCACGCCCGTGACGACGCCGACGGGGAACCGGGTGCCGAGGGCGAACTGCCCGACGAGGTCCGCGACGAGGACGAGCAGCGCCCCGACGAGCGCCGCCGGCAGCAGAGGCGAGCCGTGCGGCCCGACGACCCGCGCCGCGATCGGCCCGGCGAGGAAGGCGACGAAGGCGATGGGCCCGGTCGCGGCCGTGGCGAACGCGATGAGGCCCACGGCGGCGACCACGACGACGAGCCGCGTCCGCCCGACCCGGACCCCGAGGGCGGCCGCGGCGTCGTCGCCGAGCCGCAGCGCCTCGAGGTCGCGCGACCGCGCGAGGAGCACGGGCGCGAGGACCACCAGCGCCACCGCCGTGGGCCACGTCGCCTCCCAGGTGGAGCCGTTGAGGCTGCCCGTGAGCCAGCGCTGCGCCTCCTGCAGGTCCCACTGCCCGGCGCGCTGGAGCACCCAGAGGGTGACGCTCTCGAGCATCTTGCCGACGCCGATCCCGACGAGCACCAGGCGCGTCCCGGCGCCGCCGCTCCGCGAGGACAGGAGGTGGATGAGCAGCGCGACGCCCAGCCCCGCGGCGATGGCGACGGCCGAGACCGCGGTGCCGCTCAGCCCGAGCACGACGATCGCGACCGTGGCCGCGGCGCTGGCCCCGGCGGTGATGCCGATGACGTCGGGGCTGGCGAGCGGGTTGCGCAGCATCGTCTGGAACGTGACGCCGCCCAGGCCGAACGCCAGCCCGACGACGAGCGCCAGCACCGCGCGCGGCAGCCGCAGCGTCCCGACGGTGAAGGTCGCCCCGTCCACGTCCTGCCCCGCCACCACGCGCAGCACCTCGAGCGGCCCGTAGAAGGTCCGGCCGACCATGAGGCTCGCCAGCAGCACGACGACGACGAGCACGGCGAGCACGGCGACGACGACGCTCCGCCGGCGCAGGCGCCCGCGCCGCCCGGCCGCGATCCGGGCCGCGGTCGCGGCGGTCGACGCCTGCGGGAGGGGCCCGGACGCGACGGGCCGGGGGGTCGTCGTGGTCGGCGCGCTCACAGGGACCGCACCTTCTGCCGGCGGACGACGTGGATGAAGAACGGCGCCCCGACGAGGGCGGTGACGATGGCGACGTCGACCTCGCCCGGCCGGGCGACGACGCGCCCCAGCACGTCCGCGGCGACGAGCAGGCCGGCGCCCGTGAGCGCCGAGAACGGCAGCAGCCAGCGGTGGTCGACGCCGACGAGGAGGCGGCACAGGTGCGGTACGACGAGCCCGACGAAGCCGATGGGCCCGGTGACCGCGGTCGCGGCCCCGCAGAGGAGCACGGCGCCCAGCGCCGCCACGCCGCGGGTGACCGCGACCCGCTCCCCCAGCCCGGCCGCGGTCTCGTCGCCGAGCGCCAGCGAGTTGAGCCCGCGCGCCGACAGCAGGCTGAGGGCCGCGCCCACGAGGAGGAACGGCAGCACCTGCCCGAGGGAGGTGAAGGACGCGCCGCCGACCCCGCCGATCTGCCACGAGCGGACGGTGGCGGAGATGTCCCCGCGCGGCAGCGTGAGCGCCGTGATGAAGGAGGTGAGCGCGGCGGACGTGGCCACGCCGGCGAGCGCGAGCTTCAACGGCGTCGCACCACCGCGGCCCAGCGAGCCCACGGCCTGCACGAACACGGCCGCGACCGCCGCCCCGGCGACCGCCAGCCACACGTAGGCCGACGCCGACGAGAGGCCGAGCAGCGCGATCCCGGCGACGACGGCCAGGGACGAGCCCATCGTGATGCCGAGGATCCCGGGGTCGGCGAGCGGGTTGCGCGTGACCCCCTGCATCACGGCGCCGGACAGCCCGAGCGCCGCCCCGGCCACGAGCGCGAGCACCGTGCGCGGCACCCGCTTCACGACCGCGGCCTGCCCGAGGTTCTCCGTCGAGCCGCCCAGCCCCGCGACGAGGTCGGCGAACCCCACGGCGCGCGACCCGACCGTCACCGACAGCGCCACGAGGACGAGCAGCACCGCGAGCACGGCGAGGAGCCACAGGGCACGCACGCGGCCCGGCCGTCGCACGAGGGCGAGGGCCGGGCCGGGTGCGGCGAGGGTCGCGGGACCCGTCGCGGTCGTGGTCACCGGAGGGTCACGAGGCGGTGGCGCTCGCGTCGGCCGCCTGCGCCAGGAGCGCGAGGTAGTCGTCGAGGACCCACGAGATCGCCAGGGGCGTCGGGTTGGCGGCGGTGCCGAGCGGGTCGGAGCCGGGCAGCGAGACGATGGCGCCGTTCGCGACGGCGGGCATCTGCGACAGCAGCGGGTCGCCCGAGAGCGTCGCGACGAGCTCCTCGTCGCCGTACGTGACGATGATCTCGACGTCGGAGAACACGTCGACCCTCTCGGCGCTGACCGTGCCGGAGAACTGGTCGTTGCTCGCGGAGGCCTCCGCCACGCTCGCCGGCGTCGCCAGGCCCAGGTCCTCGAAGAACGCGGCGCGGGTGTCGTGCGCCGTGTAGAAGCTCACCTCGGACAGGTCCGTGGGGTCCACGTGCGTGAGGAACATCGTCGAGCGGCCCGCGAGCTGCGGGTAGCCGGCCACGGCCTCCTCGATCTCCGCCTCGAGGCTCGCGACGAGCTCCTCACCCTCCTCGGCCATCCCCATGCCGGCGGCGTTCACCGTGATGACCTCGCGCCACGGGGTGGCCCAGGCGCTCTCGGGGTAGGCGACGACCGGCGCGATCTCGCTGAGGGTGTCGTAGTCCTCCTGCGTGAGGCCGGAGTACGCGGCGAGGATGACGTCGGGGTCCGTGTCGGCGACGGCCTCGAAGTCGATGCCGTCCGTCTCGTCGAAGAGCACGGGGGTCTCGGCGTCGAGCTCGGTGAGGCGCTCCTCGACCCAGGGCAGCAGGCCGTCGCCGTCGTCGTCGCCGAAGTTCGCCGCGGCCATGCCGACGGGCACCACCCCGAGGGCCAGCGGCACCTCGTGGTTGGCCCAGTTGACGGTGGCGACACGCTCGGGCGTGCCCTCGATCGTCGTCGTGCCGAAGGCGTGCTCGATCGTCGTGGTGCCGGCGTCCGAGGCCGAGCCCGACGGCGCGGCGGAGGTGTCCTCCGCGGCGGGCTGGGCGGACGAGCCGCAGGCCGCGAGCGCGAGGGCACCGGCGAGGGCGAGGGCGGACGCGGACAGGGTCCGGCGTGCGGGCATGGCGAACTCCGCTCTGGGCGTGCAGGGCGGCCGGGGCTCCGGACCGCGGGACCCGGGGCGGAGCGGGCGCACGGCGCCACGTCCACCTCAGCGGGTTAGGTGAGGCTTACCTGGCAGAAGGTACGGGACGCGGCGGGCGCGACGCAACGAGCGCGGCTGTGACGCCCGGCGGGACGGACGGCGTGGCAGCCTGGGGCGATGAGCGACGACCTCGTCCGACGCCTCCTCAGCACCCCCGGCCGGTGGGCCGTCGTCGGGCTCGGGGACACGCCCTCGCGGCCCGCGTGGGGCGTCGCCCGCTACCTGCAGGAGCTGGGGCACGAGATCGTGCCGGTGCACCCGCGCGCGGAGACCGTGCACGGCGCCCGCGGCTACGCCTCGCTCGCGGACGTGCCCGGACCGGTGGACGTCGTCGACGTGTTCGTCGCGAACGCCCGCGTCGGCGGGGTCGTCGACGCCGCGATCGCCGTCGGCGCGCCCGCCGTGTGGCTCCAGCTCGACGTCCACGACGCGGAGGCCGAGGAGCGGGCGCGGGCCGCCGGCCTGGACCTCGTCACCGACCGCTGCCCCGCCATCGAGGGCCGCCGCCTGGGCCTGCCCGGCCCGGCCTGACCCGCCGGCCGCACCGGCGCTCAGGCGCTCAGGCGCTCAGGCGCTCAGGCGCTCAGGCGCTCAGGCGCTCAGGCGCAGTTGTCGCAGATCCCCGTCGCCGGCAGGGCCATGAAGCACGTCGGGCAGGTCCGCACGACCTCCTCGCGCACCGGGACCCGCCGCCGGGCGGGGTCGGCGGCGGCCCGCGGCGCCCGGGGGGCCCGCGGCGCGGTGGACCGGGCGGCCGGGGCCCGCCCGGCGACCGCACCCCAGGGGCGGACCGGCTCGGGCTCGGGCACCTCGAACCCGCGGCGGCGCAGCAGCGCCGCGGTGGCCTCGGGCCCGCCGTGGAACTCCTCGGCGGTCGCGACGCGGCCGGTGGCGTAGCGGTGCGCCACACCCACGACGGCCGTCGCCTCGTACACGCGGCCCTCGTGCTCGAACGTGTCGCCGGGGACCCGGGCGAAGCCGTGGACGCCGAGGAAGTCCTCGGGGCCGCGGGCGTCGTGCTCGGCGATCGCCTGGAGGATGTGCTGCCGTGTCACGGCGGAGAACGTCGCCATGCCCCGAGCCTAGGTCGTGCCGGGCCTTCCCTCCGCCGCAGGCCCGGGCACGCGGCGGAGGCGGCCCGCGGTCAGCTCCCCGCACCCCCGTCGCCGCCCCCGTCGGGTGCGTCGAGCGGTGCGACGACGACGTCCCCGGCGCCGGCGTTCGTCGCACCGGCGGGCGCCCCGGCGGTCAGCGCCGTCAGCCACGCCGACCCGTCCTCGCCGCGGGTGACGAACAGGTTCGCCTCGGCGAACTCGTCGGCGCCGTCGCGCTGCGCCGAGCCCTGCTGCCGCCACGCGCCCGGCGTGCCGTCGGCCGCCAGGTCGACGACGGCCAGGTCCGTCCCGCCGGCCGGGACGCCGAGGGCGCCGTCCGTCGTCGCGACGAGCGTCACCGCACCGGCCTCCCCCGCCACGACGGCGGCGCCGCGGTCGTCCTGCGGCCCGCCGAGCTGCTGCGTCCACAGGACCTCCCCCGTCGGCGCGACCGCCTGCGCGAGGACGTCGTCCCCACCCCGGGCGCCGGCCAGGTCCCCGCCCGTGTGCCCGACGAGCACCGCGGAGCCGTCCTCGCGCACGGCGAGCCCGGCGATCGCGTCCGTCGCCGCCGTGCCGACCGGGCGCAGCCACGCGACCTCGCCGGCCGCCGACAGCCGCGCGACCCAGCCGTCCATCCCGCCGAGGCCCGGCTGCCCCGGGAGCGCCGCGCCGGCGCTGCCCGCCGCCCACACGGAGCCGTCGGGGGCGAGGCCCACCGCCAGCCCCTTGTCCTCCCCGGGGCCGCCCAGCTGCGTCGACCAGAGCACCTCGCCGTCCGCGGAGACCCGGGCGACGACGGCGTCCTTGTCCCCCGCGCTCGGGGTCCCGGCGAAGGAGCCGCTCGTGTAGCCGGCGACGAGCGCACCGCCCGCGCCGTCGGACGCCACGGCGTAGAGGCGGTCGGCCGCCCCCGCGTCGCCCGTCTGCAGCGTCCAGCGGCGCTGCCCCTCGGCGTCCACCGCCACGACGAACGCGTCGTCGCTCGCCCCCGAGGGGTGCGCGCCGTCGAGGTCGCCCCGGGTGTAGCCCGCGACGAGCACACCGCCGTCGGCACCCGGCACGACGCCGTAGGCACGGTCGTTCGCCGCCGTCGCGACGTCGTGCCGCCAGGCCGTGGTGCCGTCCGCCGCCCGGCGGGTGAGCGTCACGTCCAGCCCGCCGGCGTGCGGGGCCCCGTCGAGGGAGGCCCCCGCGTTCACCGCGAGGGTCCGGGCCCCGTCCGCGACGACCGCCAGGCCGCCGGCGCGGTCGTCCGCGGCCGTCCCGACGAGCTCGGCCCTCCACGGCTCGGCCTCGGAGGCGCGCAGCCGTGACGCCACGTCCACCACGCCCTCGCGGAAGGCCGGCTGCCACACGTCCCAGTCGTGGCCGCCGTCGAGGACGCGCAGCTCCGCCGTCACGCCGGGCACCCGGCGGGCCGCGGTGTAGAGCTTGGCCGCCTCCATGTCGAGGTCGTGCTCGGCGTCGCGCGGGTCCGGGTTGGCGTACTCGTCGTCGCCGACCGCGACGAACAGGTGCACGGGCAGCGCGGGGTCGAACGCCGCGAGCGCGGCCGGGTAGGACAGCTCGCGGAACCGCTGAGGGGTGAAGAGGCGCTGGCCGACGCCGTACGCGCCGTAGTCGCGCGTCGAGGAGTCGCGCGGCGGGGTCGGCTCGTACACGGCGGCGGACAGCACGATGGCGGCGGAGAAGACGTCGGGGTGGGCCAGCGTGAAGCGCAGCGCCCCGGCGCCGCCCATGGAGTAGCCGCCCACGGCCCGCGCGGCCCGGTCCTCCGCGGTCCGGTACGTCGCGTCGACGTGGGCGACGAGGTCGCGCGTGAACGCCGTCTCCACGGGCACGCCGGGGCCGGCGCCGCGGCTGCCGGTGTAGAGGGAGTCCGTGTACCAGTTCCCGCGGTCGTTCCACGGGGCGTCCGGCATGACGACGACGAGCGGCTGGATCGCCCCCGAGCCGATGAGCTCGTCGAGGTCGCCCGCCACCCGCGGCCAGGCCGCCATGGTGTCGCCGCGCCCGTGCAGCAGGTAGAGCGTCGGGTACTCGCGCCCCGGCTCCTCGTCGTAGCCCGGCGGCAGGTACACGGTGTAGTCGATCTCCCCGACCGCCTCCGAGGAGGTGGAGACCTGGCGGACCGTGCCCTGGTCCGCGGCCAGCGCGGGGGCGGCGAGCAGGCCTCCCGTGGCGGCGAGCGCGGCGGCGAGCAGGGCGACCGTGGTGCGGCGACGAGCCATGCGTCATCTCCCTCGAGGTCGTGCCTCGCCTCGGCACGGGCCGGAGCGGTCGCGACGCAGCGCGTGCGTCGCGGGCGCCGGGACGACCCCGCCCGGCGGCTCGTCGTCGAGCCGGCCCACGGGCGGGGACCCGTGCTGAGAACGTTTCCAGGATCACCCGGGAGCCGCGCCGTGTCAACGGTCGGGAGCCGTCACGACCGGCGCCGGGGACGAGCGTTCCGCGCGCACCGCCGGCACGACGACGGGCGACGACCTCGCGGTCGCCGCCCGTCACCGTCCTGCACGCACCGGCAGACGCCTCACGGCGCGAGGCCGCTCGTAGCGGCGAGGGTTGAGCCCGGGGGTCATGGACCGGCACGCAGAAGGCCTCAACGGCGCGGTGCGACCAGGTGTTCCCGTCCCCGCGGACCAGTTCTCCGGGGTTCCCCGAGCCGTGGTCGCCCGCTCGGAGGGCCCGCGGGCGGGGCACCGGACCCGCCCGGACGTCGCCCGACGGCGTGAGAGGGTCGCCCCATGACACGCCCCGCCGCGGTGACGAGGACTCTGGACCTGCCCGTCGACGCCGCGTGGGCGCTGGTGTCCGACCCGCGCAACCGCGCCCGCTGGGTGCCGCTGAGCCGGACGGCGGTGACGGGCCTGCCGCTCGGCACGGGCACGACGGTGACGACGCTGCTCGGCCCCCTCACCGACCGCGGCGCGCCGGGCCTGCCGGACCGGTCCCGCGTCGACGCCTTCACCGCGCCGTCGGCGGGCACCGGCGTCGGGACGGCCGTGCAGACCCGCACGGGTCCGGCGCTGCTCGGCGCGACCCGCCTCGAGGTCGCGCCGGCCGCCACCGGGGAGGGCAGCACCGTCACGTGGACGGTGGACGTGCACCTGGCCGGCCCGCTGCCCGCCGGGCTCACCGCCGCGCTCCTGCGCCCCGTCGTCGCGCTCGGGCTCCGCGTGGCTGCCGGGCGCCTCGTCGGAGAGGTCGCCCGCCGGGTGCGCTGAGCCGCCTCGGCCGTCGACCCAGGTCGGCGCCCACCGGCGCCGGTCGGCGCCCGTCGGCGCCCGTCGGCGCCCACCGGCGCCGGTCGGCGCCCGTCGGCGCCGGTCAGCGGGAGACCGGGGCCGACGTCCAGCCCTCCGCGTGGAGGCGCTCCACGCCGGACAGCAGCAGGTCGAGGGCGAACTCGAACTCGAACCGGTCGTCGCACCCCGTCGGGCCGACGACGGTCGCGGGGTCGTGCGGGCGGCTCGTCGCGACGGCCACGATGTTCGGGAACATCGCCCCCATCCGCTCCGCCATCACCGCGAGCAGCTCGGGGTCGACGGGCGCGGGCGCCGCGTCGTAGAGCTCCTGGGAGAAGCCGAAGACCCGGCTGCCCAGGGCGTGCATGACGTGGTGGACGAGGTCGACGGACAGGCCGCCCGCCAGGAGCAGGCCGATCATCGCGTCCTGGTGGGCCAGCACGGCCGGCGTGGGGCTCACCTGCTCCTCCATGACCCGGCGCGCCCAGGGGTGGCGCAGCAGCACCTCGCGGGCCGCCAGCACGCGTCCGCGCAGCGCCGGCCGCCAGCCGTCGTCCCCGACGGTCGCGGACCCGGCACCCATCTCCGTGACGACCGCGTCCACCATGGCGGCGAGCAGCTCGTCCTTGTTCGCCACGTGCTTGTAGAGCGCCATCGGCACCACGCCGAGCACCTGCGCGAGCCGCCGCATGCTCACGGCCTCCAGCCCCTGCTCGTCGGCGACGGCCACCGCGGTGCGCAGCACCCGGTCCCGCGTCAGCGGCTGCCGCCCCGTCCCCTCGCCCCGCTCCGCCACCGGCGCACCTCCGATCGGCCCCTCGACGGACTCCCCCTTGACCCGGTGTACACCGTACGCCTAGCGTCACCGTCATGAAGGTGTACGCCGTACACCTCCGGACGACGAGGAGCACCACCATGGCCACGACGAGACGGACGGCCCAGGTCGCGGGCGGCCTGTTCCTGCTCACCCACGTCACGTCCATCCCCGCGCTCGCCCTCTACGGCGAGGTGCTCGGCGACCCCGGCATCGTGCTGGGCGGCGGCGACCCGGGGCGGATCCTGCTGGGGGCGCTGCTCGAGGTCCTGCTGGCCTTCGGCATCGTCGGCACCGGCGTGACGATGTTCGCCCTCGTCCGGCACGTCGACACGGCGATGGGCCTGGGCTACGCCGCGCTGCGGACCCTGGAGGCCGCCGTCATCGTTGCCGGGGTCGTGCCCCTGCTGGCCCTCGTCACCGCCCGCGCGGAGGTCGTCGCGTCGGGCACGGAGGACCCGGCGGGCCTCGTCGCGCTGGCCGGGGTGCTCGTGAGCATGCACGAGTGGACGTTCCTCATCGGGCCGAGCCTCGTGTGCGGGGCGAACACGACCGTCCTGGCGCTCGTCCTGCACCGCTCCCGGCTCGTTCCGCGGTTCATCAGCACCCTGGGGCTCGTCGGCGGGCCGCTCGTGCTCGCCGCCGGCACCGCGCAGCTCTTCGGCGTCATGGAGCAGCTCTCGACGGCGGCGATGGTGACGGCCCTCCCCGTCTTCGCGTGGGAGGTCTGCCTCGCCGTGCGGCTCCTGGCCCGCGGCCTCGACCCGGCCGCCCCCGCCGCCGCGCTCGACGCGGCGGCCCGGCGCGACCGGCCCGCCGCCGCCGTCGCCGGCTGACCCGCACGACGACGGGCGGGCGGGGCGGCACCGGCCGCCCCG
>NZ_RWJX01000025.1 GCF_004123805.1 Cellulomonas endophytica | reverse complement strand
CCGCCGGACACTCTTCACGAAAGGCCACCCCAGCGATGGGGTGGCCTTTCGTCGTTCCGCGGCCGCGTCGATGTCCGCGTCTTCCGATGTCGTCGGCCCTCGGCTGTACTGATCCCGCCCTGGACGGTGGGTGGACCGCGACGTCACACCTTCTCGCCGCCGTATGCGACGACGCCGGCCGCCCACCGCCGTGGGGGGCGGGGACGGCCGGCGTGGTCCGGGGCGCCGTGCCCCGGTCGTGGGTCGGTGGTGGTGGCTCAGCGGGCGAGGAACGCCAGCAGCGCCTCGTTGACCTCGGCCGTGTGCGTCGTCAGGAGGCCGTGCGGCGCACCGTCGACCTCGACGTACTCGGCCGCCGGGAGCAGCGCGTGGAAGCGCCGGCCCGTGGCGTCGATCGGCAGGACGTTGTCGGCGGTGCCGTGGAGGATGAGCGCCGGGACGTCGATCTTCGGGATGTCGGCGCGGAAGTCCGTCGGCCAGGTCAGCGGCGCGGCGGCCGAGGCCACCGAGCCGGAGCCGGCGGCCACGTCCCACGCGTGGCGGACCTGCTCCTCGCTGATGCGCGTGCCCAGGTTCTCGTCGAGGTTGTAGAAGTTCTTGTAGAACTCGGTGAAGTAGGCGTAGCGGTCCTTCTTCACCGTGGCGGCGATGTCCTCGAAGAAGGCGCGCGGCGCGGCGCCGTCCGGGTTGTCGTCCGTGATCTCGAGGAAGGGCTCCAGGGACGCGAGGAACGCGACCTTGCCGACGCGGGCGGAGCCGTACGTCGACACGTAGCGGGCGACCTCGCCCGTCCCCATGGAGAAGCCGACGAGCACCACGTCCTGCAGGTCGAGCGTCTCCAGCACGGTGTTCAGGTCCGCGGCGAACGTGTCGTAGTCGTAGCCGACGGACGGCTGGCTGCTCTGGCCGAAGCCGCGGCGGTCGTAGGTGATGACGCGGTAGCCGGCCTCCAGCAGCGCGGCCGTCTGGCCCTCCCACGAGTTGCCGTCGAGCGGGTAGCCGTGGATGAGGACGACCGGGCGGCCCGTGCCCTTGTCCTCGTAGTGCAGCTCGATGTCGACCGAGTTCTCCGTGCCGACGGTGATGCGTCCCATGGTGCGCCTCCGGGTCGAGACTGCGGAGAACGATCGTTCTCCGTCTGTGTCGGCTACCCTAGAGAACGAGCGTTCTCGTCCGCAAGGGGTGGTTGGTCGACGAGGGCGTGAACGGGCGACGACGGGTGGTTGGTCGACGAGGGCGTGAACGGGCGACGACGGACGCCGGGAGCGCGACGGGACGAGGTGGCGCGGTGGGGACGACGACGACGACGGGCGGGACGCAGGACGACGTGCGGGCACGCATCGTGGCCGCCGCGGACGCGCTCTTCTACGGTCGCGGGATCCAGGCCGTGCCGATGGACGAGGTGCGCGCCGCCGCCGGCGTCTCCCTCAAGCGGCTGTACGCGGAGTTCCCCGGCAAGGAGGCGCTCGTCGTCGCGGTCCTGCAGGAGCGCCACCGGGTCTGGGAGGAGGGGCTGGCGGCCGCGGCTGCCGGGCTCGTCGAGCCGCGAGCCCGGCTGCTCGCCGTCTACGACTTCCTCGACCTCTGGTTCACCGACGAGACGTTCCGGGGCTGCGGCTTCATCAACGCCTTCGGCGAGCTCGGGGCGTCGTCGCCCGCGGTGGCGGAGGCGGCGCGTGCCCACAAGGACACCTTCGAGCGGTACGTGTCGCGGCTCGCCGCGGAGGCCGGCGCCGACGACGACCTGGCACCGGCGCTCGTCCTGCTCGCGGAGGGGGCGCAGACCACCGCGGCCATCTCCGGCCGGCCGGACGTCGCACGCCAGGCGCGGCGCGCCGCGGAGGTGCTCATCGCCGCCGCCGTGCCGGCCGGGGGCTGAGGGCGGTCCTCCCGGCGCGCGACGGGCGGGCCGAGGCGCCAGGGTGGGCGGGTGGCCGTGCACGTCGGGATCTCGGGCTGGCGCTACGCGCCCTGGCGCGGCGCCTTCTACCCGCGCGGGCTGCCGCAGCGCCGTGAGCTGGAGCACGCCGCGAGCCGCCTCGGGTCCATCGAGCTCAACGGGTCCTTCTACTCGTTGCAGCGGCCGGAGAGCTTCCGGCTCTGGCGCGAGCAGACGCCCGACGGATTCGTGTTCGCCGTGAAGGGCCCCCGCTTCATCACGCACATGAAGAAGCTCGCCGACGTCGCGACGCCGCTGGCGAACTTCTTCGCCTCGGGCGTGCTCGCGCTAAGGGACCGGCTGGGGCCCGTGCTGTGGCAGCTGCCGCCGACGCTCGGGTTCGACGCCGACCGGCTCGCGGCCTTCTTCGGGCTGCTGCCCCGCAGCACGGCTGCGGCGGCCGCGCTGGCCGAGCATCACGACGAGCGGCTCGAGGGCCGGGCGCTGACGGTCACGGACGCCGACCGGCCGCTGCGGCACGTCCTGGAGGTGCGCCACCGCACGTTCGCGGTGCCCGCGTTCGTCGAGCTGCTGCGGGCCCACGACGTCGGGCTCGTCGTCGCGGACACCGCGGGACGCTGGCCGCACCTGGAGGACCTCACCTCCGACGTCGTGTACGTGAGGCTGCACGGCGACGAGGAGCTCTACGTCTCCGGCTACGACGACGCGAGCCTGGACCGGTGGGCGGCGAAGGTGCGGGCGTGGTCGCAGGGGCTGCCGCCCCCGGACGGGCCGCGGGTCGCCGCCCTCGCGCCGGACCGGCCGCGGGACGTCCACGTGTACTTCGACAACGACGTGAAGGTGCGGGCGCCGTTCGACGCGATGTCGCTCGCCGCCCGGCTCGGGGTGGGCCCTGCGGCGCCGTGACCCGCGGGCCGGCCCCGGACGCGGGTGGCGTCCGGGGCCGGGGCCGGGGGGCGGGGCGGGGCCCTGCGGGGTGACCGCGGGCTGACCGCGGGTCACCCCGGGGGCGCCGCGAGGCCGCCGCGGGTCACTGCTGCTGGTAGGCGACGAAGAGCTCGCCCTCGGCGTCGACGGTGAGCTCCGTGGTCACGCCGGACTCGCTGCCGTCGCTCCAGCTCGCGGTGCCGCTGCACGCGAGGACGAGCGTCTCGCCCTCCGTCGGCGTCACGAAGTCGGAGCGGTGGTCCTCCACCACGACGGCGTCGGTGACGGACAGCAGCAGCGGCTGGTCGACGGCGACCTGCTCCGACACGGAGACGGCCTCCGTCCCCAGGCTCCCGCAGTCGTACGACGAGGCGGCCAGGCTCGTGCCCAGGTCGACGGAGAGGTCCTCGAGCGCGCCGTCCTCGACGGCGCTGCCGAGCGCGACGAGGGCGATCCACATCGCGGCGGCGACGAGCGCCCCGACGACGCCGGTGACGATCCCGGCGACCGCCATGCCCTTGCCCGTCACGCCGGGCACGAGGCGGCGGATCGCGAGGACCCCGACGACGAGCGCCGCGAGGCCCAGGCCCACGGAGCCGACGTTGAGCACGGGGACGAGGCACCCGAGCAGGGCCAGCAGGCCGAGGACGAGCGCGGCGACCGCCAAGCCGCTGCGGCGCGGGGCGGGGGCGCCGAGGCCGGGGCCGACGGGTCCCGCCCAGACCGGCGCGGCACCGGCGCCGGTCGGCGCGTACCCCGGGGCGGCGGTGGCGTAGGCGGGGGTGGCGGGGCCGGCCGCGTGGCCGGCGGCGGTGCCGGGGGCCGGGGGGACGGGGGCGTGCTGCGGGGCGGTGCTCATGGCGTGGTGCTCCTACGGGACGGGTCCGCCACGGTGGTGGCGGGCCGGGAGGGGACGGGGTGCGACGACCGCACGGCCCTCAGGCTGGCCCGGGGGACGGGGTCGGGGCATCGGGGTCACCCCCGCACGCCACCCCTACGTCCACCCCGCACGTTCCCGGGGGCTCCTCCCGACACCCTCCGCGCCCTTCCGTACACGCGTCGCGTGCCTCCGCGCATCCGTCGGGGCACCTCGCGCGCCCGCCGGTGCTCCGGACCGCGGGGGCGGTGGTCCGTGCGGACGCCAGGCCCGGGGCGCTCAGTACCCGCCCGAGGCCCCGCCGCCGCTGAAGCCGCCGCCGCCCCCGAACGACGAGCCGCCCGACGAGGAGGAGCCGGACGCCCCCGAGTACAGGGCGGGGTTCGCCACGTAGAGGGGCAGCCACGCCCGGGGGTCGGAGACCGCGTCGCCCTTGCGGTGGTGGTAGCGGTAGCGGCGGTAGGCCTCGCGCTGCTCGTCGGTGAGGCCGAAGCCGGGCTGGGACTCCGCGGCGTGCAGCTCGGTGTCCGCGAGCCGGCGGCGGGAGCGGCGGTCGACGAGGACCCACGACAGGAGCCCGCCGAGCACGAGCCCGATGCCGGCGGCCCAGCCCCCGACCGCGAGCCAGTTCGTCGGCTCGTCCTGCACGGTGGAGCCCTCGGTCGCCGCCAGCGCGTAGATCTCCTCGACCGCGGCCGTGAGGCCCTCGGCGTAGCGCTCGTCGGACAGCGGCGGGGTCAGCACCTCGTCGACGACGTACGCGGCCTCGGCGTCGGTGAGGCGCTGGCGGACGCCGTCGGCGACCTCGACGCGCAGCTCCCGGTCGTCCGTGGCCACGACGACGAGCACCCCGTTGTCGGCCCCGGCGTCGCCGACGCCCCACGCGGTGGCGACCTCGCGGGACCACTCCTCCAGGTCGCCGTCGGGGGCGCCCACCGTGAGGACGGCGACCCGGGCGTCGTCGGCGGCGCGGTTGCTCGCGGTGATGACGTCGTCGAGCGCCCGCTCCTCGTCGGGCGAGAGCACCTCCGCCGCGTCGAGGACGTTGCCGGCGGGGCGCTCGGGGACGCCCGTGGCGGCGTCGGCCGAGCACGCGCCCACCGCGAGCAGCGCCCCGGCGAGCGCCAGCGCGGCGCCTCCCCGGCGGGCGCCGTGTCCCGACGTCCCCGTCGGGACGGCACGCCCCGACCGCCCTGCCCGTCCCGCACCCCCGGGCCCCGCGACCGCCCCCGTCGTGCGCACGGCGTCCCCCTCGTGGTCCGGCGGGGCGTCGCGCCCCGACCCTGCTCCGAGCCTGGCAGGCGCCGGGGGCGGACGCCTCCGTCCGGCGACGGATCCGCGGCCCCGTCCTGTGGCGGAGGCCGGCGGCGCGTACCCGAGGGCGCGGGCGGTGCCGAGGTCCCCGGGCGGGCCTGTCCGCCGAGGTGCCGTGGGCGACGTCGGGACCGTCCTCCGGGCGGCCTCGGGAGCACGGACGGTGCGGTCGACGTCCGCGCGCCGGACGCGCGTCCCGGTGTCGGCGTGCCGCAGGAACCCGCCGATGCGTCCGGCGCCGCCGCCGAGGACGACGCGCGGACGCCCGCCGGCCGGGAAGCCGGTGGGGACCGGGGCGCCGTGGCCGGCGGGCGTCGTCGTGCTCGCGGCGGTGGGCGTCAGCGGGTGGGAGGCCCGTCGGGCAGCAGGCCGGCACCCTCGGGCTGCGGCGTCTCGAGCTGCTCCATGATCTGGTCGAGCTCCTGCTGGTCGACCTCACCCAGGGCGGCCACGGTCAGGCCCAGCACGACCGCCGAGACGATGACGGACAGGACGCCGAGCACGATGCCGGCGAGCCCGAGCCCGCGGCCCCCGGCCAGGGCGCTGCGGCGGACGGCCACGGCGCCGAGGATGATCGCCACGATCCCGAGGACGAGCGAGACGATGTTCACGAACGGGATGAGGCACCCCAGGATCGCGATGATGCCGACGACGAGCGCGGCGATCGCCATGCCGTTGCTCCGGGGGGCCGGCGGCTGCCCGTAGCCGCCGGCGGCGCCGTACGCGGGGGAGGACCCGTAGGCGGGCGACGACCCGTAGGACCCGCCCGGGGGCGGTCCGGAGGCGTAGGACGGGCCGCCCGTCGGGGCGGGCTCGCCGGGCTGCACCGACCAGGGCTCGCCGCCCGAGCGGCCGGGCGGCGGCGGGGGCGTCGATCCGGTGTTGTCGTGGCTCACGGTGGCTCCTGCCGGTCGGGGACGTCGGTCGCGCCGCGGGCCGCCGTGTCCCGGGGGGACGGCGACGTGCCGGTGCGGCGGGGACGAGCCTGTCACCGGCACCGGCGCGTCGCGACCCGTCAGGCGGGCGCCCGCCGCAGCACGAGCCAGGCGCCGACGCCGCAGACGAGCCCGGCGGCGGCCAGCACGGCCGTCGACCCGACCGGCCCGAGGCCCAGGACCCAGGACCCGAACGCCCCCCAGCCGTCGGTCCGGGCGAGCACCGCGACCCCCACGACCAGCGCGGCGGCGATCGCGACGCTGAGCACCCAGGCGCCGACGGCGCGCCAGCGCAGGTAGACGGCCGCGTACAGGCCCATGATCCCGCTGGTGAACACGAAGGGCAGGAGGTAGACGACCGGCAGCTGCCACGCCGCCACGTCCGTCAGCCAGACGACCCGGAAGAAGCGGGCCTGCAGGCCCCAGCCGTCCGTGACGTCCTCCGCCCACCAGAGCGCCGTGAGCACCAGGGCGCACGCCGCCGCGTGCGCGAGCAGGAGCAGCCCCGTGCCGAGGACGACCGCCCGGCGGGTCACGCCGAGGCCGAGGAGGTAGGGGAAGCCGCGGGAGACGACGACCGCCACCATCGCCATCCCGTACCCGTAGAGGCTGGCCAGGCCGCCCGTGGCGCGCGCGTCCGGCGCGTCGACGAGGAGCCAGATGGCGAGGTTGACCGCGAACGCGGAGGCCAGCACGAGCCAGGGCAGCAGCAGGACGTTGACGGCGTCCATCGCCTGCACCCGCACGACGGTCAGCACGCGGGAGCGGGCGGGGCGCGGGACGGGCGCGGCGGCGGCGCGGGGGCCGCCGAGGACCGTGGTGCTCATGACGGGACCTCCTCGAGGGTGCGGACGTCGGCCGACCTCGCCCCGGTGAGGGAGACGACGACCTGCTGGAGCGGCACGGGCGAGAGGTCGAGACCCAGGCCCTCGGCACGTCGTCGCTCGTCGGCGGTGAGCCGGGCGGCCACGGTGGCACGGGCCAGGGGGCCGAGCGCCTCGCGGCGGAGCAGGCGGCGGTCGGCGACGAAGGCGTCGACCGCCCCGGAGGCGCCGACCACCTCGAGGGCGGAGCCCCGCACCTCGTCGGCCTCCGCGTCGAGCAGGACCCGGCCGTGGTCGAGCACCACGACGCGCTCGAGGAGGTGGTCGACCTCGTCGATGAGGTGGGTCGAGAGCACGACCGTGCGCGGCAGCTCGCCGATCTCCTCCAGGAGGGCGTCGTAGAAGAGCTGGCGGGCCGTCGCGTCGAGACCGAGGTAGGGCTCGTCGAAGAGGGTGACCTCCGCCCGGGACGCGAGCCCGATGACGACCCCCAGCGCCGACGTCATGCCGCGCGACAGCTTCTTCACCGTGCGGTCGGTCGGCAGCGCGAAGGCGTCGAGGAGCTCCGCGGCACGGTCGGCGTCCCAGCGGGGGAACACCAGCGCCGCGGCCCGCAGGGCGTGACGGACCCGGAAGGTCTCCGGGTAGACGACGGACTCCTTGACGAAGCACACCCGGCCGGCCAGGCCCTCGTTCTCGAAGGGGTCCCCGCCGAGCACCCGGACCCGGCCGGTGCTCGGTCGGTCCAGGCCCGTGAGCAGCCGCAGGAGCGTGGTCTTGCCCGCGCCGTTGCGGCCGAGGAGCCCGTGGACCCGCCCCTCCTCGAACGTCAGGTCGACGTCCTCGAGCACGGTCGTGGAGCCGTAGGTGCGGCCGACGCCGTGGGCGACGATCGCGGGACCGGACGCTGCCGTCCCGTCCGCGGCGCCGGTCACCGGGCACCGCCCGCGGCACGGCCCGGGCCGCCGGCGGCCGCACCCGCCCCGGACACCTCCGCCAGCAGGCGGGCGAGGTCGTCGGGCCCGAGCCCGAGGCGGTGCGCCTCCCGCACGAGCGGCGCGACGTACTCGTCGACGAACGCGGCGCGCCGCTGCTCCTGCAGCCGCGCCCGCGCCCCCGTGGACACGAACATCCCGATCCCCCTCCTCTTGTACAGGACCCCCTGGGCCACGAGCTCGGCCATGCCCTTCGCGACCGTGGCGGGGTTGATCCGGTAGAACGCCGACAGCTCGGTGGTCGACGGGACCTGGCCCTCCTCGGGCAGCGTGCCGTCGAGGACGTCGCCGGCGATGCGCTCGGCGATCTGCGCGAAGATCGGGCGGCCCTCGTCGATCACGCCGCCTCCCTCCCTCGTTGGTTCATTACTCCACTAATGAACCACCGGACCGGGTCGGCGTCAAGGGTCGGCGGGGAGCCGGCGGCGGAGGTGTCCGCGCGGGGCGCGCGGCGGGGCGCCCCGGCAGCACGACGACGAGCCGCCGCCCCTGCGGGCAGCGGCTCGTCGCGGCGGAGCCCCGGGTGCGGCGCGGGGGGGCGGGGCCCCCGTCCGCGTGCCGGTCAGGTGCGCGCGAGCAGCACCTCCGTCACGGCGTCGACGACCGACGCGGGCAGGTCGAGCGTCCCCAGCTCGGCCACGCGGGTGCCGAGCGGGCGCGCCGAGCGGACCGCGTCCCACGCCCGTGCCTTGCCCTGGTGCGAGGCGTGGGCGCGGTCGAGGACGGCGAAGGCCCGCGCGGCGACGTCGACCCCGCCCAGCGCGGGCTCGGGGCCGAGCTCGACGAGCAGGGCGGCACCGGCGGCGACGGGTTCGTCGACGTCGACGACGAGCCCGCCGCAGGCCCCGGCGGGCAGCCCGGAGGCCAGCCCCACGGCGTCGGAGCGCCGGACGGTGGCCGCCACCGCGCGGCCGTCGACGCTCACGCGCACCCGTCCGGCGAGGGCGGCGTCGTCGTCCGCCGCGCCGACGTCCAGCCCCGCGAACGACACGGTCCAGCGCCGGAGCGCCGGGACCGCGGCCAGGGGGCCGGTCGCGGGGCCGACCCGGAGCTCGCCCGGTGCCTGCGCCAGCCGCACCGGCGTGCGGACGGTCGCGCCGTCGGCCGTGCCGTCGTCCTCGAGGAGGTCGAACCGCCCGTCCGCGCCGACCACGACGACGAGCTCGAGGTGCTCGGGGTTGACGGGGTCGTTGCCCGGCACGGCGGCGCCGTCGAGCGGCACCACCGCCCCGGCGCGCGCGAGCACGGGGACGGCGCCGAGCGGGCGGTGCAGGTCGAGGGTGCGGTCGCCGTCGTAGACGAGCCCGCCGACGAGGTCGAGCCACGTGCCCTCCGGCAGCCACGCGCGGGTGCGGCCCAGGCGCGACGCGGGGTCGGCGGGCTGCGTCACGGGCGCGACGAGCAGCTGGGACCCGAACAGGAAGGCGTTCGGGACGGCGTAGGCCTCCTCGCGGCGGGGCCAGCCGTGGTGGACGGGCCGCACGAGGGGCACGGACTCCTGCGCCGCCCGGTGGTTCATCGTGTGCAGGTAGGGCACGAGCCGGTGGCGCAGGCGCAGGTGGGCCGTCATCGTCGCGCCGGCCTCCCCGGGGAAGGCCCACGGCTCCTTCGTGATGAAGGGGTTGGCGCCCGAGTGCAGCCGCAGGATCGGCGAGAACGTGCCGAGCTCGACCCAGCGGGCGGTGAGCTCGTCGTCGCGCGCGCCGAAGAAGTGGCCTCCGATGTCGTGGCTCCACCAGCCGTAGCCGATGTTCGCGGCGGTGGCGGTGAAGTGCGGCTGGGCGTCGAGGGAGGCCCAGGAGATGACGGTGTCGCCGGAGAAGCCCACGGGGTAGCGGTGGCTGCCGGGCCCCGCGTAGCGCGAGAAGGTCAGGCCCCGGCGGCCCTCGCGGGCGCTGTCGAGGTAGTGGAAGTGGTTGAGCATCCACAGGGGGTCGACCCCGGCGACCCGCGAGTACGGCCCCGACTGCCAGTCCAGCCACCAGAAGTCGACGCCCTGCGCCTCCAGCCCGCGGTGCAGCACCTCGAGGTACGCCTCGAGGAACCGGCGGTCCGTGACGTCGAAGGCGATCGGCAGGCCCTCGTCCGGGTCGCGGCCGAGCGCCTGCGTCATGGCGGGGTAGGCGTCCTCGTAGGAGCGCACGCCGTCGGCCGGGTGCACGTTGAGCGTCACCCGCAGCCCCTGCTCGTGCAGCCACGAGAGGAAGCGCTCGGGGTCGGGGAAGAGCTCGCGGTTCCAGGTGTAGCCCGTCCACCCGCTGCCGTGGACGGGGTCGACGTCGACGAGGTGCCAGTCCATGTCGATGACGCTCACGGACAGGGGGACGCCCTCGGCGCGGAAGCGCTCGACGACCGCCCGGTAGGACTCCTCCGTGTACCGGTGGTACCGGCTCCACCACGTGCCGAGCGCCCACCGGGGGACGACGGGCGCCGGCCCGCTGACGAGGTGCAGCGCCCGGACGGCCTCCTCGTGGTCGCGGCCGTACGCGAAGACGTAGAGGTCCTGGCGGTCGCCCGCGCGGGGGGCGACCCAGCCCTCGTCGTCGAGCAGCGGCGAGGCCGAGTCGTCGATCACCGCGAAGCCGTGGCGCGAGACGACGCCCGCCTCGAGCGGCACGGCCCCGTCCACCCCGTCGAGGGTCCGGGCCGTGCCCCCCAGGTCGTCGCGCGGCTGGCCGTGGCGCCACACGGAGTGGTAGCTGCTCACCCCGCCGCCGACCGCGACGCTGAGGCCGCTCGTCGAGAACGGGCCCTTGTCGTACGTGAGCGTGAACCGGGCCGTCGTCACCACGAGGTGGTCGCCGCGGTCCTCCACCCGGTGCTCGGGCACGGGCAGCCGGCGGTGCAGGGCGAAGGTGGAGGCCCGGTCCTCGAAGACGCCGTCGGCGGCGTGCTCGAGGCGCACGAGGCCGTCCGTGAGCAGCGTGATCCGCCAGGTGTCCCCCGCGACCACCGCCCCGGGGTCGGCGACCGGGCGGGAGGGCAGGCGGTACGCGGGCTTCACGGAGGGGCCCCTCTCGGACGCGGGTGCGGTCCCGGCCCATCGTGCCCCAGGGGAGGGCGTGCCACGGACCGCGCCCGGGGGGACGGCGACGACCGGCCCCCCGTGCGGAGACCGGCCGTCGGCGTGCGGGCGTGCGGGGCGTGCGGGCGTCAGACGGTGAACCGCCCGAGGACGCCCGTGAGCTCGGTGCTCATGTGCGCGAGGTCCACGGACGCGGCCTGCGTCTGCTGGACGCTCTCGGCCGCCAGGGACGCCGCCTCCGCGACGGAGGAGACGTTGCGCGCCACCTCGTCGGTGCCCTGCGCGGCCTCGCCGACGTTGCGGTTCATCTCCGCGGTCGTGGCGGTCTGCTCCTCCACGGCCGAGGCGATCGTCGTCTGGAAGTCGCTGATCTGGCCGATGACCTCGGCGATGCGGCCGATGGCCTCCGCCGCGCCCGTGACGTCGGTCTGGATCTTCGTGACGCGCGCCGCGATGTCCTCCGTGGCCTTCGCCGTCTCCTGCGCGAGGTCCTTGACCTCGCCGGCGACGACCGCGAAGCCCTTGCCGGCCTCGCCGGCGCGGGCGGCCTCGATGGTGGCGTTGAGCGCCAGCAGGTTCGTCTGCTCCGCGATGGAGGTGATGGTCTTGACGACCGTGCCGATCTGCGCGGAGGAGGCGCCGAGCTCCGCGACGGTCTCCGTCGTGGACTGCGCCAGGGTCACGGCCTGCTCGGCGACGCGCGCCGCCCGGGTGGTGTTCTGCGAGATCTCGCCGATGGACAGCTCCATCTCGCGGGCGCCGGCGGTGACGGTGCTGATGTTCCCGCTGATCTGCCCGGCCGCCGCGGCGACGACGCCCGCCTGGGCGGAGGTCTCCTCCGTCGAGGCGGCGAGCGTCGTGGCGGTGTGGGACAGCTCCTCGGACGCGTCGTGCACGCCCTGCGCCGCGCGGCGCACGCCGTCGAGGACCTCGCGCGTGGCCGTCTGGGCCTCGCCGAGCGCGCGCGCCATGGCGCCGACCTCGTCGCGCGCGTCGACCTGCGCCGCGACCGTGAGGTCCCCGCGGGCCATGGCCTGGAGCGACCGGCGCACGGCGGCGAGCGGGCGCGTCACGGAGCGGGCCACCGCGAGCGCGATCGCGACGGCGACCGCGACGCCCGCCAGCCCCACGAGCAGGACGAGGCGCAGGGCCGTCGAGGAGTCCGCGGCGCCGGCGGCGTTGCGCTCCGCGGCCTGCGCGGCCTGGGCCTCGCCCTCCGCCGAGATCGCGTCGCCCATGTCCGACAGCGCCGGGCGCATCCCGTCGGTGAACGTGGCCCGGAACCCCGAGAGGTCGCCGGCGTCGGCCAGCGCGAGCAGGTCGTCGACGACCGGCAGGTAGGCGTCGAAGGCGGTGAGGAAGAGCTCGACCGTGCCGGGGTCCACCTGGTGGGCCGCGTAGTCCTCGACACCCGTGCGGATCCCGTCGACGAGCTCGTCGAGCTCCGAGGCGATCTCGGCCCGGCGCTCCGCGTCGGCCAGCGGGTACTCCTGGACGCGGGCCCGGTGCGAGGCGAGGCTGCGCTGCACGCCGCTGAGCGTGTTGAGGGGCTCGAGGTTGCCGGAGTAGACGAGGGCGGCGTCGGCGCGCATGTCGCGGATCTGCGTCGTGGCGAGGCCGCCGACGAGGAGGACGACCGCCGCCATGACGGCCACCGCGGCGAGGATGCGCGTGCCGACGGGGGCGTCGGCGAGGCGCCGCCACGGGAGGCGCGACGAGGGGGTGGTGGGCATGGGTGGGTCTCCCGGGGACGGGGGTGGCACGGGGTGTCGTGCGGCCCATCGGCCCCGCGGCGGCCCGGGTGAGGCCTCGCGCGGCGCCGTCGGCGTGACGCCCGCCATGCCCGGGGGCCCGGGGTCGGGACCTCGGTCCCGGGAGAGGGGGCGGCGCGACGCCGATGCTCAGGGGGACGGTCCTGCCCGGGCCGCTCGGGACCCCCACACCTGAGGACCGCACGATGACCCCCACCGCCGCACCCGCCGTGCCTGCCGCACCCGCCGTGCCTGCCCGGCCCGCCGTCCGCCCGGCCGCCCGCCGCCACCTCCGCCGCGCCACGCGCACGGCCGCGGTCGCCGCGGCCCTCGTCGCCGGCACGGCCGTGCCCGCCTCCGCCCACGAGCGCTGGTTCACGGAGAGCACCGACGGCGGCGAGTGGTCCTTCTACCTGCGCCCGCTGCCGCTGGCGCTGACGGCGGCCGTCGTCCTCGTCGCCCTCGTGTGGCGCCGCGTGGCCGGGCGCCTGCCGCGGCCCGAGCTGCGGGTCCTGCAGCCCCTCGGCCGCCTCGCCCCGTTCCTGCCCCGCCTGCTGGCCGTCCACCTCGGCGTCTCGCTGCTGGCGTACGCGGTGACCGGCCGGTTCCTCACGCCCTCCACGCACCTGGACGACGTGCCGGGCGCCGCCGTCGCCGGCGTCGTGGAGGCGCTCCTGGGGATCTGGCTCATCACCGGGGTGCGGCTGCGGGCCGCCGCGGTGCTCGTCGCCCTGCTCGGCCCCGCGACCGCCGTGACGTCCGGTCCCGTCGCCCTGCTGGAGGCGGCCGACGTCGTCGGCATCGCCGCGTTCCTCGCGGTCCTCCCGCCGTCGGACGGCACCTTCGGCCGCGTCGCCCCGGACCCCGTCCGCGAGCGGTGGGCGCTGCTCGCGCTGCGCGTCGGCGTCGCCACGGCGCTCGTCACGCTCGCGTTCTCCGAGAAGTTCACGAACCCCGAGCTCGCCCGCGACACGCTCGCCGCCTACCCCCAGCTCGACGTCTTCGCCCTCGTCGGCCTCGACGTCCCGGCCGACGCCTTCGTCCTCGTCGCGGCGACCGTCGAGCTGCTCTTCGGCGCGCTGGTGCTGTCCGGCGCCCTGCCGCAGGTCGCGGTCCTCGTCGCGATGGTGCCCTTCAACGCGACCCTGCTGATCTTCGGCACGACGGAGGCCATCGGGCACCTGCCCGTCTACGGCGTCTTCCTCACGCTGCTCGTCTACGGCTCGCACCCGGCGACCGCCGCCGCGGTGTCCTGGCTGCCCGGCCGCCAGGACCTCCGCGACCTGCGCGACCTGCGCGGCCGGCGCGGCCTGCGGGCGCCGCGCCCGGCTGCGCGTCCCCGCGCGACGGTCTAGGAGCGCCCCGGCGCCGTGCCCGACCCCGTGCCCGACCCCGTGCCCGCCGTGCCCGCCGTGCCCGCCGTGCCCGCCGTGCCCGCCGTGCCCGACGCCGTGCCGTCCCTCCCCGGGGCCGGCGCGGCGTCCGCCGTCCCGGGCCGGTCGCGCGGCATCGCCAGCGCGGCGAGGGCCGTGAGCACCGCGGCGACCGCCACGGCCGTGAAGGCGGCCGTGGCCGCGTCCCCGAACCGCTCCGGGGCCGCGGCCGGGTCGGCGCCGCCGAGCCGGGCGTTGACGAGGCCCCGAGGGCCGCGACGCCCACCGCGCTGCCCACGGACCGCGCGAAGAGGTTCGCGCCCGTCACCACCCCGCGCTCGCCCCAGCCGACGCTCGCCTGCGCCGCGATGAGGGAGGGGGAGGCGACGAGGCCGAGACCGAGGCCCAGCACGAAGCACGTGGCGCCCACGGTCACCGCGGACGGCGCCGTCGAGACCGCGGCCAGGCCGGCGGCGCCGGCGACGACGAGCAGGCTCCCGACCAGCACGGTCGAGCGGAACCCGATGCGCAGGTAGAGCCGGCCGGACTGCGACGCGGCGATCGGCCACCCGATGGTCAGCCACGCCAGGGTCAGCCCGCTGCCCAGGGGCGAGGTGCCGGCCAGCGTCTCGAGGAAGGTCGGCACGTAGGTCGTGACGCCCATGAGGAGGACCCCGACCCCGGCGCCGACGAGGGCCGTCGTGGCGAGCAGCCGCCGGGTGAGGAGGCGCACGGGCAGCACGGGCTCCTCCGCGCGGCGCTCGACGAGCGCGAACACCCCGAGCAGCACCAGACCGCCCGCGACGACGCCGAGGCCGGGCACCGACACCCACGGCCAGGCGTTGCCGCCCTCGAGCAGCGCCAGCACGAGCAGCGTCAGGGCGACGGCCAGCACCGCCCCGCCCGCCCAGTCGACGCGGTGCCGGACGCGCTCGACCCGCTCGTGGAACGTGCGGGCCAGCAGGGCGGCGGCGAGCAGGCACAGGGGGACGTTGACCCAGAACACCCAGCGCCAGAGCCCGTACTCGCTGAACAGCCCGCCGAGGGTCGGCCCGACGACGGAGGACACGCCCCACACCCCGGCGATGTAGCCCTGGACCCGGGCGCGCTCCGCCACGGACCACACGTCGCCGACGATCGTCACGGCCATGGGCTGCACCGCCCCGGCGCCGAGCCCCTGCACCGCGCGCGCCGCGATGAGCGCCGGCATGGACCACGCCAGCCCGCAGAGCACGGACCCGACGAGGAACAGCGCGATCCCGCCCAGCACGACGGGCTTGCGCCCGACGGTGTCCGCGACTTTCGCGTAGAGCGGCACCGACACCGCCTGCGTGAGCAGGTACACGGAGAAGAGCCACGGGAAGCTCGTGAAGCCGCCCAGGTCCGCCACGATCGTCGGCACCGCGGTGGCCAGGATGGTGGCGTCGACCGCGACGAGCGCCGTCGTCGTCATGAGGGCGAGGAGGACGGGACCGCGCTCGGAGCGCAGGCCGACGGAGGCACGGGTCGGGCGGTCGGTCGGGACGGGGGCGGTCACGGGGCGCGGCTCCTCGGGGCGGGGGCGGCCCGCCGCGTGCGGGCACCGCGCACGAGCCTGGACCCGGCGGGCACCGGGCGCCCGCCGGGGTCCTGCCGGGGTCCTGCCCGGGTCCTGCCCGGGTCCTGCCCGGGTCCTGCCCGGGTCCTGCCCGGGGTCCTCCTGCCGGACGCGACGAGGGCGGTCGTGCCCTCGGACGTACCGTCACCGAGGGGCGGCCGTGCGGGGCGCCCGGTGCGAGGGGTGGTGGCGGGTGCCGGGGACGACGACGGACGGGTCCGGGACGGGGTCCGCGACGGGCACCGCGGCGCTGTCCGCCCTGCTCCGTGCGGGCACGGCGGACGACCACCGGGCCGCGGAGAGCGTGCCCTTCGTCGACCGGCTCGTCGGCGGCGGGCTCGCACCGGGGGAGTACGCCCGCTACCTGCGGCAGCTGCGGGTGGTCTACGCCGCGCTGGAGCGGGCGGTGGACGCGGCGCCGGAGCGCCTCGGCCCCCTGGGGGCGCTCGTCGCGGGCCCGCTGCGGCGGGGGCCGGCGCTGGCGGCCGACCTCGCCGCGCTCGCGGGCGACGCCGGGGCGGGGGGAGACGCCGCGGCCCCCGTCCTGCCCGCGGCCCGGGAGTACGCCGACCGGGTCGACGCCGTCGGACGCACGGACCCCGGCGCCCTGGCCGCGCACGTCTACACCCGCTACCTCGGGGACCTCGCGGGCGGGCAGGTGGTCGCCGCCGGGCTGCGCGCCACGGGGGTCGGGGACGCCGCGCTCGCGTTCTACCGCTTCGACGCGCCCGTGCCCGTGCTGCGCCGGCAGGTGCGGGAGGCGCTGGACGCCCTGCCGCTCGCCGGGGCCGCGCGGGCGGCGGTGGTGGTCGAGGCCCGCCGGGCGTTCGACCACAACCGCCTCCTGCTGCTGGCGCTGGGACGTCAGGGCACGTAGGTCCCCGCGGTCGTCAGCGTGTGCGCGTCGTGCTGGCCCGAGCCCGGGCACGCGACGTGCACCGAGAAGGGGTGGGGGTGGCGCTCGTCCGGCGCGGACGGGCTGACCTGGTACCCGTTGCGGGGCCCGGTCTGCTGCTGGAGCGCGGTGCGCACCCGGCCCGTCAGGTCGACGGACGGGTGCTGGGGGCAGGGGAACATCATGGGGCGCAGCTGCACGGTGACCGACTCCTTCGTCGACCGGGCCGGCCCGTCCTGCTCGAGATGGCCCGCACCCCCGATGGTCCTCCCGCAGCGCGTGCAGGACGGCCAGGGCCTCCGTGCGGAGCACCTCGGCCATCTGCGCCAGTCCCTGCGTCTGCGCGACCTGCGGGGACCGTGCCTCCCCGGAGTCCACGGCCTCCGCGATCGCCCCGACCATGCGGTCCATCTCGTCCATCGTCGAGCCGAGGGACTCGATGGACGCGGTCATGCCGCCGACGGCGGACTGCAGCGAGCCCACCTGCGCGGTGATCCGCTCCGTGCTCTGGCCCGTGGAGTCCGCGAGGGACTTGACCTCCTGGGCGACGACGGCGAAGCCGCGGCCCTCCTCCCCGGCGCGCGCGGCCTCGATGGTCGCGTTGAGCGCGAGGAGCCGGGTCTGCGACGCGATCCGCGCGATGAGGTCGACGACCGCCCCGATCTCGCGGGCCGTGGCGTCCAGGGACGCGACCGCGGCGAGCGTCCCGGAGGCCTCCGCCACCGCCCCGCCGGCGGAGGACGCCAGGCCGGAGGCCGAGGCCCCGAGCTCCACGGCCGCCGCGGCGAGCTGCTCCGACAGCGCCATGACGGTCGCCTCGAACGTGTCGGCGGTCTGCAGGCGGGTGCGGGCGGCCTCGGCGACCTCCGCCTGGCCCTGGGCCATGCGCTCGCGGGCGGTGTTGATCGTCGTCGCGCCGTGCTTGAAGGAGCCCGTCATGCCGACCGTGAGGAACTCGCGGTAGTAGCGGCCCTCCGAGGCGGCCGCCAGGGAGGCGCCGGCCTCCCGGGTGAAGGCGTCCGTGCGGTCGAGCACGCGGTTCACCGCGGCGCGGGTGGCGGCCAGGTCGGCGTCGCCCTCCGTGCCGGCCACGTGCCGGACGCGCTCCTCGAGGTCGCCCTGGGCGGCGGCCTCCATGACGCGGCGGATCTCGGCGAGGACGGACCGCAGCGTGGCGGCGTCGACGTCGGCGGCGCCGCGGGGGCGGGCGAGGGCGGAGGAGGTCCTGCTGCGCACGGCGGTCACCGGGCCTTCGTCGTGCCGGCGAGGGACCAGACCATCTCGTCGTAGGTCTGGCCCGCGCGGGCGAGGCGGTCGTCGAGGTGCGCGCGGCCGGCGGCCACGGCCTCCGTCGCGGAGCGGTGGCCCCGCTCGGCGGCGACGAGCGAGCGGTAGAGCGGCTGGATCTGGTCGAGCGCCGCCCGCGTCGGGACGCGTCGGTTGGAGTGGTAGCCGACGACGGCGCCGGAGGGCCCGACGGACGGCGTCACGTGGGCGAGGACCCAGTAGTGGGCGCCGTCGCCCGCCAGGTTCACCACGTAGGCGAAGAGCTCCTGCCCGGCGCGCAGCGTGTCCCACAGCAGCCCGAAGACGCAGCGCGGCATGTCGGGGTGACGGATGACGTTGTGCGGCTGCCCGAGGACCTCGTCCTCCTCGAAGGCCGAGACCCGGAGGAAGACGTCGTTGGCGTAGGTGATCCGGCCCTGGAGGTCGGTCTTCGTCACGATGATCTCGTCGGGCGCGAAGGACCGCTCCACGCCGGTCGGCGCCGGTGCCTGGGTGCGCATGGGACCTCCTGCTCGCTGCTGGCTGGACCCTCCTTCCATCGGCGGCCGGGTCCCCCGGCTGGAGGGTTCGGGGTCACCCGGTCCGGGGAACGCGCTCTCCAGCCCTCGCGCTGCTCGGCTCTGCGAGGATGCGCGCATGGTCAGCACCCCCGCGTCCTCGTCCGCGCCGGGTCGCGCGGCGGCCGTCCGCAGCACGAGCAGGCCCTACGGGGCGCTCGTCGGGATCACGTCCCTGGGGATCCTCCTGCAGGGCCTGTGGGCGGGCGTGCTCATGGCGCAGGAGGACCCGGCGGCGCGCGACACCTGGGCCTCCGTCCACCAGCGCGGCGCGGAGATCACGCTGCTCCTGGCGCTCGTCGCCCTCGTCGTGGTCCTCGCCCGGCTGCGGGAGCGGCGCGACCTCGTCGTCGGGACGACCGTGCTCGTCGTGCTGCTCGCGCTGGAGTACGTCGTCGGCCTGCTGTGGGGGGACGCGGAGGTCCGGGGGATGGCGGTCGTGCACGTGCCGCTGGCGATGCTGCTCATGGCGGTCGCGGTGTGGCTCCCGCTGCGCCACCGGCCGCGGGCGTGACGTCGCCCACCCGGCGCGCCGGGTGGGAACGGCGCGGGCCCGCGGGCCGTTGGTGCCCCCCGTGAACCCCTCGCCCTGTACCGGCCGCCCCCCGTCCCCGGGCGCACCGCGCGTGAGCACCGCGGGGGGTGGTGCCTGATGGACGCCGGCACGTGGACGAACCTCGGCCTCGTCGTCCTGTTCATCCTCGTCGGCGGCGTCTTCGCCGGGACGGAGCTCGCGCTCGTCTCCCTGCGCGAGAGCCAGCTGCGCGGCCTCGAGCGGGAGGGCGGTCGGGGCGCGAAGGTCGCGAGCGTCGCCCGCGACCCGAACCGGTTCCTCGCCGCGGTCCAGATCGGCGTCACCGTCGCCGGGTTCTTCTCCGCCGCGTACGGCGCCTCGACGCTCGCGCCCGACCTGGCGCCGGCCCTCGTCGCGCTCGGTCTGCCCGAGGGGCTCGCGCAGACGGTCGCCCTCGTGCTCCTCACGCTGCTCGTGGCCTTCCTCTCGCTCGTCCTCGGCGAGCTCGTCCCCAAGCGCATCGCGCTGCAGCGCGCCGCGTCGCTCGCGAAGCTCGTGGGGCCGCCGCTGGACCGCTTCGCGCAGGCGATGCGGCCGGTCATCTGGCTGCTCTCGCGCAGCACGGACGCCGTCGTGCGGCTCGTGGGCGGCGACCCCTCGGCGCGCTCGGAGGAGATGACGAACGAGGAGCTGCGGGACATCGTCGAGAGCCACCGCGCGCTGCCCGAGCACGAGCGGCGCATCGTCTCCGACGTCTTCGACGCCTCGGAGCGCACCGTCGTGGAGGTCATGCGGCCGCGGGGAGAGGTCGTCTTCCTCCCCGCGGGCCGGACCGTGGGCGAGGCGCGCGCGGAGCTCGCGTCGCTGCCCCACTCGCGCTACCCCGTCACGGGCGAGGACTTCGACGACGTGCTGGGCTTCCTGCACGTCCGGGACCTGCTCGGCGACGGCCGCGGGGACGCCCCCGTCACCACGCTGCTGCGGCCGATCCTCGCGGTGCCCGCCACGAGCCGCGTGCTGACGACGATGGCGACGATGCGGCGCCAGGGCGTGCACATCGCCGTCGTGGTCGACGAGTACGGCGGCACGGACGGCATCGTCACCCTCGAGGACCTCGTCGAGGAGCTCGTCGGCGAGATCCGGGACGAGTACGACGACGAGGTGGCGCCCGTCTCCCGGACCACGGGCTCCGTCGACGCGGGCCTGAGCATCGAGGACTTCGCCGAGCGGACGGGCGTCACCCTGCCGGAGGGGCCCTACGAGACCGCCGCCGGGTTCGTCCTCGCCCTCCTGGGACGCCTGGCCCGGCCGGGCGACGCGGTGACGCTCGAGGACGGCACCCGACTGGAGGTCCTCACCACCGAGCGGCGGCGGATCGCCCGCCTGCGGGTCGTCGCGGCGGGTGGCGGGCAGGTGCTCGTCGCCGCCGGGCAGCCCGGCCTCCCGCCGGCCGGCGTGGACGCCGGTGCCGGGCCGGTGGCGTCCGGGGTGCTCACCCCCGAGGGTCCGCAGGAGCAGCCCGGCCGGCCCTGACCCCGGGGCGGGACCTCCGTCCCGCGACAGCCGTGCCCGCCCGGCGCCCCACGGCCCCGGAGGTCCTTCTCCCGCACCCCTGCGGGTGCGACGCTCTGGTCCTGGACGGCGTCGGCCCGCTACGGTGGGCAAGCGCTTTCCACGCTGGCCGTCCTGGCCGGCGCGGGCACGACGACGCGAGCCCGGGCCACCGCCCGGGCCGCCGACAGCAGCACGGGAGCGGTCATGGACATCGGCGTCATCCGGGAGTCTCGACCCGGGGAGACCCTCGTCAGCGCGACACCGAGGACGGTGGCGCAGCTGGTGGGCCTGGGGTACGGGGTGGTCGTCGAAGGCGGCGCCGGCGCGGCGGCGAGCTTCTCCGACGCCGCGTACGAGGAGGCGGGTGCGCGGGTCGCGGAGCTCGACGCGGTGCTCGCGTGCGACGTCGTCACGGCCGTCGGCGCCCCGGACGCCCCGCGGCTGGCGGCGCTGCGGCCCGGCACGACGCTCGTGTCGATGCTCGCCCCCGCGGCGGACCCGGCGCTCGTCGAGCGGCTGGCGGCGGGCGGCGTCACCGCCCTCGCGCTCGACGCGGTGCCGCGCATCTCCCGGGCGCAGGCGCTGGACGTCCTGTCGACGATGTCGAACATCGCCGGCTACCGGTCGGTCATCGAGGCCGCCGCCGAGTACGGCGGCATGTTCACCGGCCAGGTGACGGCGGCCGGCAAGACCGCGCCCGCCACGGTGTTCGTCATCGGCGCCGGCGTCGCCGGGCTCGCGGCCATCGGGGCCGCCGGCAGCCTCGGCGCCCAGGTCCGCGCCTACGACGTGCGGCCCGAGGTCGGCGAGCAGATCGAGTCCATGGGCGCGACCTTCGTGCAGGCGCGGGCGGCGCAGCAGGAGGTCTCCGCCGACGGGTACGCCCGGGCGCTCACCGCCGAGCAGGAGAGGCTCACCGCCGCGATGTACGCGCAGGAGACGGCCCGGGCGGACATCGTCATCACCACGGCCCTCGTGCGCGGGCGGGCGCCGCGCACGATCACCGCCGCGATGGTGGCGGGCATGCGGCCGGGGAGCGTCGTGGTGGACCTCGCGGCCTCCGGCGGCGGGAACTGCGAGCTCACCGTGCCGGGCGAGCGCGTCGTCACGGGCAACGGCGTGACGGTCCTCGGCTGGACGGACCTCGTCAGCCGCATGCCGAGCCACACCTCGCAGCTCGTCGGGACGAACGTCGTCAACCTCCTCAGGCTCCTCACGCCGGCGAAGGACGGGCGGCTCGTGCTGGACCTGGAGGACCCGGTCCAGCGTGGCATGACGGTGGCGCACGCCGGCGAGGTGCTGTGGCCGCCACCCCCCGTGCAGGTGTCGGCGGCGCCCGCCCCTGCCGCCGTCGCGGCCGTCGTCGCGGCGCCGGCCCCCGACCCGGCCGAGGTGGCCGCCCGGGCGGCCGCCGAGGCGTCGGCGCAGGCCCGGCGCCGAGGGGTCCTCGCCGCCGTCGCCGCGGCGCTCGTGGTGCTGGCGGTGGCCGTCTCGCCGCCGTCCTTCGTCGCCTCCATCACGGTGTTCGTGCTGGCGGTCATCGTCGGCTACTACGTCATCTCGAACGTCAGCCACTCCCTGCACACGCCGCTCATGGCGCAGACGAACGCCGTCTCGGGGGTCATCCTCGTCGGGGCGCTGCTCCAGCTCGGCTCCGACTCCTGGCTCGTCACCACGCTGGCGTTCGTCGCCGCCGCGGTCGCCTCGATCAACATCGTCGGCGGGTTCCTCGTCGCGTACCGCATGCTCGGCATGTTCCGGAAGGACGCCTGATGACGCTCGGATCGCTCGCCCAGGGCCTGTACCTCGTCGCCGGGGTGCTCTTCGTCCTGTCCCTGGCCGGCCTGTCGAAGCAGGCCACGGCGCGCCGCGGGAACCTGCTCGGGATGGGCGGGATGGCGCTGGCGCTCGTCGCGACCGTCGCGCTCGCGGTCGACGTGTCCGAGCGGCCCGTGCCCGTCACCCTGCTGCTCGTCGCGCTGGTGTTCGTCATCGGCGGGGTCGTGGGCACATGGCGGGCGCGGACCGTCGAGATGACGCAGATGCCCGAGCTCATCGCCGTGCTGCACTCGTTCGTCGGCGCCGCGGCCGTGCTCGTCGGGATCAACTCCTACCTCACGGAGAGGGCCGACCCGCTGCACCTCGTGGAGGTCTTCCTCGGCGTGCTCATCGGGGCGGTCACCCTCACGGGGTCCGTCGTCGCCTTCCTCAAGCTGTCCGCGCGGATCCGCAGCGCGCCCCTGACGCTGCCGGGCCGGAACCTGCTCAACCTCGCCGCGCTCGTGGTGTGCGGCGCGCTGCTCGCCTGGTTCCTCGCCGCCCCCTCCGTCGTCCCGCTCCTGCTCATGACGGTGGTGGCCCTCGCGCTGGGCTGGCACCTCGTCGCGGCCATCGGCGGCGGGGACATGCCCGTCGTCGTCTCCATGCTCAACTCGTACTCGGGGTGGGCGGCGGCCGCCGCCGGCTTCATGCTCGGCAACGACCTGCTCATCGTGACGGGCGCGCTCGTCGGCTCCTCCGGCGCGATCCTGTCCTGGATCATGTGCCGGGCGATGAACCGGTCCTTCGTCTCCGTCATCCTCGGCGGCTACGGCGCGGAGGGCGGGACCGCACCGGCGGGCGACGAGCCCGTCGGCGAGCACCGCGAGACCACGCCGCAGGAGGTCGCCGAGATGCTCCAGGACGCGCGGACCGTCGTCATCACCCCGGGCTACGGCATGGCGGTGGCGAAGGCGCAGTACCCCGTCGCCGAGCTCGTGGCGCGCCTGCGGGCGCAGGGCACCACCGTGCGGTTCGGCGTGCACCCCGTGGCCGGTCGCCTGCCCGGGCACATGAACGTGCTGCTCGCCGAGGCGAAGGTGCCCTACGACATCGTCCTGGAGATGGACGAGATCAACGACGACCTGCCCGCGACCGACGTCGTGCTCGTCATCGGCGCGAACGACACGGTCAACCCCGCCGCGGAGGACCCGGGCTCGCCCATCGCCGGGATGCCCGTGCTCGAGGTGTGGAGGGCCAAGAAGGTCGTCGTCTTCAAGCGCTCCATGGCGACCGGCTACGCCGGCGTGCAGAACCCGCTGTTCTTCCGGGAGAACACGGTCATGCTCTTCGGCGACGCGAAGCAGCGGGTGGAGGACATCGTGGCGGCCGTCCCCGCGCCGGCCGCGGCGCTCGTCCGCTAGCGGGGGTGCCCGGGGAGGCCGGGGTGCCCGGGAGGCCGGGCAGGCCCTCGAGCACGTCGTGCAGCAGCGGGGCCCCCGGGGCCCGGGGCGGCCAGACGAGCACGTGCGTCTCCTCCCGGGTCACGTGGGCGACGACCGCGTCCGGCAGGGCGGGCGCCAGCACGTGGGCCTGGCTGCGGTGCTCGCGGAGGCCGGCGACGAGACGGTGCGCGACGGGCGCGATGTCGACGCGGACGCCGATGGCCTCCTGCGGCACCGGGCGCAGGTGGTACAGGCGGTCCGGGTCCCACGGCCCCCAGCCCTGCCGCCGCCGGAAGGCCTGGTGCCGGTCGTACCAGTCCCGTCCGATCGCGCAGTGCAGCAGGCGGTGCAGCCCCGGGCCGCCGTCCGCCCGGACCCGGTGGAAGGCCGCGTCCGTGGCCGCGCCCACCGCGACGTGGTCCGGGTGCCCCGTGACGCCGTCGGGGCCCCACGTCACGACGACGTCGGGCCGCTCCGCGGCGAGGAAACCCGCGACCGCCGTCTCCAGCTGCCCCGGCGGGAGCCCGGCGAGGCCGCCGTCGGGCAGGCCCAGCCACACGTGCCGCTCCGGCTCGTGCCCGAGCGCCGCCCAGGCCGCCGCGTCCTCGGCCCGGCGCAGCGCCCCGAGCCCGCCGGGACCCACCGCGACGCCCGGGGCCACCTGTCCGGCCTCACCGTCGGTGGCGTGGAGCACCACGACGCGCAGCGGGTCGCCGTGAGGCGCGGCGTCGTGCAGGGCGACCGTGCCGAAGACCGCGTACACCTCGTCGTCGGGGTGCGCGAACACGAGACCCAGCGTCGGGTGCACCCCTCCGAGGGTAGGGACCGGCGGCCCGGCCGTCAGCCCCCGGACGGGGGGAGCCGGCGCGGGGGTGCGGTGGAGTCGCGCACGACGAGCGACGGGCTGATGACGACCCGGTGCACGGGGCGCCCGGGGTCCGCGCGCCGCGCGGCGAGCAGGGCGACGGCCGCCCGTCCGACGGAGCGGCGCGGCGGGCGGACGGCCGTGAGCGCCGGGCTGAACAGGCCGGCCACCTCGTCGTCGTAGGAGACGACCGACAGGTCCCCGGGGACGGAGAGGCCGCGCTGCTCGCACCGCTGCACGACGGCGAAGGCCTCCGGGTCGGAGTGGACGAGCAGCGCGGTGACCCCGGCATCGGCGGCCAGGTCGACGAGGCCGTCGACGCAGCCGTCCCAGTCCGGCGCGTCGTGCGCGGGAAGCGTCACCACGAGGCCGTCGTCGGCCGGCAGGCCCAGGTCCTCGCACGCCTCGCGCCAGCCGGCCCGGACGTGCCGCGAGGTCGGGCTGGTGCGGTTGGCGGCGACGGCGACCCGGCGGTGGCCGAGGCTGACGAGGTGCCGGACCGCCATCGCCGCGCCCAGCCGGTGGTCGGAGACGACGGACTCCATCGCCCCGTGGTGCGCGCCCAGGGTCGCGGACCGCTCGAGCAGCACCACCGGCAGCGGCGTGCGCGCGAGCCACTCCACCGTCGCGGGCGCCCCCGGCCCGTCGAGGTTGGGCGCGACGAGCAGCCCTTCGACCCCCGCCTGGGCGGCGAGGCGCTCGAGCTGGGGGCTCTCGTCGTCCCCCGCGTAGGAGGAGCCGCGCAGCACGACCCGCAGGCCCCCGGCGCGCGCCTCCTCCTCGGCGCCGCGGACGACGCCGGGCCAGTAGTAGTCCAGCGACGGCACGAGCATGCCGAGGGCGCCCCCGGTCGGCGGCGCCCCGAGGGACAGGTCGATCGCGACGGGCCCGGGTGCGGGCTCGGCCGCCGCCGTCGACGCGGCGGCCGGCGCCGGTCCCTCGGGGGTGGAGGGCAGCACGCCCGGCAGGAGGGTGGCGCCGCCGTGCACCCGCCGCACGAGGCCCTCGGCGGCCAGCTGGCCGATGTCGCGCCGGAGCGTGATCGCCGTGACGCCGAGCTCGTCGACGAGGTCGGCGATCCGGACGGTGCCCTGCCGGTGCAGGGCCTCGAGGAGCTGGGCGCGCCGCGTCACGGGCAGCACGCGCCGGCTGTCCGTGACGCTCAAGCGACGACCTCCAGGTGCAGGATGAGCGCGCCCGACGGCGCGGGGTCCACCGGCTCGAGCACGAGGCGCCGCAGCCGCTCGCCCCAGACCGCGACGAGCAGCGGGTCGTCCAGCACCCGCTCCTCCACGTGGGCCCGGACCGGGCCCGGTCCCCAGGTGAGGACCATAGCCGCGCCCTCGAGCCCCCGGACGAGCGCCCGGCCCTCGTCGAGCCGCTCCACCTCGCCGGCCAGGACCCAGTGGACCCGCGTCGACCCCGTCCCCCCGACCTCCTCGGCGGGCGCCAGGCCCTCCCACCGGTCGGTGACGGCGACGCGTCCGGAGCGCCGGTCGAGGTGCACCTCGCGGTGCCACCGGTCGACGCCGGCGCCCGCCGGGTACGCGCCCGCCAGGTCCATCCCGAGGCGCGCCGCCGCGTCGTCGAGCGCCACCGTGACGTCCCGGGCGGCGTGCCCCGCGCCGGGTGCCTGCTCGTGCCCCCGCAGCACGGGCACGCTGTGCCACCCCGAGGTCATGGGCCACAGCGTGTAGCGGTCGGGGCCGAACGTCACGGCGGTGTAGGTCGGGCGTCCGGGGTCGACGAGGAGCGGCACCCCGTCCACGGCGACGACGACGGACCCGACGTCGTTGTGGTTGTGGTGCTCGCCGTTGTGGCCGCCCTTGACGGCGACGGCGAGCCGGCCGTCCCCCGCGGCGCGGCGGGCGACGAGCACCTGCGTCGAGGGCAGCCACACGTCGCGCGGCAGCGGCGAGGGGCCGGGCGCGGCGGCGCGCCAGTCCGGGTCGACGACGGCGCGCAGCAGCCGCCCGAGGCCCGGCGCCTCCGTCGCGACGGGCGCGCCGGGCACGCGCCGCGCGGCGGCGAGCGCGACGGCCCCGGGCACGTCCAGGCGCCGTCCCCACCGGTGCAGCACCTGCCAGGGCAGGTCGTCCGTGGCGCGGGCGGGGCCGTCGGCGAGGTTGAGCGACCAGCCGCGGCCGAGGTGCATGCGGTGGGGGAAGGCGACGACCTCGGCCAGCGCCGGGACGCCGGTCGGGTCGAGCGCGCCGTCCGTGGCGTGCTCGAGGACCTCGAGCAGCTCCAGCAGCCGGGCGGCGCCGTTCCACCAGTACCCGACGCCCTCGTCGATCGCGCCGTCCGCGGGCAGCGAGGCGGCGTAGCGGTCGACGTCGACGAGCGCCCGGGCCACGAGGTCCGCGCGCGCGTCCGGGTCGGGCTCGAGCACGAGCGCCGCCGTGACGACGTTCCCGAGGATCCAGGGGTTCCAGTTGTGGACGTCCCCGTCGAGCCCCAGCCAGTGCCAGTCGCGGCGGGCGCGGTAGGGGTCGAGGACGCGGGTGCGCACCTCGTGCCGGACGCGGGCCACGAGCCCGGGGGCGTCGGCCTCGAGCGCGTCGCCGAGGAGGTGGACCGTCCAGGCCAGCTGCGCGGCGACCTCGCCCGCGCCGAGGTCGAGGTAGGGGTCCGTGACCGTCGGCAGCACGGCACCGTGCCGGGTGCGGGTGTCGTCGTGCGCCGGCCAGCACCAGGTGCTCTGCTCGCACAGCAGCACGGCGCCGTCGACGACCGCCTCCAGCGTCCCCCGCCCCGGCAGGGCCGCCGCGGCGACGACCGCCCGGCTGAGCCGGTGGGCGAGCGCGAAGACGCGGGCCTCGTGGGCCGCACGGTCACCGTCGCGGAAGTAGCGGGCGAACCCGGACGCGAGCGGCTGCGGCCACGGGGTGCCGCGCTCGGACGCCGCACGGTCGACCACCGCCCGCAGCGTGGCGGCGTCCGCGCCGCGCGGGCCCGTGGCGTCCCAGACGGCGCGGTCGGTCGCGGGCGGGACGGGGAGCGCGGCGCCCGGGGGGCGCAGCCGGGCCCGGAGGCCCTCCGCCCCGGCCGCCTCCCCCCACGTCCGCCACAGGGGACCGGGGGTCCCGGTCGTCGGGCCGGTCGTCAGGCGGGTCGTCACGGCGGCTCCTCGTCGAGCGGGGGGCCGCGACCCGGCCCGGTGATCGTTCCTGATCGTATCAGGGCGGGACGGGCGGTTGACAGCGCGGTACTGATCGGTCTTGGATGACGACGTCGCACCGAAGCGATCAGCATCGATCGGGTCGTGCGGAGCAGCACAGGTCGTGAACCCGGCTCCCGTGCACCCTGCCGCACCCCCGCCTCCCTCGACGACGAAGGAACGCCGTGCCCGTCACCCCCCGCCCGCACGTGCTGCTGGCCATGGACGCGCCCACGTTCGCGCTCCAGTTCCGCGGCCCGGAGCTCGCGCGGCTGGCGGACCTCGCCGAGCTCGGCGACCCCGTCTGGACGCCGGAGCTCGACAGCCCGTCCGCGCGCCGGCGGCTGGCCACGACGGAGGTCCTCGTCACGTCGTGGGGCGCCCCCGCGCTGACGCCGGAGCGGCTCGGCGCGGCCCCGCAGCTGCGCGCGGTCCTGCACGCCGCCGGGAGCGTGCGGGGGATCGTCGGGGCCGAGGTCTACCGCCGCGGCGTCGTGGTGAGCACGGCGGCGGAGGCCAACGCGGTCCCGGTCGCCGAGTACACGCTCGCGGCCATCATCATGGCCGGCAAGAAGGCGCCCTTCCTCGCCGCGCAGGGCCGGACGGCACCCGTGACGTGGGCTCAGGTCGTCGGGCGCGAGGACCTGTCCAACCGCGGGCGCACGGTCGTCGTCGTCGGCTTCTCCCGCATCGGCCGGCGGGTGGTGGAGCTGCTCCGGCTGCTCGACACCGCGGCGGTCCTCGTCGTGGACCCCTACGCCGACCCGGTGGCGGTGCGCGCCGCGGGCGGCGAGCCCGCCGAGCTCGAGGCCGCCCTGCGGCGCGCCGACGTGCTCACCCTGCACGCGCCGGCCCTGCCCGAGACCCGGCACATGATCGGCGCGCGCGAGCTCGCGCTCCTGCCGCCCGGCGCGACGCTCGTGAACACCGCGCGCGGCACCCTCGTCGACCACGACGCCCTCCTGGCCGCCTGCGCGTCCGGCCGGGTCGACGCGATCCTCGACGTCACCGACCCCGAGCCGCTCCCCGCGGGCGCGCCCCTCCTGGACCTCCCGAACGTGCTGGTGACCCCCCACGTCGCGGGGTCGCTGGGCGCCGAGGCGCGGCGGATGAGCGAGCACGTGCTGGACGAGCTCGAGGCGTTCGCGCAGGGCCGCCCCCTCGCGACGCCCCTCACCGTCGACGCGACCGCGGTGAGCGCGTGAGCGCCGGCACGGGCACCGTGCCCGCCGCCGCTGCCGGGACGCGTCCGGCCGGGGCGGGCTGGGACCGCGACCGGTGGGGTCGCCTCGCGGACGACCTGCTGCTCGCCGTGCGGCCGTACGCCTCACCGGACCACGCCCGGATCACGCCCCCCGGCGGCCCGGGCGGGTACGGCACCGCGGTCGACGGGCTCGAGGGCTTCGCGCGCACGTTCCTCACCGCCGGGTTCCGGCTGGCGGGGGAGCGCGGCGCCGACCCCCTCGACCTCGCCGCCTGGTACGCCGAGGGGCTCGCGGCCGGGACGGACCCCCACGGCGCGCACCGCTGGGTCCGGCTGGAGGAGCACGCCCAGGCGAAGGTCGAGGCGGCGTCGATCGCCCTCGTGCTCGACCTCACCCGGCCGTGGATCTGGGACCGGCTCGCGCCGCGCGTGCAGGAGCAGGTCGTGGACTACCTCGCCCCGGCGGTCGGCGACGACACGTACCCGCGCATCAACTGGGTGTGGTTCCGGCTCGTCGTGCAGACGTTCCTGCGGTCCGTCGGCGGGCCGCACGCCCTCGACGAGATGCGCGACGACCTGGCGACGCACGACTCCTTCGTCCGCGCGGACGGGTGGCTGTCGGACGGCGCCGAGCGCTCGTTCGACCACTACGTCGGCTGGGCGCTGCACCTGTACCCCACCCTGTGGGCGCGGATGGGCGGCGCGCAGGACCTCGCCGCGCCGCGGCGCGCGGGCGACACCGCGATGCTCGACCGCTTCCTGCAGGACGCCGTGCACCTCGTCGGCGGCGACGGCTCGCCGCTCGTGCAGGGCCGCAGCCTGGCGTACCGGTTCGCCGCCGCCGCCCCCTTCTGGGTGGGCGCGGTCGCCGGCGTGCCGTCCGTCGCGCCCGGCCGCCTGCGACGCAGCGCCTCGGCGGTCGTCGACCACTTCGTGCGCCGCGGCGCCCCCGACGAGCGCGGCCTGCTCACCCTCGGGTGGCACGGCGCGTGGCCCGCCCTCGCGCAGTCCTACTCGGGCCCGGGGTCGCCGTACTGGGCGAGCAAGGGCCTCCTGGGGCTCGCCCTCCCCGCGGACCACCCGGTGTGGACGGCCGACGAGGAGCCGCTCCCCGTCGAGACGGCGGACCACGCGCGGACGGTGCGCGCGGCGGGCTGGCTCGTCAGCGGCACCCGTGCCGACGGGGTGGTGCGCGTCGTCAACCACGGCGTCGACCACGCCCTGCCCGGCGCCGTCGGCGGCGACTCGCCGCTGTACGCCCGGCTGGCCTACTCGACCGCCACCGCGCCGCTGCTCGACGCGGCGGCGTGGTCCGACCCGGTCGACGGCTCCGTCGTGCTCGTCGACGCCGTCGGCCGGCGCTCCCACCGGACGGGCTTCCGCCCGGTCGCGGCGCAGGCCGTGACCACGCCGGGCGAGGGCACGGCGGCGCCGGACGCGCTCGTGGCGGCCTCCGTCGCGGCGGCGCACTGGCTGCGCCCCGCGCCCGGCCCGGCCCACGGCAGCGGTCTGACGGGTACCGCCGTGCCGGCCGGCACCGTCACGACCGTGTCGGTCCTCCGGGGCGCGTGGGAGGTCCGCCTCGTCCGGGTCACGGAGCCCGACGCCGCGGCGGTCGAGCTCGCGGTGGGCGGGTGGCCGCTGGCCGCCGCGCAGCCGCCGGAGGAGGACGTCGTCTCGCCGTGCGCCCCCGACCGGGCACCGTGGCCGGCGTCGTCCGGGCTGCCGACGGCGACCGTCCGCACGGACGCCCTCGTGTCGCACGTGGTGGCCCTCGGGCCGGCGACGTGCGCGGAGGTGGTGCGGCGCACCGACGCCTCGCCGCTCGGCCCCCACGCCGCGGTGCCCCTCGTGGTCGCGCCGGTGCGGCCGGGCGCGTGGCGAGCCGTCGGGGTGGCCCTCGCGGGCCGCGCGGCCGGGGCGGGGGCGCCGCCGACGGTCGGGCCCGTCGGGGTGGGCACGGGTGCGGTCGGCACGCCGGACGGGACGCCGGACGGGACGCAGCACGGGACGCACGACGCGGCCCACGTGCAGGTGACGTGGGCGGACGGGGCACGCACGCGGGTGGTGCTGCCCCACGGAGGGGACCAGGGGCCCGGCGGCACGCCTGCCGGGACGGGACGGGCCGACGCGGTCACAGGGACCCGTCGACGAGAGGAGACGCAATGAAGCGCAGGATCCTGCAGGGGCTCGCCGCCGCGACGGCCGGTGCCCTGCTGCTCGGGGCGTGCAGCAGCGGGGGCGGCGACGCGGCCGCCGCCGCGGAGACGCTCGACCCCGACGCCCCGGTCACGCTGACGGTCTCCGTGTGGAACCTCGAGGGGACGCCGGAGTTCAGGGCGCTCTTCGACGCCTACGAGGCCGCGCACCCCAACGTCACGATCGAGCCCGTCGACATCCTCGCCGACGACTACCCGACGAAGCTCACCGCGATGATGGCCGGCGGCGACACGACGGACGTCCTGACGATGAAGAGCGTCATGGACTACTCCAAGTTCGCCACCGCGGGGCAGCTCGCGGACGTGACGGACGTCGTCGAGGGGGTCCCCGACCTCGCGGGCCTGGACGCCTACGACCAGGACGGCGCGTACTACGCGGTGCCCTACCGCCAGGACTTCTGGGTCACCTTCTACAACAAGGGCATCTTCGACGCGGTCGGCGAGGAGTACCCCTCCTCCGACCTCACCTGGGACGAGTACGTCGACCTCGCCGAGACCATCACGGAGAAGGCCGCCGCCGCGGGCGTCACGCCCGCGGAGGGCTCGACGACCTACGGCACGCACACCCACACGTGGCGCTCGGTGGTCGACGCCATCGCCGCCGCCCAGACGGGCGGGGACCAGCTCGGCTCCGAGGGCTACGGCTTCCTCGAGCCGTACTACGAGCACGCGCTGCAGCTGCAGGACGCGGGCGCGACGCTGGACTACAGCACGGCCTCCACCCAGAAGATCAGCTACCGCACGATGTTCACGACGGGCCAGGCGGCGATGCTGCCCATGGGCACGTGGTTCATCTCCGCGCTGCTGCAGGCCGAGGCGGCCGGCGAGACGGACGTGGAGTGGGGGATCGCCCCCATGCCGCAGGAGAAGGCGACCGACGAGGCCGTCACCTTCGGCGCACCGACGGCCTTCGCGGTCAACAAGAACGCGGAGAACGTCGCCGCGGCGCGGGACTTCGCCGCCTTCGCCGCCGGCGAGGAGGGCGCGAGGGCCGTCGCCGCCATCGGCGTGGTGCCGGCCCTGCAGTCCGACGCGATCACCGAGGCGTACTTCGCGCTGGAGGGCATGCCCACCGATGAGGTGTCGCAGGCCGCGTTCCAGCCCGGCGAGATCGTGCTCGAGATGCCGGTGGGTCCGACGACCGCGCAGGTCGAGCAGATCCTCACCGAGGAGCACCAGAACATCATGACCGGCGCCGTCCCCCTCGACGAGGCCCTGGCCACGATGGCCGAGCGGGTCGAGAACGAGGTCGGCTGACCGACCCCACCCGGGGCCGGGCCGGCGCACGCCGCCGGCCCGGCCCCGGCCCCACCACTCCACGTCACCGTCCGGAGCGGCCCCGCGGCCGCCCGGGGTCCGGAGGGACCATGGCCACCACGACGGCCGCACGGCCGGCCCCGGCGCCGCGCCGCCCCACCTACGTCAACCGGCGCCAGGTGCGCCGCAACACGCTGCTGGGCTGGACGTTCATCCTCCCCAACTTCGCGGGCTTCGCGCTGCTGACCCTCGTGCCGGTCGTCGCGACGTTCGGCCTCGCGTTCACGCGGTGGAACGCGTTCGGCACGCCGGAGTTCACGGGGCTGACGAACCTGCAGCGGCTCGTCGGCGACGAGAACTTCCGCGTCGCCCTGGGCAACACCGTCTACTACACCGTCGGGCACGTGCCGCTGACGATGGCGGCGTCCCTCGGGCTCGCGCTCGCCCTCAACCGGAAGATCCGCGGCCTCGCGTTCTTCCGCACCGCCGCGTTCTTCCCGTACATCACGTCGATCGTGGCCGTGGCCGTGGTCTGGAACATGCTCTACAACCCCACGCGGGGGCCGATCAACCAGCTCCTCACGACCATCGGGATCAGCGACCCGCCCGGCTGGACGAGCGACCCCACGTGGGCCATGCCCGCCGTGATCCTCACCGGTGTGTGGAAGGACATGGGCTACTACATGATCCTGTTCCTCGCCGGCCTGCAGACCATCCCGCCGGAGCTCTACGAGGCCGCCAAGACCGACGGCGCCAACGCCTGGCAGCGTTTCCGCAACGTCACGCTGCCGTGCCTGCGTCCGACGACGTTCTTCGTCCTCATCATGCTCACCATCGGGTCCTTCAAGGTCTTCGACCTCATCGTCGTGATGACGAACGGCGGGCCCGGGCGCAGCACCCTCGTGCTCTCCCAGCTCATCTACCGCGAGGGCATCGTCAACGGGCAGTTCGGCTACTCCTCTGCCGTCGCGCTGGCGCTGTTCGTGCTCGTCCTCGTGATCACCCTGCTGCAGTACGCCCGCAACCAGCGGCTGGAGAAGTGATGACCACCGTCGTCGGACCCCGCACCGGCACCACGGCCCCGGTGCCCGCGGGCACCCCCGCCCCCGACCGGCGCCGCGCGCACGCGGTGCGCCCCTGGGCGAAGCCGCTGTCGTACGTGCTGCTCACGGCGCTGTCGGCCTTGCTGCTGGTGCCCTTCGCCTGGATGGTGTCCTCGTCGCTGAAGACGAACGACCAGGTCTTCACGGTCCCCGTGCAGTGGGTGCCCCGGGAGCTGCACTGGGAGAACTTCGTCGACATCTGGACGCGCGTCCCGATGCTCACCTACCTGCGGAACACGACGTTCCTCGCGACCGTCATCACGGTTCTGCAGCTCTTCACGGGGAGCTTCGCCGCCTACGGGTTCTCCAAGATCCGCTTCCCGGGGCGCGACGGGCTGTTCCTCGCCTACATCGCCACCATCGCCGTGCCGTGGCAGGCGTACATGATCCCGCAGTACATCCTCATGCAGAAGGCGGGGCTGGTGAACACGTTCACCGCGCTCATCCTGCTGCAGGCGTTCTCCGCCTTCGGGGTGTTCCTCATGCGGCAGTACTACATGTCGGTGCCCGACGAGCTCGTGGAGGCCGCCCGGATCGACGGCCTGTCCGAGTTCGGCATCTACCGGCGGATCATGCTGCCGCTGTCCGTGCCGGCCCTGGCCAGCCTCGGCCTGCTGACGTTCGTCAACACGTGGAACGACTTCATGGGGCCGTTCATCTACCTCACGAGCAACGACCTCTGGACCGTGCAGCTCGGCCTGCGCCAGTTCGTCGGCCAGTTCGACGCCGAGTACGCCATGATCATGACCGGCTCGGTCCTCTCCGTGCTGCCGATCCTGGTCGTCTTCCTCCTGGGTCAGCGCTACTTCATCCAGGGCATCGCGACGAGCGGGCTGAAGGGCTGACGCCGGTGCGCCGCATCGACCACGAGACGGTCCTGCACGCGACCGGTCTCCTCCACGTCGGCCTCGCGACGAACCTCGCCCTCGCCGTGGCGCTCGCGCCGCTGCTCGTGCTGCTCGCCATGGTGCCGGACCCGACCCTCGGGTGGCCCGCCCTCGTCCTCCTGGCCGGCGCGCTCGCGGCGCCGGCGTTCGCGGGGGTGGCCGCGGTGTTCGCCGCCGTCGCCGCCGACGGGCCGACGACCGTGCTGCGCACCTTCGCGCGCGCCTGGGCCGGTGGGCTCCGCCGGACGGTGCCGCTGGGGCTGGCGGCGGGCGCGGTGCTCGTCGTGGTCGGGGTCGACGCCGTCGCCCTGGCAGGGACGGACCTGGGGGCGGCGACCCTGCCGCTGCTCGTCGTCGTGGGCGCGCTCGCGGTCGCCGTGGCCGTCCTCGCGCTCGTCGCCCTCGCGGAACGGCCCGCCGCCCGGGTGCGCGAGGTCCTGCGAGCGGCGGTCTGGCTGGCCGTGCGGCGCTGGCCGTTCACGCTGCTGTCCCTCGTGGCCCTCCTCGCACTGGCCGCGGCCGTGGCGACCCGGCCCGCGCTCGGGCTGGGGCTGGCGGCGTCCCCGCTGCTCTACGTCGTCTGGGCGAACAGCCGCTGGACGCTGCGGCCGGTGCTCGGGGAGGTGGAGGCCGCCCGATGACACCCGAACCCCTGGCCGTCGAGTACGGCCCCTGGGCCTGGGAGCGCGAGGCGACGCCGGAGCAGAGCGCCGCGCACACGGAGCGGCTCGCCGCCCTCCGGGCGCGGGGGTTCGTGCTCGGGGAGGGCGTGGTCGTCTCGACCCTCGCGGCGGTCGACCCCGCCACCTTCGCACTCGGCGACCGCAGCTACGTGGCCGCCCACGCGCACGTCACGGGCGACGTGCGCATCGGCGCCGACTCCTCGGTGAACGTCGGCACGGCCGTGCGCGGCACGGTGACGATCGGGGACGCGGTGCGCATCGGCGCCCACAGCTCGCTGCTCGGGTTCGACCACGGGTACGCGGACGTCACCACGGAGATCTTCCGGCAGCCCCACACCTCCGCGGGCATCACCGTCGGCGACGACGTGTGGATCGGCGCGCACGTCCTCGTCCTCGACGGGGTGCGCATCGGCGACCACGCGATCGTCGGCGCCGGGGCGGTCGTGACGAAGGACGTCCCCGACTGGGCCGTGGCCGTGGGCAACCCCGCGCGCGTCGTGCGCGACCGCCGGGCCGCGGCGTCGGGCGGCGGCGCCGGGGGCGCGGCCGGTCGGGCGCGACGCCTCGGCGAGCGCGCACGGGCGGAGGCGGCCGACCTGCTCGCCGCCGCCTGGCGGGACGGGACCTACCGCGACCGCCCGGACGCCGCACCGACCGTGCGCGCCCACGGCGACGCGGTGGAGCTGGCCGACCTCCTGCTCGGCGGCCCGCCGCCGCAGCTGCCCCGCGAGCAGCACGTGCGCCGGCTCCGGTCGGCGCAGCACCCCGCCACCGGCCTGGTCGCCGAGCTCGTCGACGGCGCCTGGCCCGACCTCACGGCGCCCGGTGCCGGGGCAGCGGGGTCGGCCGACGGCGCCGCCGCGCCGACGCTCGCGGACGGCGCCGCGCAGTACCACGTGCTGTCCACGGGCTACGCCCTGGACCTCCTGGGCTCGGCCTTCGCGCACCCCGTGCGGGCGGTCACCGACCTCACCCCCGCGGCGCTCGTGCGGTACCTCGAGGGCCTGACCTGGTCGACGCGGGCGTGGGCCGCCGGTGCGGACGTCGACACCGTCGGCACCGCCTTGACCTGGGCGCTGCGCCGTGGCGACGGCAGCGCCGGGGTGCTCGTCGAGACGACCCTGGGCTGGCTCCTGGCGCAGCGGGACCGGACGACGGGGCTGTGGGGCACGGACCCGGACGGGCTGCGCGAGCCGGTGAACGGCACCTACCGCCTCGTCCGCGGGACATTCGGGCAGTGGGGCGTGGACGCGGGCGACGAGCGACCCCTCGTCGACGTGGTGCTGCGCCGCGCCGGTGACGTGCTGGCCGAGCGGGGCCCCTCGGCCTGCGACACCCTCGACGTCGTGCACCCCCTGCACCGTGCGGCCCGGACCGCGCGGGGGTACCGCACGGCGGAGGTGCGGGCGGTGGCGGAGGCCCTCCTCGCGCTCGCGGCCGACGGCTGGCGCGCCGGCCGGGGCATCGCCTTCGCGGGCGGGCACGAGCCCTCCCTGCAGGGGACGGAGATGTGGCTGGCCGTGGCCTGGTCCGCGGCGGACCTGCTCGGCGTCGCCGACGCGCTCGGGTACCGTCCGCGCGGCGTGCACCGGCCCGGGCCGGCGCTGGACCTGCGACGACGGGGGGACCGACCCGCATGACGGGGCACGGGGGGCCGGGGGAGCGCGAGGGCGGCGTGGAGGGCGAGGGGCAGGAGGGCCGGGACGGCCGGGAGGGTGCAGCGCCACGGTCCGCGCTCGTCCTCGTCGGCCGCGGCCGGTACGCCGACCCCTGGCACGACGACGCCGCCACCGGCCACCGCGTCGCCGGGCTGCTCGCCGCCCGCGGCCTGGACGTCACGGTGCGCGGGACGGCGCCGGACGTGCTCGGGCCGGACGACGCAGCGGGTGAGGGCGGTGCCGCCGCTGCGGCAGGAGCGACGGGTGCACCCGGCACCGGGGCGCCGTCGCGCCCCGCGCTGCTCGTCGTCGCCGCCGGGACGGGCCGGACGGACCCCGCGTGGGACGGCGACGACGCGGCCTGGGCCGCGTTCCACGCCCGCCTGGCCGCCCTCGTCGGGGCGGGGGTGCCGCTGCTCGCGCTGCACCAGGCGGCGAACACGTTCACGGACGCCCCGGGGTGGGCGGACCTCGTCGGGGGCCGGTGGGTGCCGGGCCTGTCCATGCACCCGCCGATCGGTGAGGCGACCTTCCGCCCCGTGCCGGGGGAGAGGCACCCCGTCGTCGCCGGCCTCGGGCCGGTCCGGGCCTTCGACGAGCGGTACTGCCTGCTGCAGCCGGACCCGCGCTCGCGGGTGCTGCTGACGACGGAGCACGAGGGTGCCGACCACCCCGTGGTGTGGCAGGCCCCGGGCCCGGGCCGGGTGCTCTACGACGCCCTCGGCCACGACCTGCGCTCGTACGCGAGCGAGGACCGGCGCGCGCTGCTGGCCCGCGAGGTGGCCTGGCTGCTGGACGGGGCCCCGGGAGGGGCCGACCCGGCGGAGTAGCCCGCCGCGCCGACGCGGGGGCGTCCTCAGGCGCGCGGCGGGGTGCTCTCGCGGAGCACGACCTCCGTGCGGACCAGACGTCTCCGCGCCTCGCCCCCGCCCATGCCGTCCAGCGCGAGCTCGGCGGCGGCCTCGCCGGCCTCGTCGAGCGGGATCCGCACCGTGGTCAGCCCCGGCACGACGTCCCGGAGGGTGACGATGTCGTCGAACCCGGCCACGGCCACGTCGTCGGGCACGCGGACGCCGAGCGCGCGCGCGGCGGAGAGCGCGCCGAGGGCCATGACGTCGTTCACGGCGAAGACCACCTGCGGGCGGTCCGGCCGCCCGAGCAGGGCCTCCATGGCGCTCGCCCCGCCCTCCCAGGTGAACAGGCCGTGGACCACGTGCTCCTCGCCGACCGTGCCACCACCGGCGCGGAACGCGTCGACGAAGGACTCCCGCCGCGCCCGGGCCGTCTGGTGCTCGGGCGGCCCGCCCAGCACCCCGGCGGTCGTGTAGCCGCGCTCGAGCAGGGCGCCGGCCAGGGCGGCCGCACCACCGGGGTTGTCGATGACGACGCTGTCGATGCCCTCGAGCGGCTGGCCGACCACCGCGACCGACGCGCCGGCGGCCATGAGGTCGCCCAGCGCGTCCCGCAGGCGCGCCTCCCGCTCGGGGTCCGCCATGCGGCCACCGGCGATGATGACCGCGCGGGTGCGCAGGCGGCGCATGAGCGCGACGAGCTCGTGCTCGCGGTCGGGCTGGTGCTGGGTGCTCGCGAGGGTCACGTGCAGCCCGACGCGGTCCGCCGCCCGGGTGACGGCGGCGGCGATGCCGGAGAAGTACGGGTCGGCGATGTCGTGGACGATGAGGCCGACGGAGCTCGTCGCGCCGCGCGCCATCGCCTGGGCGTTCGCGTCCGGGGTGTAGCGCAGGCTCTCGGCCGCCGCGAGGACCCGCTCCCGCAGCGCGGGCTGGACGGTGCGGTTGGAGCTGCCGTTCAGCGCGCGCGAGGCGGTCGCGAGCGACACCCCCGCCGCGCGCGCCACGTCGCTCAGCGTCACCCGGGCCACCATGCCGGGAGGGTACCGCCGGGCAGGCAGGACGTCGGTCACCGGACTCCCTCGGCCGAGTGGAAAGCGTTTGCACCGCCACCCTAGCGCGCAGCACGGCCGGCGCGGGAGCCCTCCCACGCCCTTGACGGAGGACCGGGACGGGCCCTACGGTGGAAAGCGCATTCCAGCCCGGCAGCGGAGCCGGGCCCCTCGAGAACCCCTGGAGCCGGCATGGCCACGCGCACGCTGCGGATCGCGATGAACGGGATCACGGGACGGATGGGCTACCGCCAGCACCTGGTGCGCTCCATCCTCCCCATCCGTGACCAGGGCGGCATCACGCTGCCCGACGGGACGACGGTCCAGGTGGAGCCCGTCCTCATCGGCCGCAACGCCGAGAAGGTCGAGGCCCTGGCGAAGCAGCACGGGGTCGAGCACTGGACGACGGACCTGGACGCGGCGATCGCCGACGAGGCCACCGACATCGTCTTCGACGCCTCCATGACGAGCCTGCGCGCCGACACGCTCACCCGTGCCATGAAGGCCGGCAAGCACGTCTACACGGAGAAGCCGACCGCCGAGACGCTCCACGAGGCCGTCGAGCTCGCCCGCCTGCGCGAGGAGACGGGGGTGACCGCCGGCGTCGTGCACGACAAGCTCTACCTGCCCGGCCTGGTCAAGCTGCGCCGCCTCGTCGACGAGGGGTTCTTCGGCCGGATCCTGTCCCTGCGGGGCGAGTTCGGCTACTGGGTCTTCGAGGGCGAGCACCAGCCCGCCCAGCGGCCCTCGTGGAACTACCGCAAGCAGGACGGCGGCGGCATGACCGTCGACATGTTCTGCCACTGGAACTACGTGCTCGAGGGCGTCATCGGCACGGTCCGGACGGTGTCGGCGCAGACGGCGACGCACATCCCGGTCCGGTGGGACGAGCGCGGCGAGCCCTACGACGCCACCGCCGACGACGCCGCCTACGGCATCTTCGGCATGGAGACGCCGGCCGGGGACCCGGTCGTGGCGCAGATCAACTCCTCCTGGGCCGTGCGCGTGCACCGCGACGAGCTCGTCGAGTTCCAGGTCGACGGCACGCACGGCTCGGCGGTCGCCGGCCTGTTCAGCTGTGTCGCGCAGCAGCGCGCGCACACACCCAAGCCCGTGTGGAACCCCGACCTGCCCACCACGGAGCGCTTCCGCGAGCAGTGGCTCGACGTGCCGGCCAACGCGGAGCTGCCCAACGGCTTCCGCGCGCAGTGGGAGGAGTTCCTCGCCGACGTGGCGCTGGGCCGCCCGCACCGCTTCGACCTGCTCTCCGCCGCCCGCGGCGTGCAGCTGGCCGAGCTCGGGCTGCGCTCCTCCGACGAGGGCCGCCGCCTCGACGTCCCCGCGATCGCGCTGTGACGGCGGCCCCGGCGGTGGCGGCCGCGCCCGTCGGGCGGGCGGCGCCCGGGCGTCGTGAGGACCTCGCACGCCTGTCCCTCAACACGGCGACGACGAAGGCGCTCACCCTCGAGGCGGCGGCCGCGGCCGCCGCGGCGGCGGGGCTCTCGTCGATCGGCGTCTGGCGTGACCGCGTCCAGGAGGTCGGCGCCCCGACGGCGGCGCGGATCGTCGCCGACCACGGGCTGCGCGTCTCGTCGCTGTGCCGGGGCGGCTTCCTCACGACGCGGGACGACCGCGCCGCGCGGGAGGCGCTCGACGACAACCGCCGCGCGATCGAGGAGGCGGCCACCGTCGGGACCGGGGAGCTCATCATGGTCGTCGGGGGGCTGCCCGCGGCGAGCACCCCCGGCGGCCCGGCGCGGCCGTACCCCGCGGGTGCCGGCACGGACCCCGACCGCGACCTCGTCGGGGCCCGCGCCCGGGTGGCGGAGCGCATCGGGGAGCTCGCGCCCTTCGCGGCCGGCCACGGCGTCCGGCTCGTGCTCGAGCCGCTGCACCCGATGTTCGCGGCGGACCGGGCGGTCGTCTCGACCCTCGGCCAGGCGCTCGACCTCGCGGAGCCCTTCCCGGCCGACGTCGTCGGCGTCGTGGTCGACACCTACCACGTGTGGTGGGACCCCGACCTGCGCCGCCAGGTCGCCCGGGCCGGCGCGGCGGGGCGGATCGCGTCCTACCAGGTGTGCGACTTCGTGCTGCCGCTGGCCGCCGACCCCCTGCTCTCCCGCGGCCACGTCGGCGACGGCTACGTGGACTTCGCCACGATCACGTCCTGGGTCGCCGCCGCGGGCTACGCCGGCGACGTCGAGGTGGAGATCTTCCACCAGGAGGTGTGGGACGCCCCCGCGGAGCGCACCCTCGCCACCCTGGCGGAGCGCTACGTGCGCCACGTCCTGCCGCACCTCTGAGGGACGCCCGCCGCGCCCGCCCGACCCGCCCCCACCCGCCGTCCGTTCACCCGGACGGCTCAAGCCGACGGCTCCCCCCGCCGATGACAGGGACGTCCTGTGATCGGGAGGGGAGCCGTCGTCGTGGTGGTGGGTGCGGGCATCGGGGGGGTCGCGGCGATCGGCGCGCGCATCGCCGCCATCGAGCAGCGGGTGCAGTCCCTGCAGGCGAGCAGCACGACGGGCGCCGCGGGCACCACGGGCGTCGCCGGTCTCGCGGGGGCGTCCCTGCCGGCGGGCACCGGGGCGGCCTCCGCCACCGGTACGACGTTCGCCACCGCCCTCGCCGACCAGGTCGCCGCCCAGGGCCTCCCGGCGGTCGGCGGCCTCTCGTCGGAGCAGGTCGGCAACGCCGCGGCGGTCGTGGCGGCCGGCCGCGCGAAGGGCCTGTCCCTGCGCGACCAGGCCATCGGGGTCATGACGGCGCTCGGCGAGTCCTCCCTGCGCGTCCTCGACCGCGGCGACGTCGCCGGCCCGGACTCCCGGGGCCTGTTCCAGCAGCGTGACAACGGCGCGTGGGGCACCTACGCCGACCGCATGGACCCCACCCGCAGCGCGACGTCCTTCTTCACCGCGCTCGAGCGCGTCGACGGGCGTGAGGCCATGACGCCCACCGCGGTGGCGCACGCGGTCCAGCGCAACGCCGACCCGCAGCACTACCAGCGGTACTGGGACGAGGCCGTCACGCTGGTGTCCCGTCTCACGGGGGCCCCTGCCGCGAGCATCCGGGCCTGACCCCCGGCCGGCCCCGGTCGCCCGTACCCCTACTCTGGCACGACGAGGATCACGTCCCGTGCGCGTGCGGCCCGTCGCCCGGCCCACGCTCTCGGCGAGGGCGCCGGCGTGCCGGGAGCCAGGTCCTCGCTCAGGAGCCCTCCGGCGAGGGATCGGCGGCGTCGGCGGCATCGGCCGCGGTGTCAGCCGGGGGCTCGCCCGCCAGGACGAGGTAGGTCCGCCGGCGGGCGTCGGCGAGAAGGGCGGCCACGGCCCGGCGCTGGTCCGCCGTGCCGGTCCGGGCGACGACCCGGACGGCCTCGTGCAGGCCCGCGAGGTCGCCCCGCAGGTCCGTGCCGTCGTCGTCGGCGCCGGGCGTGGCGAAGGGGTCCGTCCACCCGGCCCGCTCCCGCTCGACGAGCGCCCGGCCCGCCTCCGTCAGGGCCGCGAGGCGGCGTCCGCCCTCGGCCGTGAGGGTGAGCACGCCCTCGTCCTCGAGCTGGCTGAGGGTCGGGTAGACCGCGCCGGGGCTCGGGCGCCAGCGGCCGCCGCTGCGGTCGGCGATGGCCTCCATGAGCTGGTAGCCGTGCTGCGGCCCCTCGGCGAGGAGCAGGAGGATCGCGGTGCGCACGTCGCCCCGTGGCCGGCGCCCACCCGGTCGCCGGCCCCCTGGGCCGAACCCGGGCCCGAACGGCCCCGGCCCGAAGCCGCCCGGCCCGAAGGCCGGAGGACCCCCGCGGTGGCCGCGGTGGCCCCGGTGCCCGCCGTGACCCGCGTGCTGCTCGTCGGGGTCCTCGGGCACCGCGGGCCCGTCGTGCCGTGAGCGCCACGCCCCCCGGCCCCGGTCGTCACGACCCGGCCGCTCGTCGTGACCGCTGCTGAACATGTTCTCGATGCGTCTCATAACGCTCACGATATATCGCTAACAGACGCTCGACAAGAGAAGCCGTCTCGCCCGTCGCACGGCTCAACCTCCCGGACCCCTCGGGCGTGTAGAGGTCATGGACATGACCGTCGTCCGGGCCGGTGCGCCCGAGCCGCCCCCGGGTGCGCCGCCCGTCCCCGGCCCTGCGGCGCCGCCCCCCGACGAGGTCGACGAGGTCCCGCGGGGCGTCGACGAGGACCCCGACCACGAGGCCGAGTTCGTCGCGTTCGTCGCGGCGAGCTCCGGACCCCTGGGACGGACCGCCTGGCTCCTGTGCGGGGACCGGCACACGGCGGAGGAGCTCGTGCAGGCGGCGCTCGTGCGCACCTACCTGCGCTGGCCGACCGCCCGCGAGCGCGACCCGCTGGCCTATGCGCGCCGGACGCTCGTGAACCTGCGCATCTCCGGGTGGCGGCGGCGTCGTCGCGAGGTCCTCGTCGACCCGTCCGCGGTCCCGGAGCGGACGGTCGGGCACGGTGCGGACGCCCACGCGGAGCGGGACCGGCTCGTGCGCGCGCTGGCCGCCCTCACCCCGCGCCAGCGCCGCGTGGTCGTCCTGCGGCACGTCGAGGACCTGCCGGAGCGCGAGGTCGCCGACCTGCTCGGCGTCTCGGTCGGGACCGTGAAGTCCACCGCCTCCCGTGCCCTCGCGGTGCTGCGGGACCGGCTCGAGCAGGACCCGGCCGGGACCGACCCCGGGGCCGCGGGCCCCCTGACGCGGCGAGGTGCGCGATGACCCCCGACGACGACGCCGCCGCCCGTCTGCGTGCGACGGCCGCCCGCGTGGTGCCGCCCGAGATCCGCGTCGACGCCGCGGAGGTCGTCCGCAGCGCGCGCCGCCGGCGGGCCGCCGTCCGCGGGGGTGGCTCCGCCGCCCTCGCGCTCGCGATGGGCGCCACGTTCGCCCTCGCGGGCTCCTGGTCGTCGGCGGCACCGGACCTCGGCCCGGCGGGGACGGAGGTCGCGCCGTCGACGAGCGGCACACCCGTCCCCGCCTCGTCCGACGCCCCCGCGCCGGACGCCACGGCGGCCGCCGAGCCGTCCGACGACCCGCGCGCGAGCGCCCCCTACTGGTACGTCGTCTCGCAGAGCCGGCAGCCGGACGGCACCCTCGTCCGCCGGGAGCTCTGGTACGGCCGGGATGCCCCGGGCGTGGGCGTCGAGGGCGGGGACCGGGAACGTGCCTTCGCGTTCGGCCCGGCGTCGTGGGGCAGCCTCGTCCTCGACGGCGAGCGGACCCCGGTGCGCTGGGACGTGCTCGACCGGCTCCCCACCGGTCCCGCGGCCCTCGAGGCGGTGCTCCGGGCGAGCATCGAGCCCGGCGTCGGCGCCGGCACGGACGACGACAGGGTCGTCAGCATGGCGCGGGCCCTCCTCGTCGGGAGTCCGGCGTCGGACGACCTGCGCCGGGCGCTGCTCGCCGTCGTCGCGGGGCTGCCCGGCTCGGTCGTGACGCCGGGCGTCGAGGACTCGCTCGGCCGGCCGGGCACGCTCGTCGTCCACGAGAGCGTCGACGGCGGCGAGGGGTTCCGGTTCGTCGTCGACCCCGCCGACGGCCGGCTCCTCGTCGAGCAGGGCACGTCGGGCTCCGAGCAGCTCTTCCTCGAGGAGGGACCTGCGGAGGCCCCGCCCGTGGAGCCGACCCTCGAGATGGCCGGCTGCGTCGCGTGGGAGACGTGCTGACCGGGGTCGGGGCCGTCAGCCCGGGCCGAGGACGTCCCAGCCCAGCCGCACGACGAGCACGGCGACGACGACGAGGAACACGACCCGCACGAAGCGCCCGCCGGCCCGCACGGCCGTGCGCGCCCCCAGGTACCCGCCGGTGAGGTTCGCCAGCCCCATCGCCAGGCCGAGGCCCCACAGCACGGAGCCGTGGAGGGCGAACACCGCCAGGGCGCCGAGGTTCGTGGCGAGATTGACGATCTTCGCCGTCGCGCTGCCCTCGAGGAACCCGTACCCCAGCAGCCCGACGAGGGTGAACACGAGGAAGGCGCCCGTGCCCGGCCCCGCGATGCCGTCGTAGTAGCCGATGACCGCCCCCGTGGCCCCGGCGACGACCGTGTGGCGGTGCCCCGTGAACCGCAGCCGCGTGCTCTCGCCGAGGGCGGGGCGCAGCAGCGTGTAGGCGCCGACGACCACGAGCGCGACGAGCACGACGGGCTCCAGCACGCCGTCGGGCACCGCGGCGGCGGACAGAGCGCCGGCGGCGGCCCCGAGCGCGGCCACGGCGGCGGTGGGCAGGGCCGTGCGCAGCGACGGCTGCACCCGTCGGTAGAACGTGAGGGCGCTCGTCGCGGTGCCCATGGCGCCGGACAGCTTGTTCGTCGCGAGGGCCTGCACGGGCGTCAGGCCCGGCGTCAGCAGGAGCGCGGGCAGCTGGATGAGCCCGCCGCCGCCGACGACCGCGTCCACCCAGCCCGCGGCCAGCGCGGCGAGCAGCAGCAGGACGAGCGTGCTCGCGTCGAGCGACGTCAGGGACTCCAGCAGGGCGCTCACCCTCTCGGCGGCAGGGGGTCGGGCGGGACGGGGACGGCCGGGGCAGCGTGCCACGGACCGCGCGCCGGCCGGGCGGCGGTCCGGCAGTGGTCGGGCACCTTCTCGGGGCAGGCCTGTCGTCTGGCGGCCCGCCCGCGGCATGATGGCGCCGTGACCGGAGCGGGCGGGGTGCGGGTGCGGGGCGTCTCCCCCCGCCGCCTGCCGCTGTACGGCGCCGACGAGGACCGTCGCGAGCTGCATCCCGGGCGGACGCGCACCCGCTGACCGGCACCGGGCCGGGCGGCGGCGCACGCGACCCCCGACGCTCCCGAGAGGCCCGACCATGACGTCCCCGCACACCACGACCCCGCCCACCACGACCCCGCCCACCACGACCCCGCCCACCACGACCCTGCCCGCCGCCACCTCCGCCGCCCGTTCCCTGCCGCCCTGCGGCGACCCGGCCGTCGACTGGGCCGCCCGGCTCATGCCGCTGCTGGCCGCGAGCATGGCGGAGGACGGGCCGGACCTCGCCGGCCGGCACGTCGGCATCCGCCTGCACCTGGAGCCCAAGACCGCCGTGCTCGTGCGCTGGCTCCTGCACGTCGGCTGCCGGGTGACGGCGCTGGGGAACGTCGGCACGACGCAGGCCGGCACGGTGGCCGTGCTGCGGGCGCTCGGCGCCACGGTGCTCGACGAGCCGGGCGACGACGCCGCCGCCCACGACCGCCACCTCGACGCCCTGCTCGCGGCGGGGCCCGACATCGTCCTCGACAACGGCGGCGAGCTCGTCCTGCGCCTCGCGGCCGGCGCCCCGCGCGCGGCCGGGTTCCTCGGCGCGACGGAGGAGACGACGAGCGGCGGCGACCGCATCCGTGCGCTGCCGACCCCGCCGGACTTCCCCGTGGTCGTCATCAACGACAGCCCGCTCAAGCTCCTCGTCGAGAACGAGCTCGGGGTGGGGCACAGCGTCGTCCAGGGCGTCATGAACGCGACGAACTCCATGCTCCCCGGCGCCCGGGCGACGGTCGTGGGCTACGGGCCCTGCGGCAAGGGGGTCGCCGAGACGCTGCAGCGCCTCGGGGCGCGCGTCGCGGTGGCGGACACGGACCCGTTCCGCGCGCTCGAGGCCGTGCTGCGCGGGCACCGGGTGGCACCGCTGGCGGACCTGCTGCCCGGCACGCAGCTGCTGCTGCTCGCCACCGGCGCGCGGCACGTCGTCGGGCCCGCGGAGATCGCCGCGCTGCGCGACGGGGTCGTCGTGGCGGGGGTGGGGCACGACGGCGCGGAGCTCGACCACGCGGCCCTCGCGGCGGTGACGGCACGGACCGTCGACCTCTCGCCGGAGGGCAGGCCCGGGGCGCGGGTCGTGCACGTGCTCGCGGACGGCCGGGAGGTCGTCGTGCTGCACGGCACCGGGATGGTCAACCTCACGGCGGCCGGGGGGAACCCCGTGCAGGCCATGGACCTCGGCCTGTCGCTGCAGGCGCGCAGCCTCGCCCACGTGGCCCGCGGCGACGCGGCCGGCCCGGGTGCCCGGCCGGTGCCCGCGTCGGTCGACCGGGTGCTGGCCGCGGGCCTCGTCGAGCTCCTCACCCGCGAGCCCGGGCGCGCCTGACCGCGGGCCCGGGCCCCGGGCCCCCGGGCGCACCGGCCCGGGCCGCCGCAGACTGGCCCGGTGCGCGAGCTCGTCGTCCTCGGGACGGCCTCCCAGGTGCCCACGCGCGCGCGGAACCACAACGGCTACGTGCTGCGGTGGGACCGCGAGGCGCTGCTGTTCGACCCCGGCGAGGGCACCCAGCGCCAGCTGACCCTCGCCGGGGTGGCGCCCCCGTCGCTCACCCGGATCTGCCTCACCCACGTCCACGGCGACCACTGCCTCGGGCTGCCCGGCGTCCTCTCGCGGCTCGTCCTCGACGGGGTGGAGCACCCCGTGCACCTGCACTACCCGTCCGAGGGGGAGGACGTGGTGCGGGCGCTCGTCGGGCTGGCCACCCCGGGGCTGGACCTGCGGCTGCACCCGCACTCCGTCGCCGGCCCGGTGGCGGAGGGCCTCGAGGTCGCCCCGCTGCGGCACCGCGTGGCCACCTTCGGCTACCGGCTCGTCGAGCCCGACGGGCGCACGCTGCTCCCCGACCGGCTCATGGCGGCCGGGGTGCAGGGTGCGGACGTCGGCCGGCTCGTGCGGGACGGTCGTCTCGGGGACGTGCGCCTGGCCGACGTGAGCGTGCCGCGCCCCGGGCAGCGGGTCGCGGTCGTCATGGACACCGCGCCCTGCGCCGGCGCGGAGGCGCTCGCGGACGGCGTGGACCTGCTGCTGTCCGAGTGCACGTTCGCCGACGAGGACGCCGACCTCGCGGCCGCGTACCTCCACCTCACCGCGGGGCAGGCGGGGGCCCTCGCGGCGACGGCCGGCGCCCGCGCCCTCGTCCTCACGCACTTCAGCGGGCGCTACGCGGACGTCGCCCCGCTCGCCGCGCAGGCCCGTGCCGCGGCGGGCCCGGACGTCGCGGTGCGCACGGTCGACGACCTCGACCGCGTCCCGCTGCCGCGCCGGCGCGTGGACCTCGCGGACCTCAGGCCGACGCCGTGACCCCGGCCCGCCGACCGGCCAGCAGCCCCCGCGCGACGTCGGCGAACCGCTCGCCCATGCGGCGGTGGGCCGGAGGGTCCGGGTGGAGGAGGTCGGCCATGGGCAGCTCCGCCCAGTCGTCCCACCCGTACAGCTCGCGCCCGTCGAGGTAGGCCAGCGCGGTGTCGCCCGCGGCGCGCCGCCGCTCGACGACCGACGCCAGCACCTCCCGGATGGCGCCCAGGCTCAGCTTCCCCTCGGCCACCTCCTCGGTGCGGCCGAGCGTCTCGAAGACGGGCGCGCCGGGCGGGGCGGCCGGGTCGATGCGGGTGGGCCCCGGCACGTCCTCGACCATCGGGCACAGGATCGGGGAGACGACGAGGAGCGGGGTGGTCGGGTGGCCCTCGCGCACCGTGTCGAGGAAGCCGTCGACGGCCGGCGCGAAGGCCCGCCGCCGCATCGTGTCCCCGTTGACGACGTTGATGCCGAGCTTGAGCGAGATCAGCCCGGCGGGGGCGTCGCGGATCGTGCGCGCCACGAAGGGGTCGAGCACCGCGTTGCCCGAGAACCCGAGGTTGACCAGGTCGAGCCCCGCCGTGGCGGCGGCGACGACGGGCCACGTGCCCGTGGGGGAGGCGGCCGACGCGCCGTGGCTGATGGACGAGCCGTGGTGCACCCAGCGCGGGGCCGCGACCGGTGCCGGCGCCTCGACGGGGGCCTCCGCCTCCAGCGCGAGCAGGTGCACGCGCTCGCGGTACGGCAGCCACACCTCGACGTCCCGCACGGCACCGGCGGACGGGGGCCCGTCCGCCGCGAGGTCGAAGGCGACCCGCGTCACGGGCGCCGCGCCCGTGCGGGTCGTGCGCAGCAGCGGGTCGAGGACGAGGGGCCCGGCCGCCCCGGCCGCGGCCCGGGCCGCCACCTGCCCGTCGACGACCAGGTCGAAGGGCTCGCCGGGGACCGTCGCGTCGGAGTCGGGGGAGAGCGTGCCGCGGTGCACCCGCACCACCAGGGCGAGCCGCCGGGCGGCCGTGCGGAACCGCAGGCGGACGCCCGCGGGCTGCTCGTCGCACATCCGCATGAAGTCGTCGGGCTGCTGGTCCCGCGTCCAGGCCGGCAGCCGGTGCGGCAGGAGACCGTCCGCCGTGGCCTCCAGCCATGCCGCCCCGCGCACCTCGACGCGCGGGTCGGCCAGGCCGACGACGACCGGGCTCGTCGTCACCGGACGTTCCCGTCCTCGCGGAACCTCCGCCAGACGTTCTCGAAGAAGTCGTCGTCGTCAGGGAGGGGACGGCGCGCGCGCCACCGGAAGACGGGCGTGCCGGCCGGGTCGTCCGTCGCGCGCGCCGCCACGGGCGCCCACTCGACGAGCGCGGGGTCGGCCTCCGCGTCCGACGCCGGCGCCGCGCCCCCGACGGGCACCCACGCGGTCTCCTGCACCTCGTCGTCCAGCGCGCCGCCGTCCAGGCGGAACCGGAACACCCCGGGCAGGTCCAGCTCCTCGTCGGCGCGCTCGCCGTGCCCGACGTGCGGCAGGTCGCCCGCAGGGTCGGTGTAGAGGACGGAGCCGCGCGAGCGGCCGCCGTGCGCCACGTAGTCCGCCATCGCGGACAGGTAGACGTAGGCGCTCGTGAGGATGTCCCGGACGAGGAAGGTGCGGTTGACGGCGCGCCGGGAGCCGGCGTCGGCGGTGACGAGGTCCTCGTACCGCGAGAGCCAGTCGTGCACCTGCACGAGGGCCTCGTGGATGGAGGCGGCGGACCGCACGGGCCCGGCCTTCGCGCTCATGAGGACCTGCACGTCGCGCAGCAGGTCGCCCGTGTTGTCGGGGACGCCCGCCGCCGCCCGGCCCGTGGCCCGCCCGACGAGGTCCAGCGCCCCGCCCAGGACGGGGGCCGCCGCGGCGGCGAAGCCCTCGTCGTCGACCGGGGCGTCCGTGCGGCGGGCGGCGATGTACTGGGCCGCGCGCGTGGCGCCGACCTGGCCGCTGTTGAGCGCCGCGCCGCCGGGACGGTAGACGCCGTGCGCCCCGCCCGCCTCGCCCACGGGGAACAGCCCCGCGACGTTGCTCTGCCACCAGGCGTCGACGACAAGCCCGCCGTTGTTGTGCTGCGCGCAGACGTCGACCTCGAGCATCTGCGTCTCGAGGTCCACGTACGGGTTCTTGTCCAGGTAGAACTGGTAGGCGGGCTCGTTCATGCGGCGCAGGCGCTCGATGGGCGTGCCGAACAGGACGCCGGCGCGGTCGAGGTACTCGTACGCCTCGGGGCTCAGCGCGCTCGGGTCGAACGTCTCCTGCACCGGGTTGCGCCGGAAGTCGAGGAACACGCGCCGGCCGCGCAGGGTCGTCTCGCGGTAGACGAGCAGGTCGACGAGCGAGGAGCCGTCGAGCGCCTTGCGGATGTCGAAGGGCCACTGGTAGCCCTTGAGGAAGACGAGCGACAGCAGCCGCCCGTAGTCCGGGATCGCCTCGAGCAGGAACTCGCGCTCGTCGCCGCCGTCGGCGTCCGTCGAGACGAACCGCGGCAGCACCTGCATGTACGTGCCGGAGACGTTCCACCGCGGCTTCGTCGAGGCCAGCCCGAACTGCCACTCCGTGAGGTTCTTGCCGTGCACCCCGGCGCGGTAGGCCGCCCCGGAGGCGCCCCACTGGCCGTTGGGGAAGACGCGGGTGGCGTACATGCCCGCGGGGCCGCCGGTGGCGTAGACGAGGTTCGTGCACCGGAAGAGCAGGAACGGGCTCTGCGCGCCGTCGTGCGGCACGTCCGTGCGGAGCACGAGCAGGCCGGCCACCTCGGGCCGCCCGTCGGCGCCGGGGCGCGTGACGACGTCGACGACGCGGCACTCGTCGAAGATCCGGGTGCCGTTGCGGTGCACCTTCTTCTCGAGCTGCTCGACCATGCTGCGGCTCGTGTAGGGGCCGACGGAGGTCGCCCGGCGGCGGGGGTCGTGGTCGGTCTTGTAGCCGATGAACTCCCCGAAGCGGTTCTGGGGGAACGGCACCCCGAGGTCGCAGAGGTGCAGGAACCCACGGGCGGACAGGGCGGCCTCGGCGAGGGCGTTGTCGCCGTCCATCGCGCCGCCCGAGAAGAGCGTGCCGGCCATCTCGCGCACGGAGTCCGGGTCGCCGCCCGAGAGCGTGAGCTTGTAGTACGTCTGCTTGTCCGACCCGGCGTTGCGGGACGCGCCGGCGTGCACCTTGTCGGCGACCATGACGACGTCCGTCTGGCCGAACTCCCAGACCCGGTCGGCGGCGCAGAAGCCGGCCGAGCCCGTCCCGACGACGACCGTGTTCGCGGTGACGACCGGCACGTCGTGGTCGCCGACGCGCAGCGTCACCGGCTCGTGGCCGGCGGTGGGGCCGGCGGTGGGGCCGCTGGTGGTGGGGACGTCCGTCTGCGTCATCGCAGGAGCCTCTCCGGGCAGGGGGGTCGGTGGGACGGGGCGGCCGGGCGGGGCCGCGTCACAGGACGGGGATGTGCATCCCGCCGTCGACGTGGAAGACCTCGCCGGTCGAGTACGGCGTCTGCCCCGAGGCCAGGATCGACACCGCGCCGGCCACGTCCGAGGGGCGGCCCCAGCGGGCGATCGGCGCGAGGCCGCCGGCGAGCAGGGCGTCGTACTTCTCCGTGACGCCCGCGGTCATGTCGGTGGCGATCACCCCGGGCCGCACCTCGTAGACGACGATGCCCTCGGGGGCGAGCCGCGCCGCCCACAGCTGCGTCGACATGCCGACGCCGGCCTTGGAGATGCAGTAGTCGCCGCGGTTCGTCGAGACCGTCGTGGCGGAGATCGACGAGACGTTGACGATCGTCGCGACCGGGCCGGCCGGCGGCTCCGGCAGCGCCTCCAGCGGCCCGCGCAGCTCGATGGCGCGGCGGGCGAAGGCCTGCGTGAGGAAGTACGGGCCGCGCAGGTTGATGCCGAGCACCCGGTCGAAGCTCTCCGCGCCGGCGTCCAGCAGGTCGGCGCGCACGCTGGGCGCGACGCCCGCGTTGTTGACGAGGAGGTCGAGCCGGCCCCAGGCCTCGACGGCGTCCTCGACGTACCGGCGGTGGTCGTCGAGGTCGGCGACGGAGCCCTGCACGTAGCGGACGGCCGACGCGTCGCCCGCGAGCTCGCGCAGCTCGGCGAGGACGTCCTCGGGTGCGGGCCGCGTGGCCAGGATCGAGACGGCGTACCCGTCCTGCAGGAGCCGGCGGGTGATGCCCAGCCCGATCCCGCGGTTGCCACCCGTCACCAGGGCTGTTGCCGGCATCGTCGCCACTCCTGCCTGTCCGCGCACCTCGTGGGCAGCCCCGGAACGGGCCGCCGCGCGGCGAGCATCGCACGGCGGGCCGTCGCAGGGCAAGCGCTTTCCGGCGGCGTCCGCCTCGAGGGGCGCCTCCCCGCTCAGTTGGCGCCGGGGCCGTCCCCGCCGCTGGCCTGCCGGTGGTGCAGGTCGAGCGTCTCGCCCGCCGGCTCCCAGAGGACGACGGGCTCCACGTCGCCCCGGTCGCTCAGCTCGTGGGAGGGGCCGTGCACGTAGCGCCCGCCCTCGACCGGGGCGGGCGTGGCGACCGTCGCGCCGATCTCGCCGTCGCGCACCTCGGCCTGCTGCCCGTGCAGGGGACCGCCCTCGAACCGCACCGTCGTCGTCATGCCCCCAGCATCCCCTCCGGGCACGGACGCCCGCGACCGCAGCGGCCGCTCCGGGGCGCGCAGGGCTCAGACCGCGTCGCGCGGCGGCAGCTCCTGGTACGTCCAGGTGTTGCCGTCGGGGTCGGCGAAGCTCGTGAACCGCCCCCAGGGCTGATCGTCGACCTCGCTCGCGTCGACCCCCCGCCCGAGCAGCTCCGCCCGCGCGGCGTCCGCGTCGGCGACGACGCACTGGATCCCCTGCTGCGTCCCGGGGGGCATCGCGCCGCTGAAGGAGTCGAGCATGATCGAGCAGGCCGACCCGGGCGGCGTCACCTGGACGAACCGTACGGTCGCGTCGACGCGGACGTCGTGGTCGAGCACGAAGCCCGCCCGGTCCACGTAGAAGGCGATCGCGCGGTCGACGTCCGTGACGGGGACGGTGAGGAGCTCGATCCGGACGTCCATGGGGGTCTCCGCGGGTCGGACGGCGAGGGGGCGAGGGCACCGCCCACGCTAGGAGCCCGGGCGGCCCTGCGGGAAGGGGGAGGGGAAGGGCCGCGGCGCCCCTCTGGCAGGATGCGCGCCGTGCCCCACGACGTGCGCCTGGACCCCGTGCTCGCCGAGCGGCTCCCGCTCCTGGACGGCCTGGGCCGGACGGAGCTGCCGCGGCCCGCCGAGGAGCTCGCGCGCCTCGCGGCCTGGAGCGCCCCCGTGCCGGGCTACGCCCCGCCGGCCGTGCCGACGGAGGACCGGCGCGTCGAGGGCCCCCACGGGGACGTGCCCGTGCGCGTCTACCGGCCGGTCGACGCCGCGGGTGCGCCGACGCCCCCCGTCCGCGGGGTCGTGTGGCTGCACGGCGGCGGCTTCGCGGCGGGCACGCTGGACTGGCCGGAGGGCGACGTCGTCGCGCGCGAGCTCTGCGCCCGCGCCGGGGCGGTCGTCGTCTCGGTGGACTACCGGCTGGCCTCGGACACGGTCGCCTTCCCCGTCCCGCACGACGACGTCCACGCGGCCTGGTCCTGGGCCGTCGACCCCGCGAGCGGCCTCGCGCCCGGGGGCACGCGGTGGTCCCTCGGCGGGGCCAGCGCCGGGGGCAACCTCGCGCTCGGCGTCGCGCAGCGGCTGCGCGACGAGGCCGGCGGCGCCCCCGCCGCGCTGCTGCTGGCCTACCCGTGGCTGCACGACGTGCTCCCCGAGCCCGGGCCGGACCTCGCGGCCGCGCTGGCCGCCCTGCCCGACGTCCTGCGCTTCACCCCCGAGCAGTGCCGCGACATGAACGACCGCTACCTCGGCGGGCACCCGGCGACCACCCCCTACGCCATGCCGGCGCTCGGCGAGGTCGGCGGTCTGCCCCCCGCGCTCGTCGTCCTCGACGAGCACGACGACCTGCGCCCCTCGGGCGAGCTCGTCGCCGCCGCGATGGCGGAGGCGGGCGGGGAGGTCGAGGTCGTCGTGGAGCCCGGCACGCCGCACGGGCACCTCAACGTCGCGGGGCTGCCGGCCGCGCTGGACTCCCTGGGGCGCTGCGCCGCGTTCCTCGTCGCCCGGGCCTGACCCCCGTCCCGCGCCTACCGCGACGTGCGCCGGTACCGGGCGATGGACAGGGGCACGAACACGACGAGGATGCCCAGCACCCACAGCAGGCTGTAGAGCACGGGGTTCTGCATGGACCACGCCTCGCTGGGCGCCGGGAGCCCCCCGGTGTTGCCGAAGAGCTCGCGGGCCGCCTGCGTGAGGGCGGAGATGGGGTTCCACTCCACGAAGGGCCGCAGCGCCGAGGAGAACGACTCCAGGGGCACGAAGGCGTTGGACACGAAGGTCAGCGGGAAGATGACGACGAACGAGGCGTTGTTCACCACGTCCACGCTCGGCACGACGAGCCCGACGTACGCCATCACCCAGCTGAACGCGTAGGCGAACAGCAGCAGCAGCGCGAACCCCGCGAGGCCCTCGAGCAGCGACGTCCGCACCCGCCACCCGACGAGCAGCCCCGTGAGCGCCATGATGACGAGGGACAGCACGTTGTAGATGACGTCGGAGGCCGTCCGCCCGACGAGCACCGCCGACCGGGACATGGGCAGCGAGCGGAACCGGTCGATGATGCCCTTCTGCATGTCCTCGGCCAGCCCGGCGCCGGTGAAGGTGGCGCCGAAGACGACGGTCTGCGCGAAGATCCCGCCGATGAGGAACTCGCGGTAGTTCACGGGCCCCGCGTCGATCGCGCCGCCGAAGACGTAGGCGAAGAGCAGCACGAACATGATCGGCTGGATGAGGACGAAGACGAGCACCTCCGGCACCCGCTTGATCTTGATGACGTTGCGCTCGGCGACGACGAGGCCGTCCGACAGGGTGCGAGCCAGCGTGTGGGTGGGGGTGCTCACGGGCGGGCCTCCGCGTCGGTGGTGGTGGTCGTCGGGGTGGGGGCCGGGGCGGGGGCGGCGTGGCGGCCCGGGCGGGGCCCGTCCGTGTCCCGGTCGACGGTCCCGTCCGGGCCGGCTCCGGGTGGCGGCGCGCCCTCCCCGTCGGCCGTCTCCTCCGCGACGTGGCCGGTGAGGGTGAGGAAGACGTCGTCGAGCGTCGGTCGGCGCAGGCCGACGTCGAGCACCGTCACCCCGGTCTCGTCGAGCCGCCGCAGCACCGCGGCCAGGCTCGCGGCGCCCCCGGTGGCCGCGGCGGACAGCTCGCGCGGGCTGTCGCCGGCCCGCACGTCCCCGCCGCCGGCGGCGGCCAGGGCGGCGCGGGCCGCGTCGCGGTCGGCCTCGTCGGCCAGCACGAGCTCGATGCGCTCGCCGCCGATCTGCGTCTTCAGGGCGTCCGCCGTGCCGCGCGCGATCGCCCGGCCCCGGTCGATCACGACGATGTCGTCGGCGAGGCGGTCGGCCTCCTCGAGGTACTGGGTGGTGAGGAGCAGGGTCGTGCCGCCCACGACGAGCTCGCGGATGACGTCCCACATCTGCAGGCGGCTGCGGGGGTCGAGGCCCGTCGTCGGCTCGTCCAGGACGAGCACGGGCGGCTCCGCGACGAGGGCACCCGCCAGGTCGAGGCGCCGCCGCATGCCGCCGGAGTACGTCTTGGCGGGCCGGTCGCCCGCGTCGACGAGGTCGAAGCGCTCGAGCAGCTCCGCCGCCCGCGTGCGCGCCCGCCGGCGCGGCATGCCGTAGAGCCGGCCGACCATCGCGAGGTTCTCGGCGCCCGTGAGGTACTCGTCGACCGCCGCGTACTGCCCCGACAGGCCGATGCGCGACCGGACGCCCTTGGGGTCGGCGAGCAGGTCGACCCCGGCCACGGTGGCGGTGCCGGCGTCGGGACGCAGGAGGGTGGTGAGGATGCGCACCGCCGTCGTCTTGCCGGCGCCGTTGGGCCCGAGCAGGCCGAGCACGGTGCCCTCGGGCACGGAGAGGTCGAGACCGTCGAGGGCCTTCACGCTCCCGTAGTGCTTGACCAGCCCGCGCGCCGTGATCATGTCCGCCATGCGCGTACGGACCGGCCCGGCCCGCCGGACTCATCGGGTCGGGGGACCCGGGGTCGCGGCGGACCGGGCCGGTCCGCGCAGGGGTGCAGCAGGGGTGGAACGGGGGTGGAGCAGGGGAGTCGTCAGACCCGGAAGCCCCCGACGAGGTCCTTCAGCGAGGTCGACATCCGGACGAGCTCGGAGACCGCGCCCTGGGTGTCGGTGGCGCCCTGGCTCGTGAGGTCCGCCGCGCCCGCGACGCTGGAGATGTTGCGGGCGATCTCGCCGGAGCCGGTCGCGGCCTCGACGACGCTGCGGTTCATCTCGTTCGTCGTGGCCGTCTGCTCCTCCACCGCCGAGGCGATGGTCATCTGGAAGTCGTTGATGGACCCGATGATGTCGTTGATCTGCTCGATGGCGGTGACGGCACCGGCGACGTCGTCCTGGATGGCG
>NZ_RWJX01000024.1 GCF_004123805.1 Cellulomonas endophytica | reverse complement strand
GCGGAGGCTCCCCTTCCGGCGCCCCCGGTCCCGGCGGCGGCCCCGCGGGCGGCGACGAGCGGACCCGTGCCGCCGGCGTCGCTCTCGGCAGCCCCCGCCGCGGTCGGCGCGCCGGTCCTCGTCGCTGCCCCCGCACCCCCGGCCGCGGCGCCGGCGCGGCCGAACACGGACGGGGTGCCCCGTCACGCGCTGGCCAAGCCGCCCGTGCGCAAGCTGGCGCGCGAGCTCGGCGTCGACCTCGACACCATCAACCCCACGGGCCCGGGCGGGATCGTCACGCGCGAGGACGTGCTCGGGCACCAGCGGCACACGGAGCCGCGCACCCTGGCGACCTACGCCGCGGACGACACGCCGTGGCTCGCCAGCGGCACCGTCAGCCCCGACGGGCGGCAGACGCGCGTCCCCGTCCGCTCCGTGCGCAAGCGGACCGCCGAGGCCATGGTCGGCAGCGCCTTCACGGCGCCGCACGTGACCGTCTTCCACACGGTGGACGTCACGCGCACCATGCGTCTGGTCGAGCGGCTGCGCGCCGACCGGGAGTTCACGGACGTGCGCGTCACGCCGCTCCTCGTCGCCGCGAAGGCCCTGGTCCTGGCCGTGCGACGGCACCCGGAGATCAACGCCTCGTGGGACGAGGGCTCCCAGGAGATCGTCTACAAGCACTACGTCAACCTCGGCATCGCCGCGGCGACGCCGCGGGGGCTCGTCGTGCCGAACATCAAGGACGCGCACCGGCAGGGCCTGCGCGAGCTCGCCGGCTCCATCGCCCACCTCACCGCGACCGCCCGCGCGGGGCGCACCACCCCCGCCGACATGGCGGACGGCACGATCACGCTGACGAACGTCGGGGTGTTCGGCATCGACACGGGCACTCCCATCCTCAACCCGGGCGAGGCGGCGATCCTCGCGTTCGGCGCCATCCGGGAGCAGCCGTGGGTGCACAAGGGCAAGGTCAAGGTGCGTCAGGTGACGCAGCTCGCGCTGAGCTTCGACCACCGCCTCGTGGACGGGGAGCTCGGGGCGCGCGTCCTGGCGGACGTCGCCGCCGTCCTGCACGAGCCGTCCCAGGCCCTCGTCTGGGCGAGCTGACCCCAGCGCCGTCCCGGGGTCCGAGGATCCGGACCCCCTCCCCCCGACGAGCTGCCGGTCCCGGCCGCGTCGGTCGTCCCGCAGGGGGACGGGACCGGCATCTCGTCGTGGGCGTGACGGGCGGCGCGCGGTGTGCGAGCCGCGCCCGCGGGTCAGTCGCGGGGGGTGAGGACGAAGACGGGGATCTGGCGGTCCGTCTTCCTCTGGTACTCGGCGTAGTCGGGCCAGACGGCGACGGCCCGCTCCCACCACGCCTCGCGCTCGGCGCCGCCGACCTCGCGGGCGTCGTAGTCCTTCCGCACGGCGCCGTCCTGCAGCTCGACGTGGGGGTCGGCGACGAGGTTGTGGTACCAGGTCGGGTGCTCGGGCGCGCCGCCCTTCGAGGCGACGACGGCGTACTCGCCCCCGTGCTCCACGCGCATGAGCGGCGTCTTGCGCAGCCTGCCGGAACGGGCGCCGACGGACGTCAGGACGATGATCGGGACGCCGCGCAGCTCGTTGGCCTCGCGGCCGTCGGTGGCCTCGAAGGTCTCGGCCTGCTGGCGGGCCCAGTCGGACTGGGAGGGCGCGTACTCACCGGAGAGGGGCATGCCGGCGGCAACGCGCGCCACCGCCGCTCTTCTTCCCGCCCGCGGGCGAGGCGCGAGCCACGCCCTCGCGACGAGAGGCCGGTGCGGGCCGCGTGCGGGTGCGGTCGGGCGGCCCCGAGCGGCATCTCGTGGCGAGGTGGGGCGGGCGGGGGAACCCGAGGGGCTGTGAGCGGGTCGGGGAGGGGCGGGGGCTGTGAGCGGGCGGGGGCGCGACGGGGCGTGGGGGAGGGGGCACCTACCCTGGTGCGGTGGACGTGACGGCTGCCCCGACCCCGCGGGCCCCCCGGCCGGCCGGTGCGCCGGGCGGTCCCGTCGAGCCCCCGGCGGCGAGGCGCGGGGCGCGGGTGCTGCCGCCCGGGGGCGCCCTGGTGCTCCTCGGCGGGGCGGTCGTGGCGGTCCTCGTCGGGGTCGCGGCGTCCGGGGCTGCCCTGCCCGGGGTGCTGGCCGACCCCGGGGCCGCGGTGCGGTGGGGCCTGCCCGTGGTCGGGGCGGTGGCCGAGGTCGCGTCGGCGCTGACGCTGGGCGCGCTCGTCCTCGCCGCCGGGCTGCTGCCCCTGCGGGCACGCGCGTCGGACCGGGTGCGGGCGCCGCGGGACGGGGTGGCGGCGGTCGACGGCCGGGCGTGGCCGCAGGCGCTCGTGCTGGCGGCGCTCGGGGCGGGGGCCTGGACGGTGGCCGCGCTCGTCGAGCTCGTCCTGTCCTACGCGAACGTCGCCGGCCAGCCGCCGACGGCCGCCGACTTCGGGGCGCAGCTGCAGCTCTACGTGACGCAGGTCGAGCTCGGCCGCACGGAGCTGTCCGTCGTCGTGCTGGCCGCGGTCGTCAGCGTGCTCGCGCTGCTCGTGCGGACGCCCACGGGGGCGGCGTGGACGGCGCTCGTCGCGCTCGCTGCCCTGTGGCAGGGCGCGCAGACCGGCCACGCCGCCGGGGCCGCCTCGCACGAGCTGGCGGTGTCGTCGATGACGATGCACCTCGTCGGGGCGGCGCTGTGGGTCGGCGGGCTGCTCGGGCTGGCGCTGCTGGGCGGCCGGCTCGGGGACGACGTGGCACCCGCCGTCTCCCGCTACTCCGTCGTGGCGGGCTGGTGCCTCGTCGCGGTCGCCGTGTCCGGCACGGTGAACGGCACGGTCCGGACCGGCCTCGACGGCCTGACGACCGCCTGGGGCACGCTCCTGCTGGCCAAGGTCGCGCTCCTCGTCGTGCTGGGCCTGCTCGGGCTGGCGCACCGGCGGCGCGTGGTCGGGCGGCTCGCGGCGGGCGGTCCCGCGCGCGCCCTGCTGCGCCGCCTCGTCGTCGTCGAGCTCGCCGTCATGGGCGCCGTGTCGGGCGTCGCCGTGGCGCTGTCCTCGACCGCGCCGCCCGTCGACGACACCCCGCCGGCCGACCCGACGCCGGCGCAGCTCCTCACAGGCTCGCCGCTGCCGCCCGAGCCGACCGCCCTGCGCTGGCTCACGGAGTGGCGGTGGGACGTCCTGGCCGCGTCCGCCGCGGTCGCCGGCGCGGTCGTCTACGTCCGCTGGGTGGTGCGCCTGCACCGCCGCGGCGACCGGTGGCCGGTGCTGCGGACCGTCTCCTTCGTCGCGGGCATGCTCGTCTTCGGCTGGGCGACCTCCGGCGGCCCGGCCGCCTACGGCATGGTGCTCTTCAGCGCCCACATGCTCGAGCACATGGTGCTCGTCATGGTGGTGCCGGTGCTCGTCGCCCTGTCGGCGCCCGTCACCCTGGCCCTGCGCGCGCTGCCCGTGCGCGCGGCGGCGCTGCCCGGGGACGCCTCCCGCGGGCCGCGCGAGTGGCTCCTCGTGCTCGTCCACAGCCGCGTCGGCACGGTGCTGGCGCACCCCGTCGTGGCCGCCGTGAACTTCGTCGTGTCGATGGTCGCCTTCTACTACACGGACCTCTTCGAGCTCGCGCTGCGCAGCCACCTCGGCCACCTCGCGATGATCCTGCACTTCTCCGTGGCGGGGTACCTGTTCGCCAACGCCATGGTCGGGCTCGACCCCGGGCCGGCACGGCTGCCCCACCCGCAGCGCCTCGTGCTGCTGCTGTCGACGATGGCCTTCCACGCCTTCTTCGGCGTCTCCCTGCTCCAGAGCACCTCGCTCCTCGTCGCCGACTGGTTCGGCCTCATGGGCCGGCCCTGGGGCCCCTCCGCCATCGACGACCAGCAGCAGGGCGCGGCCATCACCTGGGGGATCGGCGAGCTCCCGACCCTCGCGCTCGCGGTCGGGCTCGTGTTCGCGTGGGCCCGGGACGACGAGCGGGCGGCGCGGCGCCGCGACCGCACGGTCGACCGGTCCGGCGACACCGAGATGGACGAGTACAACGCGATGCTGGCGCGGATGGCGGAGCGCGAGGGGCGCTGAGCGGCGCACGACGCCGGGCCCGGCGGCTCCGACGGCGGCGCCGACGCGCGGCGGGCGCCCGGGTCGTCGTGATAGGACGGCCGGGTGAGCGACCCGGCCTCCGCCCCCGTCCCCGACGTCCCCCGTCCGCCCGCCGACGCCCCCGCGGCCGTCGCCGCCGGCCCCGCGCCCGAGGGCGCGGCCGGCCCGGCGGCGTCGTCGTCCGCGCCCGACGCGAGCCGTCCTTTCGACGACCTCGACGCGTACGTCGCGCTGCCGCGGCTCGGCGGGCTCGCGCTCTCGCCCGACGGCACGCGCCTCGTCACGTCGGTCTCGACGCTCGACGCGAAGGCGACCGCGTACGTCACCGCCCTGTGGGAGGTCGACCCCACCGGCGCGCGCCCGGCCCGGCGCCTGACCCGCGGCGCCAAGGGCGAGGGCGGCGCGGCCTTCACGCCCGGCGGCGACCTGCTCTTCACGGCGGCGCGCCCCGACCCGGGCGTGGAGGGCGAGGACGACCCGGTGCCCGCGCTGTGGCTCCTGCCGCGCGACGGCGCGGAGGCGCGGGTGGTCGCCCGGCGCGGCGCGGGCCTGGGTGGGCTCTCCACGGCCGCCGCGGCGCCGGTCGCGCTGCTGACCTCGGACGTGCTGCCGCGTGCCGCCGACGACGCCGAGGACGACCGCCTGCGCAAGGACCGCAAGGACCGCAAGGTCAGCGCGATCCTCCACGACGCCTACCCCGTCCGGTACTGGGACCACGACCTCGGGCCGGCGTCGCCGCACGCGTTCGTCGCCCCGCTGGCGGAGGTGCTCGCCGAGGGCGACGCGGACGCCGCCGACCCGGCGGCCCTCGCGGCCGGGCAGCCCGGCACCGCCGCGACGCTGCGGGACGTCACGCCCGACGCCCGCCGCGGGCAGCTGCGCGAGCAGCACGGTGCGCTGAGCCCGGACGGCCGGACGCTCGTCACGGGCTGGACCGTCCCCCTCGCGCGGGGCTCGCAGCGCAGCGTGCTCGTGGCGATCGACGTCGACACCGGTGAGCGCCGCACGCTCGTCGACGACCCCACCACGGACGCCTTCTCGCCCGTCGTGTCCCCGGACGGCGCGTGGGTCGCCTACGGCTGGGAGCGCCGCTCCACGCCCACGACCGCCCCCGCCGCCGGCGTCGCGGTGGTGGCGCTCGCGCCCGGCGACGACGGGCCGGCGCGGCCGCAGGTCCTCGCGCCGCAGTGGGACCGCTGGCCGCACGCGCCCGTGTGGCTGCCGGACTCCTCCGGGGTGCTGGTCGTCGCCGACGACAACGGCCGCGCGCCCGTCTTCCGCCTGGGCCGCACCCGCGGCGACGCGGTGCGGGTGACGTCCGACGACGCCGCCTTCAGCGACGTGCAGGTCGCCCCCGACGGGCGGACGGCCTACGCGCTGCGCACCTCGTACCTCGCCCCGGCGCACCCCGTGCGCATCGACCTGGCGGCCGCGGCGGCGGGGACGCCGGTCGCGGCGCAGGCGCTGCGCCCGCCCGCGCCGCTGCCGCCGCTGCCCGGCACGCTGACGGAGGTCTCGACCACGGTCGAGGACGGCCGCACGGTGCGCGCCTGGCTCGCGCTGCCCGAGGGCGCGGGGGAGGACGCCCCGGCGCCGCTGCTCCTGTGGATCCACGGCGGGCCGCTCGGCTCGTGGAACGCCTGGTCCTGGCGCTGGAACCCCTGGCTGCTCGTCGCGCGCGGGTACGCGGTGCTGCTCCCGGACCCCGCCCTGTCGACGGGTTACGGGCAGGCGTTCGTGCAGGCGGGCTGGGGGGCGTGGGGCGAGGCGCCCTTCACCGACCTCATGGCCGTCACGGACGTCGCGGAGGCGCGCGAGGACGTCGACGCCACCCGCACGGCCGCGATGGGCGGGTCCTTCGGCGGCTACATGGCGAACTGGGTCGCGGGCCACACGGACCGCTTCAAGGCCATCGTCACCCACGCCAGCCTGTGGGCCCTGGACCAGTTCGGCCCGACGACGGACGCGGCCTACTACTGGCTCGAGGAGATGACGCCGGAGATGGCGGAGCGGAACTCCCCGCACCGGTCCGTCGAGCGGATCGTCACCCCGGTGCTCGTCGTGCACGGGGACAAGGACTACCGGGTGCCGATCGGGGAGGGCCTGCGGCTCTGGTACGAGCTCCTGTCGGCGTCCGGGCTCCCCGCGGACGACGAGGGGCGCTCGCCGCACCGGTTCCTCTACTTCCCCGACGAGAACCACTGGGTGCTCACGCCGCAGCACGCGAAGGTCTGGTACGGCACGGTCGAGGCGTTCCTCGCGGAGCACGTGCTGGGTCGCACCGGCGAGGACGCGACGCCCTACCCGGAGGTCCTCGGCTGACGGCTGCCCCCTGCCGGCACCGCGCGTCACCCGTCCGTGTCGGTGGGGGGCGGCACACTCGGCCCCGCAGACACGGACGGGGGGCGGCCGACGGGGCCGCCGCACGATCGGCCCGCGACGGGCCGGACAGGGGTGGGGCATGAGCGGCAGCACGGCGGCGCAGCGCACGGGCGGGACGTCCGGGGGCCTGGACCACGACGCGGCGCGCACGCGCAAGGGGGAGCTCGTGGCGCTCGCGCGCGAGCTCGAGGGCCGGCGGGTGCGGGCCGCCGGCGCCCCCGACGCGACGCCGGCGCGTCCGGCGGTCGCGGTCGGGCTCACGCCGCACGACGACGGGTCGTTCGGGCTGGCCGTCCGCTACCGGCTCGGCCTGCCGCAGGTCCGCGCCGTGGCGCGCCGGCTGGCGGAGGAGGGCGGGCCCGTCGTCGACGTGCGGCGGACCGGTCGCATCCGGCCCCTCGACCGGCCGGTCGGACCCCGGCCACCGGTCGGGCGGGCGCAGGCCCTCGGGCCGACGGACCGCACACGGCCCCTGCGCCCCGGGATCTCCATCGCGCACGTGGACGTCTCCGCCGGCACCCTCGGGGCCTTCGTGCGGATCGGCGGGGCCGTGCACGCCCTGTCGAACTACCACGTGCTCGCGGGATCGCCCGCGGCGCAGGTGGGGGACGTGGTGCTGCAGCCCGGGCCGGCCGACGGGGGGTCCGCGCCCGACGACCGGGTGGGCACGCTGGCCGCGACGGTCCCGCTCGCCCCGGGCCGCACGGCGCTCGTGGACGCCGCGGTCGCGCTCCTGGACGACCCCGAGGCGATCGACCCGACCTACCCGGTGGGCCGTATCACCCGGACGGGTGCGGTCCGCGGCGGCGAGGCCGTGGCCAAGACGGGCCGGACGACCGCCCTCACCCGGGGCCGGGTGACCGCGATCGAGCTCGACGACGTGGTCGTCAACTACGGGGAAGGGCTGGGTGACCTGGCGTTCGACGACCAGATCGAGGTGGAGTCGACCGGCACGGGGCCGTTCTCGCGGGGCGGCGACTCCGGGTCGCTCGTGTACCTGGAGGACGGGACCGCGATCGGGCTGCTCTTTGCGGGGTCGGAGACGGGGGGCGACAATGGCACCGGGCTGACGTACGTCAACCCGATCGACGCCGTCCTCACGGCGTTGGACGCGACGCTCGTCTGACGGGCGGCCCGGTCCGGCCGGTCCCCCGGCCCCGCCCGCCGCCGCCCCGGACGCGGCGGGAGGCGAGGAGCGGTGGCCGGGATCGAGAGGGCACGGGTGGCGAAGGCGCACCTGGCGTCGGCGCTGGCGGGCCGGGCGGACGTGGCGGACCGCGTCCGCGGCATCGGGCTGCGGCCCACCGGGCCCGCCGGTCAGCCGGGGGCGCCCGACTACGAGCTGCTCGTCAACCTGTCGTCGCCCGCGCCGGGTGCGGTGCCGACGGACGTCGACGGCGTCGGCGTGCGGGTGCGGGTCGTCGGGGACGTCGTCCCGCTGCGCTGACCCTCCCCAGGACGCCCGCTCCGCGCGGCCGTCCGGGTGACGTCCGGGCAGGTGGGGGCGGCATCGGTCGTGCGCCGGTCGCCGCGCGGCCATGATGGCCCTGTGGACGGCACCCGGGACGACGAGCGCGCCGACGACGCGCGCGGCGCCGCCGCCGCGGCGTCGGCCCTGGCGTCGCTGGCCCGTCACCTCGAGGGGTGCCGGACCCGCGAGGAGGTGGCGCGGACGGCTGCGGACGCCGCCCGCGAGCTCGTGGGCGCGGCGATCGTCGGGTTCCGCCGCATCGAGCAGAGCACGAGCCGTGCCGTCGCGGTCTCGCCGGAGCCGCCGCCGGAGTACGTGGAGCGCGCCTACCGGGCGGTGCGCATCGAGGAGCGGTCCTACCTCGCGCGGGTCGTGAAGGAGCGCGTGGGGAACATCTGGCACGACCCCGAGGTGCACCGGGGCGCGGACCCGGGGCAGGGCGACCTCGCCCTCCTGCGCGAGTACGGGATGGGTTCCGCCCTCAACGTGCCGGTCCTCGTCACGGGCGGCGTGTGGGGCCACGTCATCGCGGGGCGCCGCCCCGACCGGGCGCCCTTCGGGGCGGCGGACTTCGCGCACGTCGAGGTGGTGGCCGCGCTGGCGGCAGGGGCGCTCGCCCGCGTCGAGCTCGAGGCGCAGGTCCAGCACCTCGTCGCCGACGACCCGCTGACGGGCCTGGGCAACCGCCGCGTCGCGGACCAGGCCGCCGCGGCCGCGCTGGCCTCCGGCGAGGAGACCGTCATCGTCATGTGCGACGTGGACGGTCTCAAGCGGGTCAACGACGAGCTGGGGCACGAGACGGGCGACGACCTGCTGCGCTCCGTGGCGGACGTGCTGCGCCGGGTCGCGGACGGCCTGCCGGGGACGACCGCCGCGCGCATCGGCGGCGACGAGTTCTGCCTCGTCGTCCAGGGGCAGCCGCGGGCCGCGGTCTCCGAGGTGCTCGCGCGCACCACGGAGGAGTTCCCCCTGCCGCACGGCGCCTCCATCTCGTTCGGCATCGCCTCCACCGCGGTCGCCGGTGCCGTGTCGGCGCGCCACCTCTTCCGGCGGGCGGACGCCGCGCAGTACCGCGCCAAGCGTGCCCGCTACCGCGCCCGGCGGGCCGCCGCGCCGATGGCCGACCCGGCGGTGACGGCCGAGCGCCTCGTCGTGGCGGCGTCCGCGGCGGTCGCGGCCGCGCGGCCCGGGCTGCTGTCCCGCCTCTGCGCGCTCGCCGCGTCCGCGACGGAGACGCTCGGGGGCACGGAGTGGGCCGTCCTCGCCCGCGCCGCGGTGGGCCCCGCGGCGGGGGCGCCGGCACCCCTGGAGCGGCCGCTGGGCGAGCCCGTCGTGGTGGCCAGCGGCGGGGTCGCCGCGGCCCGGGGCGCCGGCAGCGGGACCGTGGTCGTCGAGCGGACGCCGTGGCTCGTCGAGGTGGGGGTGTCGCGCACCGCGTCGACCGCCCCGGCCGTGCTCACCGCGCTCGAGGCGATGCTCGTCGTCGCCGCGCAGGAGGGGCGCCGCCCGGGCGGGGTCGCGCCCGACCGCGTCCTCGGCGCGGGCGCCGTGGCGGGCCGCCTGGCCTGACCCGTCCCCGGCACCTCGCCGACGACCGCACCCGACCCGCCGGCGGCGCGCCCGACGGCCGGCAGGTCAGCCGTTCAGCGGCAGCACGAGGGTGCGGGGCGCACCGGGGACGACGCGGACGGGCACGCCCCAGTCCTGCGACGCCAGGTGGCACGCGGGGTACTCGACCGCCGGGTCGTCGTCGCAGGAGGCGGCCTGCGCCGTCACGTGCAGCACGCCCTCGGGGACGTCCGGGTCGAGCCGCAGGACGCGGTCCAGGGGCACGTCGTCGCCCGCGCCGGCCAGCAGCAGCCCCGGCGGGGTCGAGGAGACGCGCAGCCGCGTCGACGGGCCGAAGCGGTCGTCGTACTTCTGCCCCGTGGCGGGCGTGAAGACGACGTCGAGGTGCACCTCGCCGGGTGCCAGGTCGGTCGGCGGGCGGCGGGTGCGGTGCGCACCCCGGTCGAGCACGGCCCCGGCGACGTCCGCGGGCAGGGCCAGCCGCGTGAGGCGGTGGGCCGCGGACTCCACGACGAGCACGGCCGGCGCCTCCCCGTCCGCGGCGGGCAGCACGACGAGGCCGCTGGGCTCGGCGAGGTCGGTCGCCAGCGTCGTCACGGTGCCTGGGGTGCCGTCTGCGGCGTCGGCGGCGGGCGGGACGTAGCGGCGGACGGCGCCGTTGTAGGTGTCGGCGACCAGCACGGACCCGTCGGCGAGAGCGGCGACGCCGAGGGGGTGCTGGAGGCGGGCGGCGTCCGCCGGGCCGTCGCGGTGGCCGAAGTCGAAGAGGCCCTCGCCGACGGCGGTCCGCACGGGGGCGGCAGTGCCGCCGTGCCGCGGCTCGCACCAGCGCAGCGCGGACGTCTCGGAGTCCGCCACCCACACCCGTCGGTCGGGCCCGAGCGCGAGGCCCGACGGCTGCGCGAACCAGGCGCCCAGGGGATCGCCGTCGACGAGCCCCTCGTTCATCGTCCCGGCCAGGAGCCCCAGCGACCCCTGCTCCCCGTCGAAGGTCCACAGCGTGTGGTTCCCCGCCATCGCCACGACGAACGCGGCGAGGTCGGGCGACCACACCACGTCCCACGGCGAGGACAGCCGCACGTCGCGCGGCGCGAACCCGCCGGCCACCCCGCCGACGAGGCCGCGCACCTCGTCGCCGCGGCCGCCGTCGGGGAGCCGGAGGTTGTCCGCGCCCCCGACCATGTACTGCTCGCCCGTGCCGGCGACCGTGGACACGTGCCCGTCCGCGAGCCGCACGCCGCGCAGGGCGTGGTTGACGGTGTCGGCGACGAGCACGTCGTACCCCAGCCACGACCGCAGCTCCTCCGGCACGAGGCACAGGCCGTTGGGCTCGCTGAACCGCGCCACGTCCGGCCCGCCGTCCACGAGCCCGCGCTCCCCCGAGCCGATGCGCCGCACCAGCGTCTCGCCGTCCGCGGCGAGCTCGGCGAGGGAGTGGTGGCCGGCGTCCGCGACCAGCAGGTGCCCGCCGGGGAGCGCGACGGCCTTCGCCGGGAATCGCAGGGTCCCCGCCGTCGGCTCCGGCGGCACGTAGGGGCCGTCCCCCCGGTGCAGCGTGCCCCTCGCGCCGTGCTCGGCGACGAGCTCCTCCACCAGCACGCCGAGCGCGTGCGCGTGCCCCTCGCCGGCCATCTGCGCGACGACGTAGCCCTCGGGGTCCACGACGACGAGCGTCGGCCAGGCGCGGGCGGTGTAGGCGCCCCAGGTGACGAGCCCGGGGTCGTCGAGCACGGGGTGGCGCACCTCGTAGCGCTCGACCGCGGCGGCCAGCGCGACGGGGTCGGCCTCGTGGACGAACTTGGGCGAGTGCACCCCGACGACCACGAGCACGTCCCGGTGCCGCTCCTCCAGCGCGCGCAGCTCGTCGAGCACGTGGAGGCAGTTGATGCAGCAGAAGGTCCAGAAGTCGAGGACGACGACCTTGCCGCGCAGGTCCGCCAGGCGCAGGTCGCGGCCACCGGTGTTGAGCCACCCCCGCCCCACGAGCTCGGAGGCGCGGACCTTGGGGAGGCGGGTGCTGCGGGGCGTCACGGGGAGGAGTCAACACGACGCCGCCGACACGGTCCTCCCCGGTCCGTCGCGGACCGCGTGCGGCTCAGCCGACGACCACGTCCTCGCCGCTCTCGGGCGCCAGGAGCTCCTCGGGCTCGACGACGGTGGGCGCGTCCCGCCGCCGCTCCTCGAGCGCGGCGAGGTCGGGGAAGAGCTTGGCGGTCGCGGCGCGCACGTGCTGCACCGCGAGGTCCTTCGCCTTCGCCTCGAGCACCACGTCCAGCGGCCCGGGCGCGATCCGCAGGAGGTCGACGAGGTCCCAGGGCGAGACGAGGTCGGCGTGGGGCGTCAGCCGGGGCAGCACCGGGACCTGGACCGTCCGGCGGGTGCCCGGCACCTTCTTCGGCACCGTCCCCACGTCGAGCCGCGCGCTCGACAGGTGCACCTTCGGCCGGACGCCGGGGGCCCAGGTGGCGTAGGCGGCGCGCAGCGCCTCGTCGGGCGGGACGACCGCCGACTCCGCCATGGTGCGGTGGTGGTGGTGGTCGTAGACGACCCGCACCCCGGTCCGGCGGGACAGCTCGAGGACGTCCGTCACGCCGAAGGGGCCGTCGTCGTTCTCCAGGCCCAGCCGCGCCCGCGCCCGGTCCGACAGGAGCCCCCACGCCCGCTCCCAGCGGTCGAGCGCCGAGGGCCGGTCGTTGTAGAGGCCCCCGGTGTGGACGACGACGGTCGCCTCCGGGCCCTGGCCGAGCGCGTCGAGGAGCGCGGCGTCCTGCTCGAGGTCCATGGAGGACTTGCGGCGCAGCTCCTCCTCGGGCCCGTTGATGACCGTGTACTGCCCGGGGTGCGTGGACAGCCGGATGCCGAGGTCCCGGGCGCGGGCGCCGACGCGCTCGAGCTGCTCCGCGCACTCGTCGAGCTGCCGGCGGTAGTGCAGCTCGGGCAGGTCGGGGTGGGTGCCGTAGGGCACGGTGCTGCTGGAGAGGCGGAACACGCGCACGTCGATGGTGTCGAGGTACGTCAGCGCCTCGTCGAGCAGCTCGAGCGAGCGGGACAGGTGCGGGCCGCTCTGCCAGCGCCGGCCGTCCGAGGTGGCCATGCCGCCGTTGCCGAGGATCTTCACGGCGAAGCCGAGCCGGTAGGGGTGCGCCATGCCGACCACCGTCCCCCGGCCGCCGGACCTGCGCCACCGGACCCGCGCCACCGGACCCGTGCGCCCGCGGGACGTCCCCAGCCCGCCCGACGAGCGGCCCGGCCACCTGGGACGCGGCGCCCTGGTGCCCGGGACGCGGGGCCCGGGAGGGTCGGTCCCGCCGGCACGGGGCCGGCACCGACCGAGGACCCGAGGAACCGCCATGACCAGCACCACCGTCCCGTCCACCCCGTCCGCCGACCGCGCGGCCGACCGCACGGCCGGCCGCGCCGCCGCGGCCCGTGCGGGCGCCGTGCCGTCCCGCGCCTGGGCCGTCACCGGCGCCGTCGCGGGGGCCGTCGGCATCGCCGCCATCCAGCTGTCCCTGGCGCTGTCCGCCGACTGGCAGAGCACGGCGGGCGACCCCGAGGCCGTCGTCGCGTCCTACGCCGGCAAGACGGGAACGCTCCTGGCCTTCCACGTGGCGACGATGCTGCTCGTCCCGCTGCTGCTCGTGTTCGCCGCCGGGCTGCAGCGCCGGCTCGCGGTGCAGGCCCCCGCGCACAGCCTGCTGCCGGCCGTCGCCGCCTCGGGGCTCGGGCTCGTCGCCGTGGCCGCGCTGCTCGGCGCGGGCCTGGACACCCAGTTCATCTTCGGGTTCGCCGACGCGGAGAACCTCGTCGCGGAGTCCGGCGCCTTCTACGCCGACTGGGTCGCGACGATCCCGTGGCTGTGGGTCGGCGCCGGCGTCAGCGGCGTCGCGCTCGCGGTCGCCGCGCTGCGTCACGGCGCGGCCCCGCGCTGGATCGGGGTCGTCGGACTCGTGCTCGGCGGGATCACGCTGCTGTTCGGCCTCTCGCCGCTGCAGTACATGGCCGGCTTCACCGGCCCGCTGTGGCTGCTCGTCACCGGCCTCGGCTTCGCGCTCGGGGACCGGCGCTGACCGCGGGACGTCCCGCGGGCACCGGCCGGACGACCCGTCCGACCGCCCGTACCGACGCCGGGCGCCCGCAGGGGGGGCGCCCGGCGTCCGGCGCACGTCCGGGTGAAACCCGCCGGGTGCCTCCGCCGGCCCGTCGCCGACCCCTACGGTCCCCCCTGTGAGCACGGCGACGAGGGACGGCGACCCGGTGGCGGCGGCGGGGCCCGGCCCCGCGGCAGCGGTCGGCCCTCCCGTCGCCGACGCCCGGCCGGCCGACGGGACGCCCGCCGTCGCGTGGGCCGTCGCGGTGACGGCGGCCCTCCTCGGGACCGCCGGGGTCGTGCTCCAGCTCGCGTCGGGCCTCGCGCTCACCAGCGGGGACCTGCTCTTCGTCGTCGTCGACGCCACGGTGGCGCTGGTCTACGGGACGGTCGCGGCCCTCGTGCTCGCCCGACGGCGGCACCCGGTGGGCTGGCTCGTCGCGCTCGCGGCCCTCGGCGGCGGGCTCGCGGCGCTCGGCGGCGGCTGGGGCAGCTGGGCCCGGACGCACCCCGCGGCGCCGGCGCTCGAACCGCTCGCGCTGGCCTACGGGCTGGCGTGGGTGCCCGGGACCGTCGCCCTGTTCACCGTCGTGCCGTGGCTGGTCCGCGACCACCCGCTCGGCCGGGCCGAACGCCTCGGGCTGGCGCTCGGCGTCGCCTCCGTCCTGTGGTTCGTCGTCGACAGCCTGCGGGCCACCGAGGGGGCGCCCGACGGCGCGATCGTCGGCGTCGTCGTCGCGGGGCTGCTCACCGCGGCCGCCACGGCCCGGCGCCACCGCACCGGCCCCGTCGCGGAGCGCCCCGGGCTCGGGCTGCTCGCCGTCGGCACCGCGGTCATGGCGCTGTCGTTCCTGCCGCTCGTCGTCGTGCTGCCCGACCCCGACCTCGTGCTCGCGCTGCCCCTGTCCCACCTGGCGACGCAGGCGCTGTTCCCCGTCGCGATCCTCACCTCCGTGCTGCGCAACCGGCTCTGGGGGCTGGACCTCGCGGTGTCGCGCGCGGCCGTCGGCGGGCTCCTCGTGCTCGGGCTGGCCCTGGTCTACGGGGGCCTCGTCGTGGCGGCGACCGCCCTGCTCGGGGACCGACCGGTGGCCGCGGTCGTCGCCGCGGTCGGCGTCGCGGTCGCGGTGCAGCCGCTGCACGCGGCCTCCCGGCGGCGCGTCCAGGCCCTCGTCTACGGGCAGGCGCGCACCCCGGGGCGGGCGGCGCTCGACCTCGGCCGCCGGCTCGCGGTCGGCACGGGGGCCGCCGCGCTCGACGACCTGGCCCGCACCGTCGGCACCGCGCTGCGGCTGGAGTCGGTCACCCTGCGCGCCCCCGACGGCACGGCCGGCGCGTGGGGCGTGCCGACCTCCGCACCCCTGCGCCGCGAGCTGCGGCACGGCGGCCGCCCCGTCGGGGTCGTCGAGGTGACCGCGCCGCCGGGGGAGCGGCTCGACGCCCGGTCGACCGCGGCGCTGGACCAGCTCCTCGGCGTGGTCGCGGCCGGCCTGGCGCTCGTCGCCCAGGCACGCGAGCTCGAGAGGGCGCGGACCGCGGCGACGCGCGCCCGGCTCGCCGAGCGGCAGGTCGTCCGGCGCGAGCTGCACGACGGCCTCGGCCCGTGGCTGTCGGGCCTGCGCCTGGGGCTGCAGGGCGCGCGGAACCTGCTCGACACCGACCCCGCCGCGGCGGCGACGGTGCTGGACGCGCTCGGTGCGGAGGCGGACCGTCGGGTGGAGGACGTCCGCACCCTCTCGCGCAGCCTGCTGCCGCCCGTGCTCGACGAGCTCGGGCTGGCGGCGGCGCTGGAGGAGCTCGTCGCCCGGCACGCGGCGACGGGGTTCGCGGTCGACCTGCGGTGCCCGCCGCTGGTCGGGCTGGACGCGCGGGTCGCGGCCGCCGCCTACGGCATCGCGAGCGAGGCGGTGCTCAACGCCGCCCGCCACAGCGGCGCGGGCGGCTGCCGGCTCGTCGTCGACGTGGACCTGGACCCGGCCCCGGGCCGCGCCCCCGACGAGGAGCGGGTGCCGGCGGCCGTCCCCCTCCTGCTCCTCACCTGCGTCGACGACGGGGACGGCGTCCTGCCCGGCGCGGCGCACGGCGTCGGGACGCGGTCCATGCGCGAGCGCGCGGAGGAGCTCGGCGGGTGGTGGACCCGCGGCCCCGCGCCCGGGGGCGGCACCGTCGTGCGGGCGGTCCTGCCGCTCGAGCCTGCGTGGGGGGCGATCGGACGGCCGCCCGGGGAGGAGCAGGGGGACGACGCGACGGGGGTGCACGCATGAGCGGGTCGACGATGCCGGCGGCCCCGCCCCCGACGTCGGGGTCCCCGGGGGGCGTCGTGTCGGTGGCGCTCGTCGACGACCACCCCGTCTTCCGCATCGGCCTCGCCGCGCTGCTGGGGTCGCTGCCGGGCGTCGTCGTCGTCGGCCAGGCGGCGAGCGCCGCGGAGGGCCGCGCGCTGCTGACGGGTCGCGACGACGTCGACGTGGCGCTCGTCGACCTCGACCTGGGCGACGGCTCGGGGGTCGACGTCATCCGCGACGTCCTGCGCGTGCGCCCGGGGCTGCGGGTGCTCGTCGTGACGATGCACGACGACGACGGCGCGGTGGTGGCGTCCGTGCGTGCCGGCGCGCGCGGCTACCTGCTGAAGTCGGCGCCGCCCGACGCGGTGGAGCGGGCCGTCCGCGCCGCCGCGGCGGGGGAGATGATCCTGTCCCCGCAGGTGGCGGAGCGCGCCATGGCATACGTGCTCGGCGGGCGCACCGCCGCGCGGGTGCCGTTCCCGCAGCTCACCGACCGCGAGCGCGAGGTGCTCGACCTCGTGGCGGCGGGGTTGGACAACACCGGCGTCGCGCGCCGCCTGGGCCTGTCCACGAAGACCGTCCGCAACGTGCTGGCGACCGTCCTGGCCAAGCTCGCCCTCCGCGACCGCGCCGCCGCCATCGCCCGCGCCCGCGCCGAGGGCCTCGGTGGCGACGCGATCTGACCAGCGGCAGGAGCGGCCGGTCGTCCTCCCCGGGACGTCACCGCCCGTCCCCTGCGGTGAAGAAGTCCTCGAGGACGGTGGTGTCCTCGTAGCCCAGCCGCATGCCGCGGACCTGCTCGAGGGTGTGGAAGCGGACGGCCTGCCCCTCGGTGAGCGGCAGCGTCCCGGCGTCGACGTCCAGGTGCGCCCAGAAGGTGTGCTCGAGCCCGTAGGACCGCCGGGCCGAGACCACGTGGTGCAGGTCGGCGGGCGCGAGGTCCACCGACATCTCCTCGCGCAGCTCGCGCACCGCGGCGTCGGCCGGTCTCTCACCGGGCTCGAGGTGGCCGCCGGGCAGGCACCAGGTCCCCGGGAAGGGGATGTCCGGGATGTCGTCGCGCAGCTGCAGCAGGACCCGGTCCCGGGCGTCGAGGAGGATCACCTGCACCCCCTCGGTGACGTCGCCGGTGCCGTCACCGGGGGAGGGGTCGTCCATCGTCTCCTGGTCCGCGTCCACGGGAGGATCCTCGCCGGTCAGCGGCGGCGCAGGACCCAGATGCGGGGGTGGTGTCCCTTGGCGAACACCTTCAGGGGCGGCCCGACGGGCTCCCACCACAGCGCGGCGGCTGCGACGCACCGCTCCATGACGCGCACCTCGTGCGTGAGCACCGCGAGGCGGCTGCCGGGGACCGTGATGCCGTGCGCGGCGCGGAGCAGCCCGGTGTGCAGCGCCTCGGCGGTGGCGTGGCTGCCGTGTAGGCCGCCCCACGGCGGGTCGGCGAGCACGAGGTCCGCCGTGCCGCCGGCCGCCGTCCCGGCCAGGGCCGTCGCCAGGCCGACGTGGTCCGTCGCGTCGGCCGCGAGCAGCTCGACCGGGACCCCGGTGCGGGGGGCGTCGGACGCGCCGAGCACCCGCAGGCCGGCCGCGACGGCGTTCTCGCGGGCGGCCGCCAGGGCGTCGGGGTCGGTGTCCACGAGCACCGCCGAGGCCGCCGGACCCGCGAGCAGCCGCTCGACGAGGAGGGTGCCGGACCCGCCCATGAGGTTGACGACCCGGTCCTCGGGGACCACGCCCGCGAGCCGGGCCATGGCCGCGGCGATCGTCGCGTTCGCGGCGCCGGGGTAGTCGACGACCCGCCAGCGGCGCGCCGACAGGGGCCGCGGGCCGATCCGGACGAGCACGTCCCAGCCGGGGTCGGCGTCGCCGCCGCGAGGTGCCGGTCCGCCGAGCACCCCGCGGCGGACCCGGAGCACGAGCCGGCCACCCGCGGGGTCGTGGGGCAGGCCGATCGCCGCCGCCACCTCCTGGGCGAGCCGCGCGAAGACGGCCGAGTCCTTGCCCGCGGCCTCGAACCGGAACGACGACGAGGCCGCGGCCAGCTGCGCAGCGCGCACGGCGGCCACGACGCGTGCGAGGTGGTCCCCGCTCGTCAGCGACCGGGGCCGCGGGACCGCGAAGTGCAGCGCGATCGACGCCGACACCGCCGTGCGCAGCTCGAGCACGGGGCGCAGCGGGCCGTCGACCTCGACGAGGAGCGCGTCGTCCCGGCCCGCGACGGGGCGCGGCGGGCGGCGGGGGGCCAGGTGCTCCACGACCTCGTCGTGCAGCACGCCCTCGAGCCCGGGCAGGAACGTCAGCTCGACGAGGGTGCTCGTCGGGACGGCGGTGTCCGGTCGTCGCGGGCCCCGCCGGCCGGGGCCGGGCTCGTGGTGGCCGGGCGGGCGGTGGCGGGGGGCGGGGCGCCGACCGGCGGGTGCGGGGCGGGGCTCCCGCCGGTCCGGGTCCCGGCCGTCGCCGTCGCGGGCCACCGCGCCACCACCCGGTCGTCCGGTGGCGCCCGGTCGTCCGGTCGAGGCGGGTCGACCGGCCGTCGCACCCGGTCCACCCGTCCCGGATCGGCCGCCCGTCCCGCCCCTCCCGCCGGGTCCGCCGGTCCCGCCACCGCCACCCGTGCCGCTGCGCGGGGCCTCGTCGCGACCCTCGCGGCGCTCCGAGGGACGGCCGCCGCCCCCGCCCGGCCGGGGCGTCACGCGGCGCCGGCGGCCGCGTCGGCCCCGCGTCGGGCCTGCTCGTCGTCGTGCTCAGCGGCGTCCGCCGGCGTCCCGCCGTCCCTCGCCACGTCGGGCAGGCCCCGCACGACGTCCGACGCGCCGACGACCACGGCCGCGGACCCGGCAGCGGCGCCGACGGCCCGCAGGACGAACGCCTCGGTCTCGGCGATGGCGCGCTGGCGCTCGGGGCCGTCCTCGTGGGGCACGCCGCGCCCCGACAGGCACGCGTTGACCAGCGGCACGGTGGTGTCGAGGTCCTGCTCCGGCAGCGTCCCGGCGGCGATCCCGTCGGCGAGGATCCGGCGCAGCAGCCGCTCGACGGTCACGACGTGCTCGCGCACCCGCGCCTGCGTCTCCCGGGAGAGCACGGACCGCAGCTCGGGCCCCGGGGCGAGGTGGTACTCGCGCTTGAGCTGCACCTGCTGGCGCACGTAGGCGCGCAGCTGGTCCGTCGGGTCGTCGAGCCCGTCGATCGCCCGGTGGAGCTGCCCGACGAAGTGCTCCGTCTCGTGCGTGATGAACCCGACGAGGAGCGACTCCTTGTCGGTGAAGTGGTTGTAGACGGCGGTGCGGCCCACGCCCGCGGCCGCCGCGATCTCCGCCAGGGTGAGGGCGTCGAAGCCCCGCTCGCCCATGAGCCGGGCCAGCGCGCCGAAGAGCCGCAGCCGCGTCTGCTCGCGGTGCTCGTGCAGGGATCCCCCGATGATCTTCGGCATGCTGACATGGTCGCACGCGATGTCAGGAAGATGGTCACCGGGAGGGCCGCCCTCACCCGGTCGGGGGCCCTGCTCTCAGGATCCCGGCGACGGCCCGTGCCACGGCTCGGTGTGACCGTCCCGCAACCGCCAGCGGCGGCGTGCACCGGCTCGCTACGGTGCGGCCATGGAGACCACCGGACCCGGGACCGACGCCCCGCAGCAGCCCGTGACGCCCGAGCCGGACCTGAAGGACTGGACCTGGGTCCTCGAGCGCCCGTGCCCCGAGTGCGGGTCCGCGGCCGGGGACGTGGCGCCGACGGACCTCGGCGCGGCGGTGCGCGCGACCGTGCCGCGGTGGCACTCCGCGCTCGCGCGCCCCGACGCCCGGGTCCGGCCCACGCCCACGACGTGGTCGCCGACGGAGTACGGCGCCCACGTCCGGGACGTCCTGCGCGTCTTCACCGGCCGGCTGGAGCTCATGCTCGAGAGGGACGCGCCGACCTTCCCGAACTGGGACCAGGACGCGACCGCGCTGGCGGAGCGCTACGACCTCGCGGACCCGGTGGTCGTCGCGGCCGAGATCGCGGCGGCGGCGGAGGTGGCGGCCGCCGCGTTCGACGCCGTGCGCGAGGACCAGTGGGACCGCACGGGGCTGCGCTCGAACGGCTCGCACTTCACCGTGGCGAGCCTCGGCGCCTACTTCCTGCACGACCTCCGCCACCACCTCCACGACGTGGGCGCCTGACGCGGGCGGCGGGTCGTCGGCACCCGCGCGGGCGTCGGGCCCGCCGGACCCGTCACCGTGTCAGCGGCGCGCCGCCTCCTCGAGCAGGGTGCGCGAGAGCTCCTCGGGCGGCTGCGGCCGGCCCAGGTGGTACCCCTGGACGTGCGTGCAGCCCAGGCGCGCGGCCGCCGCGAGCGTCTCGGCGTCCTCGATGCCCTCGAGGACGACGGTGGTGCCCAGCGTGCGCCCCAGCAGCAGCACCGCGGAGACGACGGCCGCCGCCTCCGAGCGCGTGGCGAGGCCCAGGCTGAGCGAGCGGTCGATCTTCAGGGTGGCCCGGGGCAGGTCGAGCACGCGGCTGAGCGAGGACCACCCGGCGCCGAGGTCGTCGATCGCCAGGCCGCACCGCAGCGCCTCGAGCTCGGCGATCGCGCGCGTCGCGCCCTCGTCGAGCAGCCCCGACTCGGTGATCTCCAGGGTGAGGCGGTCGGGACCCAGACCCTGCGTCGCCATCGCGCGCGCCACGTCCTCGATGAGGCCGGGCCGCGCCAGCTCCTCGGCCGAGACGTTGACGAAGACCCGGGGCGGCGCCAGCGCGCCGAGCTCGGCGTCCCACGCCGCGAGCTGGCGGCAGGCCTCCTCGACGACCCAGGACCCGATCTCGACGAGCAGGCCGAGCTCGGCGGCGAGGTCGACGAACTGGCCCGCGGCCAGCACCCCGTGCGACGGGTGGTGCCACCGCAGGAGCGCCTCCATGGCCCAGAGGTCGTCCACCCGCGGCGCCCCGGCGACGAGGGCGGCGGGGAGCAGCTCGCGGATCGGCTGGTAGTGCAGGCGGAGCTGGCCGGCGGCCAGGGCCCCGCGCAGGTCGGCCGCGAGGGCGTCGGACGCGCGGTCGTGGTCCCCCGACCAGGGGCCGGCTCCGTGCGGCGCGGGCCCGGAGCCGACGAAGACCTCGATGCGGCCCCGGCCGGCGCGCTTGGCGACGTACATGGCCGCGTCCGCGTGGGACAGCAGGGAGTCCGCCGTCTGCTCCGCGTCCAGGTAGGCCACGCCGATGCTGGCCGAGGGCTGCAGGACGACGTCACCGAGGTCCAGCGGTTCCCGCAGGGCGGCGGCGACGCGTTCGGCGACGTCGAGCGCCTCGCCGGGACCGTGAAGGTCCTCGAGGAGCACCACGAGCTCGTCGCCGCCGATCCGCGCGAGGACGTCGGCGCTGCGCAGCCGGCCGCGGACGCGGCGCGCGCAGGCGCGGAGCAGCTCGTCGCCGGCGAGGTGCCCCCAGGAGTCGTTGACCGCCTTGAGGCCGTCGACGTCGAGGAACAGCAGCGCGGCGGTGCCGCCGGAGCGGCCGAGCCGCGCCACCGCGCGCTCCAGGTGCTCGTGCAGCACCCAGCGCAGCGGCAGCTCGGTGAGCGGGTCGTGCGCGGCCCGGTGGGCGAGCTCCTCCCGCGCCTCGCGGGCGGCGTCCCGGTCCGCGGCGACCACGAGGTAGGAGACCGCGAGGCGGGCGAGCTGCTGCACGAGGTGGCTCTCGTCCTCGGTCAGGCGCCGGGCCTCGCGACGGTACAGGTCGAGCACGCCCCAGGTCCGTCCCCGGGCGACGAGCGGCACGCTGGTGAGCCCGCGGACCCCGAGGTCGGCCGCCGCCTCCATCCAGCCGGGCCATCGGCCCTCGGCACGGACGTCCGCGAGGTCGACCACGGCCCGCTCCTCGACGGCGCTCCTGCAGGGACCGTCCTGCATCTCCTCCTGCAGGCGCTCGAGCCGCTGCGACAGGTCGTGGGAGGCGAAGACGTGGCGCACCACGCCGTCGGGCAGGGCGAGCATGACGCCGGCCGCGTCGACCTCCACCACCCGCAGCACGGAGGTCATGAGGCGTCGCAGCACCTCCGGCGCGTCGAAGTCCTCGACGACGACCGAGCTGAACTCGTCGAGGACGTGGACGAGCGACTCACGACCCGTCACCGCGTCCCCCTCGTCCGGCGGCAGCGGTGGGCTCACGCTGCCTGCCCGCGGTCCGGGTGACGACCGGATCGGGCTGCGCACAGCATGCCGCCTCGGGCCGTCCCGCGCGCGCGAACCGGACGCGCTGCCCGGTGCTCGGGCGCGGGCTCGGGCCCGGCCGTGCCCGCTCGCGCCGGACCTCAGACGAAGGGCTCCGCGCCCGCCGGCACGAGGTCGACCTGGACCGTCAGCCGCGACCCCGAGCCCTCCGTGAAGATCACGCCGCGCAGCGGGGGCACGTCGTCGTAGTCGCGGCCCCAGCCGAGCACGACGTAGTGGTCGTCGACGAACCGGTCGTTCGTCGGGTCCACGTCCACCCAGCCCGCCCCGGGCAGCCAGGCCGCCACCCACGCGTGGGAGGCGTCCGCGCCGCGGAGCTTCGGGCGCCCCGGGCGCGGTCGCGTCTCGATGTACCCGGAGACGTAGCGGGCGGGCAGCCCGTGCATCCGCAGCGCGGCGACCATGAGGTGCGCGAAGTCCTGGCACACGCCCGCCCGCTGCGCGAGGAGCTGGTCCTGCGTCGTGTGCACCGTCGTCGACCCCGAGCGGTACTCCAGCTCGGTCCGGATGCGGTGGGCGAGCTCGACGAGCACCTCGCGCAGCGGCCGGCCGGGTGCGAACGTCGGCGCGGCCCACGCCCGCACCGCGTCGGTGAACGTCACGTGCGCGCTCGGCAGCACGCCCTCGCGCACGGCGAGGAGCGCGTCCCCGACGTCGCCGGCGCGCACCCGGGCGGCGACGTCCTCCCAGGGGACCGCGGGCAGCTCGTCGACGGCCGGCGGGGTGCGCCGGACCTCCACCCGCGAGCGGGCCGTCACCACGAGCTCCGTGTGCGGGGTGAGCACCGAGAAGTAGGTCGTGCGGTTGCCGTGGAAGTCCGTGTGCGCGGTGGTGTCCGCGGGCTCGGGCTCCACGCTCAGCGTCGTCCGCTCGCACGTCTGGTCCGGCAGGCTCCGCGGCGTCATCGTCGTGCGGCCGTAGGAGGTGGTGACCGGCGCGGCGTAGGCGTAGCGCGTGCGGTGCACGAGGTCGTAGACGCGGCTCACCGGGGACCCCCCGTGCCGGCGGTGGCGGCGGGGTCGCCCGGGGTGCGCAGGGCGCCCGCGTCCCAGGGGTCCTCCAGGGCCCGGGCGGCCGCGGCGCGCGTGAAGTGGACGCGCTCGACCTCCTCGCCGACGGCCAGCAGCCGCCAGCGCATGGACTCCAGGGCCTCGTCGAGGCGGTCCCGCCGTCCGCCGTCCGTGACCGCCTCGGCGACCGTGCCGGTGTCGAGCTCCTCGACGAGGTCCTCCACGTCGGCCAGGAGGTGGTCCCGCTGGTCGGGGGCACGCCCCGCGACGGGGACGGCGCCCAGGTCGTCGCGGAGCCGTCGCAGGCCGTAGGCGAGGGAGCGCGGGTTCGTGCGGTCGCGCAGCAGCAGCTCGAGCAGGGGCACCACGTGCACGCCCGCGTCCGACTGCTGCCGGCGCCGGTACGTCATGGGCGACTCGTGGACGCCGAGCAGGGACTCCAGGACGAGGTCGTCGACCGCCGGCGCCCGCCGCACCACGACGGTGCGCTGCAGCGTGGTGACGAGGTGCTGGGCGCGCTCGAGCCGGCGTCCGGCGTCCAGGAAGCGCCACCCCGCGTCGCGCACGAGGCTCTCCGCCGCGAGGCCGGCGACGGCCAGCACGCCCTCCAGCACCCGCTCGAGCGTCGGCCGCATGCCGGCGGTGACCCCGGCGCCGCCCCCGGGCAGAGCCGCCCGGCTGCCGTCGGCACGGCGCCGCTGCCGCTCGTCGCGCAGAGCGCGCTCCACCCGGGCGAGGGGGGCGAAGGCGTCGGGCGGCAGCTGGTCGCGCACGGCCGCGGCGGCGCGCAGCGTGCGCCGCACCGAGGTGGCGACCGTCCCGGCGGCGACGGGGTCGAGGAGCCGGTCGCGCAGGGCGGGGGCGGGCAGCAGGCCGTCGGGCCCGACGTCCGCGCGGCCGTCCGGCAGGGCGTCCGGCGCGAGCGCGACGAGCAGGTCCCGGAGCGCCCGCCCCCCCGCCGACCAGGGCGTGCGGTGGAAGTCGTCCCAGCGGTCGACGAGCGCGCGCAGCACCCGGCTCTGGTCCTCCGCACGCTCGGCGTAGCGGCCGAACCAGTAGAGGTTCTCCGCGGTGCGCGGCGCGATGCCGCCGACCCGGTGCAGCCCGTCGGCGAAGACCTCGACGAGGGGGCCGGCCGACCGCGCGGTCGCCCGCGCCCCGGGGCCGGGGCCCGCGCCGGGCTCGGTGACCACCGGCAGCTCCTGCGTCGCCGGCCGCGCCGCGTCGGGGTTGGCGAGCACCCACACGTCCTTGGCGGCGGCGCCCAGGGCGGAGGACACCACGGCGCCGGCCGACAGCCGCGCGAGCCCGCCGGACATCACGGTGTAGGAGTCCTCGTGCGCGACCGCGAAGGTCCGCAGCACCGCGGCGCGCACCTCGGCCGTGGCGCCCGGGGGCGGCGTGACGAGACCCGGCGCCGCCGTGGCGATGCCCGCGACCTCCTCGGCCGTGGCGGCGCCGGCGGCGAGGTCGACGACCGGCCCCGACGGTCCGACCGGCTCCTGCGCCACCCAGGCCCAGGGCTCCGCCTCGATCCGGGCCGCCAGCGTCTCCCGCTGCGCGGCGGACAGGGTCCAGCCCAGCACCGCCCCGACGCCGGGGCCCTGGGCGGTCGGGAGCAGGATGAGGCGGTCGAGGTGGGCGCGCACGTGCGCCCGCCCCACGTCGTCGCCGCACCACCACGTCGGGGCGGAGGGCAGCGCGAGGTCCTCGTCGAGCACCGCCCGTGCGAGGCGCGGCAGGTAGCGCAGCAGGGCCGGGTTCTCCAGCACGGACGAGCCGAGGGGGTTCACCACGCTCACGGCCCCGCCGCGGACCGCCCGTACGAGACCGGGGACGCCGAGGCGGGACCCGCTGCGCAGGTCCAGCGGGTCGCACCAGTCCGCGTCCACACGGCGGAGGACGACGTCGACCCGCTCGAGCCCGTCGAGGCCGCGCAGCCACAGGCGACCGCCCCGCACGACGAGGTCGCCGCCCTCCACGAGTGGCAACCCGAGCATGGAGGCGAGGTACGCCTGGTCGAACGCCGTCTCGCTCGCCTCGCCGGACGTGAGGAGCACCGTGGTGCCCGGCTCCTCGTCGCCCCGCGGCGCAGGGGCGGCGGCCTGCAGCGCCCCGCGCAGCGCGTGGAAGAACGGGCCGAGCCGGGCGATGGACGCCTGCCGGTAGACGCCCGCCAGCACCTGGGCCACGACGCGGCGGTCCTCCATGGCGTAGCCCGCGCCCGACGGCGCCTGGGTCCGGTCGGCGACGGCGCACCAGCCGCCGGCGCTGTCCCGGACGACGTCGGTGGCGGTCAGCACGAGCTCGCGCGGGCCCGGCAGGCGCAGGCCGTCCACCTCGCGGAGGAAGCCGGGGTGGGGGAGCACCACGTGCGGGGGCAGGAGCCGGTCGTGCAGCAGCCGGCGCCCGCCGTAGAGGTCGCGCAGCACGGCGTCCAGGAGCGCGGCGCGCTGACGCAGCGCCCGGTCGAGGCCCGCCCACTCGGCCTCGTCGACGATGACCGGCTCCGGGTCGAGGCGCCAGGCGTCCTCGCCGTCCGCCGCGTCCCCGCCGTAGGTGACGCCGTGCTCCGCCAGGAGGCGCGCACCCGCCCGGCGCGCGCGGTCGAGCGTCTCGGGCGTCGGCGCGTCCGCCGGGTCCTCCAGCCACGACCAGTCCGGGCGGTGCGACGCGCCCGACCCGGCCGTGCCACCACCGGTCCACCCCGCCGGGGCGGCCGTGGCCGGGACCGCCGCGCCCCCTGTCGGGGGCCGCGACGGCCCGCCGCGGGTGCCGGCGACGGCCTCGACGACCGACCCCGCGCCGTCGGCCGGCGCCGCGCGGCGCACGGTGGACAGGAGGTCGGTCACGCCGGAGAGCATGCCCCACCCCCGGGACGCGGGACAGCGGGTGCGTCGGGAGCGGGCCGGCGTCCCGGACGCCGGGGCTGGGGGCGGCCGGGCGTTCACCCGTCGGGGCGGCGTGCGCGACCCATCCACCGCGGCCCCGGGTCCGAACCGCTGGTGACCGCCCCCGCCCGGGGGGCGAGCACGACCGGGGGAGGCGACCGTGTCCGCGTTGCGCGCCCTGCCGTCCCCCCGGCACCCCTCGTCGTCGCCCGTGCCGCCGGACGTGCGCACCGCGTCGCCCGGCGTGCCGTCGCCGCGGGTGCCGTCGTCGCGCCGTCCCTCGTCACCCGTCCGCCCCGCTCTCCCCGCTCTTCCCGTCCTCCCCGTCCCGCGGGGACCGCTGACGGTGGTGCCTGCCCTCCCCTCGTCGCCGGCCGCGCTCGGGCGCCGCGGGCGGACGCGGCCCCCGTCGACCGGGCGCGCCCCGCTGCGCCCCGCGTCACCGCGCAGCGCGCACGGCGGCCCCGCCGTGGCCCCCGCGCCCCGTCCCGTACGCCGTGCCGGGGGCGCGCCGGACGGTCCGTGCACCGGGGGGGTCGATCCATCCGTCAGACTGTCGCCCGTGGTCGCGCCGTCGAGGGAGACCGCCGGGTCACGCTCGGCGGACGCTCTGCTGCTCGCGTGCGCCGACGGGGACGAGGCCGCCTTCGCGCGGCTGTACGACGAGATCGGGCGCTCCGTGCTCGGCACGTGCCTGGGCGTCCTGCGCGACCCCGACCACGCCGCGGAGGTGGCGCAGGAGGTCTGGCTCGAGGTCTGGCGGACCGCGACGCGGTTCGACCCGTCGCTGGGCTCGGCCCGGACCTTCGCCGTGACCCTGGCGCACCGCCGGGCGGTCGACCGCGTCCGCTCCGTCCAGGCCCAGCGCGACCGGGACCAGCGCGTCCTCGACGCCAGCGGCGAGCCGGAGTACGACGTCGTGGCCGAGGAGGTCGAGGCCGGCCTCGAGACCGAGGGCGTCCGGCGGTGCCTCGAGGCGCTGACGCCGCGGCAGCGCGGGGCGGTCGTGCTCGCGTACTACGGCGGGCGGTCGTACCGGGAGGTGGCCGAGGAGCTGGCCGTGCCCCTGCCGACGGTGAAGACCCGCATCCGCGACGGCCTGCTGCGGCTGCGCGACTGCCTGGAGGTGGACCGGTGAGCGTCGGGGACGGCGCACGGGCCGGGGGCACCGGCACGGGCGGGACGGAGGAGGACGTGCGCGAGCTGCTGGGCGCCTACGCGCTCGACGCGGTCGACGCGGACGAGCGCCGGGCCGTGGAGCGCCTCGTCGCCCGCGACCCGGAGGCCGCCGCCGAGCTCGCCGAGCTGCGCTGGGTCGCGACGCGCCTCGGCGAGGCCGTCGCCGCCGACCCGCCGGCCGGTCTGCGCGACGCCGTGCTCGCCGCCGTCCGTGGCGTCCCCCAGCTGCCGTCGTCGGCCGTGGGGCGGGCGGGCGACGAGGGGGGCGTCAGCGGGCCTTCGGCCGACACCGACGGTCTCCGCACGTCACCCCTCGGCGACGCGCCGGCCCCGGTCGCGCCCGCGCCCCCGGCGCACGACGGGACGCCGGGCCGTCGCGCGCTCCGGGTGGCCCCGGACGCGGCCCCCGAGGTGGTCGGCGACCCGTCCGGCGGCGCTGCCGCTGGTGGCCCGGCGGACGAGCGCGCGGACGGCGCGGACGAAGGCGCCGACGGCGCGGACGCCGGGCGCGACTGGTCCGGCCGGCGCGCCGCCCGTGCCGTGCCCGCCCGCCCCGGTCGGCTGCGCGTGCTCGCGGTGGCGGCGGCCTTCGTCGTCGGGGTCGCCGTGCCCGGGACGCTCGCCGTGCAGCAGGCGCAGCGGGCGTCCGACGCCGAGGCCGCGCAGGCGGCGACCGCCCGCAGCATCGCGGACCTGCTCGCCGACCCCGACGCCCGGGTGGTGCGCGGGGAGCTCGCGGCCGGCGGCACGGCCACGGCCGTCTACACCGCCGACGCGGCGCTCTTCAGCGCGGCCGGCGTCCCGGCGCCGGACGAGGGCCGGGCGTACCAGCTCTGGGTCGTCGACGGCGACGAGATCCGGTCCGCCGGCGTGCTGGAGCGCGACGGCGACGCCCTCGTCCAGGTGGTCGACGACTACGGCTCCGGAGCGCTGGCCGTGACCCTCGAGCCGTCGGGCGGCTCCACGCAGCCGACGACGGACCCCCTGGTCGTCCTCACGGAGGCCTGACCGCCGCCGGCAGAGCTCGCGGGCGCTCCCGGCGACGGGGCCGGCCGCGTCGGCCTCCTTGTCCGCCGCGCGGCCGCGTGGCCGCCGTCGTGGAGAGACGCTGCACTGGCGCTGCGGCGCGAGCGGTTCCCCGCCTGGACGTCGGCGCGCCGTGCCGCCGCTGCAGCGTCCGTGCACGTTCGCCGTCGCCTCGGCGCCCGGACTGCACCTTCGTCGTCCCGACGCGTCGCGCGTGCCGCCCGGCTGAGGTCCCCAGCGGGAGAAGGGACGCTGCACCGGCGCTGCGGCGCGCGCGGTCTGCCGCCTGGACGTCGGCGTGCCGTGCCGCCGCTGCAGCGGTGGTCCATCGCGCCGGCGCTCACGCGGCCCGGCCGTCGCGCCGGTGACGGGCGGCGAGCACGCTCGTCCACAGGGGCGTCGGCGGCAGGGGCGCCGCGCCGCGATGCTCCGGTGCGTGGACGCGGTGGGATCGGTGCTGGCGCGCGGCGGGGCGGCGCGGTGGGCGCAGCTCGCCGGCAGCACGACGCACGCCCGACTCGTGGCAGCGGTCGGGGCAGGCGCCCTCACGCGCCCGGCGCCCGGGCTCTACGTCGTCCCGGGCACCCCGCCGGACGTCGTGGCCGCCGCGGCGGTGGGCGGCGTGCGCTCCTGCGCCACGGCGGCCGTGGCGCTCGGGCTCGACGTCCTCACCCCTCCGGCGCGGCCGCACGTGACGGCGCCGCGCGGGAGCCGCCGCACCTGGCCCGGCTGCACCGTGCACCGGCGCGACGTGCTCGACCTCGACGGCTGCACCGACGTGCTCACGACCGTCCTCGACGCCGCCCGGTGCCTCCCGTGGCGCGAGGCGCTGGTGCCGGTCGAGAGCGCCCTGCGCCTGGGCCGGGTCGCGGAGGAGGAGCTGGTGGAGGCGCGGCGACGGCTGCACGTGCAGGACCCCCGGCGGCGGCTCCTCGCCCGGTCCGACGCCTGTTCGGGTTCGGCCCTCGAGAGCGTGGCGCGGGCGGACCTGCTCGACGAGGGCTACCGGGTCCGGTCGCAGGTCTGGTTGCCGCCGGCGGGCAGGGTCGACCTGCTCGTCGACGACTGGCTCGTCCTCGAGGTCGACGGGTGGGCGTTCCACGGCGACCCGGGGCAGCGGTCGGAGGACCTGCGGCGGGACGCGGAGCTCACGCGCCACGGCTACGTGGTGCTGCGGTTCTCCTACGCGCAGGTCGTCCACCGCCGCGGGTGGTGGCTCGGCGTGGTCCGCGACGTCCACACCTCCGGACGCCCGCGGTTCGTCCTCTGAGGATCCAGGTCGCGCCGGACGCGACGTCGCACCCGGCGGCGGCGTGCAGGGATGCTGCACCCGGGGAGCCGACGTGCCAGGAACGGAGCCCTGGCCGCGGCGTGGCGGGCCGCCGGTGCAGCGTTCCTCCATGGGCGGTGGGGGGTGAGCGGTGGGCCGTGCGCGGTGGGTGGCAGCGGCCGGCCGCGGGCGGGCGGCGGCGACGGGTCACAGGGATGCTGCACCCGGGTAGCCGACGTGCCAGGAACGGAGCCCTGGCCACGGCGTGGCGGGCCGCCGGTGCAGCGTTCCTTCATGTCGGCGGTGCTCGGCGGTGCTCGGCGGTGCTCGAGCGCAGCCGGCCGGGCTCCCGGCGGGCCGGGCAGCGCGACGCCCCCGGCCCGCAGGGGGTCGGGGGCGTCGCCCGGGGCCCGGGGGCCTCGGTGACCGGCCGGGTCGTCAGGTCCGCGGCGGCCAGATCGGTGCGGCCCGGGGGCCGGGGGATCACATGGTCGGCATGAGGACCGTGTCGACGAGGTAGACGGTCGCGTTGGCGGTCTGGACGCCGCCGCAGATGACGTTGGCGCCGTTGACGGTGAGCGCGTCGCCCTCGCCGGCGACGGTGACGTTGCCGCCCTGCACCGTGGCGTGGTCGCCCGCGATCATGTCGGGCGTGATCTGCCCGGGCACCACGTGGTAGGTCAGGATGCTCGTCAGCGTCGCGCTGTCGGTCTTGAGGCCCTCGATGGTCGCCGGGTCGATCTTGGCGAAGGCGTCGTCGACGGGCGCGAAGACGGTGAACTCGCCGCCGTTCAGCGTGTCGACGAGGTCCACGTCGGGGTTGAGCTGGCCCGAGACCGCCGCGGTGAGCGTCTTCAGCAGCGGGTTGTTCGCGGCGGCGGTGGCGACCGGGTCGGCCGCCATGCCGTCGACGGAGCCGGGGCCGTCGGGGACGGCGGCGGCGTAGTCCGCGCAGCCGGGGCCGACGAGCATCGCGGCGGCGGGGTCGGCCGCCATGTCGTCCTCGGACTCGCTGGGGCTCGGAGCGGCCGACTCCATCATCTCCTCCGACGCCTCGGCGCTGGGCGTCGTGGCGCCGCCGGCGTCGGTCGTCCCCGCGTCGCTGCTGCAGGCCGTGAGCGCCAGGCCGGAGGCGAGCAGGAGGGCGGTGGCCATTCGGGTGCGGGTCGTGGTGCGCATGTCGGTCTCCCTCGTCGGTGGGGCCCGGTCGGGCTGCCCTGTCGAGGGTTGTTCGGGGCGTGGTCGGCGCCGGATGGGTCGGAGTCCGGACGACTTCCGGCACGTCCTCAGGCGGGGACGCGGGGATGCGGCAGGACGGCCGCGCGGCCGCCCCCCATGTGCAGCGCGAACCGGTTCTTGCCGGCGCGCTTGGCGACGTACATCGCGGTGTCGGCGGCGTCGAGCAGCGTGTCGGCGCCGCCCTCGACGGTCCGCACCGCTCCGCCGATGCTCACCCCGACGGAGAAGGTCCCGCCCAGCAGGGCGACGGGGGTCTCGAGCGCGGTCAGCAGCCGCCGGGCCCGCTGGCCGAGCTCGGCCGCGCCGGACAGGTCGGAGCAGACGACGGCGAACTCGTCGCCGCCGAGCCGGGCGAGGGTGTCCGTGGGGCGCACCGCGTGCTCGAACCGGCGGGCGACGTGCCGCAGCAGCTCGTCCCCCGCGGCGTGGCCGGCGGCGTCGTTGACCTCCTTGAACCCGTCGAGGTCGCAGAACAGCACGCCCACGCCCGAGCCGTGGGGGTCGGCCTCGAGGGCGGCCGCGAGGCGCTCGTGCAGCAGGGTGCGGTTGGGCAGGCCGGTCAGCGCGTCGTGCAGCGCGAGCCGGACGAGCTCTGCCTCGGCCTGGCGCCGGGCGGTGACGTCCTCGACGAGGCACAGCAGGTACGGCTCCGTCGGCGCGCCGACGACGCCGCCGCCGTCGGGGTCGGGCGCGATGCGGGTGGCCGAGAGCTGGCCCCACCGGACGGAGCCGTCGGCGTGCTGGAAGGGCAGCTCGGCCTCCGTGACGTCCAGCAGCCCCTCGAGCAGCGGTGCCAGCACGTCCTGCGCGGTCGCGTGGTCCGCCGGCGGCGCGAGCGCCCGGACGTCCCGGTCGAGCAGCGCGCTGTCGGGCAGCCCCGTGAAGCGGGTCAGGGTGGTGTTCACCTCGAGGATCCGCCCGGTCGACGGGCCCGTCAGGCCCACGATCATCATGGCGACGGGGGCGGTGTCGAACGCGGCGCGGAAGCGCTGCTCGGAGTCGGCCAGCTGCGACTCCACGACGACCTGCTCCGTCACGTCCACCCCGAGGGCGATGAGGCCGTCGGGCCTCCCCGTCGCGTCCCAGGTGGCGCTCACGGTGAGCAGGGCCTGCAGGGGGGAGCCGTCGGCGCGCAGCCACGTCCAGCGCAGCGTGACGGGCCAGCCGCTCAGCGCGTCGTGCCAGAGCACGCTCTCGGGGCTCAGGCCGCGCGTCGCCGCGACGGCCGCGAGCTCGTCGGGGTCGTGCAGGTCGCGCAGGGAGCGCCCGATCACGTCCGCCGCCGGCCAGCCCGTCATGCGCTCCGCGCCCGGGTTGAAGACCGTGATGGTGCCGTCGGGGTCGCAGCGGAGGATGGCCTGCTCCGTGGCCGCCTCGAGGATGCCGGCGTAGAGGTCGCGGGCCGCGGCCGTGTCGGCCCAGGCCTGCCGCTCCGCGGTGACGTCGCGGGCCGCGCTCACGACCGCTCCCGCCCAGGGGCTGCGCTCCGACGCCGCGACGGGGTGCACCGTCGTGCTGACCGTGCGGGACGGCAGGCCGGGGGGGCGGATGACGTAGTCCTCGTCCACGACGCGCTCGCCCCGGATGGCGCGCTGCACGGGCAGCTCCGCGATCGTGAGCGGCCGGCCGTCGACGTGCTCGAGGGAGAGCCGCTCGTGCTGCTCCACGTCGGTGAGGTCCGCGGACACCCCGGCGAAGAGACGCCCGGCCGCGCCGTTGCGCAGGATCATCCGGCCCGTGCGGTCGTAGACGGACAGGGCGTCGCCCGTCGCCTCGAACACGGCGCGCAGGAGCTCGGCCTGCTCCGCCACCTCCCGCTGGGCGGCGTGCATGCCCGCGAGGAGGACCCGCCGCTCGTCGCGGTGGAGCGCGAGGACGAGGGAGACGAGCCCGACGACGCTCACGAAGGCCTGCGCCAGCACCGGGCGGACGGCCAGGTCGTCGAGGGCGAAGGGGCCGCGTCCGTCGAGGGTCAGCGCCACGACGAGCACGCCGACGAGGGGGACGTGCAGCGCGACCGCCGTCGTGTCCAGGCGCAGGGCGAGCGCCACGCTGATGGGCACGAGCAGGAACGACAGCGGCAGGTGCTGCGAAGTCCCGAACACGACGAGGCAGGCGGCGGACGCGCCCAGCGCCGCGACCGCGACCTCGGCGGACCGCCGCCAGAGCACCCGCCGCGCGAGGCCCTGCCACGGCCGGCCCCGGTCGTCGACGAGCCGCAGGGCGACGGCGCCGAGCACGAAGATCGCCGACGCGTGCCGCAGCAGCCAGGTCCCGCCGGTGGTCCACGGGCTGCCGGGCACGAGGGTCACGGTGGTGACGCCCGCGACGGCCGCGCCGACGGCGCTGCCCACCACGGCCGCGACGACGAGGGCGAGCAGGTCCCCGGGACGGCGCAGGGTCCACGGCACGGAGCCGAGGCGACGCTGCGCAGCGGCCAGGACGGCGGCGGCGACGAGCGCCTCGAGGGCGTTGGCCAGCCCCATGACCGCGGCGAGCGTCACGGGGATGCCGTCCGGCACCTGCATGCCGCCGGTGACCAGGAGCGTGAGCACGGTGACGCCGGCGACCCGGCGGACGGACCCCCAGGACGCCGCGACCCAGGCCGTCGCGGCGGCGGCCGCCGGCCACACCATCGCCAGCGAGCCGCCCTCGGGCCGCAGCGCGCCACCGGCGAGGACGGTCAGCACGAGCACGCCCGCGAGGAGGGCGTGCAGCCCGAGGCGTCGGGGCGTGCCGGCAGCGTTCACGGCCCACCTCCTCCCGGCTCGGGCGTCCGCACCGTCGACCCGGCCGGGTCCGGCGCGGGTCCTCCCTCCCATCGACGGCGGCGGGCCGTCGTGAAGGAGAGGACGGCACCGTGGCACCCGGCACCGACACCGCCGGGCCCCGCGGCGTCCTCGCTCACCCGTCCGGGTCAACCCGGGAGCGTCCGGCCGGCCCGGCGCCGGGCGGCTCCCGAGCGCCGCCGACGCAGGAGGCACGGGTGACCGCCGCGGACGCCCCCACGCCGCCGGGGCGTCATCATGGAGGGGTGACGGACGTCTCCAGCGCACCGGCCGATGCGATCGACCGGGCCCTCCTCGACTGCGCCGACGAGCCCATCCGGGTCCCGGGCTCCGTCCAGCCCCACGGGGTGCTGCTGGCGGCGGACCCCGCGACGGGACGGGTGGTCGTCGCGTCGCGGAGCGTCGGGGCCCACCTGGGACGGACGCCCGACGAGGTGCTCGGCCGCACGCTGACGGAGGTGCTGGGCGAGGGGCTTCCGGACCTGCCGCCCGGCGACGAGCCGCTGGACCCCCAGCCGGTCGACGTGACGGTGGCGGGGCGGGCGGTCCCCTTCGAGGCGCTCGTGCACCGCAGCGACGGGCTCCTCGTCGTCGAGCTCGAGCCGCGGGGCGAGGTGGGCGGCGAGGCGGCCCTGCGGCGGGTGCGGCCCGCCCTGCGCGCCCTGCAGCGGGCGGGGACGCCGGACCAGGTCGTCCGCCTCCTCGTGCAGGAGGTCCGGCGCGTCACGGGCTTCGACCGCGTCATGGTCTACCGGTTCGACGAGCGCTGGAACGGCGAGGTCGTCGCGGAGGACGCGCACGAGCGCCTCGAGCCGTTCCTCGGGCTGCACTACCCGGCCTCGGACATCCCGGCGCAGGCCCGGGCGCTGTACACGACCCAGTGGCTGCGCTCCATCCCCGACGCGACGTACACGCCGAGCCCGCTCGTGCCGCCGCTCGTGCCCGCGACGGGCGCCCCGCTGGACCTGTCGGGCTCGGCCCTGCGCAGCGTCTCGCCCGTGCACCTGGAGTACCTGGCGAACATGGGCGTGCGGGCCTCCATGTCCGTCTCGATCATCGTGCACGGCCGGCTCTGGGGGCTCGTCGCGTGCCACCACTACGCCGGGCCGCACTTCCCCAGCCCGTCCCAGCGGGCCGCCGCCGAGTTCCTCGGCCGCACGGGCTCCCTGCTGCTGCAGGGCAAGGCCGACGAGGCGCGCTACGTCGACTCCATGGCGCTCGCGGCCACCTCCGCCGAGCTCGCCCGCGCCCTGAGCGCGTCCGGCCGCGACCCGCTGGCCGCCCTCACGCGCGACGACGTGCTGCTCGACCTCGTCGAGGGGTCGACGGGATGCGCCGTCCGCGTCAACGGGCAGCTGCGGCTCCTCGGGGACACCCCGTCGGCCTCGGACGTCGACGCGCTGGTCGACCTGCTGTGGCAGGGGCGCACGGGGACCCTGGTGACCTCGTCCCTCGTCGCGGACCACCCGGGCAGCGCGCTGGCGGACCGGCTCGTGCCGGTCGCGAGCGGCGTCCTCGGCGTCCGTCCGACCGCCGCGTCGCCGCGGGACGTGCTGCTGTGGTTCCGGCCCGAGGTGCTCAAGGAGGTGCACTGGGCGGGCGACCCCGGGTCGACGGGGATCGTGCCGACGGCCGGGGGCCTGCGGCTCACGCCCCGCGCGTCGTTCGCCGCCTGGGTGGAGGAGGTGCGGGGGACCAGCGAGACCTGGGACCCCGCGCAGGTGCACGCCGTCGAGGCGCTGGCCCGGGACGTCGACGAGGCGCTCGTGCGCCAGCGGTCCGAGGACGAGCGCGTCGCCGCCACCCTCCAGCGGGTGGTGCTGGCCCACACCCCGGTGCTGCCGGACGGCTACGCCCTCGCCCGCCACTACCAGCCCAGCGGCACGGACGTGCTCGGCGGCGACTGGTACGACGTCGTCCCCCTGCCCGACGGCCGCACCGTGCTCGTCGTCGGCGACGTGGCGGGCCACGGCATCTCCGTGGCGGCGATCACCGCGCAGGTGCGCCACGCGCTGCGCGCCTTCCTCGTCGACGAGGGGACCGCCCAGGGGGCCTTCGCCCGCCTGAACCAGGTGCTCGCGGACCTCGTGCCCGGGGAGCTGGCGACCGTGGTGGCCGTCGAGCTCGAGCCGAGCAGCGGGCGGGCACGGGTCACGCGCGCCGGGCACGTCCCGCCGCTCCTCGTCGCCGCCGACGGCGCCCGGTACGTCCTCGGCGCGACCGGCGCCGCGCTCGGCGTGGCGGACCGCGACGGACGCGGCTTCCGCACGGCCGACGTCGACCTCGCGTCCGGCGACTGCCTCCTGCTCTACACGGACGGCCTCGTCGAGGAGCGGGGGAGCCACCTCGCGGCGACGCTCGAGCGGATGCGCGGCGACGCGGAGCGCCTCGGCCGGGACCGCGAGGGGCTGGCGGCCGGACTGGTGGCCGCCGCGGTCGACGGCGGCGACGACGTCACCGCGCTCGTCCTGCAGCGCCTCTGACGGTCCTGCGCCCCGGCCTGTCCGTTCTGCCCGGGTCTACGCCGTTCGTGTGAGTCTCTTCACTGTTCACCCTCCGGGGGATGCCCATGGGACGAATGTCCCCCAGAATCGTGCCCCAGGGACTTTTCGGACGATCGAAGGGGGTGGCACGTGAACGGGACGAGCCAGGAGAGCACGACCATCGAGGCCGAGCTCGAGACCGAGCGCTACACGACCGTCAGCAACCCGATCCGGGTGCGCATCTGACGTCGACGACGTCCGACGGGCCGCCGCCCGTCGTGGCGGAGGGCCGGGCAGGGACCACCTGCCCGGCCCTCCGTGCGTCCGGGGCCGTACCGGAGCCCGCCTCACTCCCAGGTGTCGCAGGGCTCCCCGACGCTGGGCGCGGTCCGGACGAGCGAGCGCGTCGTCGAGGAGAGGACCTCCCAGTTCTCCCACCGCGGGGCGTCGGGGAGGACGCGGACGAGGTCCGCCTCGGCCGCGTAGGTGCCCGCCGGGAGGCGGCAGGGGTTGCCCCAGTACCAGCCCTGCACCGGGACGCGGACGGTCTGGGGGTGCCCGGTGCAGCTCACGGGCTCGCCCGTGGAGTCCCCGTACCGACCGGCGTTGCTGTAGCCCGCGGCCGAGGCCCGCACCGCGTACTGCTCGCCGTCGCCCTTCGGGCAGACGACCCGGACGGACAGGACTCCGTAGGGGATCCCCTCCTCGCCGAGCCGGACCTCGAGCCCCGTGATCGGGCGGGCGCTGGAGAACCCCGGACCCCTGGGCGCAGCGGAGGCGGAGGCCGCCAGCGCGCCGACGAGGAGCAGGGCGCTGCCGGCGAGGGCGGTGATCGGTCGGACGTGGCGCGCGGTCATGTCGGTCCCCCTGGACGTCGCGAGGGCCCCGCCCGGTGGCGGCGCCGTCGGCTGCGACGCTAGGTCGTTCACCCGTTCGGGTCACGGGTGAAAGGGTCGGCCGAGCGGGTGAGAACGCGCCCGCCGGCTCACGGCGGCGGAGGCGCCGCGCAGACGCAGGTGTGGTAGACATCACACTTCCGAGCGGAGGACTCCATGGCCGACACCGCACCTGCCCTCGAGCGCTTCCACACCGGCCGGGTCGTGATGCTCGCGACGGTGGCAGCCCTCGGCGGGTTCCTGTTCGGCTTCGACACCGCCGTGATCAACGGGGCCGTCGTCGCCGTCCGCGACGCCTTCGGGATGGGGGCGGGGCTCACCGGCTTCGTCGTCTCCTCGGCGCTCCTGGGGTGCATCGTCGGCGCCTACCTGGCCGGCCGGCTCGCGGACCGGTGGGGCCGCATCCGCGTCATGGTGCTGGCCGCGGTCCTGTTCACGGTGAGCGCGGTGGGCTCGGGCCTGGCGTTCGGGCCGGTGGACCTCATCGTCTGGCGCGTCGTCGGCGGGGTCGGGGTGGGTGCGGCCTCCGTCATCGCCCCGGCGTACATCGCGGAGATCTCCCCGGCGGCGGTCCGCGGCCGCCTGGGCTCCCTGCAGCAGCTCGCGATCGTCACGGGCATCTTCGTCGCCCTGCTGTCCGACGCGATGCTGGCGGGCATCGCCGGCGGTGCGGCCGAGGACCTCTGGTTCGGCCTCGAGGCGTGGCGCTGGATGTTCCTCGCCGAGGTGGTCCCGGCGCTCGCCTACGGCGTGCTGTCCCTGCAGATCCCCGAGTCGCCGCGCTACCTCGTCGCCAAGGGCGAGCCGGAGCGCGCCCAGCAGGTGCTGGGGCAGGTGCTCATCACGGGGGTCCGGGAGCGCATCGAGGAGATCCGCCGGACCGTCACGCTGGAGTCCCGCGCGGCGTTCTCCGACCTGCGGCGCCCGGGCGGCCGCGGGCTGCTGCCCATCGTGTGGGTCGGCATCGCCCTGTCGGTGTTCCAGCAGTTCGTCGGGATCAACGTCATCTTCTACTACTCCTCGACGCTGTGGCAGTCCGTCGGGTTCACCGAGGAGGACGCGCTCACGCAGACGGTCGTCACCTCCGTCACGAACATCGTCGTGACGGTCGTGGCGATCGCCCTCATCGACCGCATCGGCCGCCGCCGGCTGCTGCTCATCGGCTCGGCCGGGATGTTCGTCATGCTCGGTGCCCTGGCCGTGGTCTTCGGGACGGCCGACCTCGTGGAGAACGCCGACGGGGTCCTCGAGCCCGTGCTGGGGGACACCGCGGGCGTGGTCGCCCTGCTGGCCGCCAACGGCTTCGTCGTCTTCTTCGGCATGTCGTGGGGCCCGGCCGTGTGGGTGCTGCTCGGCGAGATGTTCAACAACCGGATCCGCGGGACGGCGCTCGGGCTGGCGGCGGCGGCGCAGTGGCTCGCCAACTTCGCCATCTCGACGTCGTTCCCCGCGCTGGCCGAGCTCGGGTTGTCCTTCGCCTACGGCTTCTACACGCTGTTCGCGCTGCTGTCGCTCGTGTTCGTCGCGCGGTTCGTGCCGGAGACGAAGGGCCGGCAGCTCGAGGACATGGCGTAGACCTCACCGAGCCCCGAGACCGAGCCAGCGACCGAGAGGGACCGACCGTGCACGTCATCGTCGCCACCGACGGCTCCCGCGCCTCCCTCGTGGGCGCCCGCCAGTTCAAGTGGATCGCGGACTCCCGCGAGATCACCGCCGTCACGGTCGTCGCCGTGGTGAGCCCCTACGCGGCCGTCCCCTTCGCCGACGAGCTGTCCGGGCCGGACCGGCCGGCACCGGGCATCGCCGAGCTCAGCTTCGTCGAGGAGGCCCGTGCCGCCGTCGAGGTCGTGGCCGCGGAGTTCGCCGGCTGGGGACCGACGATCCGGACCGAGGTGCGCAGCGGGTCGCCGGCGACGGAGATCATCCGGGCGGCGGAGGACGTCGACGCCGACCTCATCTCCCTGGCGTCCGGGAGCCGCGGCCTCACGCGGACGGTCCTGCTCGGCAGCACCGCCTCGCGGGTGCAGCACTCGGCGCCGTGCCCGGTGCTCGTCACGCGTCCGACGCCGCGCAGCGAGCGCGTCACGGGTTGAGGTGCTGCGCCCGGCCCTCGACGGCCGGGTGCTGCTGGAGACGGGGAGCGGGTGACGGGAATCGAACCCGCGCTCTCAGCTTGGGAAGCTGAAGTTCTACCATTGAACTACACCCGCGCGACGGCCCCCGGGGGGACGTGCGCCGACGATGCTACCCGGTCCGCGGCCCCGTCCGGGACGCCGGGCGAGAGGCGTCGCGCGGCGCACCCGCCCTTGCGGTCGCACCCGAACACGTGTTCGACTACCGGCATGCGGTGGGACGGGCAGCGGGTCGACGAGGACGGCGGCACCCTGCCCGGTCTCGGGCTGCCGGGACTGCTGAGGACCGTCCGGACGCCGGAGTTCCGGGGCGTCACGTTCCACGAGGTCGCGGCCCGCAGCGCCCTCAACGCCGTGCCGGCGGCGTCGCGGATGCCCTTCCGGTGGACGGTCAACCCCATGCGCGGCTGCCTGCACGCCTGCACCTACTGCTTCGCACGGCCGACGCACGAGTACCTCGAGCTCGACGCCGGCCGCGACTTCGAGACGCAGATCGTCGTGAAGACGAACGTCGTCGAGGTCCTGAGGGCGGAGCTGGCGCGGCGCTCGTGGCGGCGCGAGCACGTGGCGCTCGGCACGAACACCGACCCGTACCAGCGGGCGGAGGGCCGGTACGCGCTCATGCCGGGGATCATCACGGCCCTGGCCTCCTCCGGCACGCCGCTGTCCGTCCTCACCAAGGGCCCGCTGCTCCAGCGCGACCTGCCCCTGCTCCAGGCGGCGGCGAAGGACGTGCCCGTCGGCGTCAGCGTGTCCCTGGCGGTGCTCGACCCGGCCCTGCAGAAGGCGGTGGAGCCCGGGACGCCGGGGCCGGCCGCCCGGCTGGGGCTCGTGCGCGCCGTCCGCGACGCGGGGCTGGAGTGCGGGGTGCTCGTCGCACCGGTCCTGCCGTGGCTCACGGACGGCGAGGAGCACCTGGACGCGCTGCTCGCGGCGCTCGCGGAGGCCGGGGCCACGGGGGTCAGCGTGCTGCCGCTGCACCTGCGCGGGTCGGTCAAGCCGTGGTTCCTGGACTGGCTCGCGCGCGACCACCCGCACCTCGTCGAGCGGTACCGCACGCTCTACGGGCGCGGGGCGTACGTGCCGGAGGACTACCGGGTGTGGCTGCGGGCCCGGGTGGAGCCCCTGCGCCGGCGGCACGGTTTCGCCCCCGAGACGCCGTTCACGGTCGCGGCCCCCGCGGAGGAGGCGGTGGCCCGGGCCTCGGGCGGCGGGTCGGCCGGCGGGTCGGGCGGGTCGGCCCGGCACCGGACACCGCCGGCGCCCGAGGGGCGGACGGGGTCGACAGGCCACGAGTCGGTCGCGCGCGCCGCCGCCGGCCGCGCCGACGACCTCGTCACCGCGGGCCCGCAGCCGACCCTGTTCTGAGACGGCGCTCGACGTGGAGGATCCCCGGTCCTGCCGGCACGCGGCCGGACCGAGGGTCTCGGCTCAGAGGCCGGGGTCGTCCGGGACCGCCTCCGGGTCCTCCTCGGGCTCGAACGAGGAGTCCTCGCCCATGCCCAGCTCCACGCCGGTCGCGCGCTCCGGCGCGCCCGTCTCGACGTCGCCCACGGAGTCGTCCTGACCGGGTCGTGCCGTCTGCTCGCTCATGCCCCCCACTGTGCGCCGGTCGGGGTCGTCGCGCGCGCGGGACGACGCCCCGGCGCCCCCCGGGCGCCGCTACGGTGACCGGTGTGCTGCTCTCCGACCGTGACATCCGCGCCGAGCTCGACGCCGGGCGGGTCGCGCTGGAGCCGACCGAGCCCGCGATGCTGCAGCCCTCGAGCGTCGACGTGCGCCTCGACCGCTTCTTCCGGCTGTTCGACAACCACAAGTACCCGGTGATCGACCCCGCGTCGGACCAGCCCGAGCTCACCCGGCTCGTCGAGGTCGACGGCGAGGAGCCCTTCGTCCTGCACCCGGGCGAGTTCGTCCTCGGCTCGACGTTCGAGAGGGTCACGCTGCCCGACGACATCGCGGCGCGCCTCGAGGGCAAGTCCTCCCTCGGCCGCCTGGGCCTGCTGACCCACTCCACGGCCGGCTTCATCGACCCGGGGTTCTCCGGCCACGTGACGCTGGAGCTCTCCAACGTCGCGACGCTGCCGATCCTCCTGTGGCCCGGCATGAAGATCGGCCAGCTGTGCTTCTTCCGCCTGACCTCGCCGGCCGAGCAGCCCTACGGGTCGCCGGCCTACGGCTCCCGGTACCAGGGGCAGCGCGGCCCGACGGCCTCGCGGTCCTGGCAGGGCTTCCACCGCACGCGGGTCTGACGTGGCCGGCGCCTCCCTCCTGCCGCGCCTGCCCGTCGGGGACCCGGGCGTCCGCGACCGGCACCAGCTGGCGCTGCCCGACGGCGTCGCGCTGGACGAGGTCGAGACCCTCGCGCTGAGCCGCTTCCCCGCCGCCCGGTGGGAGGAGGCCCCCGACGAGGCGCCGCGCGAGCGTCGCGCCGTCACCACCGCGCTCGGCCTGCGCGCCGTCGGCGCCCGCACCCTGCCCGTGCGGGCGCTCCGGGTCGGGCGGAGCAGCGTCGTCGTGGGGCCGTACCGCCTCGAGCCGGACGACGCCGCCGCGCTCGGCCTGCCGGCAGGGGTGACGGTGGCGTGGGACGTCCACGCCCCCCGCGACCGCGGCGGCCCCCCGCTGCCGGGCGTCGGGGACCGGGACGGGCTGGCCCGTGCCTTCCCCGACGGCCTGCCCGTGCGCGAGGAGGACCGGGTGGTGCGGTGGCTCGTCGCCGCCGCCCGCCGGCTCGGGGGGGCCACCCGGCTCGGGCCGGTGGGTGCGGTGGTCGAGCCCGACCCGGACGCCGCCGTCGACCTCACCGTCCTCACCGCGACCTGGCTGGAGCCGTCGGAGCTGCTCGCCGTGGTGCGGGGCGTCGCCCCCACGGCCACGGGGCCGGGGACCGGCGCCCCGGCCGCTCCGGTGGCCGGGCCCCCGCCGCGCAGCACGCGCCGCGGGCGTCGTGCCGCCGAGGCCGCGGTGGACCCGGCGCTCGCGGCCGCGCTCGGCACCCACGGCGTCCCGGACCCCGTCGTGCGCGAGCGGCTGCTCGCCGCGGCCCGGGAGGCGGACGCCGCCGCCTTGTCCGCGCCGCCGCCGCCGACGGGGCACGGGGTCCTCGTCGACCTCGGCCTCGACGGCCTCGTCGCGGTCGAGGCGGCCGCGCGGGACGAGGTCCACCCCCTCCTGCGGGACGTCCCGTGGACGGCGCGGGGCGTCGTCGGCTACACCGTCCGCTGGGAGCCGCCGGACCTCGTCGAGCTCGGGCGGGAGCGACCCTCGCTGGAGCACCGCCGCGCCCGGGACCACGCGATCGACACGGTCGTGGCGGTCGCGCGGACGCTGCACGGCGTCGTCGGGGGAGAGGTCGCCGACGAGGCCGACTTCCTCGTCGACCCGGCCGACCTGGGCGTGCCGGTGCTCTGACCGCGGTGCCCCGCCGCCCCGGGCCCCGGCGCCGCGCCGCCGGCCGCGGGGCTCGGGCGCCGGGCGCTGACCCTCGCGCCGGGCGATCGGGCGTCAGGCCGCCCGCGCGCCCCCGTCCCGCAGGTCGGGGCCGGGAGCGTCGAGGGACGCGTCGGCGGCGCGGACCTCGGCCCACCGGCGGACCGTCGCGAGCGCCAGGAGCGTGCCCCCGAGCGCGGCACCGGCACCGGCGGTGAGGCGCGTGCCCAGGTCGGCGTCCAGGCCCGCCGCGGCGAGAGGTGCGCCGAGGGCCGCGGCCAGGAGCAGGGCGCGCCGCGTGCCGGGTACGCCGGCGCGCCACGGCCGGACCGGCGGGTCCGTCGGCGGGAGGAGGGCGAGCGCACCCGCGAGCGCCGCCGCACCCACGACCGCGAGCAGCAGCTGGGGCCCGAGGGCGACGAGGAGCGCCCGCGCGGCGACCGCCGACCCGTCCGCCGCGGCCAGGGCGGCCAGCACCATGCCGGCCACCGACGCCGCGAGGACGCCGGCGAGGACCGCACCCGCCGCCCGCGCCCCGCGCAGCACCGCGTCCCGCCGGCGTCGCAGCCGGTCGCGCAGCTCGTCGAGGACCTCCGCGACCGGGTCGTGCGGCGGCAGGCGCACGACGCCGGACCCGCCCGCCGGGGACGCACCGGGGTCCCCGCCGCCGCCGGCGACGGACCCGTCCGGCCACCCGTCCGACCACCCGCCCGGCCACCCGTCCGACGACCCCTGCGACCACCCGCCCGACCGCCCGTCGGACCAGGCGGCGGACCCCGGCCCGCGTCCCCCGGGCACCTCGTCGCGCCACACGCGGGGCCGGGCGCGTCCGTCCCCGACGAGCGGCCGAGGGGCCGGGGCGCCGCCGTCCCCGGAGGTCCCCAGGGCCGACGACGCCGTCCACGGGGCCGTCCCGGCGGGCGCCGCCGGCACCTCGGCCGTCCGCGCCGCCGGCCGGCCGCCGTGCCCCACGCGCCACTGGGCGACGGGCCCGGTGACCGGTCCGAGGGCCCACGCCGAGAGGTCGGCGGGGACGGCGCGGTGGCGGCGCGGCCCTGCGTGCCCGGCCGCGCCGTCCCCCGCCCACCGGTCCTCGGGGGGCCCCTCGCCGCGGTCGACGGAGGCGGCGTCCCACGAGCCGTCCCTCGAGCCGTCCCTCGAGCCGTCCCGCGCGCCGTCCCACGCGCCGTCCCACCACCCGCCACCACCGGCGGGCGCGTCGTCGAGCACCACCTCCTCCTCCGGCCCGCTCCGGCGCGTGCGCCCCGGGCGCCGTCGCCCGCCGCGCCCGGCCGGGCGCCCGGCGTCACGCCGCCCGGCCAGCACCAGGCGACGGGCCCGCCCCGACCCGCCGCGGGCGGCGAGCGCCACCGGAGGTCCGTCGCCCGTCGCCGCGCCGTCCCGGCCCTCGTCCTCACCCCCGGGGGCGGCCGCGTCCCGCGCCGCCCCGCCGACCCGCTCCTGCGCCGTCCCGGGCCCGGCGAGGAGCCGCGGTCCGGCCGGCAGGGGGCGCGCGTGGTGCAGCAGCGCGGCCGCGAGCACCACGAGCACCGCGACGGCAGCCGTCCCCACCCCGTGCCCGGGCAGGCGCCCGGCCGCGGCCGTCCCCGCCACGAGCACCGCCGCGGCGGCGAGGACCGCCAGGTCCCGGCCCCCGCCGGGAGCCGGCCCGGACCCGGCCCGGGCCGGGGAGCGGACGGCGAGCAGCACGGCGACGAGGAGCGCCACCAGCCCGAGGCCGGCGCCCCAGCCCAGCACCGTCGTGGCGCGGCCGGCGTCGAGCGCGGCGGTCCACGTCGGGCCCAGCCGCACCCACTCCTGCCGGACGGTGCCCAGGACGCCCACCCGCTGGGTGCCCGTGGCGACCGTGGTGCCGAAGGCGTACCCGTCGACGTCGACGTCCACCGGCACCGTGCGCCCGCCGGCGACCTCGGTGACGGTGAGGCCCGCGGCGCGCAGGTCCTCGGCCACGGCGCGCACGCGCTCGCGGTCCGCGTCGGCAGCCCCCGTGAGCCCCGCCACCCGGACCCGCACGGAGGCGACGGGGTCCCGCACGCCCCACACGTGGGCGTGGGCGACGTCCGCGATCGCGCTCGGCGGCCCGGGCACGAGGCCGAGACCGGAGATCGCCGGCGCGAGCGGCACGGGCACGTCGAGCTCGCGCCCCCGGGCGTCGCGGACGAGGACGGCGGCGGGGGAGGGGCCCAGCGGGTCCAGCACGTCGCGGACGGCGCGGGCGTCGGGGGCCGCGCCCGGCGGCGGCGTCGCGCCCCGGTGGGTCGTCGCCGCACGGACGGTGCCGACGGGCACCACCACGGAGGTCCGCGCCACCGTCCCGCCGTCGCCGAAGCCCGCGAGGGGCTCGAGCCGGCCGAACACCGCCTCCGCGCCGGGTGCGGTGCCGTCGGCCGAGGGCGTGAGCCCGTCGCTCGTCGCCGTCCACGGGCTCGAGGGCGCGAACGGCGCGTACCGGTCGGCGACGAGCCGGCGCACCCCGCCCGTCGGTCCGTCGGACCCGGGGGCGGCCGGGTTCGCCGCGACGGGCAGGGGCTCGACCGCCGCGGTGCTCCACGTGACGGGGAAGGCGGGCTCGGCGTCGGGCAGGGGGTCCTCCCCCTCGTCCGCCCCCGGCGGCTCCCCGGCGCTCCCGCCCCCGCGCTCGCCGCGCACCTGCCCCGAGGCCGGCCACGGCAGGTCGACGGGGGTCGTCCGCAGCGGGTTCGCGGCGGCCTCCACCGGCGCCTCGACGACCCCGAGCAGGGTCCCCGCGTCCGGTCGTCGCGCGTCCGCCGGCGGCACCCAGCCCAGCGCCTCGTCGGCCGACCCGCCGGAGCCGAGCTGCCCCACCGCCCCGAACCGTCCCCGCACCTCCACACGGACGTGCAGCGTGGGGCCGCCCCCCTCCAGCAGCAGCACGGGCACGTGCGGCGTCGTGGACGGCCCGGGCTGGACCGACGCGTCCCAGAGCTCCTGCGGCCCCTCGACGAGCGTGCGCAGCTCCGCCTCCGCGCGCCGGAGCAGGGTCGCCACGAGCGGGTCGTCCGCCGGCCCCGCCGACGCCCACCGCCCCAGCTCCAGGAGGGTCGTGCCCGCCGCGCTCGCGCCGAGGAGGGGGTCGAGCGCGGTCCCGGCCCCGCCGCGGAGGGCGGCCTCGGCGGCGGGGTCGACGAGCACCACCCGCGCCAGCGAGGCGGGCGCCGGCCCGGGCTCCAGCGCGATCCGGCCGTCGACGACCGGCGCGGTCGAACCGGTCGCCACCGTGAGGCCGAGGACGGTCGCGGCGGTGCGGCGCTGGGTGCGGCAGGGCTCGGAGGCGGGGTCGTCGGCCCGCAGCAGCGCGTCCCCGACGCGGCACCGCCACCGGGGCGGCAGCCGGTCGGGCGGCACGACCACCGTCGGCACGTCGGCCGTGTCGACCATGGCGACCATCTCGTCGCGCCGCACCACCCGCTCGCCGAGGCCGTCGTCCGTCGTCCACGTGGTCGTCAGGCGGAAGGCCACCGGGCCGGCGGCGGTGCGCCCCGCGTCGACCGGCACGACGAGCCGGACCCGCTCGGGCGCGACGACCTCGAGCACGACGTCGCCGCGCGGCGCGGCGACCGCGACGCCGGGGACGGCGCGGACGCGGGCGAGGTCGGCGAGGGTCATCCGCCGCGACGGCGACAGGGCGGCGGTCGGGGGCACGGCCCCCGTCAGCTCGCCCGCGGTGCCGGGGGCCGTGACGAGGAGCTCGTACGGGGCGGCGGCGGTGCCGCGTGCGCCGTGACCCGCGGCGACGGTCCCCGTGACGGGCTCCGTCACGGTGCGGCGGGGCGTCGCCTCGAGGAGGCAGGCGGCGAGCAGGACCACCGCGAGCAGCACGACGAGCAGGCGGCGGGCGCGGGCGACGGGCACGGCCCCCTCCCGTCCGCGTCGGGGCGGTGCGGCAGACGCCGCGGCCTCGGCGCCGCACCGCCGACGCTAGCAGCGCGCGGCCCGCGGCACCTGTGGCCGTGGCGCCGTCCGCGGCCCCTCCGGATGCCGGGGGCGCCGGCGGCGGGTAGGAAGCAGGCATGGGTGTGCTGACGCGTTCGGTGGTGCTCGGCCTCGCGGCCGGCGGGCGGTCCTCGACGGGGTTCGCGGTGCCGGCGCTGGCGGCCGTCCGCGGCCGTCCCGGGGCCGGGCCGGCGCTCGTCCGCCTGCTCGCGGGCGCGGCCGTGCTGGGCGAGACGGTGGCGGACAAGCTGCCCGCCACGCCGAGCCGCCTGCTCCCGCCCGTGCTGACCGCCCGCGTGGCCTCGGGGGCGCTCGGCGCCGTCGGCCTGTCGGTCGTCGAGGGCCGGCGCACGGGCGCGCACCTCGTCGCCCTCCTCGCCGGGGGCGTCGGCGGCTGGCTGGGGTCGGTGGGCGGCTCGACGTGGCGCACGTGGGCCGACGGCTCCGGGCCCGACGCGCTGCGCCCCGACTGGCGGGCCGCGCTCGTCGAGGACGCCGTCGTGCTCCGCGCGGCGCAGGGGCTCGTCGAGAGCTCGGACCGCCGCCGCCGCCGCCCGCGCGTCGCCGTCCTCTACGCGCAGCCGGCCGACGAGGCCTACGGCCACTCCTGACCGGCGACGGCGCCGCCGGCCGTCCCGGCTGCGCACCGCCACCCCGCCCTGCCCGCGTGCCCGTCCGGCTCACGCGGCCCCCCCGCGCCCTGGGCGCCGCCACGACCCCGGAGGACCCGTGGACCTGCACCTCGACGGCCGCACCGCCCTCGTGACCGGGGGCGACTCCGGCATCGGCCTGGCGACGGCCCGCCTGCTGCTCGAGGAGGGGGCGCGGGTCGTCCTCACCGACGTGGACGCGGGGCGGCTCGACGCGGCCGCGGCGTCCCTCGGCCCGGCGGTGGCCGACCGGGTCCTCACCGTCGCCGCCGACCTGCGGGACCGGGCGGCGGCCGAGCGGGTCGTCGCCGCCGCGCAGGAGCGCTTCGGCACGGTCGACGTCCTCGTCCACGCCGCCGGCATCACGGGGGCGCAGGGGCTGTTCCACGAGATCGACGAGAGCGGCTGGCGCGAGACGGTCGAGGTCGACCTCTTCGCCGCGGTCCACACGACCCGCGCGGTCCTCGACGGCATGCGCCGCCAGGGCTGGGGCCGGGTCGTCATGGTCGCCTCGGAGGACGCCGTCCAGCCCTACCCCGACGAGCTGCCCTACTGCGTGGCGAAGGCCGGGATCCTCGCCCTCGTCAAGGGACTGTCGAAGACCTACGCGTCCGAGGGCGTGCTCGTGAACGCCGTCTCGCCGGCGTTCATCGCCACGCCCATGACCGACGCGATGATGGCGAAGCGGGCGGAGGAGGAGGGCACGGACGTCGAGGGCGCCATCCGCTCGTTCCTGCAGGAGGAGCGGCCCGGGATGGAGCTCGGCCGGCGCGGCCGGCCCGAGGAGGTCGCCGCGGTCATCGCGTTCCTCGTCTCCGAGCGGGCGAGCTTCGTGAACGGGTCGAACTACCGCGTCGACTCCGGCTCCGTCCAGACGATCTGACGCGCCCGCGGTCCGCGTCCTGGTCCGGGGCGGTCCACGTCCCGGACCGGCGTGCCACCGGCACCCCCGCGTGCGAGCCTCGACGACGAGGCGCACGGAGGGTGCCCCTCCCGGACGAGCGGGGCCGTACCCGGAGCGCGACAAGACGGCACCCCTGTGAGGTCCGTCGTGTCCCCGAGCTCCCTCGCCTGGTCCGCCCTCGTCGTCTCCGGCGTCCTCGAGGCGGTGTGGGCCACGGCCCTCGGCCGCTCCGAGGGCTTCTCCCGGCTGGCGCCGACCCTCGTCTTCGTCGCCGCGCTCGTGGCCAGCATGGCCGGGCTGGCCTTCGCGCTGCGCACCCTGCCGGTGGGCACGTCCTACGCCGTGTGGGTCGGCATCGGGGCCGCGCTCACCGTCACGTGGTCGATGGCCACGGGCGGGGAGGCCGTCTCCCTCGTCAAGGTGCTGCTCGTGCTCGGCCTCGTCGGCTGCGTCGTGGGGCTCAAGCTGCTCCACTGACGCGGCCCCGGGCCCCGGCCCTTCGCGCGCGGGCCGGGGGCCGCCGGGCTCAGGCCGCCGTCGCCGTGGCGAACTGCGTGCGGTACAGGTCGGCGTACAGCCCGCCCTCGGCCAGCAGCGACGCGTGGGTCCCCTGCTGGACGACCCGCCCGCCGTCGACCACGACGATGAGGTCGGCCTGGCGGATCGTCGAGAGCCGGTGCGCGATGACGACGCTGGTCCGGCCCGCGAGCGCCGTGTCGAGCGCGGCCTGGACGGCGGCCTCCGACTCGGAGTCCAGGTGGGCCGTCGCCTCGTCGAGCACGACGAGGTCGGGCGCCTTGAGCAGCAGCCGGGCGATCGCCAGGCGCTGCCGCTCACCTCCGGACAGGCGGTAGCCGCGCTCCCCGACGACCGTGGCGAGGCCGTCGGGCAGGCCCGCGACGAGGTCCCCGACGTGCGCCTGGCGCAGGGCGGCCCAGATCTCGTCGTCCGTGGCCCCGGGCCGGACGTAGCGCAGGTTGCCGGCGATGGTGTCGTGGAACAGGTGCGCCTCCTGGCTGACGATGCCGACGGTGGCGCGCAGCGACTCCTGCGTCACGTCCCGCAGGTCCTCGCCGGCCACCCGGACGGCGCCGCGCGTGGGGTCGTACATGCGCGTGACGAGCTGCGAGATCGTCGTCTTGCCGGCGCCGGAGGGTCCGACGAGCGCGACCATCTGCCCCGCCGGCACCCGGAAGGACACGTCGACGAGGGTGTCGCCCGCCGCGTCCCCGCGGCCGCCGTCGACGCCCTCGAGCGAGGCCAGGCCCACGCCGGAGGCGTCCGGGTAGCGGAAGCCGACGGCGTCGAGCTCCACGTCCGCGCCGCGCCGGGCGACGGCGTCCCGCAGGTCGCCGGCGCCCGGGCGGTCGGTGACGGTGGGCTGCAGGTCGAGGACCTCGAGGACGCGCTCGAAGCTCACGAGCGCGGTCATGACGTCCACCTGCACGTTCGACATCGCGCTGAGGGGCCCGTAGAGCCGGTTGAGGTAGGCGGTCAGCGCGACGAGCACGCCGACGGTGAGCTGGTCGCGGATCGCCAGGACGCCGCCCAGGCCGTAGACGATGGCGACGGCGACCGCCGCCACGGTCGTGAGGCCGACGCGGAACCACGTGGAGTACAGCGCGCGGCGGACGCCGACGTCGCGGACGGCCTCGACCTGCGCGCCGTAGGACGCGGACTCGCGGGCGGGGTCGCCGAACACCTTGACCAGGTGGGCGCCCGCGACGTTGAAGCGCTCCGTCATCGTCTGCGCGGCCTCGGCGTTGAGGACGTAGCTCTCCCGGGTCACCTCGGCGATCCGGTGCCCGAACCAGCGGGCGGGCAGGATGAACACGGGCAGCAGCACGAGGCTGACGAGCGTCAGCTGCCAGGACAGGGACAGCATCGCGGCGAGCACGAAGACGACCGTGAGGCTGTTGCTCACGACGTTCTGCAGCGTCGAGGTGAAGGCCTGCTGCGCCCCGAGCACGTCGCCGTTGAGGCGCTGCACGAGCGAGCCCGTGCGCGCCCGGGAGAAGAAGGCGAGCGGCATCGTCTGGACGTGGTCGAACACCGCGCGGCGCAGGTCGGCGATGAGGCCCTCGCCGATGCCGGCGGAGACCCACCGGTCGGCCACGGAGAGCCCGGCCTGGAGCAGCGCGAGCCCGGCGACGGCGCCGGCGATCCCGAGGACGAGGCCCGTGCGGCCGTCCGCGATGCCGTCGTCGATGAGCGTCTGCAGCAGCAGCGGCGTCACGGCGCCGGCCGCCGCCTCGAGCGCGATGAGCGCGAGGAACACGGTCAGCCGGCCGCGGTAGGGCCGGGCGAAGGCGAGGATGCGGCGGAGCGTGGCCCGGGTCAGGCGGTGCTCGACGACGCTGCGGTCCTGGCCGAAGGTCCGGGTCATCGGACCCCCGCCTCCGGGCATGTGGGGCATCGACACGGACGCCTCCCCTCTGGCCGGAGGGCGCCGGGCGGGTGTCGCCGGGCGCGCGTCCGCACCGATGCTGAGCCTACCTCAGCAGTCTGCGGCCGCCGTGCCGGGGGACCGCCCCCCGGACGGTCCCCCGGCCGGGGCCCGCGCGCCACCCGTGGCCGCGCGGGCCCGGCCGCGGGCCCTCAGGGCGCGACGACCCGCAGGGTGTCCCCGTCGCGCACGACGGGCACCGGGTCGGCGATCTCCCCGACGAAGCGGCCGTCCTCCGTGTCCCGGAAGCCGAGCAGCGCCCAGCCCCCGGTGACGGGGTCCTCGACGAGCCGCGCCGCGTAGAGCGAGGGGTGCGCGAACGGCCGGGCCGCCGCCATGTCCCAGGGCCCGAGCAGACCCTCGCCCCGGGCCACCCAGACCCCGCCCTGCCGCCAGTCGCGGCGCCGGGCCTCCGCCAGGTGCGTCGGCCAGCACGAGAAGACGAGCACGGGCAGCCCGTCGACGACCGCGACCTGCGGGACCTCGACCTGGCCGAACCCGGCGGGCGCGGTCAGGGGCGGCCGGACCTCCCACCGCTCGAGGTCCGCGCTGACGGCGTGGCCCACGACGCTGCGTCCGGCGGGGTCGCCCGTGCGCACCCGGGCCGTGACGAGCATGTGCCAGCCGTCCCCGTCCGGGTCCCGGAGCACCCAGGGGTCGCGCCAGGCCTCGTCGAACCAGTCCCCCTGGTCGAGCGTCTCGTACAGGCGGGGGTCGGCGGCCGTCACCGGGCCCGGGTCGCGGTGCCAGGTGACGAGGTCGTCCGAGCGGGCCACCCCGACGCGCTGCACGAGGCCGCGGTCGGCGCGGGAGACGCCCGTGTAGAACATCCGCCACGACCCGTCGTCGGCGCGGACGACCGATCCGGTCCACGTGGCCTGGTCGTCCCAGGCGTCGGGGTCGGCCGGCACGAGCGCGTCGGGCAGGAGCTCCCAGGAGCGCAGGTCGGTCGAGCGCGCGTGCCCGACGGAGGCGCGCAGGTGGCGGCGGTCCGGGTCCTGCAGGGCCCGGGAGGCGCGCAGGAAGAAGAGGTGGTGGTGCGTCCCGTCGAACGCGGTCCAGCTGTCCCACACCCAGTGGTCGGCGAGCCTCAGCACGGCGTCATCCCTTCACGCCGCTGGCGGCGATGCTGCTGACGAAGGCCCGCTGGAAGGCCAGGAACACGAGGAGCACCGGCAGGGTGATGAGCGAGGTGTACGCCATCACCTCGCCCCAGGCGGTGTTGAGCTGGAAGAAGTACTGCATGCCGACCATGACGGGGCGCAGGGTCTCCTGCTGCACGGTCATGAGGGGCCACAGGTAGGCGTTCCAGGCGGGCAGGAACGTGAGGATCGCGACCGTGGCGAAGGCCGGCCCGGCCAGCGGGGCGACGATCTTGCGGTAGATCGTGAACCAGCCGGCGCCGTCGATGCGGGCGGCCTCGTCGAGCGAGGTCGGGATCGTCGAGAAGTACTGCGCGAACAGGAAGATGGAGAACGCGTTCGCGACGAAGGGGATGATCTGCACCTGGTAGGTGTTCAGCCACCCGAAGTCGTACTTGAGGACGAAGCCCTCGAACACCAGCGTCGGCAGCTTCGAGACCCAGTAGACCATCGGCACGGCGATCGTCTCGAAGGGCACGATGAGCGTGGCGATGATGACGGTGAACAGGATCTTGCGGCCGCGGAACTGCATGCGCGACAGCGCGAAGCCGGCCATGGAGTTCACCACGAGCCCGAGCCCGACGATGAGCACCGTCACGAGGATGGAGTTCACGAGGAACCGCGCCACGGGCACCCGGTCGAAGACGTCCGCGTAGTTCTGCAGCGACAGGTCGCCGACGGGCAGGAACGCCCGCGGGGAGTCGACGTCGGACAGGATCTGCGCGTCGGGCTTGAAGCTCGAGACGAACATGAACACGAGCGGGAAGAGGAACACGACCGCGAGCCCGGTCATGAGGAGGTAGGAGCGCCAGGCGTGGGCGGGGCGCGCGGTGTGCGGCCCGCGGGGCTCGAGCGGTCTGCGCGAGCCCGGCGGCCGGGTGGCGACGGTGGCCATGGTCAGTCCTTGTCCCTGGTCAGGCGGCGCTGCACGAGCGCGACCGCGAGGACCAGCACGAAGAAGATGAGGGAGATGGCCGCCCCGTAGCCGACCTGCTGCTCGCGGTAGCCGCGGCGCACCGCGTGGTAGACGAGGGTCGTCGTCGCGTTGACCGGACCGCCCTGCGTCATGACGTCGATCTGCACGAAGAGCCCGAGCGCCGCGATGGTGATCGTCACGAGGATGAACACCATCGTCGGGCGCAGGCCCGGCCAGGTGACGTTGCGGAACTGCTGGCGCGGCGTCGCGCCGTCCATCCGGGCGGCCTCGTAGAGCTCCTCGGGGATGGTCTGCAGGCCCGAGAGCCAGATGATCATGTGGAAGCCGACGGCCTGCCAGATCGACAGCACGATGATGGCCGGCAGCGCCGTGGCGGTGCTGTTGAGCCACGCCATGCCGTCCCACGCGCCGAACGTCAGGCTGTTGATGACGGAGTTGATGAGGCCGTCGCCCTGGTAGAGGAACTTCCACAGGATCGAGACGACGACGATCGACGTGACGACCGGGACGAAGAAGATGACGCGGTAGGCCGTGACGCCGCGCAGCTTCTGGTTCACCAGCAGCGCCATGACGAGCCCGAGCCCGGCCTGCACCGGCACGACGACGAGCGCGAACAGCGCCGTGTTGAGGACGGACCGCAGGAAGGTCGGGTCGGCGGTGAAGGCGCGGACGAAGTTGTCGGCGCCGACGAGGCGGGGCGGCTCGGGGGAGATGAGGCGCGCGTTCGTGAACGACAGCCCGAACGCGAGCAGCACGGGGATCACGAGGAACAGGAGGAGCAGGACGGCGGCCGGGGCCACCATGCCGTAGGCCGCGGCCGACCGGGACGAGCTCCGGCGTCGCCGGCGCCCCCCGGGCTCGGCGGCGACCCGCGCGGTGGCGACGGCGGGCGTGCCCTGCTGCAGCGGTGTGCTCATGGCAGGTCCGATCCGGCGGACGGGTCGGCGGGGTGCCGACCCGCCCGCCTGGCGTGGGAGGGGTTCAGGAGCGGGTGGGGCGGGGGCGCGTCAGGGGCGCGTCAGGACCCGTAGCCGTCGTTGGCGGCGATGTCCGCGTCGATGTCCAGGACCGCCTGGTCGAGGGTCGAGGGGACGTCGGCGCCGGACATGATGTCCTTCGCCGCGCGCTCGAAGGTGCTCGAGATGACCGCGTACGCCGGCGTCGGCGGGCGGAGCACCGCGAAGGGCGTGAGGTCGACGAAGGGCCGCAGCGGGGCGCCCTCGGCGAAGTTGGCCGAGGCCGCCTCCGCCTCCTCCGTCGCCGGGATGACGATCTGGTTGTCGCTGAACTGCGTGATGTACTCCGTGGCGAAGCTGAACTCGAGGTACGCCTGCGCGCCCTCGAGCTGGCCGCACGAGCTGGAGATGCCCCACTGCCAGGAGCCGCCGCCGATCTTCGGGCCCGTGCCCAGGTCCGGCGGCGGGAGGATGAGCAGGTCGTCGCCGACCGCCTCGAGCGAGGCCTGGGCGTTCCAGACGCCGGTGTAGCTCAGGGCCACCTCGTCGTTGTTGAACTCCTCGTTGCCCACCTGGCCGCCGTTGCCCGTGAGGCCGCGCTCGAACAGGCTCTGGAACCAGGTGAAGAACTCGACGGCCTCGGGGCCGTTGAGCACGCCCTCCGCGGACTGCAGCGTCTCGCGGTCGATGAGGTCGCCGCCGGCGCTCTGCAGCATCGGCGAGTAGGCGTAGGGCCACCACTCGCCGGTGTCCTCGGCGCCGATGTCGAGCGGCGTGGCGTAGCCGGCGCCCTGCAGGGTCGTCAGCGCCGCGTCGAACTCGTCCTGCGTCCACGGCTCCTCGACGGTGGGGACGCGGATGCCGTTCGCGTCGAGCACGGACTGCCGGGCGAAGATCGACAGCGCCGCGTCCCAGTAGCCCGCGGAGTAGACCTCGCCGTCCCACTCGCCGACGGCGGTGGGCAGGAGCGCGTCCGTGATCGCGGGGTCGATGCCGAGCGGCTGGATGTAGCCGGCCCAGGCCCAGTTCGGGACGATGGGGCCGTCCATGTCGAGCAGGCAGGGCAGGTCGCCCGAGGCCGCGGCGGCCACGATCGCGTCGTTGTACGCGGCCTGCGGGAACGACTCCTGGACGACCCGGTAGTCCTCCTGCGAGGCGTTGAAGTCGTCGATGATCTGCGTGTAGACCTCGAGCTCGGCCGGGTTGCCGGCGGAGTGGGTCCAGAGCGTCAGCTCGGCGGGGCCGTCGCCGCCGCCCTCCGTGCCCTGCCCGGCCTGACCGCAGGCGGCCAGGGCGGCGGCGCCGGCGGTGGCCGTCGCTACGATCCTCGCGAGACGGGTGCGCTTCATCGTGCTCCTCTCGACGGGGGTCCGACGGTCGAGGTCGGGTCCCCCTGCTCGGTGGTCGTCGGACGACGACCACGGGGTGTGTCGGTGCCCGTCGCCGGCCTGCTGTCCAGGCGTGGCCGGCGGCGGGCTCACGGAGCCCGCGGAGGGCTCACGGAGCCCCGCTCGACGAGGGGGCACGGCATCCGCAGGACGCCGTCCGCCGCGTCGGGGGGCGGGGTCACGCCGAGGAGGACCTCCGTCGCCCAGCGGCCCATCGCGTAGTGCGGCAGGGCCACCGTGGTGAGCGGGGGGTCGAGCTCGGTCGCGATGAGCTGCTGGTCGTCGTAGCCGACGACCGACAGGTCCTCGGGGATGACCAGGCCGTGGTGCCGGGCGGAGGCGTACGCCCCGGCCGCGATCCGGTCGTTGAAGCAGAAGAGCGCCGTGGGCCGGCGGTCCGCCGGCAGGGCCAGGAGGCCGTCCACCGCGTCGGCGGCGTCGGCGGCCGTGGCGGTGGCGGACCGCACGTGCAGCGCGGGGTCCGGGGTCACGCCCGCCTCCCGGAGCACGTCGAGGTAGCCGGTGTGCCGCAGCCCTGAGGCGAGGGGCGCGGGGTCCTCGCCGATGTCGACGTAGGCGATGCGGCGGTGCCCGGCCGCGACGAGGAGCCGGATCGCCGCGACGGCGCCGGCCCGGTCGTCCGGCACCACGGCCGGACCGCCCCCGGCCTCGGGGAAGCAGTCGAGGTAGACGGTGCCGGCCGGCAGCGGCGCCGCGGGGGCCACGGGCCGGTGCCACATCGCCGCGTAGACGATGCCGTCGACCTGCTGGGCGAGCAGGGCGCGCACGGCGTCGGCCTCCACGGCCGGGTCGCCGTCGGTCCCGACGAGGAACAGCAGCCGCCCGTGCTCGCGGGCCACGTCCTGCGCCGCCTCGACCATCGCGACGGCGTAGGGGGTGGTGGTGATCCGGTCGGAGATGAGGCCGACGGTGTGCGTGCGCTGGGTGCGCAGGCCCCGGGCCAGGACGTTCGGCGCGTAGCCGAGCGCGGCGGCGGCGTCGTGCACCCGGCGGCGGGTGGCCTCGGGGAAGCGCTCGGCGTTGCGGCCGTTGAGGACGAGGGACACCGTCGTCGCCGAGACGCCCGCCTCACGGGCGACGTCGGTGATGGTGGTGCGGGCCACGGCTGCTCCTCGTCGAGCGGTGCGGGTCAGGTCGGTCGTGGCGGTGGGCCCGTCGGCCGGGGCCGAGCGGTAAACCGTTTGACTAAACCGATTGACCCGAGCATGGCGCGAGGGTCGCCGGCTGTCAACGGTCGATGCGCGACCGTGACCCGGCGCGTGACCCGGCGCCTGATCGAATGCGTGACCCGGCTCGTGGACCACCGCGTGAACCGACACCTGAACCGACGCGTGCCCGGCGTGTGACCCGTCGCGCCGGCCCGACCGGCCGCGGCGCGGACGCCCTGGGCGGTGCGGCGCCCCGCGGCTGGCCTAGCCTCGGGCCGTGCCCCCGCCGCCCGGACCGGACCCCGACCCCGGCGCCGCGCGCCCGGACGAGAGCGCGGAGTTCCTCGACCTCGTCCACACCGTCCTGCACGCGGTGCGGCGCGAGGCGTCGGCCCGCTGCGAGCCCGAGGGCGTCACGCCGGGGCAGCTGCGGTTCCTGCGGCACCTGGCACGCGCGGGCGCCCCCCGACGCCCCGGCGAGCTCGCGGCCGCGCTCGACCTCGCGCCGCGGTCCGTGACCTCGAAGGTCGACCAGGCGGAGGCCGAGGGCCTCGTCGAACGGCTGCCCGACCCGTCGGACCGGCGGGCCACCCTCGTCGCGCTCACGCCCGCCGGGGCGGCGCTCGTCGCGCGGCTCGCGGAGCACCGGCACCTCGGGGCGCAGGAGCGTCTCGCCCGCCTCGACGAGGCCGACCGCGCCCACCTCCTGGCCCTGCTGCGCCGCCTGGCCGCCCCGCCGTCCCCCTGACGGCGCCCGGGGACCCTCGTCCGCCCCCGCACGGCCTCCCCTCCACCCGACGAGAGGCCGGTCCGCGCCGCGTCGTCGCGACCGAGTGCGGCCGGGACCGGCACCTCGTCGTGCCTGCGGAGGTCAGTAGACGTGGACCGCGGTGCCCAGGGGTGCGCCCCAGGCGTCCCAGACCCAGTCCATGGCGGCGTTCGACACGCGCACGCAGCCGTGCGACGCCGGCCACGGCGGGATGGAGCCCGAGCCGTGGACGGCCCAGCCGCCGCGGAAGTACTTGGGGCGGTACATGGAGCCGAGCTCGAGCGTCGACTCGTGCATGCCGTCGACCTGGCGCACCACGGCGTAGTCGCCCGTCGGCGTGGTCGCGCGCTGGGGCCGCCCGAGCGCCTCGTACCGCTCGCCGTTGCCCGACGAGGCGTTCACCACGCGCGTGACGACGCCGTCGTCCACCGCGAGCAGCAGCTGCGCGTCGAGGTCCACCTCGATCGCGCGGCCGCTCGTCGTGCGCGGGGTCGGCACGGTGCCGGCGTCGAGCGCGGCCTTCGTCGCGGGCCCGACGAGCCCGTCCCGGTCGAGGCCCGCGGCCTTCTGCAGCGCCCACACGGCCTGCTGCGTGGCCGCGCCGAACCGGCCGTCGGACTCGGGCAGGAAGTACCCGAGCGCGGCGAGCCGCGTCTGCAGCGCGAGGACCGCCTCGCCCTCGTCCCCGCGGCGCAGGGGTGCGGGCTCGGGGGGCGGGGCGGGTGCTGCCTCCGGCGGGGCGGCGGTCGGGAGCGGGGTCGGGGCGGGCGGGGCGGGCGGGACGGGCGTCGCCGTGGCCGACGGGGCCGCCGGGGTCGGCGTGCCGGGTCCCTCGTCGTGAGGGGACGGGGACGCGGACTGCGAGGGGGACGGGGTGGAGGACGCCGTCGCGGACGCCGTCGCGGACGCCGTGGCGGTCGGTCCGGCCGCCCCGCTCGACCCCGGTGCCGCCGTGGTCCCGGGCGCGCACGCCGCGAGCAGCGCGGCGACGAGGGCCGCGGCGCCCGTACGGGCCACCCACGCGCCGCTCGCCGTGCCCCGGTCCGCCGTGCCCCGGTCCGCCGTGCCCCGGTCCGCCGCGCCCCGTCGACGCGTGCGCGTCCGCGGCCCCTGGTCCCCGCCCATCCCTGCCCCCTCGTGCGACCCGCCCGGCCGCGACCCGGCCCGTCCTCCGGCCGGGGTGCGCGAGGCACGCCGACGACCTGCGCCCACCCTGCGGGAGAGGTGCCGCGCGCGTCGAGCGCCGTGCGGAGCTGCCGCCGCTCCGTGGCCCGATCGTGACCGTCCTACGCGCCCACGCCGACGAGGTGCCGGTTCCGGTCGCGTGCGGGCGGGGGCGTGCGGTCGGGAGGGGCATCTCGTCGGAGGGGATCGGGGGCCGGGGCCCCGGCGACGAGGTGCCGGTTCCGGTCGCGTGCGGAGGCGGGCGAGCGGTCGGGAGGGGCATCTCGTCGGAGGGGGTGGTGAGTCGAGGGGCCCGGCGACGAGGTGCCGGTTCCGGTCGCGTGCGGGCGGGGGCGAGCGGTCGGGAGGGGCATCTCGTCGGAGGGGGTCGGGGGCCGGGGCCCCGGCGACGG
>NZ_RWJX01000023.1 GCF_004123805.1 Cellulomonas endophytica | reverse complement strand
AGCACGGAGGTCTCGGCGGCGGCCTCCGCCGCCAGCCCGCCCGCGGCGCCGAAGAGGGCACCGAGGCCGAGTGCGAGCGGCACGCCGACGGCCATGCCCACGCCGCCGCTCGCGGCGACGCGGCGCGCCCTCCCGCGCGAGACGAGCCACAGCCCGCCGATGCCGCGCGTGGCCGACGTCAGGACGATGACGCCGGCGCTGAGCGCGAGGAGGAGCGGCGTCACCGCGACGGTGCCGGAGAAGAGGACGTCGATGGCGACCGGGGCGAGCAGGGTGTGGGCGGCGGCCGCGAGCACCCCGCCGAGGAGCACCACCAGGGCGCCCTTCCGGGCCCGCTCCTCGCGGTCCTGCGAGGTCGACCGCGACCCCACCCACGTCTGCAGCGCGGCGGGCAGCATCTGCAGGCCCGCGAGGGTCAGCCGCTGGACCCGCTCGACCGCGGCGAAGGCGGGCACCGCGGCGGGCGACACCACCGCGAGGAGGGTGACGGGGAGCGCGATGTACGTGGCGCTCGCGAGGCGGCCGGCGGTCACGACCGTCTGCCCGGACACCGACCGCAGGAGGCGGCGCGGGCCGAGGAGGCGGACGAAGCCCCAGGCCGGCCGCAGCCGCCGGTGCACGGCGCCCAGGGAGAGCAGCAGCGCCACCCCGAGCGCCGCCGGGTACACGGCCAGCGGGGCGCCCGCCGCGAGCAGGCCCGCCGCCCCGGCCCCCGCGGCCACCCGGGGCGCCGTGTCGAGGAGCAGCATCGACCAGGGCCGGCCGGTGCCCACCAGGTACCAGTTGGAGTTCAGGCCGAACGCGGCGGAGACCGCGGCGACCCCGGCGGCCTCCGCCGCGTACGACGGCGCGAGCGCCAGCACCACGAGGGCGGCGGCGGCGGCGACGGGCACGACGAGGAGCGCGCGTCCGGCGAGCGACACGGCGAGCAGCCGCCGGGCGTGCGGCTCCGTCCCGCGTGCGACCCGTTGCGGCCCGTCGAGGCTCCACCCCGACTCCACCGCCACCGCGCCGAACGCGCCGACCGAGCTGGCGACCGCGAGCGCGCCCCAGCCGGCGGCGCCGTGGGTGGTCGTCACGACCGGGACCACGACCAGCGGTGCGAAGGCCGCGACGAGGCTGTTGGTCACCAGCCCGGCGAGCCGTGCGGCCCCTCGCCTCACGGCCGGGCCCCCGGCCGGACGAGGGCCGCGCACACCTGCCGGAAGGCGCGGTCGAACGCCCGGCGGACGTGGCTCTCGAGGACGACGTCGAGCCCGGGGTGCGGAGCGGCCCGGACCCCGGCGAGGGCGGCGGCGATCGCCGCGCCGTCCCCCGCGGGCACCGTCACCAGGGCGTCGCCGACGAGGGCCTCGAGGTCCTGCAGGGCGGGGCTCTCCCGGGTGACGACGGTCCGCCCCGCGGCGAGCCCCTGCCACACCTTGTTCGCCACGACGGTGGCGGCCTTCTCCGAGGTGCCGAAGATCCCCAGGACGACGTCGCACCAGGACAGCAGGGGGACGAGGTCGGCCTCCGGCACGGGGGGCAGGAACGTGATCCGGTCGCGGCAGCCGAGGGCGTCGACGAGGGCCTCCGCCGCCGCGCGGTCCTGGCCGTCGCCCACGAGGACGGCCTCGACGGGCCGGCGGGTGCGGGCGAGCCCCTCGACGAGGGCCTCCACGCCGTGCAGCGGGATGTAGTTGCCGTAGTACAGGACCCGCAGGGCCGGCCCGGCCTCCCCGTGCGGGACGACCTGCCCGGCCCAGCCGGGCGCGCCCACGGGGAGCACCGCGACCCGCGCCGGCGCGAGACCGGTCCTGCGCACGAGCGCGCGACCCCGGACGGCGGTGTCGACGAGGACCGCGGACGCCGACGCGAGGGCCAGGCGGTCCAGCGCCCGCGCGGCCGCCAGCCGTGGCGCCGGGACCGGACCGCGCGCGCGGTCGCGGACCGTCTCCTCGAGGCCGATGAAGGCGTCGACGACGAGCGGCCGCCGGCGCAGGCGGGCGACCACGGCCGCGGCGGCGGCGTACTGCAGCTGCATCTCCGCGACGAGGACCGCGTCCGCACCCCTGCTCAGGCGCCAGAGCGACCACAGCTCCGCGAGGACCTGCACCAGCGTCGACGGCGACAGGTCGTGCGCCTCGACGACGCGCACCTCGACCCCGCGCTCCTCGAGGTAGCGCGAGATGCGCCGGCTGCGCGGGTAGTCGCGGGGCCGGCGGTAGTAGACGAGGCTCCGGGGGGCCGACGGCGGCAGCCCGACGGTGCTCACCGGCGCCGCCCGTCGCCCGCCCGGGCGTCGCGCGCCCGGCGGGACCGCGCCGCCAGCAGCGGCGCCGGGGCGGCGATCCGCGCCACGATCCGGGCCAGCGCGAGGGGGTCCCGCACGAGGGCGCGCCGGTGCTTGCGCAGGATCCGCCGCAGGCTCGCGCGCCGCAGGCGGGCGCTGCCCTCGGAGATGCTGTCGGCGCTGCGCACCACGACGGCGAGGGGGCGGTCCAGGTGCACGAAGCGTGCCCCCGTCGCGTCCAGGAGGGTGAGCCACAGGTCCCAGTCCTGGTAGCGCGCGAGGTGCGGGTCGAACGCGGCGCCGCCGCGGAGGAGGTCCGCCACGACGAGGGCGGTCTGGGTGGAGACGACGTTGGTGGAGCGCAGCGCACGGGCGGGGTCCGGGCAGTGCCGGGCCGGCACCGTCGAGGACGTCCCGTCGAGCCGGACGAGCCGGTGGGAGGAGAAGACGACCTCGGCACCGGTCGCCCGGTGCGCCCGGAGCAGGGACGAGAGGAAGTCCGGCTCCCACGCGTCGTCGCTGTCCTGGAACGCGAGGAAGGCGCCGGTGGAGTGCGCGACGCCGAGGTTCCGGGCCGCGGTCGCCCCCCGGTGGTCCTGGAGCACGGGACGCACCCGCGGGTCCGTCGCCGCGAGCGCCGCGAGCCAGGCGCGGGTCCCGTCGGTCGAGCCGTCGTCGACGACGACCAGCTCCAGACGCGGGTGGTCCTGCGCGAGGACGCTGCGCACGGCGCGTGGCAGGGTCCCCAGCCGGTCGTACGTCGGCAGGACGACGCTGACCAGCGGCCCCCCCGCCCCGGCCGGCCCCCCCGCCGGCGCGACGCCCGCGGGCTCAGCCACCGGAGGCGCCGATCACGCAGCGGAGCGTCCGGGCGAGGATCTTCAGGTCGAGCCAGAGCGACCAGTTCTCGATGTAGTGGTTGTCGAACCGGGCCCGCTCCGCGATCGAGGTGTCCCCGCGCAGCCCGTTGACCTGGGCCCAGCCCGTCAGGCCCGGCGGCACGCGGTGCCGCCACACGTACTCCTCGTGCTCCGCGCCGAACCGGGTGACGAAGTGCGGGCGCTCGGGGCGGGGTCCGACGAGGGACATGTCGCCACGCAGCACGTTCCACAGCTGGGGGAGCTCGTCCAGCGAGGTGCGGCGCAGGAAGCGGCCGACCGGCCCCAGCCGGTCGTCCTGGGCGATGTTCCAGTGCGTGGCGCTCTCGGACTCGTCGACGGGCCGCAGGCTGCGGAGCTTGAGCAGGGTGAAGGGGCGGCCGCCGAGTCCCACCCGCCTCTGGCGGAACAGGACTCCCGGCCCCCCCTCCCGCCGGACGGCGACGGCGCACGCGAGCATCACCGGGCCGAGGACCACGAGCGCGAGGGCGGCGAGCGCCGCGTCCACGCCGCGCTTGAGGCGCCACGAGGGCGTGCGGTAGGTGGGGCGCCGCAGGCGGACCAGCGGGACGCCGCGCACGTCGGCCACGAGCCGGTGGTGCGTGGCCACCTGCCACATCCGGGGGACGACGTAGATCTCGACCGGCAGCCCGTGGCACGCCCGGACGACGTCGACGAGGACGTCCTCGGGGACGTCCGAGAACCCGACGACGACCGTGTCCGCCCGGTGCCGGGCGAGGAGGGCCGGCAGCTCCGCCACGACGCCGAGCCCGGGGAGGGGCCGGTCCTCCGACGCCGGGCGGGGCGCGTCGTCGACGAAGCCGACCGCGTGCAGCCCGAAGGCGTGGTCCTCGAGGGACCGGGCGAGCTGCGCGCCGAGGGCCCCGCCGCCCACGAGGAGGGTCCGGTGCACGTCGTGGCCCGTCCGCCGCGCCCGCCGCACGAGCGCGTAGACGGCCGTGCGCGCCAGGACCAGCAGCACCGCGAGGAGCCCGAGGGCCGGCAGCTGGGTCGCGGTGACGGTCCCCCCGAGCAGGAGCTCCATCGCGGTGGCCGCACCGAAGGAGGCGACGAGCGTCCTGAGGAGGACCGGCAGGTCGTCGAGGACGGACAGGCGGATGCGGGCGCGGTGCAGACCGGCGGCGCCGAGGAGCGCGGCGGAGGTGAGGGCGAACATCGCGACCGACCCGCGGCTGCCCGGTGACAGGACGAGCACGAAGACGGCGCTCGCGAGCTCGGCCCCCAGCAGGACGACCGTGAACTCGCCCCGGTCGGTGCTGCGCGCGGCGGTCCCGGGCGCGGCGCCGACGACGTGCCCGCCGGCGGTGGCCCGCTGCGTCGGGACGCGGAGGAGGCGCTCGCGCGTCGTGCTGTCCGTCTCCACGTCCCCCGCTCCTCACCCGTGCGGGCACACCCGTCCGCGTCCTCGTCCCCCTCTCTTCGGCACGGGGCGGCCCGCCCCTGAGCGTCCGCGGACGATCCGCCGTGCCCGGGACCCCCGGGGCGGGATCAGGGACCGAGGAAGACCTGCGAGCAGAGCAGCGCGACGCCGTCGGGGACGCAGGCGACCCCGAGCTCGGTCAGCGCCGGGTCGAGCAGGTTCGCCCGGTGCCCCGGGGAGCCCAGCCACGCCGTCACGACGTCCGCGGCGGGGGCGTCGGTGCGGCTGAGGTTCTCGGCGGCGGTCGTCCGCGGGGCGCAGGCGGCGAGGGCGTCCGTGAGCGGGGCGTGGGTGAGGCCGTCGCCGCCGACGAGCGCCTGCGCGCGCGGTGCCGCCACGTCGGTGGCGCAGGCCGAGGCCGCCAGCGCGGGCAGCCCCGCGGCGGCGCGCGCGGCGTTCGTCCCGGCGACGAGCTCGGCCGCGTAGCGCCCGGGGTCCGGCAGGGAGGCCGACGGGGCCGACGGGGTCGACGGGGCCGACGGGGCCGGTGCGGCGGGCGACGGGCCGGCGCACGCCGCCGCCGGCAGCACGAGCAGGACCACGCCCACCGTCGTCGCCACCGCCCCCGCCGCACGCACCGGCCCACGGTAGACGACGGGACGCGGCGGCGGCCGCCACCCGGCGGCGGGGGAGGGCTCAAGCCGTTCCCCCGTCCGGCCGATGGCAGCGGGGACAGCAACGTGCTCGAGCCAGGGAGCCCCCGGTGGAACTGCAGGACTACGTCGCCCTCCTCCGTCGGAGGTGGGTCTCCGTGCTCGCCGTGGCGGCCGTGGCGGTCGCCGCCGCGCTGGCGGCGACGCTGCTCGTGACGCCGGTCTACGAGGCGCGCTCCCAGGTGTTCGTCTCGACCCGGGGCGGTGGCAGCACGAGCGATCTCCTGCAGGGCAGCAGCTTCACCCAGAACCGCGTCACCTCCTACGCCGACCTCGTGACGAGCCCGCGCGTCCTGGTCCCCGTCATCGAGGCGCTGGGCCTCGACACGACGCCCGACGAACTGGCGGAGAGCATCACGGCGGCGTCGCCGGTCGACACCGTGCTCATCACCATCACCGTCGAGGACCCGGACGCCGCCCGTGCGGCCGACATCGCCAACGCGACCGCGACGAGCCTGGCGACCGAGGTCACCGTCCTCGAGAAGCCCGAGGACGGGGCTTCCCCCGTGCAGGTCAGCGTCGTGCGACCCGCCTCGCCCGCCGAGGGGCCCGCCAGCCCGGACGCCCTGCTGAACCTGGCCCTCGGCCTCCTGCTCGGCCTCGCGGCCGGCGTCGGCGTCGCCGTCCTGCGCGAGCTCCTCGACAACCGGGTGCGCGACGAGGCCGACGTGGCCCGCGTGACCTCCTCGTCCGTCATCGGCACCGTCCACCACGACGACCGCGCGGGCGACCAGCCCCTCGTGGTCCACACCGACCCCCAGGACCACCGGTCCGAGGCGTTCCGGCGGCTGCGGACGAACCTGCAGTTCCTCGACCTGGACGACGCGCAGCGCACGATCGTCGTGACGTCCTCGCTGCCGGGCGAGGGCAAGTCGACGACGTCGATCAACCTGGCGCTGGCGCTGGCCGACGCCGGCTCGCGCGTGCTCCTCGTCGACGCGGACCTGCGGCGCCCGTCCGTCGCGTCCTACATGGGCCTCGAGGGCCAGGTCGGCCTCACCACCGTGCTCATCGGCCGGGCGGAGCTCGACGACGTCGTCCAGCCCTGGGGCACGGGGGCGCTGCACGTCCTGCCCTCGGGGCAGGTCCCGCCGAACCCCAGCGAGCTGCTCGGCTCCCGCGCCATGGCGACCTTCCTCGAGGAGGCGGCGCAGCGCTACGACGTGGTGCTCGTCGACACCGCGCCGCTGCTGCCCGTCACCGACGCCGCGATCCTCGCGCGCCTGACCGGCGGGGCGCTCGTGGTGGTCGGCGCCGAGAGGCTCCACCGCCAGCAGCTCGCGCAGTCGCTCGGCGCCCTCGAGGCGGTCAACGCCCGCGTGCTCGGCCTCGTCCTCAACCAGGTGGCGCGCCGCACGACCGGCGGCTACGCGTACTACCACTACGACTACTCGCCCGTGACGGGGACCGACGCGCCCCTGTCCGGCCGGCGCCGGCTCGGCTTCCTGCCGCAGCAGCGGGGCAGCCGCACGGGCCCGGCGTACCGCGGCAGCCGCATGGACGGCTCGCAGAGCAGCGTCTCGCGCGGCGCCGTGCTCCAGGAGGCGGGCCGGCGGGGGACCGGCACTCGCTAGGCTGCCGTGCCTGTGAGCCGCGTCGGGGAGGTCGTGGCACCGCGGCGGCTCGGCCGGTCGTTCCGGTGGCTGCTCGCCTCGTCGTGGGTGAGCAACCTCGGGGACGGGATCGCGCTGGCGGCGGGGCCGCTGCTCGTCGCGTCCCTGACGGCGGACCCGTTCCTCGTCGCCCTCGGCGCGACCCTGCAGTGGCTGCCGCCGCTGCTCCTCGGGCCGCTCGCCGGCGCTCTGGCCGACCGCCTCGACCGCCGGCGCCTCGTCGTCCGGGTCGACCTCGTGCGCGCCGCGGTGCTCCTCGTGCTGGCGGTCACGGTCGCCTCGGGGCACGCCACGGTGGCGTCGGTGCTGCTGACCCTGCTCGTCGTCGGGTCCTGCGAGGTGTTCGCCGACAGCACCTCCCAGACCCTGCTGCCGATGCTCGTGCACCGGGACGACCTGGCGGCGGGCAACGCCCGGCTCCAGACGGGGTTCATCACGGTGAACCAGCTCGCGGGGCCGCCGGTCGGCGCCGCCCTGTTCGCCGTCGGGCACGCGTGGCCGGCCGCCGCGCAGGCGCTGGCGGTCGCCCTCGGCGCCGTGCTCGTGTCCCGCGTCGTGCTGCCGCCGCACGGCGCGGCCGTGGCGCCGGGCCGGACGCGGCTGCGGCACGACGTCCGCGAGGGCGTGCGCTGGGTGCGGGGCCACGCGGCGGTGCGCACCCTCGTCGTGACGATCTTCGTCTTCAACATCACCTTCGGCGCGGCGTGGTCCGTCCTCGTGCTCTACGCGCAGGAGCGCCTCGGCCTGGGCCCGGTGGGCTACGGGCTGCTCACGACGACGAGCGCCGTCGGGGGCCTGGCCGGCACGGCGGCCTACGGGGCGCTCACCCGTCGCGTCAGCCTCGGGGGGCTCCTGCGCGTCGGCCTCGTCGTCGAGACGCTCACGCACCTGGCCCTGGCGCTGGCGACGCAGGCCTGGGCGGCCCTCGTCGTGCTCTTCGTCTTCGGGGCGCACGCCTTCGTCTGGGGGACGACGAGCGTCACCGTGCGGCAGCGGGCCGTGCCCCTCGGGCTCCAGGGGCGGGTCGGCGCGGTGAACGTCGTCGGGGTGTACGGCGGGCTCGTGCTCGGGTCGGGGATCGGCGGTCTGCTCGCCCGCGAGATCGGCGTCACGGCCCCCTTCTGGTTCGCGTTCGCCGGGTCCGCCGTCCTGTGCGTGCTGCTGTGGCGGGAGCTGGCGCACGTCGCCCACGCCGACGCGGCACCGGTGGCGGGAGCCGGGCCGGAGGCCGCGCCCTAGCTAGCCGCCGACGGGGCCGCGCTCGGCCGTGCCGCCGCGGGCCCGGCCGCGGTGGTGCGCCCGGTGCTCCTGCGTCAGGTGCGGGTCGAGGTCGGCCGGGTGGCTGCCACAGGTGCCGCGCGGTGTTGACGAGGCCGACGTGGCTGAAGGCCTGCGGCGTGTTGCCGAGCTGCCGTCCGGTGCGCGGGTCCCACTCCTCGCTGAGCATGCCGACGTCGTTGCACAGCCCCAGGAGCCGCTCGAACGTCGCGACGGCCTCGCCCGTGCGGCCGATGCCGTGCAGGGCGTCCGCGAGCCAGAACGTGCAGGCGAGGAAGGCCCCCTCGTCGCCCGGGAGCCCGTCCACGCCCTCCGCGGCGGTGTCGTACCGCAGCAGGAAGCCGTCGCGCAGGAGCTCGCGCTGCACGGCGTCCACGGTGCCGACGACGCGCTCGTCGTCCCACGGCAGGAACCCCACCTGCGGGACGAGCAGGGTCGCGGCGTCCAGGCCCCGGGAGCCGTACGACTGCGTGAAGGTGCGGCGGTCCGGGTCCCACCCGCGGTCGCAGACCTCCGCGTGGATCTCCTCGCGCGTGCGCCGCCACCGGTCGACGGGACCCTCGAGGCCGAAGCGCTCCACCGCCTGCACGGCCCGGTCCAGGCCCGTCCAGGCGAGCACCTTCGAGTGCACGAAGTGGCGCCGCTCGCCGCGGACCTCCCACAGGCTGTTGTCCGGGTCGCGCCAGTGCCCCTCGAGGTGGTCCAGCAGCGCCTTCTGCAGGTCCCAGGCCGTGTCGTCCGTCTCGAGCCCCGCGCTGCGGCCCAGGTGCAGCCCGTCGAGCACCTCGCCCCAGGTGTCCAGCTGGAACTGGTCGGCCGCGGCGTTGCCCACCCGCACGGGGGAGGAGCCCTCGTACCCCGCCAGCCACGGCAGCTCGTACTCCTGCAGGCGCCGCGCACCGTCGAGGCCGTACATGATCTGCAGCTTCGCCGGGTCGCCGGCGACCGCCCGCAGCAGCCACTCCCGCCAGGCGGCGGCCTCGTCGACGAAGCCCGTGCCGAGCAGGGCCTGGAGCGTGAAGGTGGCGTCCCGCAGCCAGCAGTAGCGGTAGTCCCAGTTGCGGACGCCGCCGATGCTCTCGGGCAGCGAGGTCGTGGCGGCGGCGACGATGCCGCCCGTCGGCGCGTACGTGAGCGCCTTGAGCAGCACGAGCGACCGTCGCACCGCCGCGGTCCACCGCTCCGCCCGCCCCGGCGCCGCCGCCGCGGGGCTGGCGGGGTCCACGGCGAACGTGAAGTCCTCGAGCCAGTCGTCCCAGAACCGGACCGTCCCCTCGAGCACGCGGTCGGCGTCCACGTGCCGCGGGCGGGGGTGCCACGACGGCGCGTGCGTGAGGACGAAGGGCACGCGGTCGCCCGGGCCGACCTCCACCTCGCCGACCGTCGACAGGTCCTCGCCGTGCAGGGGGACGGGCGTGTCGAGGTGGAAGGCGTCGGGCCCCGCCACCGCCCGCACGCCCGTCGGCGTCCGCCGCACCCACGGGACGACCTGCCCGTAGTCCGTGCGCAGCCGGAGGGTGCTGCGCACGCGCACCCGCCCCGAGACGCCCTCGACCACCCGCACGACGTCCGCGAGCCCGTCGCGCGGCGGCATGAGGTCGACCACCCGGACCGTGCCGTCGGGGGTGTCCCACTCCTGCTCGAGGACGAGGGTGTCGCCGCGGTAGCGCCGCCGGGTGGCGGGCCCGGCCCCGACGGGCGCCAGCCGCCACGCCCCCGCGCGCTCGTCGTCGAGCAGCGCGGCGAAGCAGGCCGGGGAGTCGAACCGCGGCAGGCACAGCCAGTCGATCGACCCGTCCCGGCCCACGAGCGCGGCCGTCTCCGTGTCCCCGACCAGGGCGTAGTCCTCGATGCGCGTCACGCCGCCAGGCTCCCGCGGGTCGGCAGGGGCGGCCACCCGGAGCGGTTGCCCCCGGTGCACCGGGGGCCTTGACTGGCCCCGGCCGAGCAGCGGGCCGCGACGACGGGCGGGCGGAGGCCCCGGATGGCGACGACGGACCGGATCGCGGAGCCCTGGGGCGCCCGCACCCCCTACGGGCCGGGCGGGACCTGGCCCACCCGGGTCGACCAGCACCTGGCGGACGGGGTGTCGGAGGACGACGTCGACCGCTGGGTCCAGAGCGCGTCGGTCCTGCACTCGAACGGCGACGGCCTGGACATCGCCGTGAAGGACGGGCGGGTGGTCGGCGTCCGCGGCCGGGCGCAGGACCGCGTGAACCACGGCCGGCTCGGGCCGAAGGACCTCTTCGGGTGGCAGGCGAACACGTCGCCGGACCGGCTGACCCGTCCGCTCGTGCGCCGGGAGGGGCGGCTCGTCGAGACCTCGTGGGACGAGGCCATGGCGCTCGTCGTGGCGCGGACGCAGACCCTGCTGCGCGAGCGCGGGGCGAGTGCCGTCGGCTTCTACACCTCGGGGCAGCTGTTCCTCGAGGAGTACTACACGCTCGGGGTCATGGCCCACGCGGGCATCGGCACGAACCACGTCGACGGCAACACCCGCCTCTGCACCGCGACGGCGGCCGCCGCCCTGAAGGAGTCGTTCGGCTGCGACGGCCAACCGGGCTCGTACACCGACCTCGACCACGCCGACGCCGTCGCGCTGTGGGGCCACAACATGGCCGAGACGCAGACCGTCCTCTGGACCCGCGTCCTGGACCGCCTCGCCGGGCCGCGGCCCCCCGCCGTGCTCTGCGTCGACCCGCGTCGGACCCCGGTGGCCCGGGCGGCGACGGTCCACCTCGCGCCGCGCCCGGGCACGAACGTCGCGCTCCTGAACGGGATCCTCCACGAGGTGCTCGCGCAGGGGTGGGTGGACCGCGCCTACGTCGACGCGCACACCGTGGGGTTCGCGGACCTCGAGCGGATGGTCCAGGACTACCCGCCGGAGCGGTCGGCGACGATCTGCGACGTGCCGGTCGGGGACCTGCGGGCCGCGGCGCGCCTCGTCGGGACGGCCGAGCGGCTCGTCTCGACGGTCCTGCAGGGCTTCTACCAGTCGCACCAGGCGACGGCCGCCGCGGTCCAGGTGAACAACCTGCACCTCGTGCGGGGGATGCTCGGCGAGCCGGGCAAGGGGCTGCTCCAGATGAACGGGCAGCCCAGCGCGGAGAACACGCGCGAGTGCGGGGCTGACGGCGACCTCGCCGGCTTCCGCAACTGGTCCAACGCCGACCACGTCGCCGACCTGGCACGGGTCTGGGACGTCGAGCCCGACGCGATCCCGCACTGGTCCCCGCCCACGCACGCGATGCAGATGCTGCGCTACGCGGAGGACGGCTCGCTGGGGATGCTCTGGGTGCAGGCGACGAACCCGCTGGTGTCCCTCCCCGAGCTCGCCCGGGTCCGGTCGGTGCTCGAGCAGGACCGTCTCTTCCTCGTCGTGCAGGACATCTTCCTGTCGGAGACCGCGCAGGTGGCCGACGTGGTGCTGCCCGCCGCCGCCTGGGGCGAGAAGACCGGCACCTTCACGAACGCCGACCGCACCGTGCACCTGTCGGAGAAGGCGGTGGAGCCCCCGGGGGAGGCGCGGCCCGACCTCGACATCTTCCTCGACTTCGCCCGCCGGATGGACTTCCGCGGGAAGGACGGCACGCCGCTGGTGCACTGGGAGGGTCCGGAGGCGGCGTTCGAGGCCTGGAAGGAGTGCTCGCGCGGCCGGCCCTGCGACTACACCGGGCTGTCGTACGACCGGCTCCGCGGCGGCAGCGGCATCCAGTGGCCCTGCGACGACGAGCACCCCGACGGCACGGAGCGCCTCTACGCCGGCGGCCGGTTCTCCGCGGCCCCCGACGTCTGCGAGAGCTACGGGCGCGACCTCCTCACGGGGGCGCCGGTGGAGGAGGCGGAGTACCGGGCGCTGAACCCGCAAGGACGGGCCATGATCAAGGCCGCCCGCTACGTGCCGCCGCACGAGGTCCCCGACGAGGGGCACCCGCTGCAGCTCGTCACGGGCCGGACGCTGTACCACTTCCACACCCGGACGAAGACGGGCCGGGCCCCGCAGCTCCAGGCCGCCGCGCCGGAGGTGTGGGTGGAGGTGTCCGAGCACGACGCGGGCACGCACGGCGTCGCGGAGGGGGACCTCGTCGAGGTGGCGACGCCGCGGGGGTCCGTGCAGGCCCGCGTGCGGGTCTCCGGCATCCGCCCCGGCGTGCTGTTCCTGCCCTTCCACTACGGGTACTGGGACACGGGCGGCGGCCACGTCCCCGACGGCCCCGGCCGGGCGGCGAACGAGCTGACGATCACCGACTGGGATGCCTGCTCGAAGCAGCCCGTGTTCAAGACGGCCGCCGCCCGGCTCACGCGCGTGACGGCGGCGGGCGGCGTGAGCGCGGCGCCCACGACCACGGGGTCCGCACCGGTCGGCCCCGCAGCCGGCCGCGTGCCGGACACGACGGGCGGGCCCGCGGGGTCCGCGGAGTCACGGCTCGGCACCGCCGCGGCGCCGCCGCGGGCCCGGCCGACGAGCAGTACGGGTGGCGGACGCGCGACGGGGGGCTGGTCGTGAGGATCGGGCTGGCGCTGCGGCAGCTGCACCGTGACGAGACGGACCTGGCGGAGGGGCTGCTCCACCTGTCCGAGCGGCACAGGGTCGACCACGAGGTGTTCCACCTGGCGCGCGACCTCGCGGGGTGGTCCGCGGACCACGTCCGGCGGATCGCGGAGGTCGCGCCCGCCTACGGGGAGGACCTCGACCCCGACGCGGTGGGCGAGAGCCGGCTCGCCGAGCGGGTGCGCGAACGCCTCGGCGACGCCCTGGGCCGGTCCTCCGCGCCGGAGCTGGCCCTGCTGCGCGACCTGCGGGAGGTCTACCTGCAGGCCCAGGGCGTGTCCGTGGACTGGGAGCTGGTCGCGCAGGCAGCGCAGGGGATCCGCCACCACGACCTGCTCGACCTGACCCGGCGCTGCCACCCGGAGAACCTCCGGCAGGCGCGGTGGGCCAACGCCAAGCTCAAGGAGTCCGCGACCCAGGTGCTCCTCTCGTGAGCGGGGAGGGACCCGTGCCGGCGGCGGCGCGCGTCGTCGTGCGGCCCCTGGGCACGCCGCTGCCCCTGGGCTTCCTCGGCCTGCTCGTGGCGACCGTGGGCTTCAGCGCGCTCCAGCTGCAGTGGCTCCCGCCGGAGCAGGGACGGGCCGTGGCGCTGGGCGTGCTCGCCTTCACGGTGCCGGCGCAGCTCGTCTCCGCCGTCCTCGGCTTCCTCGCGCGCGACCCCGTGGCCGGGACCGGCATGGGGGTCCTGGCCGGGACCTGGGCGGCGGCGGGGCTCGTCACGCTCACCGGCGCCCCGGGCGCCTCCAGCGCGGGGCTCGGCACGCTGTTCCTCGCCGCCGCGCTGGCGATGCTCGTGCCCGCCGTCGCCGCGTCCGCCAAGCTCGCCGCGGCGGGCGTCATGGTCCTCACCGCCGTGCGGTTCGCCCTCACGGGGGTCGCCGAGATCACGGGCTCCGACGGCTGGTCCGCCGCCGCGGGCACGGCCGGGCTCGTGCTCGCCGTGGCGGCGCTCTACGCGGCGGCGGCGTTCGAGCTCGAGGACGCCCGGCACCGCACCGTGCTCCCGACCTTCCGCCGCGGGCCCGGCCGCCCCGTCATGACCGGCTCGCTGGCCGACGAGCTCGCGGACGTGGCGCACGAGGCCGGTGTCGGTCGGCAGCTGTAGCGGGGGCCCGGGTGCGGCCCGGCCGGACAGGTCCTAGCGTCGGTGCTCCCGGGGTCGTGGCACCCTTCGCCGGTGCGCGACCTCCCTCCCCTCGAGAGGACGGTCATGAAGGTCGCCGAGATGATCCGCACGACCCCCGCACGCGTGGACCTCGACCACGACCTGCTCGCGCGGGTCGTCGAGGCCGCCGCCACCTGCTCCCAGGTCTGCACGGCCTGCGCGGACGCGTGCCTGTCCGAGGACGGCGTCGCGGACCTGCGGCGCTGCATCCGCATCGACCTCGACTGCGCCGACGTCTGCGCCACCACGGTCCGCGTGCTGTCCCGGCACACGGCCTACGAGGCGGCGATCACCCGGGCCGTGCTGCAGGCCTGCGTGACGGCGTGCCTCACGTGCGCCGCGGAGTGCGAGCAGCACGCCGGCATGCACGAGCACTGCCGCGTCTGCGCGGAGGCCTGCCGGGCGTGCGAGGAGCTGTGCCGGGAGCTCCTCACCACCATCGCCTGAGGCGCCGGACGGGACGGCCGCCCGCGCGCGGGGCCGCCGCCGGGCGCGGCTAGCGTGGGGCCGTGGTCGATCTCGCCCTGCCCGAGCGGCTCCTCGTCGGGACCGTCGACGGGGTCCGCGTCGAGCTCGCGCGGGCCGTCCTCACCGACCGCGGGCTCCGGCTCGAGTGGGACGGGGTCGAGGACGCGACGACGCGCGCGCTCGACGCCCGGTTCGAGAGGGAGCGGGCCACGTGGGCCGCGGCGCTGCGCGTGGGCGGGACCGCGGCGGCCGGGGCGCCGCCGCCGATGCCGGGCGACCGGCTGCGCCGGGTGACGGCGGTCGTCGTGGACGCGGACGGCACGGAGCTCACCTGGACCGCCGGCCGCGCGGCGGGGGACGGCACCGCCTGGCGCTCCCAGTGGCGGTACCCCCGCCCCACCGGGACGCGGGTCCTCGTGCGGTTCACCGTCGACGGGGAGCCCACGGCGACCTGCACGCTCGAGCTCCCGCGCCCGCCCGCGGCCTGACCCGCGGCGCCGGGGGCGGGGCGCGCACGCCGGAGGGCGGGGCCCGTGCGGACCCCGCCCTCCGGTGCGTGCGCGTGCGTCAGATCTGGTTGGCCTCGTCGCCGAGCGCCGCGCGGCCCTCGGTGGGGACGCCCTCGGAGTGCTTGCCCGTCGTGCCGGTGCCCGTGACGGGGTCGACGGCCGGCTCGACGACGGGGGTGTCGTAGGCGGTCGTGGTCGTCGCCGTGGTGCCGGCGGCGAGGCCCTCGTCGGGCAGGACGACGCCCGGCGTGGCCGTCCCGGACGGCGGCGGCGTGACGGCGAGGGAGGCCACGGTCGGCTCCTCGTCCTTCTTGCTCTTCACCGCGCCGGCGACGGCGGCACCGGCGGCGGCGACCGCGGCGGCACCGGCGACGACGGCGGCGGCCCCGAGGCCGTCCTTGCCGGAGTCGCCCTTCGACGCGGCCGCGTCGTCCACGCCGGGGGCCGTGCCCGCGCCGGGGTTGACCGTCCCGCGCCACGCGCCCGTCGCGGAGCCCTCGGACTCGATGAAGGCCTTGAACCGCTCGAGGTCCTTCTCGGCCTGGCGCTCGACGACGCCCGCGGCGTCACCGATCTTCTCCACGACGCCCTCGGGCTCGAACTCGAGGTGCAGGTGCACGTGCGTCTGGCCGGGGCCGCCCGGCTCGAAGGACACCGTGCCGGCGTTCGTCGAGCCCGACGTGGCCGCCCAGGACACCTTCTGGTCGGGGACCTGCTCCAGGACGCGGGCCTCCCAGACGCGCTTCACGCCGAGGATCTCCGCGTGCCACTCGAGCCGGTCGTCCGTGAGCTGGGTGATCTTGTCGATCCCGCCCATGAACTTCGGGAACGTCTCGAACTGCGTCCACTGCCCGTACGCGACGGACACGGGGACGTCCACCAGGATGCTCTTGTCGACGATCGTGGTCATGACCTCTCCTCAGCCGGACGGGGGTCGTCCCCCGTCGGTGCACGGCGGGCCCGCTGCAGGACCGCGCCTGGTTCGTTGTGGGTCGCCTTCGACGTTACGGCGGTGTTTCCCCTCCCGCGACCGGGCCCGCGCCGCCGGTGAGACGGTCGTCTCAGGCGCCCGCGTGCGGGCCGTCCTCGGGGCGAGCACCCTGGGTCCGTCGTGCGGCACGTGCCGGCGAGGCCCCCCTGGGCCCGCCGCGGCGGCAGCCGCAGGACCCGGCCGCAGGACCGGCCGCGGGGCCCATCGCACACGAGGGAGCAGCCATGACGCAGGACGCAGGCGGGCGGACGGTCGCGGACGTCGTCACCCCGGACCCGGTGACGGTCCCGGTGACGGCGACCGTGCGCGAGGCGGCGGCGGCGATGCGCGACGGGGACATCGGGGACGTCCTCGTCGTCGAGGGGTCTCGGCTCGTCGGGATCGTGACCGACCGGGACCTCGTGGTCCGGGTGCTCGCGGTGGGCGGCAGCCCGGAGGACCCCGTCGGGCAGGTCGCGAGCGGCGACCTCGTGACGCTGGCACCGGGGGACACCGTCGAGCGGGCGGCCGAGGTCATGGCCGAGCACGCCGTCCGTCGCCTCCCCGTGGTCGACGAGGGCGGGATCGTCGGCATCGTCTCCCTCGGCGACCTGGCCTCCGAGCGGGACGCCGGCGAGGTGCTCGCGGAGATCTCCGAGGAGCCCGCCGACGACTGAGGGCGGCGCCGACCTGCTGCTCGACGACGGCGGTGCCGTGTCGGTGGTCGGTGCTCGGCTGTCGGCACGGGAAGAGGCGCGGCTCCGGTGCGGTCCCCCCAGGGCCGCGCGGACGTGCCCGGGTCGTTCGTCGCGGCGCTGTTCGGCATCGGGGCCGCGCCCTCGGTCGTCCACCCCGCGGACCCCGCGTCGGCCGGCGCCGAGGTGGGCGCCATTTCCCTGCCCGGGCGTGGTCACCGGGCAGGGCCGGAGCCCGTGCCGACCGCCGCGCTCCTGGGCGCGGTGCACGCGTCGACGCTCGAGGCCCCGCCGCCGGACGGGTCCGTGCCGCAGGAGGTGGACGTCGCGGCGCTCGCCGCCGACCCGACCGTGCCCGTGCGGCTGGCCGAGCAGTACGCGCGGCTGGTCCACCTGTGCGAGCAGGCCGAGAACGCCATCCGGATGGCGACCGGGCTGCGGACGCACGCCCTGGCCGGGGCCGCCCGCACCGCGGTCCTGGCCGCCGCGGTCGCGGACCGCCCTGACGCGGGGGACCGGCCGTTGCCGCCGGCCGACGGGCACGACCTCGTGGCCCGCTCCGTGGTCGCCGAGCTGGGCCGGCTGAAGGGTGGTCCAGCGCCCCGACGGAGTCCTGGAGTGGACGTCCCCCCTCGGCCGCACCCACACGACGGCACCCCTGCACCAGCCGGAGCCGCCACGGCGGGCTGCGCCGGAGCCCGCGCCGTCCCTCCTCCCGACGAGCCGCGCCCGGCCGGCGCGCGCTCCGACGACCCGCCCGCCGACGACGGACCGCCAGCCTTCTGAGCGGTCCGGGGCCGAGCCGACCCGCACCCGGCGTCGTGAGGTGGTGCGCCGCCGTCCGTCCCCCCGTCCTCGTCGCTCGGTGACCCCCGGATCAGGCCAGGGGAGCGCGGCCCGGGGGTTGGCGGGGCGGGGGGCCCGCGTCGACGGCCGGTGGGAGCGGGGCCCGGACGACACCCTCCCGGTCCGACGACCCGGCGCCGGACGTCCCGCCCGTCGCCGCCGGGACGGTGAGGTCCGTGCCGTGGTGGCGGACGGTCAGGGGGCCGCCGCGGACGACGCGGTAGCGCGCCTCGTCGGGACGGACCTCGACCTCGAGCACGGCGTCCGCGCGCCGCAGGCGGAAGCGCAGCAGGGTCAGGGCGGCGGGCAGGCGGGGCGCCAGGTGCAGCTCGCCGTCGGGGTCGCGCAGGCCGCCGAAGCCGGCGACGAGCGCGTGCCAGGCGCCCGCGAGCGACGCCACGTGCAGGCCGTCGTCCGTCGAGCCGTGCAGGTCCTGCAGGTCGACGAGCGCCGCCTCCCGCGCGTAGGCGTAGGCCAGGTCCAGGTGCCCGACCTCGGCGGCGACGACGGCCTGGGTCGCGGCGGACAGCGAGGAGTCGCGCACGGTGAGCGGCTCGTACGCCGCGAAGGCGGCGCGCTTCTGCTCGTCGGTGAACTCCTCGCCCCGGCGGTGCAGCGCCAGCACGAGGTCGGCCTGCTTGACCACCTGCGAGCGGTAGAGCGTCAGGTAGGGCGCGTGCGTCGCGAGCGGGTAGCCGAGGCGCTCGGAGCGCTCGAAGTCCCAGGGCCGGGCGCGCGAGAAGCCCTCGTGCTGCTCGACGACCCCCGTGGCGGGGTCCACCGGCACCGCGACGGCGTCGGCCGCGGCCCGCCACGCTTCCCGCTCCTCGTCGTCGACCCCGAGCCCGGCGGCCAGGTCGGCGTGGCGTGCCGTGAGGTCCAGGGCGCCCCGCAGGGCCCGCCGCACCATGAGGTTCGTGTAGGTGTTGTCGTCGACGAGCCCGCTGTACTCGTCGGGGCCGGTCACGCCGTCGAGGTGCCAGGCGCCGTCGTGGTGCCGGCCGAGGCCGAGGTAGAGGCGGGCGGCCTGCACGACGAGGTCGACCACGACGTCCCGCTCGAACGCCGCGTCCCCGGTGCACGCGACGTGGTGCAGGGCGGCGTCCGCGACGTCGGCGCCGAGGTGGACGGCCGCCGTGCTCGCGGGCCAGTAGCCCGAGGACTCGACGCCGGAGATCGTGCGCCACGCCAGGACCGCACCGGGCAGGCCGAGCTCGGCCGCGCGGTCGAGGGCGGCCGGGAGGGTGCCGTGGCGCCAGCGCAGGTGGTCGGCGGCCGCGCCGGGGAGCACCGCGGTGAGCACGGGCAGGACGAAGGTCTCCGTGTCCCAGAAGGTGTGCCCGTGGTAGCCCGTGCCCGTCAGCCCCTTGGCGCGCACGCCCTGCCCGTCGGCGCGGGCGGCGGCCTGCGCGGTGTGGAACAGGGAGAACCGGATCGCCCCCTGCAGCTCGTCGTCGCCCTCCACCACGACGTCCGCGACCTCCCAGAAGGCGTCCCACCAGGCCCGCTGCTCGGCCAGCAGCGCGTCCCAGCCCGCCGCCCGGCCGGCCTCGAGCGTCTCGTCGACGCACCGCACGAGCACACCGGTCGGCCTCTGGTCGCTGCACGCGTAGGCGACCAGCGTCGTCACCGTGAGCGCCTGTCCCGGGGTCAGGCGGCCCGTCGTCGTGCGGACGGCGTGGCCGTGCTCGAGCACGGGCTCCTCCTCGAGCCCGGCGGGCCCGTCGACGTGGTGGTCCACGCCGGCCGCGACCCGCATGCCGGTCGAGGACGTGCGGTGCACGAGGCAGACGCCGTGCTCGCGCCCCACGGCCGACTCGGGCGCCAGGGGCGAGGGCTGCGGACCCTCCGACGCGGCGTGGTCGCCGGGGTCGGGCGTCGTGAGGACGCGCGCGAGCCGGACGTCGACGGGCCGGTCGACGGCCTCGACGCGGTACCGGACGGCCGCCAGCGCGGGGCGCTCGAGGCTGACGACGCGGGTCGACGTGACGTGCACGGTCGCGCCGCTGCGGGTGGTCCACACGAGGTCGCGGGTGAGCGTGCCGGCGCGCAGGTCGAGCCGGCGCTCGTGGTGCCCGAGGTCGGCCGTGCGGATGTCCAGCGCCTCCCCGTCGACCGTGAGACGGACCTCGACCCCGCTCGCCACGGGCACGATCCGCTCCTCGTGCCGGGGGTCGCCGTACGCGACCTCGGGGTACTGGAACGGGACGGTCTCGTGCACGGGCGCGAGGAAGGTGCCCGGCACGGCGTGGGGCTCGCCCTCGTCGAGGCCGCCCCGGATGCCGAGGTGGCCGTTCCCGAGCGCGAGCAGCGACTCGCCCCGGGCGAGGGCGGTGAGGTCCGGCGCGGTCTCGCACAGGGACCAGGGCTCGATCGCGTACGGCATCCGCACATCCCACCAGGGCTCCCGCCCGGTCGCCCGCCGACTCCCCGGAGGTACCCGGTGGGGTGACGGCGCAGGTGCCCGCCGGGCGGCGCACGGCCGGGGACGCGAGGATGCCGACGACCGGGCACGGACGACCTGGCACGGACGGCGGGGCAGGGACGACGAGGCACGGACGGCGAGGGGGTGGCGCGTGGTCGACGCGGTGGTGGTCGGGCAGGTGGCGCGGGACCTGGTGCTCCGCGTGCCGGCGGTGCCGGAGGCGGAGGGGTCGGTGCCCGTGGAGGAGCGGAGCGAGCTGCTGGGCGGCAAGGGCGCCAACCAGGGCGTCGGCCTGGCGCTCCTCGGGCTCTCGGCGGCGCTCGTCGGCGTCGTCGGGGACGACCCGGCGGGCCGGATGGCGCTCGACGAGGCCCGTGCCGACGGCCTCGACGCCGACGGGGTCGTCGTGCGCCCCGGCGCGCGCACGGCGCTCCTCGTCGACGTCGTCTCCGGCGGCGAGCGGCGGCTGCTGGAGCACACCCCGGAGGGGGTGCTGCTGACGCCGCGCGACGTGCAGGCGTCCGCCGCGCTGCTCGGCGAGGCCCGGGCGGTGCTCGTCCAGCTCCAGCAGCCCGGGCCGGCGGTCGTCGAGACGCTCCGGCTCGTGCGGGGCACGGCCGCTCTCGTCGTCGCGGACGGGGCGCCGGCCGACGAGGGGACGCGCGAGGAGGTGCTGGCGTCGGCGCACGTGCTGCGCGCGGACGCGGGGGAGGCCGAGGGGCTCGTCGGCCATCCCGTCGAGGGGCTCGACGGCGCCCGTGCCGCCGCCCGCGAGCTGCTCGACGGCCCGCGGCGGCTCGTCGTGCTGGCCGCGGGCGCGGAGGGCAACGTCGCCGCCTGGCCGGGCGGGGAGGTCGTGACGCCGCTGCTGGAGCCCGACCCCGTCGACACGACCGGTGCGGGCGACGCCACGGTCGCCGGGCTGACCGCGGCCCTCCTGGCCGGCGAGGACCCCGAGGTCGCGGCCTGGTGGGGCGCGGCGGCCGCCGCCCTCACCGTGGGCCGCACCGGCGGACGCCCGGGCTTCGACGCGGCCGCGGTGCGCGCGCTGGCGGACCGCTCTCGCGGCGCGGGGCCGTCCGCGCCATCCTGAGCGCGTCCGGACGCCCGACGACGAGACCCCGGAGGCCCCCATGGCCCGCCCCGGCTACCTGCGCCGCAAGTCCGTCGAGGACTCCCTCGCCGCCGCGGAGGACCCCGACCGGCGGCTGCGGCGCGACCTCACCGCGTGGGACCTCGCCGTGCTCGGGGTGGCGGTCGCGGTCGGCGCCGGCATCTTCTCCGTGGGCGCGACGGCGGCGGCGAACCACGCCGGCCCCGCCGTCATCGTCTCGTTCCTCATCGCGTCCGTCGTGTGCGCCCTGGCCATCATGTGCTACGCCGAGTTCGCCTCGACCCTGCCCGTCGCCGGCTCGGCCTACACGTTCTCCTACGCGACGATGGGCGAGCTCGTCGCGTGGATCATCGGCTGGGACCTCATCCTCGAGATGGCGCTGGCGGCCGCCGTCATCGCGAAGTTCTGGGGCGTCTACCTGTCCGACGCCTTCGGCCTCTTCGGGGTCGACGTGCCGACCACCGTGAGCGTCGGCGGCCTCGCGGTGGACTGGGGGCCCGTCGTCGTGGTCGCGGTCTTCACCACGCTGCTGGCCGTCGGCACGCGCCTGAGCACCCGGGTGAACAGCGTCTTCACGATCCTCAAGGTCGGCATCACGGTGTTCGTCATCGTCGCGGGCTTCTTCTACGTCCGCGCCGAGAACTACTCGCCCTTCGTCCCGCCGTCGGAGCCGACGGAGGGCGCCGCGGACCTCGAGCAGCCGCTGTTCGCCTTCCTCTCCGGCGCGGACCCCTCCGCGTACGGCGTGCTGGGCGTGCTCTCGGGCGCCGCGCTCGTGTTCTTCGCGTTCATCGGCTTCGACGTGGTCGCCACCACGGCGGAGGAGACGAAGAGCCCCCAGACGACCGTGCCGAAGGGCATCCTCGGCGGCCTGGCCCTCGTGACCGTGCTCTACGTCCTCGTCACCGTCGTCGTCACGGGCATGGTGTCCTACCGCGAGCTCGCGCAGGAGGAGAGCCCGTCGCTCACCTCGGCGTTCGTCCTCGTCGGCGCGGACTGGGCCGGGCAGGTCATCTCCGTGGGCATCCTGGTCGGGCTCACGTCCGTGCTCATGGTGCTGCTGCTCGGGCTCACCCGCGTGGTCTTCGCCATGAGCCGCGACGGGCTGCTCCCGCGCGCCATGTCGCGCACCTCGCCCCGGTTCGGCACGCCGGTCCGGCTCCAGGTCGGCGCGGGCGTCGTCGTCGCCCTCGTCGCCGGGCTGGCGCAGGTGGAGCTGCTCGAGGAGATGATCAACATCGGGACGCTGTCGGCGTTCGTCCTCGTGAGCTTCGGCATCCCCGTGCTGCGTCGGACGCGCCCGGACCTGCCCCGCGGGTTCCGCGTGCCCCTCTCGCCGGCCCTCCCGGTCCTCAGCGGCCTCGCGTGCCTGTGGCTCATGAGCAACCTCACGGCCCTCACCTGGCTGCGGTTCCTCGCGTGGCTCGCCCTCGGGTTCGCGGTCTACGCCGCCTACTCCTACCGGCACAGCCTCCAGTCCGGCCGCGGCGACGGCGGCCGGGCGCCCGTGGCGGGCACCGGCGCCCGTCCGCGCTGAGCCGCGGCCGGGACCGCTCAGCCCTGCGGCGCCGGCCGGGCCTCGTGGCCCGGGCGCCCGTGCGTGCGGTTCTGCTCCTTCAGCTGCGCCTCGTAGACGTGGCGCCGGCCCTCCACGAGGCTCTCGCGCACCGTGCGCTCCCAGTCGCGGAAGCGGCTCCAGTACCCGTCGTCGTAGTCCTCGACGACCTGGAACGTCCACCGGTGGGACAGCACGTTGCGGCCCGCGAGGTCCTCGCGGATCCGGGCGGCGAGCTCGCCCTGCCCGACCTTCTCGAGCTCGTCGAGCGCGGCGACGAGGTCGTTGTCGGCCCGGCCCGTCATGCGGTGGAAGCCGTAGAGCATGCCGCGGGCCTCCTCGACGACCTCGAGCGCCGCCGTGAGCATGCCGACGGCCGCGACCGTGGCGTCGTCGACGCCGTCCGGGACGCGGTGGGCGGCGTCGGGCCCGTCGGGGACCTCGGCCGGGGCGGTGCCGGTGCGGGTGGGGGTCGGGGTGCTCGCGTCGCTCATGCCCTCGATGAGACGGTGCGGCGCGGCGGGCGGCAACCGGGACGGGCCGTGCGCGCGGTCGCCGTCAGGACCGGCTCAGGACCGGCTCAGGACCGGCTCCTCACCGGCCCTTGGCCGGGCGACGACGGGCTCCCGCCGGCTCCGGCCCGACCCCGTCGCTCACGCCCCGCTGCCCAGCGCCCACCCGGCCGCCGCCAGGCCCACCGCCACGACGAGCACGCCGACCCCGTGCACGAGGGCCGCCCCGCCGCGCCCGGCGAGCACGAGCCGCGCGGTGTCCAGGCTCGCCGTGCTGAAGGTCGTGTAGCCGCCCAGCAGCCCCGTGCCCAGGACGGTGCCCAGCTCCGGCGGCGCGCCCCGCAGGACGAGCCCGCCGACGAGCCCCAGCGCGAACGCCCCGGTGAGGTTGACGACGACGATCCCGACCGGCCGGTCCTCGCCGACGCGCGCCCGGACGGCGCCGTCGACGAGGGCGCGCAGCACCGCCCCGAGCCCGCCGGCCAGCGCCGTGAGCAGCGCGAGGACGACGCCGCTCACCGGGGGACCCCGGCGCGGGGCGCGCGCCGCCACCGCCCGACGAGGAGCGCCCCGCCGCGCAGCCCGAGCAGCGAGGCCAGGAGGCCGACCACCAGCGAGGCGAGCGCGTAGCCCACGGCGGTCCCGGCGGACCCGGCCCGCAGCCTCTCCGCGACCTCGAGGGACAGCGTCGAGTAGGTGGTGAACGCCCCGAGGAACCCCGTGCCCACCAGGAGCCGCACCCGGCGTAGCGCCGGCGTCGCGCCCCCGGCGGCCGCGAGCGCGCCGGTGAGGAGCCCGAGGGCGAGGGCCCCCGACAGGTTCACGACCGTCGTCGCCCAGGGCCAGGCGTGCGCGCCGACCGCGAGCCCGACGCCGTACCGGGCCGCGGCGCCGGCGGACCCGCCGAGGGCGACGAGCCCCAGGGCCCGGGGGTCCCGGTGCCCGGGGCGCACCCCGTCCCGGCCGCCTGTCACGCGGCGATGGTAGGCGGGTCCGCCGTCGCGGGGACGCGCACGCCGTGCGGCCGGGCCCCGCGGCTCAGGACGGCGCCCGCCCGGCCGATCGGAGGGTGAGCGGCTGTGCGCCGCCCCGGTGCCGACCGGGCCTGTCACCCCGCACCGCCGCCCGGCACCCGCCGGCCCGACCGACGAGGACGCGCATGGACGCCGCCCGCCCCCCGCACGACCGGCCCGCCCCGTCGGCGACCGGCGGCACGCCCTCGCGCGGCGCCCGCCGGGCGCTCCTCGCGGCCGGCGTCGCCGCCCTCGCGCTGGCACCGCTCGTCGTGGCCGTCGACGTGGCCGAGGCCGCCGTGGACAAGGTGACGATCTGCCACCGCACGCACTCGGTCACGAACCCCTACCGGCGGATCACGGTCTCCCAGAACTCCGTGAACGGCACGGGCGGCGCGGGGGACCACACCCGGCACGCCGGGCCCGTGTTCGACCCCCACCGGGCCTACGCGCCGGACGAGAAGGTGTGGGGCGACGTCATCCCGCCCGTCGGCAGCGGCGGGAGCCGCACGACGGGGACGAACTGGCCCGTCGGCGGGACCGACCTCGCCTCCGTCGTCGCGGGGTACGGCGCCGCCTGCCGCGGCATGGGGGTGCAGGAGTTCGTCAACGTCGAGCTGCGCGCCGGCGTCCCGGCCGCCGACATCCTCGCCGACCTCACGCACATGGGGGCGGAGGGGGACACCTCGCTCCCGACGAGCACGAGCCAGATCGTCTACGACCCGCGGTACCCCGTCGCCGGGGAGCCGGCCGGGACGCCGCCGGGCGTCCCCGTCCACCCGGAGGCGACGAGCACCCCGACGCCCACGGCGAGCCCGAGCCCGAGCGCGACCACGACCCCGTCGCCGAGCCCGTCGCCCGAGCCGTCCGTCGCGCCGTCGCCGGAGCCGTCGGTCACGCCGTCGCCGGAGCCGTCGGCGAGCCCGTCGTCGGAGCCCTCGCCGGAGCCGTCGGCGAGCCCGTCGTCGGAGCCCTCGCCGGAGCCGTCCCTCACGCCGTCGCCGGAGCCGTCGCAGACGCCCTCCCCGACCGGGACGCCGGCGCCCACGGCGTCGCCGGTGCAGCGCATCGACGGGGTCGTCTGGCTCGACCTCGACGGGGACGCGCGCCGGTCGGCCGCCGAGGTCGGCGTCCCCGGGGTCCGCGTCGACCTCGTCCGGGCGGTCCCCGTCACGGCCGACACGCTGACGGGCCGGGGCGGCGCGGGCCGGTTCGCCGTCCTCGCCGACGTGGCGGGCACGGTCGTGGCCACGCGGACCACCGGGACCGGCGGCAGCTACGCCTTCACGGGCGTCGACGCGGCCACCTACCGCGTCGTCGTCGCCCGGCCCACGGTCCTGGCCGTCACCTTCGACGAGGACGGTGACCGGGACGCCGCCACCGACGTCACCGTCCCGGAGGCCGGGGCCGGCCGGGCCGACGTCGGCCTCGTCGGGGGCGCCCAGCTCCTGCTCGACGTCACGGCGCCCGACGGCACCCCCGTCACCGAGGACGCCGTCGTGCGCTGGGCGGGGGTGGACGACGTCCTGCGCACCGGCGACGACGTGCTGCTGCCCGTGCAGGTCCGCGACGGGCGCCTCGTCGTCGTCGGTGTCCCGGCCGGGCTGTGGTCGCTGGAGACGGGGACGGCGACGACCGCCGACTTCGCGGTCGGGGAGGGCGACGGCGCCGCCGTCCCGCTGGTGCTGACCCCGACGGCGCCCGCGGCGCCCGCATCGCCCGTGCCGCCCGTGGTGGGGACGACGACGCCCTCCGTGGGCGTGCTCCAGGTCGTGCCGGTGGCGGCGCGCGCCGCCCTCGCGGCGACGGGCGCCCGCACCGGCGAGGTCCTCGTGCTCGGCGGGGTCCTCGTGCTGGGCGGCCTGGCCCTCGTCGTGCTCGCGCGCCGGGCACCGCGGCGGACCTGACGCCTCGACGGTCCCTTCCCTGCACGTCTGCTCACGCCCGCCCGCACCGATGGTGGTGCGGGCGGGCCCGCGGCTAGCGTGGGGGCCACGGCGACGTGCGGTGCGCCGCCCCCCACCGAGGACGCGCCATGGTCGTCTGGAACGCCCCCCTCGCCGCTCTCGCCCGGGCCCTGTCCGGCGCCGGGGCCGCGGACGGGGCGCGCCGCGGCCCGCTGTTCCACCGGGCCGAGCGGGACCGCGGGCCGGACCCGTTCGAGACCCTCGCGCTGCAGGTCCGGCTCGAGCGGCTGGCGGCCCAGGTGCGCGCGCTCGAGGCGGACCCGCACATCTGGGCGCGGGCGCGCCGGCTCATGGCGGTGGAGGCCGCCTACGACGCCGTGCTCGTCGACGCCTGGCGCCTGGCTGGCGCCGGCGCGGCCCTGCCCGCCCCCGCACCCCCGCCGGACCGCACCACCGCGGAGCTGGACCTCGCCGCGCGCGGCTGGACGTGGTGACCGGCCGGTCGTGGTGACCGGCCGGACGTCCTGACCGGGGCCGGCCGGCTCAGCGGGCGTGGTCGGCGGGCTCGGCGGGGTCGCCCTCGTCGGGGAACCGGCCCGACCCCACGCGGACGGCCGAGGGCACCGCGGCGGTCGCCGTGAGGCCCAGCTCGTCGCAGAGGAAGAGGAAGGCGCGCGCGTAGGGCCGGTCGAGGGTCTCGCGCCGCAGCCGCTCCCAGTCGATCTGCTCGCGCAGCGCCCGCGCCATCGGCAGCGTCCACGTGAAGTCGCAGTAGTGCTCCCCGAGCACCCGCAGCTTCGAGGACAGCACCTCCGTGGCGGGGAGCACGGGCATCCGGATGGCGAGGACCTCGAGCTCCTCGGCGGTGGACAGCAGCTCGTGCGTCACGGGTTCGCCCACCATGCGGTAGATGACGTCGACGAGCTCGCCCGCGTGGAAGGCCTTGAAGAGCCAGTTCTCGGCGGGCTGCTGCACGTCGAGGCCGGCCGCGTCCAGCGCCCTCTTCGCGCGCTCCACGTCCTCCTCCGCGATGGCGAGGTCGGCGTCGTGGCTGGGCTCGGGGGCGCCGCGCGCCCACGCCGCGTAGCCCCCGACGAGGGCGAACGGCACCTCGGCGTCGGTGAGCGCCACCGCGGCCCGGCGCAGGCCGTCCTGCAGGGCGGTCCAGTCCCCCTGGTCGTCCGTCGTCATGCTGCATGGGTACACCTCGCCGCGCGGGCCCGCAGCGCGGAGGGGATGATCGGCCGCGTGCGGGTGGCGACGTTCAACATCCTCCACGGCCGTTCCCTGTCCGACGACCGGGTGGACCTCGACCGGTTCGCCGGCGCCGTCGCCCGCCTCGACGCGGACGTCCTGGCGCTGCAGGAGGTCGACCGCGGGCAGGAGCGCTCGTTCGGGGCCGACCTCACGACGATCGCCGCCGAGGCCATGGGCGCCCCGCACCACCGGTTCGTCGCGACGCTGTCCGGCGAGCCGGGCCTGTGGGTGGCCGCGTCCGGCGACGAGCAGCCCGACGGCGCCGCCTACGGGATCGCGCTGCTGAGCCGCTGGCCCGTGCGCGAGTGGCGGGTGCTCACGCTGCCGGCCCTCAGCCGGCGGACGCCCGTGGTGTTCCCCGGCCGGCGCTGGCCGGTGCTCGTGCGCGACGAGCCGCGGTCGGCGGTGGCCGCGGTCGTCGAGACGCCCGACGGGCCGCTCACGGCCGTGTGCACGCACCTGACGTTCGTGCCGGGCTGGCACGTGCGGCAGCTGCTGCGCCTCGTCGCCGACACGGCCCGGATGCCGGGACCGCACCTGGTCATGGGGGACCTCAACATGGCGGGCGCGACGCCCGCGCGGGTCAGCGGCCTGCGTCCGCTCGTGACGGCCCCGACGTACCCCCTGGTCGAGCCCGTGCGCCAGCTCGACCACGTGCTCGCCGGGGGGCCCGTGCACGCCGTGACGCCGGGGGAGTCCCTCGACCTCGGCCTGTCGGACCACCGGGCCCTCGCGGTCGAGGTCGCGCTCGCGGGCTCGGGTGCCACGGCGCTCTGAGCGACGGGCGCGTCAGCGCGTCCCGGGTGCCCTCCGGGGCAGCGGCGGGCGCGGCACCCCGGGGCCGCGCGACGGCGCCCCGGCCGTGCGCCGCGCGCGGGCGGCGCCGACCTCGTCGAGCAGGCCGGGCAGCGCCCGCTCCTCCGGGAGGTCGTGCGGGACGAGCCGCAGCAGGTAGAGCCACTGCTCCCCGGCCGGCCGGGCCTGGCGCGCCCCGGCGCGCAGGGCGTCGACGACGAAGCCGTGCACGGTGTGACCCGGCTCCCCGGGTGCGGCCACACCGAACCAGGCGAGGGCGTGGCGCTGCCGGACGAGCCAGCCGACGGTGCCGGCGCCCGCGCCGGCGTGGACGCGGGCGACGAGCCCGACGCCCTGCAGGTCCGGGCGCGGGAAGGCCGCCGGCGCCCAGGCGTGGTCGGCCCCGGTGCCGTCGGTGAGGCCGGCGGCGGCGCCGTCGCCCATGGCCGTCCCCCCTCCGTCGCTGCGTGCGCGCCACGGTAGCGGTCCCCGCCCACGGAATGGAGGGGTCCGACGGCATACCGCCACCGGATCGGTCGTCGGCAGGCCCGTGCGACGCCGATCTGCCCGCTCCGTCCGGCTCTGCCCGGACCGCCCGGCTCTGCCCGGTCCGTCCGGCCCCGGCCGGTGTCAGGCGCAGGAGACGCAGCGGGCGGCGGCCGGCCGCACCGCCAGGCGCCCCTCGCCGACAGGGCCGCCGCACCGCGTGCAGGTGCCGTACGTGCCGTCGGCCAGCCGGAGCCGGGCGGCGGCGACCTCGGCCAGCCCCGCGCGGGCGGCGTCGCGCAGGCCCGCCGTCCGGGACCAGTCGTCGGACAGCGTCGAGCCCTCGGGGTCGTGCTCGTCGTCCGCGGTGGTCGCGGTGCGGGCGCGCCGGATCTCCTCGAGGTCGCGGTGGGCGCGGTCGGCGCGCGCGAGCAGCTCCCGCTCGAGCGCGTCCAGCCGCTCCGCCGCCCCCTCGGACACCGTGGCGCCCTAGCCGTTCCCGAGCAGCGTCTCGAACGAGGGGACGTCGCCGAACGGGTCGGCCGGGAGCGCCGGCGCCCGCCCGGCCATCGTCGCCGCGAGCTCGTCGCCGGCCCGGCGGATGCGGGCGGGCAGCGGCTTCACCTCGTCGCCCGTGCCGCCCCAGTCGTCGGTGGCGGCGAAGACCGCGGTCGACTCCACGTGCGCCCGCAGGTAGGTGAACAGGGGGCGCACCCCGTGCTCCACCGCCAGGGAGTGCCGCGACGTGCCGCCCGTGGCGCCGAGCAGCACGGGCGTGCCGACGAGCGCGTCCTTGTCGATCACGTCCACGAAGGACGTGAACAGGCCCGAGGCGGACGCCGCGAAGATCGGCGTGACCGCGACGACGCCGTCCGCGTTCGTCACCGCGTCGAGCGAGGCGGACAGGGCCTGCGACGGGAAGCCCGTGAGCAGGTGGTTCACCACGTCGTGCGCGAGGTCGCGGACCTCGACGACCGTCACCTCGCAGGTGAGGCCACGGGCCGTCAGGCCCGCGACCGTCGCCTCGGCGAGCCGGTCGGCCAGCAGCCGCGTCGACGACGGCTGCGAGATCCCGGCCGAGACCACGACGAGCCGCCGTGGCGCCGCCCCCGACCGGCCCAGCGGGTGGACCGTCACGAGGCCACCGCCTCGCCGTCGCGGCCCGCGGCCGGAGCGGTGCCGGCGTCCCCGGCCCGGGCCGCGGCCACGCGCTGGGCGTGCGAGGGCGGGTCGGAGGGCACGTGCGCCGGCCGGGCCGACTCGGCCTCGCGCCGCAGCACGGGCACGACCTCCTCGGCGAGGAGGTCGATCTGCTCCAGGACGGTCTTCAGCGGCAGGCCCGCGTGGTCGACGAGGAACAGCTGCCGCTGGAAGTCGCCGACGCTCTCGCGGAAGCGGGAGTAGCGGTCGATGACCTGCTGCGGGCTGCCGACCGTCAGCGGCGTCTCGCGGGTGAAGTCCTCCATGGAGGGGCCGTGCCCGTAGACGGGCGCCCGGTCGAAGTAGGGGCGGAACTCGTCCCAGGCCCGCTGCGAGTCCTTGCGCATGAACACCTGCCCGCCCAGGCCGACGATCGCCTGGTCGGCCCGGCCGTGGCCGTGGTGCTCGTAGCGCTGGCGGTAGAAGCGGACCATCTGCTGCGTGTGGCTCATGGGCCAGAAGATGTTGTTGTGGAAGAAGCCGTCGCCGTAGTAGGCGGCCTGCTCCGCGATCTCGGGGGAGCGGATGGAGCCGTGCCACACGAAGGGCGCCACGCCGTCGAGGGGGCGGGGCGTGGAGGTGAAGCCCTGGAGCGGGGTCCGGAACTTCCCCTCCCAGTCCACGACGTCCTCGGTCCACAGCCGGCGCAGCAGCGCGTAGTTCTCCACGGCGAGGTTCAGGCCCTGGCGGATGTCCTGGCCGAACCAGGGGTAGACGGGCCCCGTGTTGCCACGGCCGAGCATGAGGTCCATCCGCCCGTCGGCGATGACCTGGAGCATCGCGTACTCCTCGGCCAGGCGGACGGGGTCGTTCGTCGTGATGAGCGTCGTCGCGGTCGACAGCACGACGTTCGTGGTCCGTCCCGCGACGTAGCCGAGCATCGTCGTCGGCGACGAGGGCACGAACGGCGGGTTGTGGTGCTCGCCGAACGCCACGACGTCGAGGCCGGCCTGGTCCGCGTGCTCGGCGATGGTGAGCATCGAGCGGACGCGCTCGGTGTCGTCGGGCGTGCTGCCCGTCGTCGGGTCCGTCGTGACGTCCCCGACCGTGAAGATCCCGAACTGCACCGCGACCGCCTCCAAATGTATGCGTCTGCATCGATCACCCGCCGACAACGACGCCGCCTGCGAGGCTATTCCGCCCCCGGGCCCGCTGTCGCCGCGGGAGGGGAGCGCGGGGACCCCCGCCGGTGCGAGGATCAGGGCAGTCCGGTCCCGTCGGGGAGCGGGGGGCGACGTCGGGCCGCGGCCCGGGGAGAGGACGGGTCCGTGCACGAGATGCTGCCCTGCACGCTGCTGGCGGGGGAGGAGAGCACCGCGGGCGTGCTCCAGACCCTGCAGGGGACGCGCGCCGTCGTGCGGCCCGAGCGGGCGGAGCAGGAGCCGGCGGGGCTCGTCGTCACGGCCGACGGGCTCGCCGCCGCCCCGGACCGCGGCCTCACCACCGGACGCAAGGTCCGGCTGCGCATCGCGAGCGCGGCCCGCGGCCTCTGGGACTACGCGGGCGTGGTCGACCGGGTCGACGACGGCGAGGTCGTCCTGCGCGAGGTCGTCCTCGTGCGCTCCACCCAGCTGCGCTCGGCCCTGCGGATCCCCGTCGGCGTGACCGTCCCGGGCCGCCGCGTGCGCCCGCCGGCGGAGGGGGCGGAGGGCGTCGCCGAGCCCGACGAGGACGCCGCGACCCCCGACGAGGACGCCGACGCCGTGCGCATGGTCGTCGTCGACCTGTCCGCCGACGGCGTCCGTGTGGTGTCCCGGCCGGCGCTGGCGGTGGGCGACGAGGTCGACACGCACATCCCCGAGGCACGCCGGGCCCCGGGCGGCGGCCTGGAGCCGCTGCCCGTCCGGCTCCTCGTCGTGCGGTCCGCCCAGCACGGCGACGTCGAGCACCACGGCTGCCGCATCGTCGGGCTGGACGCCAAGGACCGGGAGCACCTGCACGCCTACGTCGCCCGGGTCGAGCGCGACCGGCGCAGCACGGCGGCGGCGCTGGCCTGACCGGCCGACCCAGCGGACCCGGCCGACCCGGCCGCGCCGGCCCCACCGGGCCGGGCCGGGCCGCTCGTCGGGACGCCCGGCGTCAGGCCACGGCGGGCCGGGCGGCGAGGGCCGGCACCGGCAGGCCGAGCATCTCGCGCGCCCGGTCGGCGGGGACCGCCCGGGAGAACAGGTACCCCTGGGCGCTCGCGCAGCCGATGGCCCGCAGCGCACGCAGCTGGCTCGGCGTCTCGACGCCCTCCGCGACGACGTCGAGCCCCAGCGCCCGGCCCATGGCGACGATCGCCCGGACGAGCTCCGTGCTCCGCTCGTCCTCCGGCAGGTCGGCGACGAAGGACCGGTCGATCTTCAGGGCGTCGACGGGGTAGCGCTGCAGGGTCTGCAGCGAGGAGTGCCCCGTGCCGAAGTCGTCGATGTGGAGGCTGAGGCCGGCCGCCCGGAAGCCCTCCACGAGCTCCTCGGCCAGCTCCGGGCTGCGCGCGATGACGCGCTCGGTGATCTCGAGGGCGACGTGCTGCGGGCCCAGCCCGTGGCGGCCGATCGCGTCGAGGTAGGCCGGCAGCAGCCCCGCGTCCCAGAACTCCCGGTCGGACAGGTTGACGCTCACGGACACCGGCCCCCGGTGCGTGCGCCGCCACCGGGCCACGTCGGCGCAGACCTGCTCCACGACCCAGCGGCCGAGCGCCACGACGAGCCCCGTCTCCTCCATGAGCGGCAGGAAGTCCGACGGCGGCACGAGCCCGCGCTCGGGGTGCCGCCAGCGCACGAGCGCCTCGAAGCGGGTGAGCGGCCGGTCGTCGAGGTCGACGATGGGCTGGTAGTGGACCTCGAACTCGTCGCGCTCGAGCGCCCGCTGCGTCTGGTCGTGCAGCCACAGGTGGTGCACGGCCGCGTCGTGCATCGCCGGGTGGAACCAGGAGACGGACCCGCGCTCGCGGCCCTTCGCGTCGTACATGGCCGTGTCGGCGTCGCGCAGGACGTCCTCGGCGGTCTCGTAGCCGGCGGAGGACACGGCGATGCCGATGCTCGCCGACAGCCACAGGGAGTGGCCGTTGACGTCGACGGGGCGCACGAGGGACTCGCGCACCCGCTGCACGACGGCGGGCACGGCGTCGGCGGCGACCCCGTCGATGAGGACCGCGAACTCGTCGCCGCCGAAGCGCGCCGCGGTGTCGCCGGGCCGGACCGCGCCGCGCAGGCGCTCGCCGACCGCGCGCAGCAGCCGGTCGCCCGTGCCGTGGCCGAGGGAGTCGTTGATGACCTTGAAGCGGTCGAGGTCGAGGAAGAGCACCGCGAACGGGACGCCCTCGGCGGCACGGCCGACCGAGCGCGTGAGCCGCTCGAGGAAGGCGCGCCGGTTGCCCAGCCCCGTGATCGGGTCGACGAGGGCGTGCTTGCGCAGCTCCTCCTCGAGGTGCTTGCGGTGCGTGTGGTCGGCCAGCGACCCCAGCACGCGGCGCGTGCCGTGGTCGTCGCCGCCCTGCCGGTAGGGCATGGCCCGGGCGAGCAGCCAGCGGTGACGGGTGTCGCCGGGGCCGCGGTAGCGGAACTCCACCTCGGCGACCGCCGTGCCCGGCTCGCCCGCGGAGGTCGTGCGCAGGCCCGCGACGAGGCGCGGCAGGTCCTCGGGGTGGACGCCGCGGCGCCACTGGGCGCCCCGCTCGGGCGCGGGCACGTGGTCCAGGCCGAGCAGGGTGACGCACCGGGAGGAGAAGTTGACCTCGCCCGTGGCGACGTCCCCGTCCCACAGGCCCTCGTTCATCGCGCTCGCCAGGAGCCCGTAGCGCTCCTCGCTCGAGCGCAGGGAGTGCGAGAGCTCCTCCTGCTCGAAGCTCGCGCACAGCAGCGCGGCCCACTGGTTGTAGCTCTCGCGCCGCAGGCTCGCGTCGACGGACCCGACGACGGCGAGCAGGCCCCAGTCGCGGCCCCGCGCCCGCACCGGCAGGACGTAGGCGACCTCGCCGCGCTCGGGGCGCACGGAGGCGAGCAGGGCGGGCGGCGGGAAGGTCGCGGGGTCGCAGGGGGTGCCGGGCGCGAGGGCGTAGGCGTCCTCGGGGTCGTAGACGCCCTCGACGACGAGCCGCTCCCCGCGCCACAGCGCGAGCACCGCGCCCCGCGCGGACGTCCGGGCCATCCACGCGAGCGACCGGGGCGCGCCCGCGCCGTGCCCGAGCAGCGCCAGGCTGACGTCGTGCTGCTCGAGGAGCGAGGACTCCGCGCCCTGGGCCCGCCGCAGGTAGAGGCCGGCGTGCAGGTGCGAGAGCGCGGCGGGCAGGCGCCCGCGCAGCGCCGCCAGGACGGGCGCGGCCGCGTGCTCGGCGTCGGGCAGGCCCGTCCCGAGCGCGTGCAGGTACGCGCCGACGGCCGTGACCGCCCGGTCCGGGCCGTCCGCCCGGGGGCCGCCCTCCGTGACGGGCAGCAGGGCGGCGGCGACCTCGGCGCCCGTCGGGACCCGCCCGGAGGACACCGCGTCCGCGACGAGGGCCGCCACCGCCGCGGCGGTCACCGCGACCTCGGCCCGGGCCGCGCCGCCGTCGCCGAGGTCGCCGTCGGCCCCGGTCCCGACGAGCGGGGCCAGCGCGCGGCGCAGCTCCGTGTCGGCGCCCGCGGCGGCGGTCCCGTGCCCGGGCGTGCCGTGCGCGGGGACCGGGGCGGGGGCGGGGACGTGCACGGGCTCGTCGGGGCAGCCGCAGGAGCCGCGCAGCAGCAGGCCGGCGGGCGGCTGGACCTGCGCGGCCGGGTCGTCGCCGTCGAGGGCGGCGAGCAGCATCCGGGCGGCCAGGCCGCCCGTGAGGTGGAAGGGCTGGTCGACCGTCGTCAGGCCCGGGACGCAGTAGGCCGCGGCCTCGACGTTGTCGAACCCGACGACGGCCACGTCCTGCGGCACCCGCACGCCGTGCGCCGTCAGGTCCGCCACGAGGCCCAGGGCGTTGCGGTCCGACGCGCAGACGACCGCCGTCGGCGGGTCCTCCAGCGCGCGCAGGGCCGCGCCGGCGCGCTCGCCGGCGCGCGTGCCGTGGTCCGTCGTCGCGAGGAAGTGCCGGGGGTCGGGGGCGAGGCCGAGCTCGAGCATCGCCTCGTGGTAGCCCGCGTACCGCTCCCGCATGTCCGTGTGGCCGACGTTGCCGACGAAGCCGATGCGCCGGTGCCCGTGCTCGACGAGGTGCCGGACCGCGACGAGGGTCCCGCCGGTGTTGTCCGGCGCGGCGGCGGGCACGCCCGGGACCCGCACCTCCGCGGCGCCGAGCACCACGGGCATGACCCTGCGCAGCCGCTCGACGTACGTGCGGTCCACGGCGTTGGCCAGCACGACCGCCCCGGCCGCCGCGTCCCAGCCCAGGGGCAACGTGCCCGCGGGCGGGTCGCCGGAGACGACGGGGCGGATGCCGGCGTCGCCGGTCTGCTGGACGACGACGCGCCGCCCGCGGCGGGCGGCCTCGCGCTGCACCGCGCCGACGACCTCGCCGAAGTAGAAGCCCCCCGTCACGGGCGTGAGCACGAGCACCGCGTCCCCCGTCACGCCGCCCCCTCGTCCGGTCCGTGCCCGCGCCCGGCCCGTGGCCGGGTGCGGTCGCGCCGCCGCGGCCCCTCCCCGGCGTGCCCCCGCCCTATCGACGGGCGGGAGGTCGTCCTGACCCGTGCACCCGGACGCGTCCCGGCGTTCGCACGGACGGCCCACCGGCGCGGGTGGACCCTCCCCGCCACGAGGTGCCGGTCCGGACCGGTCGCGCGCGGCCGGAAGCGGCCGGGAGGGGCATCTCGTGGGGAGGGTGGGAGGCCGCCCGTTTCCCGACGAGGTGCCGGTTCGGGTCGGGTGGGCCGGGGTGCGGGCGGTCGGGAGGGGCATCTCGTCGGGAGGGAGGGAGGGAGGGAGGCGAGGAGAGCGGGGGTGGCGGGGATGAGGGCGGGGGTCGACGCTGTTGCGCCGGGGGGCCGGTCCGCCGGCCCACGAGGGCCCGTGCCCCGTCGTGAGACGCACGACGACCCGCACGGGCGGAGGGGACCCGCACATGACGACCGACACGACGGGCTCGACCGGCGGCTACGCCGTGACCCGGACCGACGAGGAGTGGCGCACGCTCCTGGACCCCGCGGAGTTCCAGGTGCTGCGCCGCGCCGGCACGGAGCGCCCCTGGACCGGCGCCCTGCTCGACGAGAAGCGGGCCGGCGTGTACCGCTGCCGCGCCTGCGGCAACGAGCTGTTCCGCTCCGACACGAAGTTCGACTCCCACTGCGGGTGGCCGAGCTTCTTCTCGCCGCTGGCCGGCGACGCCGTGGAGCTGCACACGGACCGCACGCTCGGCATGGTCCGCACGGAGGTGCTCTGCGCGCGCTGCGGCTCGCACCTGGGGCACGTCTTCGACGACGCGCCCCAGACGCCGACGGGTGACCGCTTCTGCATGAACTCCGTGAGCCTGACCTTCGAGCCCGAGGCCTGACCGGCCGGCGCACGGCGCAGCACGCACGGCGCAGCAGGCAGGGCGCAGCACGCACGACGACGCCCCCGGCCCTCACGGGTCGGGGGCGTCGTGCTGCCGGTGGTCGTCGGGCCGGTGGTCGTCGGGCGGTGGTCAGCGGCCGGGACGGCTGTACGCCTCGCCGTGCATCTCCTCGAGCTCCATGCCCTTCGTCTCCGGCACCCGGACGAGCACGAAGACGAACGAGAGCACCGCGAACGCCGTGTACATGAAGTACGGGATGGCCGCGCCGAAGGTGTCGAGCAGCGGCGGGAACGACACGGTGATGAGGAAGTTCGCGATCCACTGCGCCGCGGCGGCGACGCCGAGGGCGGCGGCCCGGATGCGGTTGGGGAACATCTCGCCGAGCAGCACCCAGACGAGCGGGCCCCACGAGGCGCCGAAGAAGACGACGAAGGCGTTGGCGCCGACGAGCGCCACGACCCCCCACGGGCCGGACAGGGAGATGTCCTCGCCGCTGCCGCTCGCCTGCGTGAACGCGACCGCCATGGCGCCGAGGGACACGGCCATGCCCAGGGACCCGGCGAGCAGGATCGGCCGCCGGCCGACGCGGTCGACGAGGCCGATGGCGATGAACGTGACCAGCACGTTCGTCACGGACGTGATCGTCGAGACCGTGAAGGACTGGCTCTCGTCGAACCCGACGGCCTGCCACAGCGTCGTGGAGTAGTAGAAGATCACGTTGATCCCGACGAACTGCTGGAACACCGACAGCAGGATGCCGACCCAGACGATGGGCAGCAGTCCGAACCGGGGGCCGCGCAGCGAGGCGCCCTCGGCGTTGGCCCGGTCCTCCTCGACGGACCGCGTGATCTCCTCCACGCGGCGCCCGGCGTCCTCCCCGGGGGGCAGCACCCGCTCCAGGACGCGGCGGGCCTCGTCGGACCGGCCGTTCGCGACGAGGAACCGCGGGGACTCGGGGATGGAGAGCGCCAGCGCGCCGTAGACGACCGCGGGCACCGCGGCGACGAGGAACATCCAGCGCCAGGCGGCCCAGCCGAACCAGAAGGGCTCCCCGGCGCCGTCGGCGCTGGTGGCGATGACCTGGTCCGAGAGCAGGGCGGCGAAGATGCCGAGCGTGATCGCCAGCTGCTGCAGGGAGCCGAGGCGGCCGCGCAGCCGGGCGGGGGAGATCTCCGCGATGTAGGCCGGCGCGATGACGGAGGCGATGCCGATGCCGATGCCGCACAGGAAGCGCCACAGCGCGAGGTCCCACGCGGCGAAGGCGGCGGCCGACAGGATCGAGGAGACGAGGAAGACGACCGCGCCGAGCAGCATGACGCGGGTGCGTCCCCAGCGGTCGGCGAGCCGGCCGCCGGCCCAGGCGCCCACGGCGGAGCCCAGCAGGGCGACCGCCACGACGAGCCCCGTGACGACGGGCGCGAGGTCGAACTCGCCCTCGACCGCGTCGACGGCGCCGTTGATGACGGAGGAGTCGAACCCGAACAGGAAGCCGCCGACGGCGGCGGCGACGGCCAGGCCGATCGCCTTGCCCTGGTGCCCCGGACGGGACGCGCGCTCGGGGCGGGCGGACGGGTGGCTCATGACGGGTTCCTCACGGCGGGTTCCTCACGACGGGTCGGCCCTCGACGGGCGGACGGCACGGCAACCCGGACACCCTGCCCCGGTCCCCGCGTCGGTGCACGTCGGCGGCCCGGGGCGGCGCGGCGGTGCATCATCGACGGCGTGAGGCCCGCCGACCCCGCCGACCGACCCGCCCGTCCCCGCCGCCCCGCGCTGCTCGACACGACCGCCGCGGCGGCGATCCCGGGCGGCCTCGACCCCGCCCGCCGGGCCGAGCTCGCCCACGCGACGGCGGCCGCCCTCGTCCACCGCGGGCGGGCCGAGGGCGACCCCGACGTGCTGGCCCGCCTCGTCGCGCTCGTCGAGCACGAGGGGCTCGAGCTCGTCGCGTCGCTGTGGTCGGACAGCCCGGCCGGGAGCCTGCCCGGCGCCCTGTGGCGGCTCTACGTGCTGCGCGAGTGGGTCCGCCGCGACCCCGTGACCGTCGCCGACCGCTACCGGCAGGGCGTCGAGCGCGCCCCCGTGCAGGGTGCGGTCGCCGGCGTGGCGCTCCCGCCGGGGCCCGACGACGTGCGCGCCGTCGCCGACGCCGTGCTCTCCGGCGTGTACGCGGGCGACCTCGCCGTGGCGCTCGAGCGGGCCGCCGCCTTCTGCCGGGTGCTGTCCACGGGCGGCGCCCTCGACGCGGACCACCTCGACCTCGTCGACCCGCAGGGCGCGGACCGCACGACCCGCGGCGCGGCGGCCCTGGGCCGGACCGCGGAGGAGCTCGTCCGCGCCGCGGCGCTGTGGCGCCAGGGCGTGCTCGACTGATCGCGGGCCCCCGGCCCCGCGGCTACAGTGGGCGCGGCGTCGGGCCGCGGTAGCCCCGGGCTCCACCCTGAGCCGCCTAGAGCGGCCGCGCGCCGAGAGGCGCTCCCGGTCCGGCGCCACCCCCTCCTCCCGGGCAGCCCTCCCCGCGGCAGCCCGCGGCACCCCGCGCGTTCACGTCGCGTTCATGCGCTGTTCGTCGGGCCCGCGCCGGTGCCCTAGCCTGGTCCGGTCCCGACCCGCCCCTGACGGAGACCCCTGTGCGCCTGCGCCTCACCCCGCGCGACACCTCGTACTTCGACCTGTTCGCCGCCCAGGCCCAGCACCTCGTGACCGGCGCCGACCTGCTCGCGCAGCTCCTCGGGGCGGACCGCGAGGGGCGCGTGCAGATCGCCGCGCGGATCAGCGACGTCGAGCACGCCGCCGACGAGGCCACGCACGGCATCATGCGGCGGCTGAACCAGACGTTCGTCACCCCGTTCGACCGGGACGACATCTACGAGCTGGCCTCGCGCCTGGACGACTGCATGGACCTCATGGACGAGGCCGCCGACCGGATCGTGCTCTACAAGGTCGAGGCGCTGCCCGCCCAGGTGTCGGAGCAGGTCGCGGTGCTGCAGCGGTGCGCCGAGCTCACCGCCGCCGCCATGCCGCGCCTGCGCGCGATGGACTCGCTGCGCGAGTACTGGGTGGAGGTCAACCGGCTGGAGAACCAGGCGGACAAGACCTACCGGTCCCTCGTCGCCGCGCTGTTCGACGAGGTCACCGACGCCATCGAGCTCATGAAGCTCAAGGAGGTCGTGGAGCGCCTCGAGGACGCCGCGGACGCGTTCGAGCGGGTGGCGAACACCGTCGAGACCATCGCGCTCAAGGAGTCCTGAGGACCGGTGGAGCTCGCGCTCGTCATCGTCGTCGTGGTCGTCGCCCTGGGCTTCGACTACACGAACGGCTTCCACGACGCCGCCAACGCGATCGCGACGTCGGTGTCCACGCGCGCCCTGACCCCGCGGGCCGCGCTGCTCATGGCGGCGTTCTTCAACCTCGTGGGCGCGCTCCTGGGCACGGAGGTGGCCACGACCATCGCCGAGGACATCATCACGCTGTCCGACGTGGCCGCCCACACCGGGCTCGTCGTGGTCCTGTCGGCCCTCGTCGGCGCCGTCATCTGGAACCTGCTGACGTGGTGGTTCGGGCTGCCGTCGTCCTCGACGCACGCCCTCATCGGCGGGCTGACGGGCGTGGGCGTCGCCTCCGGCGTCACCGTCCACTGGGACGCGATCCTCGACAAGGTCGTCGTCCCGATGGTCTTCTCGCCGCTGCTGGGGTTCCTCGTCGCCTTCGGCGTCATGGTCGGGGTGCTCTGGCTCGTGCGGAACCGCCCGCCCGGACGCACGACGCGCCGGTTCCGGCTCGCGCAGACCGTGTCGGCGGCCGCGATGGCGCTGGGGCACGGGCTCCAGGACGCGCAGAAGACGATGGGCGTCATCGTGCTCGCGCTCGTCGCCGGCGGCTTCCACACGGGAGACACCATCCCGCTGTGGGTGAAGATCGCCGCCGCCACCGCGATCTCCCTGGGGACCTACTCCGGCGGCTGGCGCATCATGCGCACCCTCGGCCGCAAGATCATCGAGCTCGACCCGGCCCGCGGCTTCGTCGCCGAGTCGGTGTCCGCCGTCGTGCTGTACGCCAACGCGTACTGGCTGCACGCGCCCGTCTCGACCACCCACACGATCACCTCGGCGATCATGGGCGTCGGCGCGACCCGCCGGCTCTCGGCGGTCCGGTGGGGCGTCGCGAAGAACATCGCGATCGCCTGGGTGCTCACCATCCCCGCGGCGGCCCTCGTCGGCGCCGTCGTCTTCCTCGGGCTCGACGCGCTCATCGGCTGAGCGGGCGCGGCGCGGGGGGCGCGCGCGCCGCGCGGGGGTCAGCCCTGCAGCGGGACCGCGACGGCCGCCCGGCGGTCCCGGCTGCGGTGGCGCTCCGCGGCCACGACCCGCGGGCCCCGCGCCGTGGCGGCCACGTGCGCGACGAGCACCTCGCCCGGGCGCAGGAACGGGTCGGAGGCGGGCAGCTCGTCGGCGACCGCGCGCCGGGCGTGGGCGGCGACGACGTCCACGACCGTCGGCAGGACGGGCCGGTGGGTGCACAGGACCGCCGGCCGCCCGCCCGCCAGGAGCCCCTGCACCACGTGCGCGACGCGGGCCGGCGAGCTCTCGTGCGCCGTCTCGGTGAGGGCGGGCTCGACCTGCACCGGCAGGTCCGCGGCCCGGGCGTAGGGCGCGACCGTGCTCCAGCAGCGGTCCCAGTCGCTCGTGACGACCTGCCGGACCCCGAACGCGGCCAGGGTGGGCACGAGCGCGCGGGCCTGCTCGCGGCCGACGTCCGTCAGGGGCCGGTCGCCCTCCGTCCCGTCCCACCCGGCCCGCTTGCGCGCCCGGCCGTGGCGGGCGACGACGACCGGCCACGTGTCCAGGCGGCCGCGCGCGTGCGCGGCCAGCAGGGCGTCCAGGGGCTCGGCGTCGGCCCGCCGGGTGAGCCGATGCCGGGCCTCCTCGGCGCCGAACCACCGGACGCGGTCGATCTCGTCGGCGTCGGCCGTGACCCGGGGCGGCCGGGCGGCGAGCGACGGGTCGTCGGGGTCGGCCACGCGCGCCGCCCAGTAGTGCACGACCTTGCGGCGCCCGTCCTCCAGCCGGTACGTCAGGCCCGGCAGGCGCGGGCCGAGGACGACCTCGTGGTCCGTCTCCTCGCCCACCTCGCGGCGCGCCGTGTCCGGCAGCGCCTCCCGGTCCTCCGCCTTGCCCTTGGGCCAGGACCAGTCCCGGTAGCGGGGGCGGTGGACGAGGAGCAGCTCGAGCTCGTCGCCCGCCTCCCGCCACACGAGCGCCCCGGCCGCCACGACGTCCGGCGCGCCGCGCGGGCTCACGAGACGGCGGTGCGCCGGCGCTGGCGGTGGCGCGCGATGAGCATCGTCTGCTGGTCGACGAGGGCGGTGCCGGCGTCGTCGAGGTGGCGGCGGGACCAGGAGCCGTCGGCGGCGAGGTGCCACGCGGCGACGTTCGGGTCGAGCGACATGTCGACGAGGTCGATGAGGGTGGCGACGTGGTCGGGGTCGAGCACCCGCACGAGCGTCTCGACCCGTCGGTCCAGGTTGCGGTGCATGAGGTCCGCCGAGCCGATGTACACCTCCGGGCCCTCGGCGCCGCCCTCCACGGGCTCCCCGTGGGCGAAGGCGAAGATCCGCGAGTGCTCGAGGAACCGCCCGAGCACGGAGCGCACCCGGATGTTCTCCGACAGCCCCGGGCGCCCCGGCTGGACGGCGCAGATGCCGCGCACCACCAGGTCGACCTGGACGCCCGCCTGCGACGCCCGGTACAGGGCGTCGATCGTCGCCTCGTCGACCATGGAGTTGACCTTGATCTTGATCCAGGCGTCCTTGCCGTCCCGGGCGGCCGCGGCCTCGCGGTCGATCCGGGCGACGAGGCCCGTGCGCACGGAGCGCGGGGCGACGAGCAGCCGGTGGAAGCGCGACTTGGGCGCGTAGCCCGAGAGCTGGTTGAACAGCCGCGTGAGGTCCTGCCCGATCTCCGGGTCGCAGGTGAGCAGGCCGATGTCCGTGTAGAGGCGGGCCGTCTTCGGGTTGTAGTTGCCCGTGCCGATGTGGCAGTAGCGACGCAGCCCGTCGCTCTCCTGGCGGACCACGAGCGAGAGCTTGCAGTGGGTCTTCAGCCCGACGATGCCGTACACGACGTGCACGCCCGCCTGCTCGAGCTTGCGGGCCCACTCGATGTTGTTCTGCTCGTCGAACCGGGCCTTGATCTCCACCAGCGCGAGGACCTGCTTGCCCGCCTGCGCCGCGTCGATGAGGGCGTCGACGATGGGGGAGTCGCCCGAGGTGCGGTAGAGCGTCTGCTTGATGGCCAGCACCCCCGGGTCCGCCGCCGCCTGCTGCAGGAAGGTCTGCACGGAGGTGGAGAAGGAGTCGTACGGGTGGTGCAGCAGCACGTCGCGCCGGCGGATGGCCTCGAAGACGTTCGTCGGCGTCGCGCTCTCCACCTCCGCCAGCTGCCGCGGGGTGGTCGGCACGAAGCGGGCGAAGTGCAGGTCCGGCCGGTCGAGGTCGGCGACGAGGTTCAGGCCCGTGAGGTCCAGCGGCGCGGGCAGCTCGTACACCTCGTCCTCCGCCATGCCCAGCTCGCGGGCGAGCAGGCGGCGGATGCGCGGGGTGATGGAGCCCGCGATCTCCAGGCGCACGGGCGGGCCGAAGCGGCGGCGCAGCAGCTCCTTCTCCATGGCCTGGAGGAGGTTCTCGGCGTCGTCCTCCTCGACCTCCACGTCCTCGTTGCGGGTGACGCGGAAGGTGTGGTGCTCCTGCACAGTCATGCCGGGGAAGAGCTGGTCGAGGTGGTGGCCGATGACCTCCTCGATGGGCACGAAGGACATCGGCCCGCCGTCGACCCCGGCCTTGGCCGGCGTGCCGGGGCGGCCCGCGGCGTCCACCGCGATGAAGCGGGGCAGCAGCGGCGGCACCTTGACGCGCGCGAAGTGCTCCTTGCCCGTGCCGGGGTTGACCACGACCACCGCGAGGTTCAGCGAGAGCCCGGAGATGTACGGGAAGGGGTGCGCCGGGTCGACCGCCAGCGGCGTGAGCACGGGGAAGATCTGGCGCCGGAAGTACTTGCGCAGGCGGTCCTGCTCGTCCTCCGCGAGCTCGTCCCAGTGCACGAGGGTGATGCCCTCGTGGGCGAGGGCCGGCTGCACCGTGTCGGCGAAGACCCGGGCGTGGCGCTCCTGGAGCTCGTGCGCGCGCTCGGAGATGGCCTCGAGCACCTGGCGCGGGGACAGGCCCGACGCCGCGGTGACGGCCAGGCCCGTGGCGATCCGGCGCTTGAGGCCGGCGACGCGGACCATGAAGAACTCGTCGAGGTTCGAGGCGAAGATCGCCAGGAAGCGCACGCGCTCCAGCAGCGGGAGCAGCGGGTCCTCGGCCAGCTCCAGGACGCGCTCGTTGAACGCGAGCCACGAGATCTCCCGGTCGAGGAACCGGTCCTCGGGCAGCGGCTCGTGGGCGACCTCCTCGACCCGCGGCACCTCGTCCCGGCGCGGCGGGCGCGAGGGGTCGATGTGCTCGGCGATGTGCGCGGCCAGGGAGTCGTCGATCGCGGGCGCCTCGGTCATGGGGGTCATGGTGGCACCGCCCGGTGACGTCCGCGTCCGCCCGCCGTTCACCTCCCCGTCACCTGCCGGCGGCGCGGGCACCGCGTCCCGGGCCTCGCTCCCCGCCGCGTCGCCGCGCGGCGTCGCGAGCACCACGTCGGTGCGCTCCGTCGTGAAGCCCGCCCGCCGGTAGGCGCGCACGGCCCGCTCGTTGGCCTCGTCGACGTACAGGACCGCGCGCCGCAGGCCCGCGTCGGCGAAGGCCCGCACGGTCCGGTCCACGAGGGCGCCGCCGAGCCCGGAGCCCTGGGCCGCCGGGTCCACGGCGAGGACGTACAGCTCGCCGACCCCGCCGTCCGGCGGGTCGACCTTCGTCCACACGGAGGCGACGAGGGCCCCCTCGCGCTCGACGAGCCACAGCCCCGCGGGGTCCCACCAGGGCTCGCCCTGGCGGGCGTGCAGGTCCTCGGGCGTGAGGAGGCCCTGCTCGTGGCCGGCGAAGGCCCGGGCGTTGAGGTCCAGCCAGGCGGCCTCGTCCTGCCCGGGGCGGAAGGCGCGCACGGCGTGGCCGGAGGGCAGCCCGCGCGCCGGTCCCGCGGGCGGGTCGGCGACGAGGTCGCGCCCCAGGCGCAGCAGGACGCGGCCCGGCTCCAGCCCCAGCCGCGCGCCCAGCGCCCGGGCCGCGGGCAGGTCGCCGTGCGCCCAGACCCCGAACCCGCCCGGCGCCAGGCCCGCCACCCGGGCCAGGAGGGAGGCGCCGATCCCGCGCCGGCGGTAGCGCGGGTCGACGACGAGCTCCGCGACGGGCCGCGGCGACCCAGGCGCGGCGGGCGTCAGGGCCGCGTAGCCGACGTGGCGGCGCCCGACGCGCGCGACGACGTGCACGGGCCCCTCGTCGTCGGACCGGCGCCGCAGGCCCAGCAGCGTGGCCTCCGACAGCGCCTCGACGCCGTCGTGCTCCCGGGCCCTGCCGGCGAGGGCCGCGACCGCCGCGCGCGACGGCACGGCCCCGGGGGCCAGCGTCTCCACGACCACCGGGGTCGCGGCACGGGGGGCGCGGGGGGCACGGGCGGCACGGGGGGCGCGGGCCCCGGCGGCGCGGGGGGCGGCCCCGTCCCCGCCCGTGGGCGTGGCGTCCGTCACGGCGGCGGGGGCGTCGGTCCTGCTCGGGGCGGTGGTGGCCACGCGCCCATTGCAGCACAGCGGACCCCCGGCGGACCCCCGGCGGACCGGCGACGGACCCCCGGCGGACCTCGACGGGCCGTCCCGGGGGGCGCCGGGTCGCTCGGGCCCGGCGCGGTCCCTATCCTCGTGAGACCCGCCCGGGCCCGCCGGCCCCCGTCCTGCCCGACGGGCCGACCGCCAGCGACCCCGTCCGGACCCCAGGGAGACCACGTGCCCGGCAACGCCACCACCCGGTTCCGGAACGTGTCCCTCCTCTCCGTCACGAGCGCCCTCCCCAGCCGCGTCACCACCTCCGCGGAGATCCAGCAGCGCCTCGCGCCGGCGCTGCGGCGCCTGCGCCTGCCCCGCACGCTGCTCGAGCGCGTCGCCGGCGTCGTCGAGCGCCGCAACTGGGCCCCGGGCGAGGGCTCCGACGAGGCGACCGTCGCCGCGGGCAAGGCCGCGCTCTACGAGGCGGGCGTGAACCCGGCCCAGATCGGCCTCCTCATCAACACCTCCGTGACGCGCAAGCACCTCGAGCCCTCCGTCGCGGTGCGGCTGCACCACGGGCTGGACCTGCCGACGTCCGCCGTGAACTTCGACGTGGCGAACGCCTGCCTCGGCTTCGTCAACGGCATGAGCCTGGCGGCGACGATGATCGACGCGGGGCAGGTCTCGCACGCGGTCGTCCTCGCCGGCGAGGACGCGGACGAGATCCAGGTGAACACCGTCGACCGCCTGCTGCGCGGCGACGGCGACCGCGAGGCGTTCATGAGCGAGTTCGCGAGCCTGACCCTGGGCTCGGGCGCGGCCGCGGCGGTGCTGGGACGCACGGACGAGCACCCCGAGGGCCACCGGCTGCTCGGGGGCGTCACGCGGGCCGCGACCCAGTTCCACGACCTGTGCGTCGGCAGCGACGACGGCATGTTCACCGACGCGGCGGCGCTGCTGCGCGGCGGGCTCGACCTCGTCATGGCCGCCTGGCACGAGGCCGCGGAGGAGTGGGACTGGGCGGCGATGGACCGCTACATCACCCACCAGGTGTCGCAGGCGCACACGTCCGCCATCGTCGAGGCGGCCGGCCTCGACCGGCGGCGCGTGCCGGTCACCTACCCCCGGTTCGGCAACGTCGGCCCCGCGTCGATCCCCATCACGCTGGCCGAGGAGCAGGAGGGGCTGCGCCCCGGGGACCGCGTCCTGCTCATGGGCGTCGGGTCGGGCATCAACACGGCCATGATGGAGCTCGCCTGGTGACCGTCGGCGCGACCGGCACCACCCCACCGCACGACCCGTCCGTGGCCGCCGGCCCCGACGGGCCGGAGCCGATGCCCGGCGTCGACCCGCGCGTGCGCCGGACGGTCCGGGTGCCCGGCGCGGGCGCCGACGCCGGCGCGGTGCGGTCCTGGCACGTGCTCGACACGGGCCCGGTGCTCGACGCCTCGGGCGTCACCCCCGTGGGCACGGTGCTCGCGGTGCACGGCAACCCCACCTCCTCCCTGCTCTGGCGGCACGTCGTGGCGCGCTCGCTGGCCGACGCGGACGCCGGGGCGCCGGCCTGGCGCGTCGTCGCCGTCGACCAGCTCGAGATGGGCTGGTCCGAGCGGACGGGGAGGCGGCGGGGCCTGGCCCAGCGGGTGGCCGACCTCGGCGCGCTCACGGACGTGCTCGGGCCCGACGGCGGGCCGCTGGCCGGCCCCGTCGTGACCCTGGGGCACGACTGGGGCGGGGTGGTCGGTCTCGGCTGGGCCGTCGCCCACGCCGAGGTCCTCGCGGGCGTCGCGCTGCTGAACACCGCCGTGCACCACCCCCTCGGCGACCCCCTCCCGGCGCCCCTGCGCCTGGCCACCGCCCGCGGCGTCCTCGCCGCGGGGACCCGCGGGACGACGGCCTTCCTCGACGTCACCCTCGGCCTCGCGCGGCCGCCGCTGCCGGACGAGGTGCGCCGCGCCTACCGGGCGCCGTACCGCACCGCGGGGCGCCGGGACGGCATCGCCGGGTTCGTCGCCGACATCCCGGCGAGCGCCGACCACCCCAGCCGGCCCGCCCTCGACGCCCTCGCCGACGCCACCGCGCGCCTGAGGGTGCCGGCGCTGCTCCTCTGGGGCCCGCACGACCCCGTGTTCGGCGAGCGGTACCTCGACGACCTCGTCGCCCGCCTGCCGCACGCGCGCGTGCACCGCTTCGTCGACGCCGGGCACCTGCTCGCCGAGGACGCCCCCGTCGCCGACGCCCTGGCGGACTGGCTCGGCGCCGCGGACGGGCCCCGGGGCGGCGGCGCCACGGCACCGGACCCCGCGGCACCGGACCCCGCGGCGGCCGACCCCGTCGCCGCGTCGGGAGGGGCCGGTCCCGCGACGCCCGGGACGCCCCCGCTGCGGCGGCTCGGCGCCGCCCTGGAGGAGCGGGCGCAGGACGACGACGTCGCGGTGCTCGACCTGTCGCGGACGCACGGCGGCGCCCCCCTCGCGGTGAGCTGGCGCCGCCTCGCGGCGACGGTCACGGACCTCGCCGCCGGCCTGCACGCCGCGGGCGTGCGGGCGGGCCAGCGGGTCCAGCTGCTCGTGCCGCCCGGCCCGACGCTCACCGCCGCCGTCTACGCGTGCCTGCGCCTCGGCGCCGTCGTGGTCGTGGCGGACGCCGGGCTCGGCGTGCGGGGCCTGTCCCGGGCGGTGCGCGGCGCCCGGCCGGACGTCCTCGTCGCCGCCGAGCCCGGGCTGGTCGCGGCGCGCGCCCTGGGGTGGCCCGGTCGCCGCGTCGCCGCGGTGGGCCTGCCCGCGGCCGTCCGGGCGGCGCTCGGCGTGGAGACCGACGTCGCGACGCTCGTCGCGCGCGGCCGGGCGGCCGGGGGGGGCGGGGCGCTGCCGCCCGAGCCCGACCCCGACGCGGTGGCGGCCGTGCTGCACACCTCGGGCTCGACGGGTCCGGCGAAGGGCGTGGTCTACACGCACCGGCAGCTCGCGGCGATGCGCGACGTCGTCGCGGAGCACCTCGGGATCGGCCCGCAGACCGGTCTGGTGACCGGGTTCGCGCCCTTCGCGCTGCTGGGCCCCGCCTTCGGCACGCGGTCCGCGACACCCGTCATGGACGTCTCCGCCCCCCGCACCCTGACGGCCCGGGCGGTCGCGGACGCGGTGCGTGTGAGCCGCGCCACTGTCGTGTTCCTGTCCCCGGCGGCCATCATGAACGTCGTGGCCACCGCCCCGGCGCTCGACGCCGCCGACCGTGCCGCCCTCGCGGGCGTCCGCACCGTCCTCTCGACCGGCGCGCCCGTGGGCGAGCGGCTGCTCGCGGCGGTGGTCGACCTCGTGCCGCGCGCGGTCGCGCACACCCCGTACGGCATGACGGAGTGCCTGCTCGTCACGGACATCACCCTCGAGGGCATCCGGGAGGCGGCGGGCCGTCCCGACGCCGGCGTGTGCGTCGGCCGGCCGATCCCCCCGGCGCAGGTGCTGGTCAGCGCCCTCGACGCGGACGGCCGGGCGACGGGCGCGCCGGGGGCCGCACCCGGCGTGCTGGGCGAGGTCCTCGTCGCGGCGCCGCACCTCAAGAGCGGCTACGACCGGCTCTGGTGGACCGACCGCGCCGCCGCGCGCGACGTCCCCCCGGGCCGCTGGCACCGCACGGGGGACGTGGGGCACCTCGACGACGAGGGACGCCTGTGGGTCGAGGGGCGCCTCGCGCACGTGCTGCTCACCGCCGACGGCCCGGTCGCCCCCGTCGGCGCGGAGCAGGCCGCCGAGCGGGTGCCGCTGGTGCGGCGGGCGGCGCTCGTCGGGGTCGGCCCGGCGGGCGCGCAGGTCGCGGTCGTCGTGGTCGAGACCGGGCGGCGCACGCGCTCGCCCCTGGCGCCCGCGGCGACCGCCGGGCTGGTGCGGGAGGCGGTGCGCGGCGCGGTCGGCGTGCCCGTCGTCGCGGTCCTCGCCCGGGCGACGCTGCCGACGGACGTGCGGCACAACTCGAAGGTCGACCGGACCCGCCTCGCCGCGTGGGCCACCGAGGTCCTCGCCGGGCACGGCGGGGCCCGGGCGTGAGGGTCGTGGACGACGTCCCGACGGTCCTGGTGACGGGGGCCAGCGGCTACCTCGGCGGCGCCACCGTCCGCGCCCTGCAGGCCGCCGGGCACGCGGTCCGCACCCTCCAGCGGCGCCCGAGCGGCGTGCCGGGGGCCACCGACGTCCTCGGCACCGTCACCGACGTGCGGGACGTGGCCGAGGCGCTGCGGGGCGTCGACGCCGTGGTCCACCTCGCGGCGAAGGTGTCCCTCGCCGGCGACCCGCGGGAGTTCCACCGCGTCAACGTCGAGGGCACGCGCCTGGTGCTCGCGGCGGCCCGGGCCGTGGGGGTCCGACGGCTCGTGCACGTCTCGTCGCCCTCCGTGGCGCACGCGGGCGCGGCGCTCGCCGGGGCCGCCGCCGAGCCGGCGGACCCCGTGCGCGCGCGGGGGGAGTACGCCCGGACGAAGGCCGCCGCCGAGCGGTACGCGCTGGCCGCCGACGGGGACGGCCTGCACGTCGTCGCCGTCCGGCCCCACCTCGTCTGGGGGGCGGGGGACCCGCAGCTCGTCGCGCGGATCGTCGACCGGGCCGCCCGGGGCCGGCTGCCGCTGCTCGACCACGGCACGGCGCTCATCGACTCCACGTACGTCGACAACGCGGCCGACGCGCTGGTGGCGGCCCTCCACCGCGCGCCCGTGGTGCACGGCCGGGCCTACGTCGTCACCAACGGCGAGCCCCGCACGGTCGCGGAGCTGCTCGGCGGCATGTGCGCGGCCTCCGGGGTACCCGTCCCGCGCCTCAGCGTGCCCGCCGGCCTCGCGCGCGCCGCCGGTGCCGCCGTGGAGGCCGTGTGGCGGGTGCGGCCGGGCCAGGACGAGCCGCCCATGACGCGGTTCCTCGCCGAGCAGCTCTCCACCGCCCACTGGTTCGACCAGCGCCGCACCCGCGCCGAGCTGCGGTGGCGGCCGCGGGTGAGCCTCGACGAGGGCCTCGCGCGGCTCGCCGCGGCGGCCGGTCGCGCCCCCGAGGTGCCCGGGCGGGCCCTCGACGGGCCCGGCCGCGAGCCGCGGGAGCGCCCGGCACCTCCGGCGCCGTCGAGGCCCGCGGGCACCGCGCCGCACGCCCGTCCGCACGGCCGGGTCGGGCCGGGGCGGGCGACGCCGCTCCGGCCCGGCCCGCACCGGGCCTAGTTGAGGGCCGGGGTGTCCGTCGGGACGACCCCGCCGCCGTACAGGTCCGTCGCCAGGTCGCGCAGCGCGCGCAGCGCCACGCGCTGGGTCAGCGGGCCGTAGGAGATCCGCGCGACGCCGAGCGCCTCGTACTCCGCCGCCGGGAGCGCCCCGGGCAGGCCGATGACGGACAGCGTCCCCCGCCCCAGGCCGGCGACGAGCGTCTGGACCGCGGACCGCTCGTGCGCGCCCGGGACGAAGACGAGCGCGGCCCCCGCGTCGAGGTAGGCGCGCCCGCGGGCGATGGCGTCGTCGAGCTTCTCCTCCAGCGGCCGGTCCCCGCCGCGCACGACGGCGTCGGTGCGGGCGTTGAGCTGGAAGGCGACGCCCTCCGCCTCCGCGGCGGCCGTGACGGCGGCCACGCGGGCGACCGACTCGTCGAACGGGCGCAGGCGGTCCTCCACGTTCGCCCCGACGACGCCGAGGCCGATGGCGCGCCGGACCGTCTCGCCCGGGTCGTCGTAGCCGTCGTCGAGGTCCGCCGTGACGGGCAGGTCGACGGCGTCGACGATCGTGCGCACCCCGGCCAGCGCGACGTCGAGCGGCATGCCGCCGTCGGGGTAGCCGAGGCTGGCGGCGACGGAGTGCCCGGCGGTGGCGATCGCGCGCGTGCCGGGCAGGTCGGCGACGACCTTCGCGCTGATGGCGTCCCACACGTTCACCACGCGCAGGATCTCCGGCGCCTCGTGCAGCGCCCTCAGCGCCAGCGCCCTGTCGTTCGTGCTCATGCGCTCCCTCTCGTCGTCCGCGTCGGCGACCGCAGCGGCGGCGGGCCGCGCGCGGTCGGGCCCCATCCTGCGGCAGGACCCGACCGCCCGCGACGAGGGGCGCGGGCGTCAGCCCCGCTCGAGCCGGTCCGCGTTCGCGTGGATCGCGTCGTGCAGCCACCGTGCCAGGCCGGGGGCGCGGTCGTCGTAGTGGCGGGTGAAGCGCTCGTCGGCGAGGTACATGTCCGCCAGGTGGCGGTGCATCGCCGGCGGGCAGTCGTAGTGCCGCTCGACCTGCCCCCGGTGCCGCTCCGCGAGCGCGAGCGCCACGTCGCCGTCGGCCGGCTGCCCGGCGGCGAGCGCCGCGGCCAGGTCGGCCTCGAGCCCCTCGGTCTCGCGCTTCACCTCGGCCCAGTCGGCCCTCGTGTACCCGGACGTGCGCTCCCGGGACTGCGCCCACGCCTCCGTGTCGCCCCAGCGCTCCTGCGCCTCGGCGGCGTACGCCTCGTCGTAGCCGTCGCCGAAGAGCTCCTCGAGGTCCTCGGTCGTGGCGGGTCGGTCGGTCATGTCCCTCTCCAGTGCTCGGTCGATGGCCGCGACGAGGCCCTGCATCTCGTCGAGCCGGTGGACGACCGCGTCGCGCTGGCGGAGCAGGTGCTCCCGCCGCTCGTCGCCCTCGGCGTCCAGCAGCCGGGCGATCCCCTCCAGGGGGAAGCCCAGCCGCCGGTACACCACGACGTGCTGCAGGCGCTCCAGGTCGGGCTCCGTGTAGAGCCGGTACCCGGCGGCGCTGCGCCCGCTCGGGACGAGGAGGCCGACGGCGTCGTAGTGGTGCAGGGTCCGCACCGTGACGCCGGTCAGCCCGGCCACCTGCCCCACCGTCCGCAGCACCGGGCCAGTCTGCCTCCGGCCGGTGCTGCGGACGTCCGTGCGTGTCGCGGTCATGGCCCCACCGTGGGGCCTCACGCGACGTGAGGGTCAAGCCCGGACGTGCACACGTGCGGACGCGCGTGCGTGCGGGCGTGCGGGTCAGTCCGACGAGGTCGTCGGCGTGGCCAGGCCCTTCTGGATGAGGTCCATGACGGAGGAGTCGGCCAGGGTCGTGGCGTCGCCGACCTGGCGGTGCTCGGCCACGTCCCGCAGCAGGCGGCGCATGATCTTGCCCGAGCGCGTCTTGGGCAGCTCGGGCACGACGAGCACCTGGCGCGGCCGGGCGATGGGCCCGATCTGCTTCGCCACGTGCTGGCGCAGCTCGGCCTGCACCTCCTCGACGTCCCGGCCGTCGGAGACGCCCGCGCGCAGAATGACGAACGCGACGACCGCCTGGCCGGTCGTGGCGTCGGTCGCGCCGACCACCGCGGCCTCGGCGACCGCGGGGTGCGAGACGAGCGAGGACTCGATCTCCGTCGTCGAGAGGCGGTGCCCGGAGACGTTCATGACGTCGTCGACGCGGCCCAGCAGCCAGATGTCGCCGTCGTCGTCGCGCTTGGCGCCGTCGCCGGCGAAGTACAGGCCGCGGAAGCGGGACCAGTAGGTGTCGGCGTAGCGCTGCGGGTCGCCCCAGATGCCGCGCAGCATCGACGGCCAGGGCTCGGTGAGCACGAGGTACCCCGTGGTGCCGTGCCCCACGGGGTGCGCCTCGTCGTCGACGACCTCCGCCGCGACCCCCGGCAGCGGCCGCTGCGCGGAGCCCGGCTTGGCGGCGGTGACGCCCGGCAGCGGGCTGATCATGATCGCGCCCGTCTCCGTCTGCCACCACGTGTCGACGACCGGTGTCCGGTCGCCGCCGATGACGCGGCGGTACCAGGTCCACGCCTCGGGGTTGATGGGCTCGCCCACCGACCCCAGCACGCGCAGGCTCGACAGGTCGAAGCCGCCGGGGATCTCCTCGCCCCACTTCATGCACGTGCGGATGGCGGTGGGGGCCGTGTAGAGGATCGTCACGCCGTACTTCTGGACGAGCTCCCACCAGCGGCCCCGGTGCGGGGTGTCGGGGGTGCCCTCGTAGACGACCTGCGTCGCGCCGTTGATCAGGGGCCCGTAGACGACGTACGAGTGCCCGGTGACCCAGCCGACGTCGGCCGTGCACCAGTAGACGTCGGTCTCCGGCTTGAGGTCGAAGACGTACCGGTGCGTGTACGCGGTCTGGGTGAGGTAGCCGCCGGTGGTGTGGAAGATGCCCTTCGGCTTCCCGGTGGTGCCCGAGGTGTAGAGGATGAAGAGGGGGTGCTCGGCCTCGACGTCGACGGGCGTGTGCTGGTCGTCGGCCGCGTCGACGACGTCGTGCCACCAGACGTCGCGCCCGTCCGTCCAGTCGACCTCGCCGCCCGTGCGCCGCACGACGAGGACGTGCTGCACCGTGGGGGTCTGCGCCACGGCCTCGTCGACGGCGGGCTTCAGGGGGCTGGCGGCCCCCCGCCGGTAGCCGCCGTCGGCCGTCACGACGAGCGTCGCGCCCGCGTCGACGATGCGGCTGCGCAGGGCCTCGGCGGAGAAGCCGCCGAAGACGACGGAGTGGGGCGCCCCGATGCGGGCGCACGCCAGCATCGTGATGACGGCCTCGGGGATCATCGGCAGGTAGATCGCGACCCGGTCGCCCGTGCCGACGCCGAGCGCGCCGAGGGCGTTGGCGGCCCGCGACACCTCGCGCTGGAGCTCGGCGTACGTGATCGTGCGCGTGTCGCCCGGCTCGCCCTCGAAGTGGATCGCGACGCGGTCGCCGTTCCCGGCCTCGACGTGCCGGTCCACCGCGTTGTAGGCGGCGTTGAGGCGGCCGTCCGCGAACCAGCGCGCGACGGGGGCGCCCGACCAGTCGAGCGTCTGCGTGAAGGGCTGCGACCAGTGCAGGAGGTCGCGCGCCTGGTCCGCCCAGAACGCCTCGCGGTCGCCCGCGGCACGCTCGTACAGCTCGGCGGTGGCGTTCGCCTGCGCGGCGAACTCCGGGGACGGGGGGAAGGTGCGGCTCTCGGGCGCGGGCGTCCCGGGGTCGGTCTGGGTCACGTCTGGGGCCTCCTGCAGCGACGTCGGTGCTGGTGGAACGGGCCGAGCCTATGCTCCCGCCCCCGCGCCGGGCGAGGCCACGCCACCGCCGGGCCGGCGGCGCCCGGAGCCCGTCGGCACCTGTCCGGGGCGGGTCCGGTGCGCCTAGCCTGGGGCGGTGGCCGACGTCGTCCTCTTCCACCACTCCGGCGGGCTCACGCCCGGGTTCCTCGAGCTCGCCGCAACGCTGCGCGACGCCGGGCACACCGTGCACGCGCCCGACCTGTTCGGGGGGCGGACCTTCGCGGGCGTCGCCGACGGGGTGGCGTTCGTCGAGACCCACGGGGAGGGGACGTTCGGCCGGCGGGCGGCCGAGGCCGTCGCGGACCTGCCCGCGGAGGTCGTGTACGTGGGGGCGTCCTTCGGCGCCGCCCGCGCGGCGGAGCAGGTCCTCACCCGCCCCGGGGCGCTCGGCGCCGTCTTCCTCTACGGAGCCGTCGCCCCCTCCTGGTGGGACGCCGCCTGGCCGGCCGGCGTGCCCGCGCAGGCGCACCAGGCGGAGGTGGACCCGTGGCGCGAGCCCGAGGTCGAGGCGGAGTTCGTGGCGACCGTGCCCGGGGCGGAGCTGTTCGTGTACCCCGTGACGGGGCACCTCTTCGCCGAGGCGGGCCACCCCGACCACGACCCGGGGGCGGCGGCGCTCGTCACCCGCCGCGTGCTGGGGCTGCTCGCGTCGGTGTGAGGGCCGGCCGGGCGCGGCCGGCCGTGGCCCCGTGCCGACCGGGGCGTCAGGCGCCGCGCGAGGGGTGGTGGCGCTCGCGGAAGGCACCGACCCGCCGGCCGTGGCGGCCCGTCGCCGCGGCCGTCCAGCCGGCGGCGAGCACGAGCAGCCCGGCGACGAGGAGCGTCCCGGACGTCCCGGCCACGACGAGCTGCAGGACGGGCAGGCGCCACGTCTCCGCGTCGAGGAGGCCCAGGGTCGCGGAGCGCGCGAGCCCCGGCGCCGCGAGGGCGACGCCCCCGGCCGCGGCGAGGACCGCCCCGGCCGTGACGGGCACGGCGGACGTCCACCGCGCGAGCGCGACGAGGACGACGAGCACGAGGGCGCCGAGCACGAGGAGCACGGCGCCCACGGGCGCGGGGACGGTGGTCCAGCCCTCGACCTGCGCGGCCAGCACCCGCGACTGCCCGAGCAGCACCGCGCCGCCGCCGACCGGCGCGAGCAGCAGCCCGACGAGGACGCCGAGCGCGTGCCGGCCCAGCGTGGGGGTGAGGGGGGCGGCGGGGTCGGGGAAGAGGCGGCCGCCCTCGTCGCGGGCGGGGTCGTGCGCGAGGTCGTGGCCGGGGTCGGGCGCGAGGCCGTGGCCGGGGTCGGGTGCGGGCTCGCCCGCGCGGTCGGGCGAGTCGGGCGTGGCAGGCGAGTCGGGCGTGGCGGGCGACGGCCGGTCGGCCGGGCCGAGGGGAGTGGCGCCCGCGGGGCGGGGACCCGGGGGAGGGGTGACCGGGTGCTCCGGCGTCCCGGGCTGGTCCTGCGGCCGGTCGGTCATGGTGCTGCCCTCCGTCGGGTGGACCGGGACCGGGGCGTCGGCGGCGCCCCGGGGGAGCGGGAGGCCGGGCGGCGGGGGCGGGACGGGCGCCGGCCGCACGACCGCGTGCCGGCCCGTCTCGGTGCCGGGGGCCCCGGGGGCGGACGGGCGCGCGCCGCTGCCGGTGCTCGGGCCGCTGCCGGTGCGGACGTCGCCGGTGGGCCGGGGGTCGGTCGCGGTCATCGGGTGCCTCTCGCGGTCGGGTCGCGGGCGCTGCCCACGCTAGCCCCGCCCGCGACCGCGGGACCGGACCGCCGCGCGTGGCGCGCCCGGGCGTCGGCCTCATGCATCAGCCCCGTGCGTCAGCCCCCTCCGCCGGGGCGCCCGGGCGGGTCGTCGAGCAGGCCCGCGAGGAGGGCGGCGAGGGCGTGGGGGCGGGCCAGGTGCACGCAGTGCCCCGCGGCCACCGCGTCCGGCGCCGTCAGGCCCAGCCGGTCCGCGGCCACCCGGCGCTGCAGCGCGGGCGGCAGGAACCGGTCGAGCGTCGTCACGACGTAGCGCGCCGGCACGTCCGGCAGCGCCGCCCGGGGCCAGGGCTCCGCGCCGAGCGGCCCGTCCGTCCGGCGCTCACGGGCCGCCGCCGCCGCGGCCAGGGCCGGCGGCACGTCGTGCCAGAAGGTGACGGCGGGGTCCGGGTGGCCCGTGCGGCCGCCGTCGGCACGGGCGGCGACGGCCACCGCCTCCCGCCACCCGACCGCGTCGAACCAGCCGGCCGCGCTCTCGCCCGGCGTCGGGACCATGCCGGCGACGTGCACCTGCAGACGGGCGCCGACCCGTCCCGCGACGAGCGGCGCGACGAGGCCGCCCGAGGAGTGGCCGACCGCGACGACGTCCGGGTCGCCGTCGACCGCCCGCACGAGGACGTCGGCCACGTCGCCCCACGTCGCGTCGTCGCGGTCCGTCGGCAGGTCGGGCGCCACGCACCGGTGGCCGAGCGCGGCGAGCGCCCGGGCGACGGGGCGCCAGGCCCAGCCGCCGTCCCCGGACCCGTGGGCCACCGCGAAGGTCGTCACCCGTGGGTCGACACCGCCGGACGCGCGGACTCGTCGGCCGCGACCACGACGGACCGCGCCGGCCCGGCCACGGCTGCGACGGGTGCGGCGGGTGCGGCGGGTGAGGCGGGCGGCGTCCCGCGCGAGCCGCAGGCGTACGCCGCCCCCACGAGGAGCGCGCCGCCGACCGTGTTGCCGAGCCCCACGAGGAGCAGGTTCGCCGCGAAGGCCCCCGGGGTGGCGTGGGGCAGCCCCCCGAGCAGGCCGAGGGAGAAGGTGGTCATGTTCGCGACGACGTGCTCGAAGCCCGACGCGACGAAGACGGCGACGCAGCCCACGATCACCGCGATCCGCGCCCCCTCCGAGCGGAGCCGGTGCGCGGTCCAGACCGCGAGGCAGACGAGCACGTTGCACAGCACCCCCCGGACGAGGAGCTGGAGGGGCGAGGCCGCCGTCTTGTGCTCGAGCATCCCCGCCACCGCGGCGCCCGCGGCGGTCCCGGGCGCCGTCACGCCGGACACGTGCACGAGGGCGGCGAGGAGGACGGAGCCGACGAGGTTGCCCGCCAGCGTCGCGACGAGGAGCACCCCCGCCCGCGACCACGTCAGCCGCCCGAGCAGGACGCCGTGGGTGGCGACCATCATCGTGGAGGTCGCCAGCTCGCCGCCGCCGAGCACGACGACCGTGAGCGCGACCCCGAACACGAGGCCCTGCACGAGCGGTGCCGCCGGGGAGCCGGCCGCGACGAACGGCCCGCCGGCGGTGACCATGACGAGCACGCCCAGGCCGATGAAGGCGCCGGCCAGTGCCGCGCGGACGGCGAAGACGCCGGGGCGGGCCAGCAGGGCGGACTTGTCGGCGGCCGCGTCGGCCTGGAGGCGGACGGTCTCGGGGATGGTCAGCACCCCACCAGGGTCGGCCCCTCGTCGCCCGGTCCTCCGGGACGAAAGGCCGCCCGTCAGCGCACGATGGCGATGGCCTCCGTCGGCGTGCCCGTCGGCGCGCCCGCGCCGGCCGCCGCGGCCGTGGCGCGCGCGGCCTTCTCCACGGCGGCGGCCACGACGTGCGCGACGTCGGGGTGGAACACGCTCGGCACGATGTAGGTGGGGTTGAGCTCGTCCTCGGTGACGACGGACGCGAGCGCGGTGGCCGCGGCCAGCAGCATGCCGTCCGTGATGGTGTGCGACTGGGCGTCCAGCAGCCCCCGGAACACCCCGGGGAAGGCGAGCACGTTGTTGATCTGGTTGGCGAAGTCCGAGCGGCCGGTGCCGACGACGGCCGCGTGCTGCGCCGCCTCGTCGGGGTCGACCTCGGGGCGGGGGTTGGCCATGGCGAAGACGACCGCGTCCGGCGCCATCGTGGCGATGTCGTCCCCGGTGAGGATGTCCGCCGCGCTGACGCCGATGAAGACGTCCGTGCCGGCGATGGCGTCGCGGATGGTGCCGGTGATGCCCCGGGGGTTCGTCCGCTCCGCCGTCCAGCGCAGGGACTCCGCCAGGCCCGGGCGGTCGCGGTAGACGACGCCGTCGATGTCGACGACCACGACGTCGCGCGCCCCCGCCGCGAGGAGCAGCCGCAGGACGGCCGTCCCGGCGGCGCCGGCGCCCGAGAGCAGGATCCGGACGGTGCCGATGTCCTTGCGGACCACGCGCAGGGCGTTCGTCAGCGCCGCGACGACGACGATCGCAGTGCCGTGCTGGTCGTCGTGGAAGACGGGGATGTCGAGGCGCTCGCGCAGCCGGCGCTCCACCTCGAAGCAGCGCGGCGCGGAGATGTCCTCGAGGTTGATGCCGGCGAACACGGGCGCGATGGCGCACACCGTCGCGACGATCTCGTCGACGTCCGTGGTGTCCAGCGCGATGGGGAACGCGTCGATGCCGGCGAACCGCTTGAACAGCGCCGCCTTGCCCTCCATCACGGGCAGCGCGGCGAGCGGCCCGATGTCGCCGAGGCCCAGGACGGCGGTGCCGTCGGTCACCACGGCGACCGTGTTGCGCTTGATGGTCAGGCGCCGGGCGTCCTCGGGGTGCGCGGCGATGGCCTGGCAGACGCGCGCGACGCCGGGGGTGTAGGCCATCGACAGGTCGTCGCGGTTGCGCAGGGGCACCTTGGACTCGATGGACAGCTTCCCGCCCAGGTGCAGCAGGAAGGTCCGGTCCGACACCCGCGAGACGGTGACGCCGACGATGCCGCGCAGCGCCGCGACGATCTCCGAGGCGTGGTCCTCGCCGCGGGTCGCGCACGTGACGTCGACGGTCATGCGCTCGTGGCCCGACGCCGTGACGTCGAGCGCCGTGACGATGCCGCCGGCCTTCTCGATCGTCGTCGTGAGCTCGCTGACCAGCGTGGGGCGCGGCAGCACCTCCAGGCGGGCCGTGATGGACGACGAGACGCTCGGCGCTGCTGCCATGGGTGCATCGTGGCACCTCGGCGGCGCCGCGACACCCCCGCCCCGCCGCCGGCCCCCGCGGTCCCGCCCCCGGGCTCCGGGCGGGTGGGAGGATGCGCGCCGTGCCGTCCGCCCCCGCGCCCGCCCCGGTGCCCGGCGTGGGCGCACCCGCCGGCGGGGCTGACCCGCTGGCGCCCCTCGTCGCCCTGCCGGGGGTGGCGGCGGCGGTCGAGGACGCCCGGGCCGCGTGCGAGGCCCTGCGCTGGCACGAGGCCTACCGGCGGCGCTGGGCGGAGGTCCGCGCCGAGACGGCGCTGCGGTCGGCGGCGGCGAGCGCGGCCGTCGACGGCGCGCGGGTGCCGCTGGAGACGCTGCGGCGCGCGGCGCTGGGCGCGACCGACCCGGGGTCGGGCCCCGCCCCGTCCGCGGACCCCGTCCTCGCGCAGGCGGTCGGCGCGGTGCGCGCGGCCGCGGCGACGGCACCGTTCCTGCCGGACCTCGGAGCCCGCTCGGCACCCGCGCTGCCG
>NZ_RWJX01000022.1 GCF_004123805.1 Cellulomonas endophytica | reverse complement strand
GGGCAGCGGCTCGTCGCCGGCCTCCGCGTGCTCCGCGAGCAGCACCCGCTCCTCCAGCAGCTCGCGGCGCGCCAGCACCCCGAACGCGACGAGCGCGCCGGCGGCGAAGACCCACCACTGGAACGCGTAGGACAGGTGCGAGCCCAGGTCCGTGTCGGGGGGTGGCAGGTCCGCCGGCGTGCCCGCCGCGGCCGGCGTCTCCTGGACCCGGCTGCCGAAGGCGGCGTAGGCGGGGGTGCCGCCGCCCGCGCCCGTGGTCCCGGTGCCCGCGGCGGCGAGCACCTCGTCGAGCGCGATGGCCTGGACCTGGCCCGCCGGGGCGGCGCGGCCGCTCGCGGGCTCGAGCGGGCGCAGGCGCACCGTGAGGGTCACGGGCCCGGCGGGGGAGGCGGGCGCGGCCACCGCGCCGGTGGACGCCCGGACCCAGCCGCGGTCGACGAGGAGCACCGCGCCCGTGCCGTCCTCGCGGAAGGGGGCGACGACGTGGTAGGCGGGCGTGCCGTCGACGGGGCGGTTGCGCAGGAGGACCGGCGAGGCGCCGTCGTAGGTGCCGGTCACGGTCACGCGCCGCCACTCCTGCGCGGGCGTCAGCGCCCGGCCCGGACGGAGCACCGCGTCGAGGGGCACGGGGTCGGCCCGCCAGTTGCGCTCGACCACGGCGACCGCCGCGGAACGGGCCTCGTGCCGGTGCCACTGCCACCGGCCGAGGAACGTGCAGGACACCGCGAGGACGAGCGCGAGGGCCACCAGGCCGGCGGCACGGCGCCTCGCCGGGCTCACCGCGGGCCGCCCGGCCCCTCGTCCTCCGGCAGCTCCGCGACGGGCAGCGTGTCCTTCCAGAAGCCCCGCACCGCGAGGTACTCCTCGAGCGAGGTGCGGTGCTCCGGGCAGGCCAGCCAGACCTTGCGCCGCGCGGGCGCGTGCAGACGAGGGTTGTTCCAGCGCACACCCCAGTGTGCCCCCTCGCGGCACCCGCGGGCGGAGCAGACCAGGGCGGGCGCGTCCTCGTCGGGCCCGCCGCCGTCCGTGCTGCCGTCCGTGCCGCCGTCCGCGCCGCCGCCCGTGCTCCCGCCCGTGCTGCCGGTCGTCATCCCGTGCGTGCTGCCGGTCGTGCCGTGCGCCTGCCCGGGGGGCAGGGCCGTCACGGGCGGCCCCCGAGGCCGCTGGGCACGCCCGCACCGGGGCCGATGCCGCGGGGGTCGACCGCCACGGGGCCGTCGCCCGGCGGGCGCTCGCGGCCCGCGTTGGCCAGGAGCACGGCGACGTAGGGCAGGACGACGGCGGCGATCAGCAGCCCGACCGAGGCCCACACCGGGATGTGGTTCCAGGTGAGGACGGCCAGCACGAAGGAGATGGCACGGATGCTCATCTGCCACAGGTAGCGGCGCGTGCGCCGGGCCAGGTCGACGGAGAGGGGTTCGGCCGCGGTGGTGATGGACTGCACCCCGGCGTCGTGGTCCTGGCTGCGTGAGCTCACCTCGCGATCCTAGGCAGGGGGCACTGAGACCGCCCTGTGCCGCCCGACGTGCGGTGCGTCCCCCGGGCCGCCACCGCCCGGCGCCGCTTGTGGAGGTCCGACAACGCCGGGTGCGACGACACGGACGGGCCCGCCACCCGGCGCACCGGGGCGGTCGGCTAGCGTCGACGGGTGCCCGCGACCGACGCCCCCGTGACCGACGACGCCGCCCCCGCCCGTCCCCACCCGCACACGCCGCGCAGCGTCCTCGTGACCGGCGCGAACCGTGGCATCGGTCGTGCGATCGCCGAGCGGTTCGTGGCCGCGGGGGACCGCGTCGCCACCATCTACCGCTCCGGCGACCTGCCGGCCGGCGTCCTCGGGGTGACCGGCGACATGCGGGACACCGCGTCCGTCGACGCGGCCTTCTCGCAGGTCGAGGCGGAGCACGGCCCCGTGGAGGTGCTCGTCGCCAACGCCGGCACGAACAAGGACGGCCTCCTGCTGCGGATGAGCGACGAGGACTTCGAGGACGTGCTCGACGTCAACCTCACCGGCACCTTCCGGTGCGTGCGCCGGGCCAGCAAGGGCATGATCCGGCTGCGCCGCGGCCGCATCGTCCTCATCTCCTCCGTCGTCGGCCTGTACGGCTCGGCGGGGCAGGTGAACTACGCCGCCTCCAAGGCCGGCCTCGTCGGGCTGGCGCGGTCCGTCACGCGCGAGCTCGGCGGCCGCGGCATCACCGCCAACGTCGTGGCGCCCGGCTTCATCGACACCGACATGACGCGGGCGCTGCCGACGGAGCGCCAGGACGCCTACCGGGCCGCCATCCCCGCCGGCCGGTTCGCCGAGCCCGACGAGGTGGCCGCCGTGGTGGAGTTCCTCGCCTCGCCGGCCGCGGGCTACGTCAACGGCGCCGTCGTGCCCGTCGACGGCGGCCTCGGCATGGGCCACTGACGACCGGCCGACGCCCCGGGGGCCGCCCGGGCCCCACCCGCACCACCACGACCGACGTCCCGCACCACCGAACGGAGACCTCCCCATGGGGCTGCTCGACGGCAAGACCCTCCTCGTGACCGGCGTCCTCACCGACGGCTCGATCGCCTTCCACGTGGCGCGGCTCGCGCAGCAGGAGGGCGCCACCGTGCTCCTGACGTCCTTCGGGCGCCAGTTCCGGCTCACGCAGGCCATCGCCCGGCGCCTGCCGCAGCCGGCGCCCGTGCTCCAGCTCGACGTGACCTCCGCCGAGGACCTCGCGGCGCTGCCGGAGCGCGTGCGCGAGCACGCCGACCACCTCGACGGCACCGTGCACTCCATCGGCTTCGCGCCGCAGAGCGTCATGGGCGGCAACTTCCTCGCCGGCGAGTGGGCCGACGTGTCGACCGCCCTGGAGATCAGCGCCTACTCCCTGAAGTCGCTGGCCGTCGCCACGCAGCCGCTGCTGACGCGGGGCTCCGCGGTCGTCGGCCTGACCTTCGACGCGCGCTACGCGTGGCCCGTCTACGACTGGATGGGCGTGGCCAAGGCGGCGTTCGAGTCCACCGCGCGCTACCTGGCGCGCGACCTCGGGCCGGAGGGCATCCGCGTCAACCTCGTCTCCGCGGGCCCGATCCGGACCACGGCCGCCAAGTCGATCCCCGGCTTCGCGACGATGGAGGGCGGCTGGCCCGAGCGCGCCCCGCTCGGCTGGGACGTCACGGACCCGGAGCCCGCCGCCCGCGCGGTGGCCGCCCTGCTCTCGGACTGGTTCCCGGCGACGACGGGCGAGATCGTGCACGTCGACGGCGGCGTGCACGCGATGGGTCTCTGACCGGGAGGTCCCCCGCGGCCGGACCCGCGGCGGGGCCGGTGGCGCGTGCGACGATGACGCCCGTGACCGCCGACAGCCCCCGCCGCCTGGTCCTGCTGCGCCACGCGCGCGCCGAGCACCCGGCCGGGCCCGACCGCACCCGGCCCCTCGCCCTCGAGGGGCGGCGGCAGGCCGGCGCGGTCGGCGGGGCGCTCGCGGCGGCCGGCCTCGTGCCGGACGTGGTGCTGTGCTCCTCCGCGCTGCGCACCCGCCAGACGTGGGACCTCGTCCGCCAGGGCATGGGCGCGGCGGGCGCGGGCGCGCGGCTCGAGCTGCGGGACGCCCTCTACGAGTCCGGCGTGGCCGAGCTCGTCGGGCTCGTCACGGCGCTGCCGCCGCAGGTGCGCACCGCGCTCGTCGTCGGGCACGAGCCGACGGTCTCGGAGGCCGTGGCCGCGCTCGCGGGCCCCGGCTCGGACGAGGCCGCCCTCGACCGCGTGCGGCACGGCACACCCACGGCCGGCTGGGCCGTCCTCGAGGTGACGGGCGGCTGGGCCGCCGTGGGCGCCGGCACCGCGCGCCTGGACCGGGTGGGCGCACCGGCCTGAGCGCCGCGGCCCCGCTCGGCGGCGGGGGCGCCGGACGAGGGGCGTGCCGGCCCCCGCCGAGGCGTCAGCGCGCGTCGGCGAGGGCCAGCACCTCGTCGAGACGCCCGGTGAGGGACACGTCCGCCCGCTCCACGACGAGGGGCTTGGCCCGCCACGCGACGCCCAGGCCCGCGGCCTCGATCATGTCGAGGTCGTTGGCCCCGTCGCCGATGGCGACCGTGCGGTCCATCGGGACGCCGAGCTCGGCGGCCCACTCCCGCAGCGCGACGGCCTTCGCCGCCCGGTCGACGACCGCCCCGAGCACGCGGCCCGTGAGCCGGCCACCGGCCTGCTCGAGCCGGTTGGCGCGGTACCGGGTGAGGCCCAGGCGTGCCGCGAGGGGGGCCACGACCTCCTCGAAGCCCCCGGACACCAGCCCGAGCGGCCACCCGCGCCGCGCGCAGCCCTCCACGAGCTCGACGGCGCCCGGCGAGAGCCGCACCTCCGCCAGCACGTCCGCCAGCACGGCCGTCGGGACGCCCGCGAGCGTGGCGACCCGCGCGTGCAGGGACGCCGCGAAGTCGATCTCGCCGCGCATGGCGCGCTCCGTCACCGCGGCCACCGCCTCGCGCGTCCCCGCCCGCTCCGCGAGCAGCTCGACGACCTCCGCGGTGATGAGGGTCGAGTCGACGTCCATGACGACGAGCCTGCCGGGCGGCGGCACGGGCGACGGCGTTGGCGACGGCACGGGCGGCGGCGCGGTGGCCGGGACGACGGGGGGCACGGCCGGCGGGACGGGGGGCTGCGTTGGCGCGCTCACGCCGGGGAGGGTAGCCGCCGGACGCCGACGGCCCCGGCCGGCGTCCGCTCGTCGGCGGGCGCGGCCGGGGCCGTCGGGCAGGGGTGCTCAGTCCTTGATGACGGTCCCCTTGGGCACGACGGTGATGCCGGACTCCGTGACGGTGAAGCCGCGGGCCAGGTCGTGCTCGCGGTCCACGCCCACCTTCGCGCCGTCCGGCACGACGACGTTCTTGTCGAGGATCGCGCGACGGACCTCGGCGTTGTGCTCGACGTGCACGTGGTCCATGAGCACGGACTCCGTCACCTGCGAGAAGGAGCGCAGCCGCACGTGCGGGGAGAGCACGGACCGGTTGACCTGCGCCCCGGACACGACGACGCCCGGGGAGACGATGGAGTCCGCGGCGTGGCCGAGACGGCCCTCCTCGGCGTGGACGAACTTGGCCGGCGGCAGGCCCGTGTACCCCGTGTAGAGGGGCCACTCGTCGTTGTAGAGGTTGAAGACGGGCTCGATGGCGATGAGGTCCATGTTGGCTTCGAAGTACGAGTCGATCGTCCCGACGTCGCGCCAGTAGTCCTTGTCGCGCGGGGCGGAGCCCGGCACGTCGTTGCGGATGAAGTCGTAGACCCCGGCCTCCCCGCGCCGCACGAAGTCCGGGACGATGTCGCCGCCCATGTCGTGCTTGGAGCCGGCGTCCTCCGCGTCCCGGGTCACGGCCTCGACGAGGGCGTCCGCGTCGAAGACGTAGTTGCCCATGGACGCGAGGATCTCGCCCGGCGACCCCGGGACGGGGACCGGGTCGGACGGCTTCTCCCGGAACGCGGCGATGCGGGTCGGGTCGGAGGGGTCCGTCTCGATGACGCCGAACTGGTCGGCCATCCCGATGGGCTGGCGGATGCCGGCGACCGTGAGCCCGGCGCCGGACTCGACGTGCGCGTCGACCATCTGGGAGAAGTCCATGCGGTAGACGTGGTCCGCACCCACCACGACGACGATGTCGGGCCGCTCGTCGTCGATGATGTTCAGGCACTGGTAGATCGCGTCGGCGGAGCCGAGGTACCAGTGCTTGCCGACCCGCTGCTGCGCGGGCACGGCGGCGACGTAGTTGCCCAGGAGCGGCGACATGCGCCACGTCTGGGCCACGTGCCGGTCGAGGCTGTGGCTCTTGTACTGGGTGAGCACGATGACGTGCAGGTAGCCGGAGCTGATGACGTTCGACAGGGCGAAGTCGATCAGACGGTAGATGCCGCCGAAGGGGACCGCGGGCTTGGCGCGTGCTGCCGTCAGCGGCATGAGGCGCTTGCCCTCCCCACCGGCGAGGACGATCGCGAGGACGCGCGGCGCTGCCATGGGCACACCCTAGGGCCGAACCCGCCCGTCGGCGCTAGCGTGGCGCCCCTGAGAACGCGCTGACGCCGTCGCAGGGTCCGACCTGCCGGCGGACCTCGCGAGGACGGGAGGACAGGGTGCGCATCGACCTGCTCACGCGGGAGTACCCGCCGCACGTGTACGGCGGGGCGGGGGTGCACGTCGTCGGGCTCGGCGAGGTGCTGCGCCGCACGCTCGACGTCCGGGTGCACTGCTTCGAGGGCCCGCGCGACGAGCCGGGGGTGCGCGGGTACGACGTGCCCGCGGGCCTGGCCGGCGCGAACTCCGCGCTCGGGACCCTCGGCGTCGACCTGGAGATGGTGGCCGGCGTCGCGGCGCCGGGGGAGGACGGGACGACGACCGACCTCGTCCACTCGCACACCTGGTACGCCAACATGGCCGGGCACCTGGCGTCCCTGCTGCTCGACGTGCCGCACGTCGTCACCGCGCACTCCCTGGAGCCCCTGCGGCCGTGGAAGGCCGAGCAGCTCGGCGGCGGGTACGCGCTGTCGGGCTGGGCGGAGCGCACCGCGTACGAGGGCGCGGCGGCGGTCATCGCGGTGTCCGGCGGCATGCGCGAGGACATCCTGCGCTGCTACCCCGCCCTGGACCCGGACCGCGTCCACGTGGTCCACAACGGCATCGACCTCGACGCCTGGGTCCGCCCGACGGGCCCGGAGGACCTCGCGCGCGACGCGGCGACCCTCGCCCGGTTCGGCATCGACCCCGACCGGCCCACGGTCGTCTTCGTCGGGCGGATCACCCGCCAGAAGGGGCTGCCCTACCTCCTGCGCGCGTGCGCCGGCCTGCCGCCGGAGGTCCAGGTCGTCCTCGTCGCCGGCGCACCCGACACGCCCGGCATCGCGGCGGAGGTCACCGGGCTCGTCGAGGGGCTCGCCGCGACCCGGTCCGGCGTCGTCTGGATCGACCAGATGCTGCCGCGCGAGGACGTCGTCGCCGTGCTCTCCGCCGCCACCGTCTTCGCCTGCCCCTCGGTCTACGAGCCGCTGGGCATCGTCAACCTCGAGGCGATGGCCGTGGGCGTGCCCGTCGTCGGCACCGCCACGGGCGGCATCCCCGAGGTCGTCGTCGACGGGGAGACGGGCTGGCTCGTCCCCATCGACCAGGTGACGGACGGCACGGGGACGCCCACCGACCCCGACCGGTTCGTCGCCGACCTCACCGCCGCGCTGACGTCGGCGACCGCCGACCCCGCGCGGGCGGCGGCGTTCGGCGCCGCGTCCCGGCGGCGGGTGGAGGAGCACTTCACCTGGGAGGCGGTCGCGGCGCGGACCGTGGAGATCTACCGCTCGCTCGTCTGACGCCGTCCCCACGGGGGTGGCCTCAGCGGGGCAGGTCGTCGAGCGGGCCGAGGTCGGAGGTGACGGCGGCGGCCAGGGCGCGACGGGCGGACGCGTCGACCTCGTCGAGGGCGTCGCGCCGCCGGTCCACCTGGCCGCCCGTCACCGCCGCGCCGTCGTCCACGCGCGCCAGCGCGACGACGGCGCGCAGGCGGGCGGCGCTGACGAGCAGCCGGACGCGGGCCCCCTCCGTCCCGGGCGGCAGGGCGGTCGTCAGCGCGCGGTCGTCGCGCAGGGCGGCCAGGTCGTCCTGCAGCCCCGGGCGCCAGCGCGCCACGTCGAGCCGGGTCAGCGCGTCCGTGGCGGTGGCCAGGCCCAGGCGCAGCGCGCGGTCGGCCTCCTCGAGCGTGGCCTGGCGGGCGAGCAGGTCGCGGCGCCAGTCGGGCACCCGCTCCACCGTCCAGGTCACCAGGTGCCCCGGCTCGAGCGCGGAGCCGAACCGGCGCACGTCCGGCACGGCGGCGAGGCAGCCGCCCCCGGTGCGGAGCAGGACGCACTCGCCCGCGGCGGTCGCCGCCGCCGACAGCGCGGGCGGCAGCGGCGGCGGCTCGCCGGGCACGGGCAGCAGGCAGCCGACGTCGTGCAGGTCGGCCGCGACGTCCGCCACGAACGTGCGCAGGTCGGCCGCCGAGCCGTCGGGGCCCTCGACGGCGTGCGGCTCGTCGTCGCCCTGGACCGTCGGGACCAGCCGGGCGGGGTCGGAGGGCACGGCGAGCCACGCGGCCAGCAGGACCGAGCGCGGGAGGGCGGGGACGGGCACGCCACCACGCTAGCCGGGGCGGCGGGCCGTCCCGTCCCGCGTCACGTCCCGCGTCCCGTCCCGCGTCCCGTCCCCCGTCCCGGTCCCCGGCCCGTCCGTCCGGTGCGTCCCTCCGGTACGTCCGCCGTGCCGCGGTCGCGGCGCGCACCGGGCGCGCCGGCCTCCCGTGCCGCCCGGGCGGAGGCGGCCGCCGCGCCCGGCTAGGGTGCCGGGCATGACCGACGTGCTCGACCTGCAGTCCGTCACCGTCCGACGCGGTGCCACCACGATCCTCGACGGCCTGATGTTCCGCGTCGCGGAGGGCGAGCGCTGGGTGGTGCTCGGGCGCAACGGCGCCGGCAAGACGTCCCTGCTCCAGGTCTGCTCGGGTCGCATGCACCCGACGTCGGGCACCGCGCACCTGCTCGGCGAGCGCCTGGGCGGGGTCGACGTCTTCGAGCTGCGGCCGCGGATCGGCCTGTCGAGCGAGGCCCTGGCCGACCGCATCCCGTCGGGGGAGACGGTCCTCGACGTCGTCCTCACCGCCTCCTACGGGTACACGGGCCGCTGGCGCGAGCAGTACGAGGAGCAGGACGAGGACCGCGCCCGGCGCCTCCTCGAGGCGTTCGACGTGGCGGCGCTGGCGTCCCGGTACTTCGGCACGCTGAGCGAGGGCGAGCGCAAGCGCGTGCAGATCGCCCGGGCCCTCATGTCCGACCCGGAGCTCCTGCTGCTCGACGAGCCCGCCGCCGGGCTGGACCTCGGCGGCCGGGAGGAGCTCGTCGCCGCGCTGGCCGAGCTGGCCCGCGACCCGCGCTCCCCGGTCATCGTCCTCGTCACGCACCACGTCGAGGAGATCCCGCCGGGATTCACGCACCTGCTGCTCCTCAAGGACGGGCGTGCGCACGCCGCGGGTCCGGTCGAGGAGGTCCTCACCGCGGACAACCTCTCCTCGACGTTCGGCCTGCCCCTCGCCGTCCAGCACGGCGGCGGCCGCTGGGCGGCGCGGGCCCTGCCGGCCGCGCTCGCGGGGGCGCGCCCCTCCCGCTGAGTCCGCCGCGCCGGTCCTGCGCCGGTCCTGCGCCCGCCTTGAGCCCGCCCTGCGCCCGCCCTGCGCCGGAGCGGTGAGGCGTCCGCACCGCGGCGACCGCCGCTGAGAGGCGGGAGGGTCACAGGTCCGTCAAGGGACCCCCCGCGAACCCCCTGGTACCGGTACGGTGGCTCCACGACGACGTGCGCGCCGACGGGCGGCCCCGGGGACCGGAGCCGCAGGTCGGCGACGGGGAGGGGGACCCGGTGGAGTGGCTCTGGTGGGTCGGGGGCGCCGTGCTGTGCGCCATCGTCGAGGTCCTGTCGCTCGACCTGGTCCTCATCATGTTCGCCGGCGGCGCGCTCGCCGGCGGGGCGGCCGCAGCGCTCGGCGTCCCGCTCGTGGGTCAGGTCGTGGTCGCCCTGGTCGTGTCCGTCCTGCTGCTGCTGACGCTGCGGCCCTGGATGCTGCGCCACCTGCGCGACCGGGTGCCCCTCGTCGAGACGAACGTCCACGCCCTCGTGGGCAGGCCGGCCACGGTCGTCGCGACGCTGAGCGCGGACGGCGGCCGGGTGAAGCTCGCCGGCGAGGTGTGGAGCGCCCGCCTCGACGGGCCGGGCGTGCTCGAGCCCGGGGCGCCCGTGCAGGTCCGCCGCATCGACGGCGCCACCGCCGTCGTCGCGACCCCGGTCACCGGCGGCACGGCCACCGGACCGGTCACCGCGTGACCACCGGCAGCGCCGGCCCCGCCGGCCCCGCCGGCCCCGCGCCCGCCCTCGTCATGACCCGCCGGACGGCCGTCGCGCCGCCGGCCCCGTCCCTCGTCGCCCCCGTCCCCAGGAGGACCACCGCATGACCGACACCGGAACCACCGCGGGGACGGTCGCCACGTTCGTCGTCGTCGGGCTGCTCGCGCTCTTCGTCGTGGTGACGCTCATCCGGTCCGTGCGGATCGTGCCGCAGACGGTGGCGATGCTCGTGGAGCGCCTCGGCCGCTACAACCGGACGATGGACGCGGGCCTGCACCTGCTCATCCCGTTCGTCGACCGGGTGCGCGCCGGCGTGGACCTGCGCGAGCAGGTCGTCTCGTTCCCGCCGCAGCCCGTCATCACCTCCGACAACCTCGTCGTGAGCATCGACACGGTGATCTACTTCCAGGTGACGGACCCGCGGGCCGCCGTCTACGAGATCGCCAACTACATCCAGGGCATCGAGCAGCTCACGGTGACGACGCTCCGCAACGTCATCGGCTCGCTCGACCTGGAGCAGACGCTCACGAGCCGCGACCAGATCAACGGCCAGCTGCGCGGCGTCCTCGACGAGGCGACGGGCCGGTGGGGCATCCGCGTCAACCGCGTGGAGCTCAAGAGCATCGACCCGCCCCAGTCCGTGCAGGGCGCCATGGAGGCGCAGATGCGCGCCGAGCGCGACCGCCGCGCCGCGATCCTCACCGCCGAGGGCGTGAAGCAGTCCCAGATCCTCACGGCCGAGGGCGAGAAGCAGGCCGCGATCCTGCGGGCCGAGGGTTCGGCGCAGGCGGCGATCCTCACGGCCGAGGGCGAGGCGCGCGCCATCCTGCAGGTCTTCGACGCCGTGCACCGCGGCGACGCCGACCCCCAGCTGCTGGCCTACCAGTACCTGCAGATGTTGCCGAAGATCGCCGAGAGCCCGGCGAACAAGATGTGGTTCCTGCCGTCGGAGCTGTCCGGGGCCCTCGGGCAGATCGCGCAGGGCTTCACCGGGGTGGCGCCGCCCGCCGGCTACGAGGACCCCAACGCGGGGCCGACCGGCGGCCGCCGGGCGCGCAAGGCCTCGCCGCTGCGCCCCGAGGACCTGCCGCCGAGCGCCCTGGCCGACCCGCGCGAGGCCCTGGAGGCGGCGCGGCGGGAGGCCTCGGCCGCCTCGGCCGACGCCTCCTCCTCGGGCACGCTCAGCGGGCGCCCGGCCGACCGTGCCGCCGAGCGCGGCCAGCTGCCGGACCTCGGTGCGACCTCGCAGGACCCGGGAGCCGGCCCGGTGCCGTGACGGGTGCGGCAGCGCGGTGACGTCCGACGGCGGGCGGCCCCCCGGGGTCGCCCGCCGTCGTCGTCCCCGCGCCGGGCCGTCGCCGCGTCCTTCACGGGTCCGTCGCCGCCGCCCCGGCTGGGAGGATGGCGCGCGTGCGCGCCGAGCTCCTCCCGCTGACCGACCCCGACGACGAGCGCCTGGCCGACTACGTCTCCCTCACCGACGTCGCCCTGCGGCGGCGGTTCGAGCCGGAGCGGGGCCTCTACATCGCGGAGAGCTCCACGGTGCTCGAGCGGGCGCTGCGGGCGGGGCACCGGCCGCGCTCGGTGCTCCTCGCGCCGCGGTGGGTGCCCGACCTCGAACGGGTGCTGGCCGAGCTGCCGGGGTCGCCCGACGACGCGCCCGTTCCGGTGTTCGTCGCCGACGAGCCCCTGCTCGAGGCCGTCACGGGGTTCCACGTCCACCGGGGCGCGCTCGCGGCGATGCACCGGCCGGTGCTGCCACCCGTGGCGGAGGTGCTGGCGCGCGCCCGCGGGGGTGCCGGCGCCCGGCGGGTCGCCGTGCTCGAGGACCTCGTCGACCACACGAACGTCGGCGCGGCGTTCCGCAGCGCGGCGGCGCTGGGTGTCGACGCCGTGCTGGTCACCCCTCGGTGCGCCGACCCCCTCTACCGGCGGTCCGTCCGGGTCTCGATGGGCACCGTGTTCCAGGTGCCGTGGACGCGGGTGGACCCGTGGCCGGGCGGCGTGGCCGTGCTGCGCGAGCACGGGTTCGTCACCGCGTCGCTCGCGCTGTCCGAGGACGCCGTGACGCTCGACGCCCTCGCCGCCGCGGCGCCGGAGCGGCTGGCGCTCGTGCTCGGTGCCGAGGGCGACGGGCTGGCGGCGTCGACGCTGGCCGCCTCGGACGTCGTCGTGCGGATCCCCATGGCCGGCGGTGTCGACTCGCTGAACGTGGCTGCCGCCGCCGCGGTCGCGTTCTGGGCGACCCGGACGGCCTGAGCCCGCGTCGCCGCTCAGGGGGCGGCGGTGCCGCCCGTCGGGCTGCCGGCCAGCGCACGGGCGATGACCTCGTCGACCGCGAAGGCCATGGTCGCGGCCTCGAGCGCCGCGTCGACGTCCGGCGCCGGCGTGCCCGGGCGGTGGTGCCCGGGCTCCCGGATGACGTCGAGGTCGACGCCCGGCCGCCGCGGCACGTACCGGAAGCCGGCGTCCGTCGTCGGGTCGTAGTCGAGGACGAGGTCCGTGCGGTCGAGGCGGCGGTGCCAGCCCTCGAGGCGGCGCACGTCGTCCTCCGCGAGGGCGGCGCCGTGGCGGCGGTCGGCCTCGAGGTGCAGGAGCGCCAGGTCCAGGTCGAGGCGGTGCTCGGGGAGGACGTGCCACGGCACCAGGCCCGAGCCGTCCGGGTGTCCGCTGCGCGGCGGTGGGGCCGGGGCGGGGCCGTCCGGGACGTCGGCCGCCGTACCGGTGGTCGTGCCCGTCCGGGCCGCGTGGGGCGCGGACGCCGGCGCGCGGGTGGCGGCCAGCAGCTCGTCCACCCAGCCGTCCACGCCCTCGTGCGGCACCGCACCCATGGGGGACCTCCCTGTCGGGCTCACCCTAGTGCGAGGCCGTCGACGACCTCGACCCCCGGGGCGGTGCCGAGCAGGGCGCCGGGGAGCGCGATCTTGGAGCGGCGCAGCCCCGAGCCGATGACGACGTGGTCGCCCGCCGCGTCCGGGACGGTGACCGCCGCGTCGACGAGGACCCGGTAGCCCGCGGGCAGCCCGAGCGGCGTGATGCCGCCGTACTCCATGCCGGACTCCTCGGTCGCGCGGTCCATCGGCAGGAAGGAGGCCTTGCGGACGTCGAGGAGGCGCTTGACGGCGTTGTTCACGTCGGCCCGGGTCGTGGCCCGCACGACGGCGGCGGCGACCTTCTCGTCCCCGGCGCGGCGGCCGGAGACGAGCACGCAGTTGGCCGAGGCCGACGGGGGGAGGGCGAACGCGTCCGTGAGGGCCGCGGTGTCGGCGAGGTCGGGGTCGATCTCCGCGACGAGCACCGCCGACGCGACCGCGGGGTCCGCGCCCGCCCAGGCCCGCAGGGCCTCGTGGGTGCTCGGCGCGAGCAGCTCGGGGTGCTCCAGCGCGGGGGCCCAGGGCAGCGTCCCGAGGGCGGGACCGGGTCCGGTGGTGGTCATGGCGGCAGGGTAGCGGCGGCCCCCGACACGGCTCCGGGCCGTCCGTCCCGGGGTCCCGCGGGGTCGCCGTCGCGTCCCGGCGGAGCCGTGTCGGTGGTCCGGTGCAGGCTCCGCCCGACACGCCGGAGGGGCGCGCCGGGCGGCCGGCGGACGGATTGACAGGCCCCGGGCGCCGGGGTTTCACTGACGGCGGGTGGTCGAACAGGTGTTCGAACAGGTGCCGGTCGGCGGTCCCGTCGACGGCAGGACGAGCACGGCGAGGGGGTGGGACGGGTGACGGTCGTCGACGCGGGGACGCGGGAGGAGCGGGTCGCCCGGGCCCGGGCCGCGCTCGCCCGTGCGGAGCTGCGCACGGGGGCGCGCAGCGTCCGGACGGTCACCGCGGCCCCGGTCGACCCGTCGGGGCCCACCGTCGTGGCGGACCCGGCCCCGGCCTCCGCCGGGACCCCCGAGGAGGGCTCGCGCCCGGCCGCCGGCCGCTCGGAGGAGCTGCTCGAGCACCTGCGCGAGCACGTGCGGGACCGGTCCTGGGGACGTTCCTGGCAGGAGACCGCCGCCGCGCCCGCCCCGGCACCGGTCACGCCCTCGGTCACGCCCTCGGCCACGCCCTCCGGCGCGCCCACCGCCCTGCCTGCCGCACCCACCCCTGTGCCCACCCCGGTGCCCACCCCGGGTCGTGGCAGCGGCCCCCGGACCGCGCTCCTCACCACGGAGCGCCCGCCCCTGCCCGTCCCGCCGGCGCTCGACCCCCTGCTGCCCGAGGGGCTGCGACGGGGGTCGACGACGGCGGTCGTCGGGTCGACGTCGCTGCTGCTGGCGCTCCTCGCGCAGGTCTCCGCCGGCGGGGCCTGGGGCGCGGTCGTCGGGCACCCCACGGTGGGGCTGCTGGCGGCCGCGCAGGCCGGGGTCGTCCTCGACCGGCTGGCGCTCGTCCCGCGCCCCGGGGCGGACGGCGCCGCGGTCGTCGCCGCGCTGCTCGACGGCGTCGACGTCGTCGTCGTCGGGCCGGGTGCGGTGCTGACCGACGCGGACCGGCGCCGGCTGTCCGCCCGGGCGCGGGAGCGGGGCTCCGTGCTGCTGGCGACGACGGCCTGGACCGGGGCGACCGTCGTCCTCGGCGTGCGCGACGCCGGCTGGGACGGCGTCGGCGCGGGGGAGGGGCACCTGCGCAGCCACCGGGTCCGGGTGGTGCGCACCGGCCGGGGCGGCGCCGCCGTGCCGCACGCCCTCGAGCTCGTGCTCCCGCTGCCCCGGCCGGGCGCGGACGTCGTGCCCGCGCCCGTCGTCGTCGCACCCGCGCCGCCCGTCACCGCCCCCGTCCTCGAGGAGCCCGCGGCGCCGGCCGCCACGGGCGCGCTGAGGCTCGTCGGATGACCACGCGGACCACGGTGCTGTGGGTGCCGGACTGGCCCGTCGTGGCCGCGGCGACCCTCGAGGGGCTGCCCGTCGACGTCCCGGCGGCGGTGCACGACGGGCGTCGCCTGACCGCCGTGTCCGACCTCGCCCGCGCCCACGGGGTGCGGCGCGGCCTGCAGCGGCGCCAGGCGCAGGGCCTGTGCCCGGACCTGGTGCTGCTGCCCGCCGACGAGCCGCGCGACGTCCGGCTGTTCGAGCCCGTCGCGGCAGCGGCGGAGACGGTCGTCAGCGGCGTGGAGGTGGTGCGTGCCGGCCTGCTCCTGCTCCCGGCGGGCGGGGCGAGCCGGTACCACGGGTCGGAGGACCGCCTGGCCGAGCGCCTCGTCGCCGCCGTGGCGGAGGGCACGGGGCACGAGTGCGCCGTGGGCACGGCCGACGGGCTCCTCGCCGCCGTCCTGGCCGCGCGCACGGGGACGCCGGTCCCCGCAGGGTCGTCGCCGGCGTTCCTCGCCGCCCGGCCCATGGCGGACCTCGTCCACGCGGCGGTCACCGACGAGGACGCGCTCGCGGTCGGCGAGCTCGTCGACCTCCTGCACCGGCTCGGGCTGCGCCGTCTGGGCCAGCTCGCGCGGCTGCCCGCCCCCGCGGTGCACGCGCGCTTCGGCCGGCGGGGCGTCTGGGCCCAGACGCTGGCCCGTGGCGAGGACGAGCGGCCTCCCGTGCGGCGCCGGCCGGAGGCCGACGTCGTGGCCGCCAGCGAGCTGGACCCGCCGCTGGCCCGCGTGGACCAGGCGACGTTCGCCGGGCGCCGGCTGGCGGAGGCGCTGCACGCCGAGCTCGTCGAGCGGTCCCTGTCCTGCGGGCGGCTGCGGATCGACGCCCGCACCGACCGGGGCGAGGAGCTCAGCCGCACGTGGCGCACGGACCTGGGTGGCTGGGGCGGTCTGACGCCCGCGCGCATCACCGACCGGATCCGCTGGCAGCTCGAGGGGTGGCTCACCGCCGCCGCCGTGGCGGGTGCCCGTGAGGCACGGGCGGCCGCCCGTGCCCGGGAGGCGGCCGCGGGCGGACGGGCCGTCGGGGGCGGGCGGCGCGACGGTGCGGGACGGGGCGGCGCGCCGGACGGGGGTGCGTGGCGCACGGGGCCGGCGCCCGAGGACGTCCCGGACCTGGGCCCCGAGCACCCCGACGAGCCGGGCGTCTGCCTCGTGCACCTGTCCGTCACGGCCCTGGACGTCGCCCCCGCGGGTGCCGAGCAGGGTCGGCTGTGGGGCGGCCCCTCCGGCGGCGACCTGCGCGCGCACCGCGCGCTCGACCGCGTCCAGGGCATCGTGGGCGTGGAGGGGGTGCTGCTGGCGGCGCTGCAGGGCGGGCGTGGCGTGCGCGACCAGGTGCACGTGCGCGTGTGGGGGGAGCAGGCGGCGCCGCAGCGACCCCTCGACCGGCCGTGGCCCGGGCGGCTGCCCGACCCGGCTCCGGCATCCGTGCTCGTGCAGCCGGTGCGGGTCGAGGTGCTCGACGCGGACGGGCGGCCCGTGCGCGTCGACCTGCGCCACCGCCTCACGGGCGACCCCGTGCTCCTGCGGTGGGACGAGGACGCGGGGTCGACGGGACCGGCCGGGCCGTCCTGGCGCGGCTCGACCGACGCGCCCGGGAGGCCCGGCAGGGCCGTGGCGGACGGCGGGACGGTGCACGACGGCGGGACGGTGCACGACGGGGGGACGGCGCACGACGGGAGGGCGGCGCGGGACGCCAGGCGCGCGCGCGACGGCCGGCAGGGGCGGGACGGCCGGGCGGCGGAGGGCGGGAGGACGGTGCCGCCGGCGGCGGGGGACGGGGACGGCCGGGCGCCGCGCGCGGTGACGGGCTGGGCCGGGCCGTGGCTCCTCGCCGAGCGGTGGTGGGCGGGCGAGTCGGCGGGTGCCCACGGGACCGCCGGTGGCGGCCCGGGCGCGGCCGGCCTGCCGGGGGTGCGGGCCCACCTGCAGGTCACCCTCGACGACCGGCGCGCCCTCCTGCTCACCGGCACGGACACGGGATGGACCTGCGAGGCGACGTATGACTGACGGGACCGGGCACCCCGGCGCCGCGCCCGGGTCCGCGGGACCGCGGTACGCCGAGCTGCACGCCCACTCCGCGTTCAGCTTCCTCGACGGCGCGAGCCAGCCCGAGGAGCTCGCGGCGGAGGCGGCCCGGCTCGGCCTGCGCGCCCTCGCGCTGACGGACCACGACGGCCTCTACGGCGTGGTCCGGTTCGCCCAGGCGGCCCGGGCGGTCGGCCTGCCGACGGTGTTCGGGGCGGAGCTGCACCTGCCGGCGCCGGACGGCCGCCGCCACGCCCGCGAGACCGCCCGGGTCGTGCCGGGGCTGCCCGTGCTCGACCCGCCCACCGCCGTGCCCGACCCGCGCGCGTCGCACCTGCTGCTGCTCGCACGGGGCGCCGACGGCTACCGCGCGCTGTCCTCCGCGATCGCCCACGGCCACCTGCGCACGGGCGAGAAGGGCGCCGCGGAGTACCGGCTCGAGGAGCTGGCGGAGGCCGGCGCGGGCCGCTGGGTGGTGCTGACGGGCTGCCGCAAGGGCCTCGTGCGGCGTGCGCTGGCGGGCGGCGACCCGGCGGGGGTCGTGCCGGTCGCCCCCGGCGGGATGGACGCGGCGGCGCGGGAGCTCGACCGCCTCGTCGCGCTGTTCGGGCGGGACAACGTCGTCGTCGAGACGACCGCGGCGGGGGACGCGCACGACGCGGAGCGGGCCGACGCGCTCGCGCACCTGGCCCGCCGGGCGCGCCTGCCGCTCGTCGCGACCGGTGCCGTGCACTACGCCACCCCGCGCGACGCCGACCTCGCGGCCGCGCTCGCGGCGGTGCGCGCCCGCGCGTCCCTCGACGACATGGACGGGTGGCTGCCCGGGGCGCCCTCGGCGCACCTGCGCTCCGCCGCCGAGATGCTCGCGCTGCACCGCCGGCACCCCGAGGCGGTCGGCCGGGCCGCCGCGCTGGCCGACGAGCTGGCGTTCGACCTCGCCCTCGTCGCACCGGCCCTGCCCCCGTACCCCGTGCCGCCGGGCCACACGGAGGCGACGTGGCTGCGGGAGCTCACGCTGCGCGGCGCGCGCGAGATGTACGGCTCGCCGGAGGCGGAGCGGGTGCCGGGCGCGTTCGCGCAGGTGGAGCACGAGCTGGCCGTCATCGAGCAGCTCGGGTTCCCGGGCTACTTCCTCGTGGTGTACGACCTCGTCGACTTCTGCCGCCGCAACGGCATCCTCGCCCAGGGTCGCGGCTCCGCGGCGAACTCCGCCGTCTGCTACGTCCTGCGGATCACCGCCGTGGACCCCGTGCGGCACGGCCTGCTGTTCGAGCGGTTCCTCGCCCCCGAGCGGGACGGGCCGCCCGACATCGACGTCGACATCGAGTCCGCCCGCCGCGAGGAGGTCATCCAGTACGTCTACGAGCGGCACGGGCGCACCCACGCCGCCCAGGTGGCCAACGTCATCTCCTACCGCCCGCGCTCGGCCGTCCGGGACGCGGCGCGGGCGCTGGGGTACGACACGGGCCAGCAGGACGCGTGGAGCACGAGCATCGAGCGCTGGGGGAGCCTGCGCGGGCCCGAGCGCCCGAGCGCCTGGTGGACGATGTACCGCTCGGCCACGGTCGGCCCCACGTCGGTGCACGAGGGGCCGCCGCAGGACTCCCGGACCGGGGCGCTCCTCGTCGTCGACCCCCTGGCCGAGCCCGAGGTCGACGCGGGGACGCGCGCGCCGGCCGGGGTGCCACCCTCCGCCGGGGCCGAGCGCCGGGCGCACCGCGACGCGACCCCGCAGACGCGCTGGGAGCAGATGCCGTCACGGGTGGCGCTCGCGGCACCCGAGGTGGCGGGGGAGCCCACCGCCGACCGGCACGACGTGGTCCCCACGGTCCGCCCGCCGTCGGCGGACGAGCTCGGCGAGATCCCCGACCACGTCGTCGACCTGGCGGAGCGGTTCCTGCGCCTGCCGCGGCACCTGGGGATCCACTCGGGCGGGATGGTCATGTGCGACCGGCCGGTGGTCGAGGTCTGCCCCGTGGAGTGGGCGCGGATGCCGGGGCGCACGGTGCTCCAGTGGGACAAGGAGGACTGCGCCGACGCGGGCCTGGTGAAGTTCGACCTGCTCGGCCTGGGGATGCTCACCGCGCTGCGGCTCGCCTTCGGCTTCGTGCGCGAGCGCGAGGGCGTCGACCTCGACCTCCACGCCCTGCCGCAGGAGGACCCGCTCGTCTACGACCTGCTGTGCGCGGCGGACACCGTCGGCGTGTTCCAGGTCGAGTCCCGCGCCCAGATGGGCACGCTGCCCCGGCTCCAGCCGCGGCGGTTCTACGACATCGTCATCGAGGTCGCCCTCATCCGCCCCGGCCCCATCCAGGGCGGGTCGGTGCACCCCTACATCGACCGGTACCACGGCCGCGAGCAGGTGACCTACCTGCACCCGAAGCTCGTGCCCTCGCTGGAGCGGACCCTGGGGGTGCCGCTCTTCCAGGAGCAGCTCATGCAGATGGCGATCGACGTCGCCGACTTCACGGGCGCCGAGGCCGACCAGCTGCGGCGCGCGATGGGCTCCAAGCGTTCGATCGACCGCATGGAGGCGCTGCGGGAGCGGCTCATGACGGGCATGACGGCCAACGGGATCCCGCCGGCCGCGCAGACGGAGATCTACGACAAGCTCAAGGCCTTCTCCGACTTCGGGTTCCCCGAGTCCCACGCCTTCTCGTTCGCCTACATCGTCTACGCCAGCGCGTGGCTCAAGGTGCACCACCCGGCCGCGTTCTACGCCGGGCTCCTGGCGGCGCAGCCCATGGGGTTCTACTCCCCGCAGACGCTCGTGGCCGACGCGCGCCGGCACGGGCTGACCGTGCTGCGGGCGGACGTCCAGGCCTCCGACGTGCTCACCACGACGGAGCGCACCGGCCCCGCGCGCCCCGGGGGCGAGCCGCGGCTGAGGCCCGTGCCGGGCGGGACCGCCCCCACCGGTCCGGCCGCCGGGGGCCGCGTCGACGGCGTCGCTCCCGGCCCCGCCCGCACGGTGGCCGTCCGGCTGGGGCTGGCCTCCGTGCGGTCGGTCGGGGAGGAGGCGGCGGGGCGCCTCGTCGCCGAGCGCCGGGCCGGGGGGCCCTTCCGCGACCTGCGCGACCTCGTGCGCCGGGTCCGGCTGACGACCGCGCAGCTGGAGTCGCTGGCGACGGCGGGGGCGCTCGACGGGCTGGGCGTGGACCGGCGGGAGGCGCTGTGGGCCGCGGGCGCGCTCTCCCAGGAGGGGCCGGAGACCCTGCCGGGGGTGTCGGTGGGCGTGGAGGCCCCCACCCTCCCGGGCCTCGACGCGGTGGAGACGGCGACGGCGGACGTCTGGGCGACGGGTGTGTCCGTCGACTCCTACCCCACGCAGTTCGTGCGGGAGGGGCTCGACGCGGCCGGGGTGCTACGCGTCGAGGAGCTGTTCCGCGGGGAGCCGGGCGGCCGGGTGGCCGTCGCGGGCGTGGTCACGCACCGGCAGCGGCCGGGCACCGCGCACGGCGTGACGTTCCTGTCGCTGGAGGACGAGACGGGGCTGCTCAACGTCATCTGTTCCGCCGGCCTCTGGCAGCGGTTCCGCACCACGGCCCGCACGTCGCGCGCGATGGTCGTCCGGGGCCGGGTGGAGCGGGCGGACGGGGCGACGAACCTCGTCGCCGAGCACATCGCCCCCCTGTCCCTGCGGGTGCGCTCGACCTCGCGGGACTTCCAGTGAGGGAGCGGGGGAGGGCAGCCGAGGACGCCCGGCAGGTCCCGGGGACGCCGGACGCCCCGTGGGTCCCGTGGGTCGCCGGCGGGTCCCGGGGACGCATCGACCCCCGGGCGGCGTCACCGCTGCCCGGGGGTTCGACGTGGTCCGCCCAGCATCGTCGTGCCGCCGTCCGCCGCACCCGCTTGTCCTCGTCGGTGCGGTCTGACCGTCCCCGGCCTGTGGGGGACCGTCGGCGACCTGCCTCCGGGCGACGTCCGTCCACCGCTCTCGTAGCGGTGCGTGCCCCGTCCCCGGACCGGTCCCCTCGCGGCGGGATGCTGGGCACCACCGCGCGGACCGGGAGTCTTGAGTTGTACCCCCCACAACCGGGGTGCGGTCCCGAGTGTTCCCGCACCCCTGCCCGGACCGCCACAGGTCTTCCGTGGACGGCCCCGGAGGGGCCAGCACCTGCCACCGCCCGTCGCGCCCGCTTGTCCTCGTCGGCGCGATCTGACCGTCCCGGGCTGTTCGGGACCGTCGGTGGCTGCTCCCCGTCCCGCGTCCGTCCACCCCTCTCGCAGGGGTGCGTGCTCCGCGTGCGGGCCGGTGGTCGTGCCGGGTGCTGGTTCCGGTACGTCCTCCGGGTCGTGCACCCCTGTCATCGGCGCCGGACGGGCGACCTTGAGCCCGACGGGCGATCTCTATCACCCGGACGGGTCATGAGGCGGTCCCGGACCCGGACCGTCCCCCGACCCCGTGCGGCGCGACAGGGCGCGTGAGAGCGTCCGTGCGTGACCGATGACGCCGTCCGCCCCGTCCTCGACGTCGTCGACTGGCGTCGCCGCGTCGCCGCCCTCTACGCGGAGGTCCGTGCGAGGGCCGCCACCGACCCGGCCGCGGCCCACGCCGCCTGGGTCGCCGGCCGCGACGCGCTGTTCGCCACGCACCCGGCCTCGCCGCTCCTCCCCGAGCACCGCACGGGCTTCACGGGGCTGCCGGTGGCGCCGTACGACCCGGCCTTCCGGTTCGTCGTCCCCGTGGACCCGGCGCCGTCCGAGCGGCGCGACGTGCCGACGGGCACCGACGGGGTGGTGCCGCTCGAGCGCGTCGGCACCGTCGTGCTGCCGGGGGTCGGGCCCCTCGACGTGTGGGCGCTGCGCGGGTACGGCGGCGGGCTCTTCCTGCCCCTGCGGGACGCCACGTGCGGTGACGAGGGGCCGGGCGGCGCGTACGGCGGCGGGCGCTACGTGCTCGACACGATCAAGGGCGCCGACCTCGGCGACGGCACGGACGGCCTCGTCGTCGACCTCAACTTCGCCTACAACCCGTCCTGCGCGTACGACCCCGCCTGGGCCTGCCCCCTGCCGAGCCCGGGGAACACGGTGGCCACGCCCGTGCCCGTGGGCGAGCGGGTCCCGCCGGCCTGAGACGGGGCTGTCCCGGCGACGCCGGGGCGGGCAGACTGGGCCCCGCGGCGAGGGAGCCGCGACGACCGGCCCCGGGAGGACCCGTGCTCGCAGACGTCCCCGCCTTCAGCGGCTTCTCGGTCGACGACCCGGAGCGGGTGCTGCCGTTCTACCGCGACGTGCTCGGCCTGCGGGTGGAGCTCGCGGACGGCATGCTCCGCCTCCACCTGGGCGGCGGCACCGACGTGCTCGTGTACCCCAAGGGCGGGGCGCACGCGCCGGGGTCGTACACGGTCCTCAACTTCCCCGTCCGGGACGTGGCGGCGACGGTGGGGGCCCTGCGGGAGCGGGGCGTGGCGTTCGAGCGCTACGCGGGCACGGCGGTGGAGACGGACGAGGACTTCGTGTTCCGCGGCGGCGGGCCGCTCATCGCCTGGTTCACGGACCCCGCGGGCAACACCCTCTCGGTCATCGAGGCGTGACGCGGTCGTCCGGGCAGCTGCACCGCTGGGCCGCCGGCACGCCGGCGAGGGCCTCCTCCACGTGCTGGCCGCAGCCGTCCCAGGTGGTGCCGCCGCACCGGGGGCAGCGGACGGGGTAGCACATGCGGGCCTCCAGGTGTCGGTGGGTGGTCCGGGCGCCCGTGCGCGGGGCTGCCGTCCGGTCCCAGCGTAGGTCGCGCCCGGCCCTCGACGGACCGTCCGCGCCCGTCCGCGGCCGTCCACGGCCGTCCGCGACCCCCGTGCAGGTGCGGGGACGCCCTCGTCGCCGTGCTAGTGTTTCCGACCGCACGCCCGGCCCGCCGGAGTGGCCCGGCAGCCGTCGGTCCACCACCACGGTTCGGGACGTGACCACCTGTCCGGGTGGCGGAATGGCAGACGCGCTAGCTTGAGGTGCTAGTGCCCGTATAGGGCGTGGGGGTTCAAGTCCCCCTCCGGACACTCGTTGAGACAGCGACGACGACGGCCCCGGGACCTCTGGTCCCGGGGCCGTCGTCGTGCTGCCCGCGTGTCCCGCCCGCTCGACGGGTGGCGCCCCCCACCGGGGTGAAGACTGGGGTCGGCCGGTGCTGGACGGACCGGCGGCGACGCGTGGAGGCACGGGACATGGCGGACGGGGACGGGCGCAGGCCGGGGCACGACGGGGCGTTCGACCGCGCGCTCCAGCGCGTGCTGCACCCGGGTCGTGCGGCGACCGGGGGCCCGGTGCCCTCGCCCCGCCCCGGTGCGCGGCCCGCCGGCGCCGACCGGCCCGCGACCACCACCCTCGAGCGGCCCCAGGAGCGGCCGCCCGTGCGGACGGTGGGGGCCGGGCCGGCCTCGCGGGCGCCGGCGGTGCGCCGGGTCGCCGGGCAGCGGCCGCGCCCCGGCGGCGAGAACGCCTCGGCCGCCCCGGGGTGGCTCGTGGTCATGGCCGCCGTCGGCTGGCGGCTGCTCGTCGTGGCGGCCGCCGTCGCCCTGGTCTTCTACCTCACGGCGCAGGTGCAGCTGCTCTTCGTCGCCCTGTTCCTCGCCCTGGTGTTCACCGCCGTGCTGCGGCCCTTCGTCGACCTGCTGGCGCGGGTGCTGCCGCGCTGGCTCGCGACCGCCCTCGGGCTGCTGTCGGGCTTCGCGTTCTTCGCCGGGCTGCTGGCGTACGTCGCCTACTCCGTGGCGAGCCAGTGGACGGACCTCGAGCGGCAGTTCAGCCAGGGCCTGGAGGAGATCACCCGGTTCCTCGAGGACGGCTCCCTGCCCTTCCAGATCTCGCGCGAGCAGCTCGCCGGGTGGGTCGACGAGGGGCAGGTGTGGGTCCAGGAGCACGCGGGGGAGCTCGCCAGCCAGGCGGCCGAGCGGGCCGGCTCCGTCGTCGAGGTCTTCACGGGCCTGGCGCTGGCCATCTTCTGCGCGGTGTTCTTCCTCGCCCGCGGCGCGACGATGTGGACCTGGTTCCTCAACCAGCTGCCCCAGCGGGTGCGCGGGACGTGGAAGGACGCGGCCGGCTCCGGCTGGGACACCTTCTCCGGCTACACCCGGGGCATCGTGTTCGTCGCCCTGTCGGACGGGGCCCTGGCCTTCGTGTTCCTGTCGATCGTCGGGGTGCCGCTCGCGGCGCCGCTGGCCGTCGTCGTCTTCATCGGCGCCTTCATCCCGCTCATCGGCGCACCGCTGGCGATGGTCATCGCGATGATCGTGGCGCTCGCGGCGAACGGCTTCTGGTCCGCGGTCGCCGTCGGCGTGGGGATCGCGCTCATCGGTCAGATCGAGGGGCACGTCCTGCAGCCGCTCATCATGGGCAAGCAGGTCCGGCTGCACCCGCTGATGGTGGCGATCGCGGTGACGGCGGGGACGCTCACGGCGGGCATCCTCGGCGCGGTGGTGGCGGTGCCGCTCGTCGCGGTGGCCTGGGCGATCTTCTCCCGGCTGCGGACCGTCGACCCGCCCATGGAGGACGAGGAGCAGGTCGAGGCCGACGAGGAGGCCGGCGTCGAGGTCGGTCTGTCCTAGGCGCCGAGCCGGCGGCACCCCGACGGTGTCCGACCCTGTCCCGCCGGTGTCGGCGCGGTGCCCGACGCTGTCCGACGCTGTCCGACGCTGTCCGACGGTGTCGTGCCGGTGTGCCGGGAGGTCCGGGTGCTGCCCGCGCCGCGGTCCCCGGCGGCCGGTCAGGCCGCCGCCGGACGACCGCCCGGCAGGGCGCGCAGGTGCCCCACGGGGTGCTGCACGTCCAGGGAGTGGAGGGCGGCGAGCAGGAGGCGGTTGAACTCCACCGGCCGGTGGCTGTTGACGTCGTGCCCCGCCCCGGCGACGACGTGGACGCGCAGGTCGGGCAGCGCACGCCGGTAGCGCCACTCGTCGAGGCGCAGCGGGTCCCGGGCGCCGTTGACGAGCCAGACGGGCACGCGCAGCGCCCGCAGGTCCGCCAGCGGCGAGTAGCCCGCCAGCGCGGTGAGCATGTCCGTCACGACGTGCCAGGTGCCCCCGCCCGTGCCGAGCGTGCGGGTCACGTGGTGCGCCGCGTCGCGGTAGGCCAGCAGGGGCTTGCCCCGCAGCTGCGTGGAGCACCCGGCGAGCAGCACCCCCGCGAGCCGGTCCTGGTGGAGGCCGGCGTAGGCGAGCGAGAGGTAGCCGCCGAGGGACAGCCCGACGAGCAGCGGCGGCGCGTGGCAGGCCGCCACGGCCGCGTCGATCGTCGCCAGCGCGGACGCCCGCGTGAGCCGCTCGCCGCGCCGCTCGCCGTGCCCGGGGAGGTCGACCGCCGTCACGGGGTGGCCGTGCGCCCGCAGCGCGGCGACCTGGGCCGTCCAGATGGCCGACGAGGTGCGGGTCCCGTGCACGAGCACGAGGGGACGGGCGGTGATGGCGGCCTCCGGGGGTGCGTCGGGACCACCATGCTGGCACCGGCGGCGGGGCGTCGCCGCCGCAGCGGTCCGGTGGCGCGGACGTCCCTCAGCCCGACCAGCGGGCCAGCGCCGTGCGCAGGGAGCCGACGTAGCCGCCGCCGAAGAGCACGGCGTGCAGCGCGAGCGGGTGCAGCTGGTGCAGGCTGCGCCGGCCCCGCCACCCGGGCCGCAGCGGGTGGACGCCTTCGTAGCCGGCCAGGACGGCGTCGAGGTGGGGCAGGCCGAACAGCGCCAGGAGCGCGAGGTCCGTCTCCCGGTGGCCCCCGTGCGCCGCGGGGTCGACGAGCACGCCGCCCTCGGCCGTCCACACGACGTTGCCCGACCAGAGGTCGCCGTGCAGGCGTGCGGGCGGCTCGTCGTCGTCCCACCGGCCCTCGCGGAGGCGGTCGGCGACCGCCTCCGCCGCGGCGCGGTCCGCGGCGGTCAGCACGCCGCGCGCCACGCCCTCGTCGACGAGCGGCAGCAGGCGGGCGTCGGCGGAGAAGGCGCCCCAGGTCGCGTGCGCGGCGGCGGGCAGCGGCAGCAGCTCCTGCAACGGGCCGACGAAGCCGTCCCGGTCCCAGCCCGGGGGCGGGCTGCCGAACGCCGGCGCACCCGCGTCGTGGGTGCGCGCCAGGGCGGCGCCGAAGGCCCGGGCGGCCGCCGCGTCGGGACGCACGGCGACGAGGTGCCGGAGCGTCAGCGACGTCCCGTCGACCGCGAGCACCTCGACGACGGGGGCGCCCCCGGCGTCCGCCAGCCACCGCAGGCCCGCCGCCTCGCACCGGAAGAGGCCCGGCGGCGCGTCGGTGCGGACCTTGCGGAAGACGCGAGGCGGCCCCGGGGCGGCCGCGGCGACGCGGGCGGCGTCGGGGGCGGCGTCGGGGGCGGGCACGGGGGCAGGGTGCCATCCCCGCTAGCGTCGGGCCATGCGCACGGCACTGGTGCTCGGCGGGACGGGGCAGGTCGGACGGGCGGCGGTGCCCGCCCTCGTGGCGGCGGGGTGGCACGTGCGGGTGCTGTCCCGCACCGGCGCGCCGGACGGCCGCACCGGCCTGCCGGGTGGTCGGGGTGCCGCGCACGGCGCCGGGAGCGGCAGCGGCGCCCACGTGGCGCACCCGGACCCGCACCCGGACCGTGTCGAGCACCTCGTCGGCGACCGGGCCGACGCCGGCACGCTTGACCGCGCCCTCGGGGAGGGTGTGGACCTCCTCGTCGACGTGGTGGCCTACGACGACCGGGACGCGGCGCCGCTCCTCGCCCGGGCCGACCGCATCGGGTCGGCGGTCGTCGTGTCGTCGGCGGCCGTGTACGTCGACGGGGAGGGCCGGGGCTTCGAGACGGAGGCGTTCGCCCGGTTCGACGGCCCCGTGCCCGAGGACGGCCCGACGGTCGCGCCGGGCCGCGACGGGTACGCCGCGGGCAAGGCGGCGCTGGAGGCGGCCTGGCTCGACGGGCCGGTCCCGGTGACGGTGCTGCGCCCCGGCGCGATCCACGGCGACGGCTGCCGGCAGCCCCGGGAGTGGGTGTGGGTCCGGCGGGTCCTCGACGGCCGGCGCCTGCGGGTGCTCGCGTCCGGCGGCCGGAGCCGGTTCGCCACCACGTCGACGCGCGGGCTGGCGGCGCTCGTCGTCGCGGCCGGGGAGCGGCCCGGCACGCGCGTGGTGAACGCCGCCGATGCGGACGCGCCGACCGTGGCGGAGATCGCGGCGACGGTCGAGGCGAGCACGCGACGGCTGCTGGCGAGGGGAAGCGGCGACGGACCGGACGCCGGCGCCGCCGACGCCGGCCCGACCCGCACGGTCCTGCTCGACGGGCCGCCGCGCGGCGACGTCGGCGCGACCCCGTGGTCCGTGCCGGACGACGTGGTGCTCGACCTGGCGGCGTCGCGCGCCCTCGCCGGGGAGCCCCCGACGTACGCCGGCACGGTCGACGACGTGGTGCGCTGGCTGCTGCACGTGGCGCGGCACGGGGACGTCGGGCGCGACCTGCCGGGGGTCGCACGGCTGGCCCGCGGGGGCGACCTGTTCCCCTACGCGGCGGAGGACGCGCTGGTGCGGGCAGGATGGGCCGAATGACGGACAGCGACACCCCCGCCCGCGCCCTCGACCCCGCCAACCCCTTCGCCGCGCCCTCCGTGCTGCCCTACGGGCTGCCGGACTACCGCGCGGTCCGGACGGAGCACTACCGCCCCGCCGTGCTCGCCGGGATGGCGCAGCACCGCGCGGAGGTGGAGGCGATCGCCGCCCGGGCCGACGCGCCGACGGTGGAGAACACCCTGGAGGCCCTCGAGCGCGCCGGCGCGGTCCTGCGCCGCACGCTCCACGCCTTCTTCAACCAGACGAGCTCGGACGGCACGCCCGACCTCGAGGCGCTCCAGCTCGAGCTGGCGCCGCGCCTGGCGGAGCACGAGGACGCGATCGACCTGGACCCCCGCGTCTTCGCCCGCGTCGACGCCCTGCGCGCCGCGCACGCCGAGGGCCGGCTCGCGCTCGAGCCCGACACCGCCTGGCTGCTCGAGCGCACCCGCACCCGCCTCGTGCGCGCCGGTGCCCGCCTCGGCGCGGCGGAGCAGGTGCGGCTCCGCGAGCTCAACACCGCGATCAGCGAGCACTCGACCGCCTTCGAGCGGACGCTCCAGGCCGCGAGCAACGCCGCGGCGGTGCTGCTCACGGACGAGGCCGAGACCGCCGGGCTGCCCGCCGGGGCGAAGGCCGCCGCCGCGCAGGCGGCCGCCGGGCGCGGGCACGCGGGCGGTTGGCTCCTCGAGCTCATCCTGCCCTCGCAGCAGCCCGCCCTGGCCTGGCTGGAGGACCGGTCCGTGCGCGAGCGGCTGTGGCGGGCGACCGCCGGCCGCGGGCTCAACGGCGAGCACGACACGCGGGGGCACGCCCTCGCCCTCGTCGCGCTGCGGGCCGAGCGGGCGCAGCTCCTGGGCTACGAGCACCACGCGGACTACGTCGCCCAGGACGCCACGGCCGGCTCCGCCGCGGCGGTCGCCGAGATGCTCGCCCGGGTCACGCCCGCGGCCGTCGCCAACGGGCACGCGGAGGCGGCGCCCCTGCAGGAGGCGCTCGAGCGGGACGTGCCGGGCGCGACGCTCGAGCCGTGGGACTGGGCCTACTACGCCGAGCGGGTCGGCGCCGAGCGCGGCTCCGTCACGGACGCGCAGACCCGCCCCTACCTCGAGCTCGACCGCGTGCTCCACGACGGCGTCCTCGCCGCCGCGCACCGGCTGTACGGGCTCTCGTTCACGGAGCGCACGGACCTCGTCGGGTACCACCCCGACGTGCGCGTGTTCGAGGTGTTCGACGCCGACGGCACGGGCCTCGGCCTGTTCCTCGGCGACTGGTTCACGCGCGAGACGAAGCGCGGCGGCGCGTGGATGAACGCGCTCGTCGACCAGTCCCGCCTGCTCGACGAGCGGCCCGTCGTCGTGAACAACCTCAACATCCCGAAGCCGCCGCCGGGGGAGCCGGCGCTGCTCACGTGGGACGAGGTCATCACGATGTTCCACGAGTTCGGGCACGCGCTGCACGGGCTCCTGTCGGCCGTGCGCTGGCCGAGCCAGTCGGGCACGTCCGTGCCGCGCGACTTCGTCGAGTACCCCTCGCAGGTCAACGAGATGTGGGCCTGGGAGCCGGACGTGCTGCGCTCGTTCGCGGTGCACCACGCCACGGGCGAGCCCATGCCGGCGGAGTGGGTCGACACGCTGCTGGCCGCCCGCCAGGACGGCGAGGGCTACGCGACGACGACCTACCTCGCCGCGGCGCTCCTCGACCAGGCCTGGCACCGGCTGACGCCCGACCAGGTCCCCACGGACGTCAGGGACGTGGAGCGGTTCGAGGCCGACGCGCTGGCGCGGGCGGGGCTCACGGTGCACGCGATCCCCACGCGGTACCGCACCTCGTACTTCGCGCACATCTTCGCCGGCGGCTACGCGGCGGGGTACTACTCGTACATCTGGTCCGAGGTGCTCGACGCCGACACCGTCGAGTGGTTCCGGGAGAACGGCGGGCTCCGCCGCGAGAACGGGGACACCTTCCGGGCGCGCCTGCTCTCGCGCGGCGGGTCGCAGGACCCGCTCGCGTCCTTCCGCGAGCTGCGGGGCCGGGACGCCAGCATCGACCCGCTCCTCGTGCGGCGCGGGCTGACGGGCGCCGCGGCCTGAGGTCGCGGCCGGCGGAGGAGGGGCGGCCCGGCCGGGGCCGCCCCTCCTCCCTCGCCTAGGGTGGTCGCCATGACGACCCCGCCCACGGCCGCCGACGAGGTGCTGGACATCTGCCGGGACCTCATCCGCTTCGACACCTCGAACTACGGGGACGGGTCGGGGCCGGGCGAGCGGGCCGCCGCGGAGCACGTGGCCGGCCTGCTCGACGAGGTCGGCCTCACCCCCGAGGTGTTCGAGGGGACGCCCGGCCGCACGAACGTCGTCGTGCGGATCCCCGGGGAGGACCCGGGCCGCCCCGCGCTCGTCCTGCACGGCCACACGGACGTCGTCCCGGCCCGCGCCGACGAGTGGACGGTCGACCCCTTCGGCGCCGAGGTCGAGGACGGGCTCGTCTGGGGCCGCGGCGCCGTGGACATGAAGGACATGGACGCGATGATCCTGGCGGTCGTCCGCCAGATGCAGCGGGAGGGCCGCCGGCCCGCGCGGGACGTCGTCGTCGCGATGTTCGCCGACGAGGAGGCCGGCGGCGTCCACGGCTCCCGCTGGTGCGTCGAGAACCGGCCGGAGCTGTTCGAGGGCGCCACGGAGGCGGTGAGCGAGGTCGGCGGCTACTCCGTGGACCTCGACGGCCGGCGGCTCTACCTCGTGCAGACCGCGGAGAAGGGCATCGCGTGGCTGCGGCTCGTGGCCGAGGGGCGCGCCGGGCACGGGAGCCAGGTGACCCCCGACAACGCCGTGGTGCGCCTGGCTGAGGCCGTCGCCCGCATCGGGGCGTACGCGTGGCCGCTGCACCTGACGCCGACGGTGCGCACCCTGCTCGAGGGCGTCGCGGACCTCACGGGCCTGCCGTTCGACCCGGAGGACCCGGCGACCGTCGACGCCCTCGTCGACGCGCTCGGCCCGGCCCGGCGCTTCGTCGGGGCGACGCTGCGCCACACCGCCAACCCCACCCAGCTCGCGGCCGGCTACAAGGCGAACGTCGTCCCGCGCACGGCGGAGGCGACGCTCGACGGCCGCTTCCTGCCCGGCGACGAGGCCACCTTCGACGCGGTGCTCAAGGACCTCGCCGGTGACCACGTCCGCCTCGAGGAGCTCCACCGCGACGTCGCGCTCGAGTCGCCGGTGACGGGCGACCTCATGGACGCCATGGTGGACGCGCTCCTCGTCGAGGACCCCGGCGCGGCCGTGCTGCCGTACACGATGTCGGCGGGCACGGACAACAAGGCCCTGTCCCGCCTGGGCATCACCGGCTACGGCTTCGTGCCGCTGCTGCTGCCGCCGGAGCTCGACTTCCCCGGCATGTTCCACGGCGTCGACGAGCGCGTCCCGGTGGAGTCGCTGCGGTTCGGCACCCGCGTGCTCGACCGGCTGCTGCGCACCTGCTGACCCCGCGGACCACCCGCCGACCGCGGCCGGCGCCGGTGACGACCGCCGGGCGGCCGACGCTCAGTCGTCGACGCCCGCGAGGGTGCTGCGGACGCGGATGATCTTGCGGCGCAGCCACACCTTGCGCAGCCCGCCGGCGAACAGGCGCGTGCGCGCGAGCTCCCAGCGGCCGTACTCCGCCTGCTCCGTGAGGAGGCGCGTCGCCTCGGAGCGGCTCGTCGACGTGGGCAGCGTGAGGACGCGGTACTCCCACGCGGCCCCCTGGTCGGCCCAGTCGCTGCGCCCCGCCCGGACCCGTCCCGGGACCGCGTGGTACGCGCCCCCGCCGAACCCCTCGCCGCCGTCCCGGCCGCCCGGCTGCCGTGCCCGCATCTGCTGCCCTCCGCGCTCGTCCCGACCTCCGTGCCGCCCAACGTCGTGCCGCCCCCCGTGCCTTCCCGGCACCCCCGGCCCGCCACGATGCGGGACGCCCCGCCGGGCCGCCCGTATCGCCGTGTCATTGTGCCCCGGGCACCGCTACGGTCGTGCCATGACCGCCGACCCGCGTGCCGCGCTGGACCGATTCGTCGCCGCGCTCGAGGCGCACTACCTCGCCGTCGCCGGACGCCAGGGGGAGGACGACCCCCAGGTCGACGACGCGTACGACGTGCTGGCGGACGCCTTCGACGCGTACGACGAGGCCCTGGGCACCGTCCACAACGAGGCCCTGCCGTTCTACCTCGCGGAGGACGACGAGGAGGACGACGAGGCGGACGCCGACGACGAGGACCTCGACGACGAGGAGCTCGAGGACGAGGAGACCCGCGCCGGCGCCCACCCGTCGTGACGGTGCCGGGCCCGCAGGACGCCGCCGCCGGGACCGCCCCGCAGGGGGCCGGCGGCCGCACGCCCCCGCTCGCCGAGGTGGTGGCGGCGCTCGAGCGGCGCTGGCCGCCGGGCACGGCCGAGGCGTGGGACCGCGTCGGCCTCGTCGCCGGCGACCCCGACCAGCCCGTGCGCCGGGTGCTGCTCGCCGTGGACGTGACCGCGGAGGTGGTCGACGAGGCGCTCGCCGTCGGCGCCGACCTCGTCCTGGCGCACCACCCGCTGCTGCTGCGCGGGGTGCACTCCGTGGCGGCCGACACGTGGAAGGGCGCGCTCGTGCACCGGCTCGTGCGCGGGGGCGTCGCGCTGCACACGGCGCACACGAACGCCGACGCCGCCGCCGACGGGGTCGCCGACGCCCTGGCCGCCGTCCTCGGCCTGGAGGGCACGCGGCCCCTCGTCGCCCACCCCGCCCCGGCGCTCGACAAGGTCGTCGCGTTCGTGCCCGTGGCCGACGCGGAGCGGCTCGTCGACGCGCTCGCGGCGGCCGGCGCCGGGGGGCTCGGCGACTACGCGCGCTGCGCCTGGACGACGACGGGCACGGGCACCTTCGAGCCGCAGCCGGGCGCGTCGCCGGCCGTGGGCGAGGTCGGCCGTCGCGCGGACGTCGTCGAGGCGCGGGTGGAGATGGTGCTGCCGCGGGGCCGGCGGTCCGCCGTCCTCGCCGCGCTGCGGGCCGCCCACCCCTACGAGGAGCCGGCGTTCGACCTGCTCGAGCTCGCCCCGACGGCCGCGGCGGGCACCGGGGCCGGCCGGGTGGGGCGGCTCGCGGTGCCGACGACGCTGCACGGGCTGGCGCAGCGGCTGGCGGCGGCGCTGCCCGCCACCGTGCCCGGGGTGCGCTACGCCGGCCCGCCGGACGCGCCCGTCGTCGACGTGGCCGTCCTCGGCGGGTCGGGGGACACGTTCTTCGACGCGGTGCGCGCCGCCGGCGTCGACGCCTACGTCACCGCCGACCTGCGGCACCACCCCGCCTCCGAGCAGCGCGAGCACGCGCTCTTCGAGGCGCGCACGGGGCGTCGGCCCGCCGCCACGCCGTACCTCGTCGACCTCGCGCACAGCGCCTCCGAGCAGCCCTGGCTCGCGCACGCCGCCGCGCACCTGCGCGCGGACCTGGCGGCCGCGGGCGCTAGCGTGGAGCCCCTCGTGAGCACGGTGCGCACCGACCCCTGGACGGGGCGGGTGGACGCGCCCGTGCCGCCCCCGGAAGGACGTCCGTGACCACTGCCCCCGCCGCCGACCAGCGCCGCCTCCTCGAGGTCCAGGCCCTGGACACCCGGCTGGACCAGCTCGCGCACCGGCGCCGCACGCTGCCCTCCCTCGCCCGCCTCGCCGAGCTCGGCGGGCAGGTGGCCGACCTCCAGCAGGCGCTCGTCACCTCGCGCACCGCGGTCTCCGACCTGCGCCGCGAGGTGGCGAAGGCGGAGGCGGACGTGGAGCAGGTGCGGGCGCGGTCGCGGCGGGACCAGGCGAAGCTCGACTCGGGCCAGGGCAGCCCCAAGGACCTCCAGGCGCTGCAGAGCGAGCTCGTCGCGCTCGCCCGGCGGCAGGGGGAGCTCGAGGAGGTCGAGCTCGAGGTCATGGAGCGGCTCGAGGCCCACGAGTCCGCGCTGGCGGAGATCACGGCGGCCCACGCCCAGCTCGCGGAGCAGGTGGCGGTCGTCGAAGCCGAGCGCGACGCGGACGTCGCCGGGATCGATGAGGAGGCGACCCAGGTCCGCGCGCAGCGCGTCACGGCCGCCCAGGGCCTCGACGCGGGTCTCGTCACCCTCTACGAGCGCCTGCGCGGCCAGCTCGGCGGGCGCGGCGCGGCGGCGCTGCACGGCCGGCGCTGCGAGGGCTGCCGGCTCGAGCTCAACCCGACGGACCTCGACGACATCCGCGCCAAGCCGGAGGACGCCGTCGTGCGGTGCGAGGAGTGCGGGCGCATCCTCGTCCGGGTGCCGCAGGACGCCTAGGGCACCCGTCGGGCGCGGCCCGGCGACGAGCGGAGCGCACGGAGGTGGCACGGTGACCGAGGGACCCGCCGCGGGCGGCGAGCGGACGCGACCGTCCGGCGCCATCCCGCGCTTCGACGACACGCTGCCCTGCACGGTGGTGCTCGTGCGCCACGGGCAGACGACGATGACCGTCGCCGGCGGGTACTCCGGCTCCTCGGAGCCCGGGCCGCCGCTCGACGAGCACGGCCGGCAGCAGGCCGCCGACACCGCGGAGCTCGTCGACCGCGTCGGGCGCGACCTGTGGGGGGACGTGCCCTACCCGGGCGAGCTCGTCGCGTCGCCCATGGTGCGCACGCAGCAGACGGCGGAGGTCGTCTCCGCGCGCCTCGGCCTGCCCGTCCGGACCGACCCGGCCTTCCGGGAGGCGGACTTCGGGGAGTGGCAGGGGCTCACCGCGCGGGAGATCGAGGAGCGCTGGCCCGGGCGTCTGGAGGCGTGGCACGTCGAGGGCACGCACCGGCCCCCGGGCGGGGAGTCCATCGCGGACGTGGGGGAGCGGCTGCGGGCCGGGCTCGACGGCCTGCTCGCCGCCGGGACGGACCGGACCGTCGTCGTCGTGAGCCACGCCGTCGCGATCCGGGCGGCGCTCGGCGTCGCGATGGGCGCGCAGCCCGGGTCGTGGAGCCAGCTGCGCGTGGCGCCGGCGTCCGTGAGCATCATCCGGCTCTACCACGACCGCCGGGACGAGATCGCCGTCGTCGGCGTCCCCGGGACGGGTTGGGCCGCAGCGCCGCGCTGACGCGCGCGGGCGGGGACGGGCGGACGGCCCGTCCTCTGCGCCTTCCCTCTGCGCCCGTCCTCTGCGCCCTCCCTCTGCCTCTGGGCGCAGGTGGGTCCTAGGTGGTAGGACGGAGGCCCGTGGCACCGTCGCCGCCCCTGGAGGGACCCATGCACCCGTCCACGCCCCGCCCCGCACCCGGTGCCGTCCCGACGCCCCTCCACCGACGGCGGCACGCGCGGGGCGCGGCGGCCCTGGCGGTGGTCGCGACCCTCGCGCTCGCGGTGGGCGGGATGCCGGCCGCCGCCCGGCCGCGGGTGGCCGAGAAGGTGCCGGTCGCCGTCGGGTCGGGGGGCGCGGTGGCGACCGTCGACCCCGAGGCGACGCGCGTCGGGCTCGAGGTGCTGGCGCGCGGGGGCAACGCCGTGGACGCGGCCGTCGCCGCGGCGGCGACCCTCGGCGTGACCGAGCCCTTCTCGGCCGGCATCGGGGGCGGCGGGTTCTTCGTCGTGCTCGACGGGGAGACGGGGGTCGTGCAGACGATCGACGGCCGGGAGACCGCGCCGGCCGCGATGGGCCCCGACGCCTTCGTCGACCCCGCCACCGGGGCCGCGATCCCGTTCCCGGAGGCGGTGACCTCCGGCCTGTCCGTCGGGGTCCCCGGCACGCCGCGGACCTGGCAGGTCGCCCTCGACACCTGGGGGACCCTGAGCCTGCGCGACGCCCTGCGCGGGGCGGAGCGGGTGGCGCGCAAGGGGTTCGTCGTCGACGAGACGTTCGTGTCGCAGACCGCCGCCAACGCGGAGCGCTTCGCGCGGTTCCCCGCGACCGCCGAGCTGTACCTGCCCGACGGCGCCCCGCCGGCCGTCGGCTCCCGGTTCCGCAACCGCGACCTCGCCGCGACGTACGACCTGCTGGGACGCCAGGGCGTCGACGCCCTGTACACGGGCGCGCTGGCCGAGGAGATCGTCGCCACCGTGCAGGACCCGCCGGTCGCCGAGGGCGTCACGGGCGTGCGGCCCGGGCTGCTCGAGACCTCCGACCTCGCCGCCTACACCGCGCCCCTGCGGGAGCCGACCGTCGTGCGGTACCGGGGGCTGGACGTCTACGGGATGGCGCCCCCCTCGTCGGGCGGCTCCACGGTGGGGGAGGCGCTGAACATCCTCGAGACGCAGGACCTCGGCGCGCTCGACGAGACCGCGGCGCTGCACCGGTACCTGGAGGCGAGCGCGCTGGCCTTCGCCGACCGCAACCGGTACGTCGGGGACGCCGACGTCGTCGACGTGCCGCTCGCGGAGCTGCTGTCCGACGGCTTCGCCGCCGAGCGGGCCTGCCTCGTCGACCCGGCCGCCGCGCTGGTCAAGCCCCTCGCGCCGGGCACGCCCGACGGCGACTACGCCGGGTGCGGGACGGCCGCGACCGGCGGCCCGGAGGCGGCCGAGGGCACCTCCACCACGCACCTGACGACCGCCGACCGCTGGGGCAACGTCGTCGCGTACACGCTGACGATCGAGTCCACGGGCGGCAACGGGATCGTCGTGCCCGGCCGCGGCTTCCTGCTGAACAACGAGCTGACCGACTTCAGCTTCGTCGACGGGCAGGGGGGCTCGGACCCGAACCTGCCCGGCCCCGGCAAGCGGCCGCGCAGCTCCATGGCGCCCACGATCGTCGTCCAGGACGGCGTGCCGGTGCTCGCCGTCGGCTCGCCCGGCGGCGCGACGATCATCACCACCGTCCTCCAGGTGCTCGTGAACCGGGTCGACCGCGGGATGGACCTCGCGCAGGCGGTGGCGGCGCCGCGGGCGTCGCAGCGCAACCGTGCGGCCGTCGAGGCGGAGCCCGGCTTCCCGCGCGAGGGCCTGGCCGCCCTGGGGCACACGTTCACGGAGACGGCGGAGATCGGGGCGGCGACGGGCATCGAGATCCTCGGCGAGGGGCACTTCATGGCCGTCGCCGAGCCCGTGCGCCGTGGCGGGGGGAGCGCGGGGGTCGTCGACCCGGACCCGGGGAGCTGACGCCGGCCCCGGCGGGCGGGCGCGGCCCGCGGTGGGTCACCGCCGACCTGCCCGGCGCTACCCGTGGGGTGGCGCCCACCGGGCCGGACGGCGTGGTCAGGCCGGGTCGGGGAGCGCTGCGGCGCGGGTCGCGGCCCCGACCGGCGGCACGACGAGCGTGAGCGTGCGCGCGCCGCGTCGGACCGGCGGGCCCAGCTCGACGGCCAGGACGGCGCCGGTCGCGACGAGCCCCGTGGCGGCGTGCGCGAGCTCGTCGGCGTCCTGCGGCGCCCGGCCCCGGCGCACGAGCAGGTGCCGCACGAGGACCCCGCGCGCGTGCTTCGCGTGGTGCGACACCACGGAACGGGTGCCGTCGACGTCCTGCTCCACGCGCACCGCCACCCACGTCGCGGCGGCGGGCGGGTGCCACGCCGCGAGGTAGGCGGCCGACCGGGCGTCGACGACGAGCCCTGCGCCCGCACCGGGGTCGAGGGCGGCGGCGTCGAGCACGGGGGAGAGCCGGGGCCGCCACCAGGGGCCGAGCGCGCCGAGCCCGGGCAGGCCTGTTCCCATGGAGAGCCGGTACGCCGGCACGCGGTCCTCGGGGGTGAGGGCGCCGAACAGCGCCGAGACGGTGCGGACCTGCGCCCCGGCCCGGGTCCTCGCCGCACCGGTGAGACCGTCCAGGCCGGCGGCCGCGTACAGCACGCCGCTGTAGACGCGCCGGGCGGGGGCGGTGGGGGCGGTCGCGAGGCCCGTGTTGGCGGCGACCTCGTCGGCGAGCGAGGCCCCGGCACCCAGCAGGGCGAGCGCGTCGGGGCGGGCGCTCGTCGCGACGAGCGCCTCCAGGACCGCGGCGCGGTCCGGGGTGAGGACCGGCGCGTGCAGGGCGTCGAGGTCGAGCGGCGCGCCGGACGCCGCCGGGCGACGCTTGCCCTCGGAGGGCGGCAGGACGAGGAGCACGGGCGGGACCGTACCCGGCGCGGCGGGGCGTCCGCGCCGCGGTACCCTGGGGCCGCGGATGAGTCGGTCAGGCGGCCGCGTCGGCCCGGTGCTCGCACCGGTCCGCCGAGGAACGTCCGGGCTCCGCAGGGCAGGGTGGTGGGTAACGCCCACCCGGGGTGACCCGCGGGACAGTGCCACAGAGAACAGACCGCCTGCCGGTCCCGGTCCGCCGGGTCCGGCCGGTAAGGGTGAAACGGTGGTGCAAGAGACCACCAGCGCACCGGGTGACCGGTGCGGCTCGGCAAACCCCACCCGGAGCAAGGCCAGACAGGGAGCGTCCGAGGGCTGCCCGCCCGAGCTCCCGGGTAGGCCGCTGGAGGCGTGCGGCGACGCACGTCGTAGATGGATGGTCGCCACCGGCGCCCGGGAGACCGGGGGCCGGGACAGAACCCGGCGTATCGACCGGCTCATCCGTCCCACCCGCCCCGGCGGGTGGGACGGTCGCGCGCCCGTGACGACCGGCCTCACTCCCGAGGTGCTCGGTGCCCGGTCGCGCCGAGGAGGGTTGTGCGGGCGGTCCGGAGGCGGTCCTCGCGCGGGCGGCCTAGCGTCGGAGTCGGCCGTCGGGATCGACGGCCGGAGAGGTGACGACCGTGAGCCAGAGCGACATCCCGCTGCCCGACGCGAGCGTGACGGGGGCGGACGTGGAGGCGGACCTCGGGCCGGACGGCACGCCGCTGAGCGCGCCGAGCGCCCTCGAGGAGCCCGGGGTCGACGAGGTCGCCGGCGAGCGCGACGACGCCGACGAGGTGGCCCGGTCCTTCCCCGAGGAGGGCACCGACAGCGACCCGGCGAGCTTCCTCAACCCCTGACGGGAGGGGGCTGCGGCCGGGCCGCGGTCCCGCGCCCTGGGGAGAGCGGCGGCCAGCACGACGGCGCCCGTCGGCTGGTGCGGTTCGAGCCGCTCGTCGAGGAGCGGGACGCCGACGGTCGCCGCGACGACCGGCACGAGGTCCGTGACGCTGCTGTCGTGGCGCCCGCCCGCACGGGGACCTGCGGGTCGAGCACCTACGCCGGGCCGGACCCGGGCGTGCCGAGGGCCAGCGCCGCGGCGACCGCCCCGCCCGTGACGGGTGCGCCCGTGCGGACGCCGCCGACCGGCACCATCGCGGGCCTCGTCGACGACGGCCTGCCTCCGGGGACGGACGTCCACCGCTTCGCCCCGCCGTCGAGCCGCCCTCAGCCGGTGCGGTTCGAGCATTGTTGGTGGTCGCCAGCCGCCCCCAGCCCTGCTATTCCTACCCATTCCCACCGGCATCACCCGATCGGTTGGGGATATCCGACACGCATTCCCGCGGCGACCCTTTCGGCCCTAGAATCGTGCACATTTTCGAGGCGGACGGGGTGGCAGCAGCGGCGGAGGAGACGTCGCCGCTGCCCGACGCCCCGTCCGCCCACCCCGCTCAGAGCTCGTTTTCGACGAGAAGCACCGCCTCCGCTGGCACAGCGGAGGCGCTTGAAGAAGCTCGCGACACGGAGAATCCTGCTGGCGAGAACGCTGCCGCGGCAGGCTACGAGAGCATCTGTTCCGTCACCGCGGAGAATGCGGTAGCGCCGTTCTCGTCAACGGGCCCGTCGTCGATCGAGCCTCACTCTGGCGATGCCGATCCCGCGGCTGCTTCTGCGGTCGCTCCTGCGGCTGCTCCCGCCGCGACCGCTCCCGCCGCGACCGCTCCTGCTGCTGCCGCTCCTGCTGCTGCCGCTCCTGCTGCTGCCGCTCCTGCTGCTGCCGCTCCTGCTGCTGCCGCTGCCGCTGCTGCCGCTGCCGCTGCTGCCGCTGCCGCTGCTGTTGACACCGTCGGCGGGGAGGTCGCGGCGGCGTCGGCGTGCGTGCAGGAGGCGTTGGCCGCCCTGGGGCGGCTGGACGCGGTGGTGCGCACGCCGGAGAGCTGGTCGGGGGTGCAGCGGACGTCGTTGTTGGCCGGGGTGGAGCGGGTGCGGGCCGCCCTGGTGGGTCCGGCCTCGCGGGTGCTGCTGGCGCACCGGGACACCCCCTCGCCGCGTCGTCCGGGTCAGGGGTCGACCACGGCGGTGGTGGCGGCGGTGACGCGGGTGGACGAGGTCGAGGTCAGGAAGCAGCTGTCCCAGGGGCAGGCGTTGGCGGACATGCCCTCCGTCGCCCGCGACGTGACCGACGGTCTGATGCCGGTCGGTCACCTGGCCGTGCCGGCGCAGGTGCGGGACCGGGCCTCGGCGGTCGTGCGGCAGTGGTTGGCGTCCCCGTCCGGGCAGCAGAGCGTGACGGCGTGGGCGCGGCTGCACGAGGTCCGCGCCTTCCTCCGGGCGGGGCCTGTCCGTCGTTCTGTGTAAGTGCGTGACTGGTGTTCATGGTGTCAGGCCCGGTCCAGGCGGCCGGGGAACATCAGGTCGAACTGGTTCAGGGCGGCTCGCCAGGAGCCGGTAGCCAGGGAGCGGCCGGCTGTCTGGCGGGTGTGGTCGACACCGATCTCCCGGCAGCCCAGGTAGAGCAGCTTGATCAGGGCATCGTCGGTCGGGAAGTGTCCGCGGGTCTTGGTGATCTTGCGCAGCTGGTAGTTGATCGACTCGATCATGTTGGTCGTGTAGATGACCTTGCGAACCTCGGGCGGGAACTCGAAGAACGGGATGACGTGCTCCCAGGCCGCTTCCCACTGGCGTTTGATCGCGGGGTACTGACGTCCGATGTCGGAGTCGGTCCAGGCGTCCAGGGCGTCGCGGGCGGCCTGCTCGGTGGGGGCGGCGTAGATCGAGCGGAGCTGGGCGGCGACCTTCTTGCGGTCCTTGTAGTTGACCCAGCGCATTGAGGCCCGGACGAGGTGGACCACGCAGGTCTGCACGATCGCCTCGGGCCAGACCGCCGTGATCGCGGCAGGCAGACCGACGAGGCCGTCGCAGACCACGATCAGGACGTCCTCGACGCCGCGGGCCTTGAGGTCGTTCATCACCCGCAGCCAGAACTTCGCGCCCTCGGTGTGCTCGACCCAGATGCCCAGGACCTCTTTGCGACCCTCGACGTCGACGCCGACGGCCAGGTGAGCGGCCTTGTTGCGCACGGTGCCCTCGGTGCGGACCTTGCAGATGATCGCGTCGAGGAAGATCACCGGGTAGACCCGGTCGAGCGGGCGTGCCTGCCACTCGCGGACCTCGTCCAGGACCGCGTCGGTGATCGTGGAGATCAAGTCCGGGGAGACCTCGACGTCGTAGATCTCCGCGAGGTGGGCGCGGATGTCGCGCACGGTCATGCCGCGCGCGTAGAGGCCGATCACGATCTTGTCGATGCCGTCCAGGCGCCGCTGACCCTTGCGCACGAGCCTGGGCTCGAACGTGCCCGCCCGGTCCCGCGGGACGTCCAGGTCGATCGTCCCGGCCTCGGAGTGGACCCTCTTCGACGTCGTGCCGTTGCGGGCGTTGCCGGCCCCGGCCCGCTCGTGGGGCTCATAGCCCAGGTGCTCGGTCAGCTCCTCGGCCAGCCCTCGCTCGAGGATCGCCTTCGTCATCTGCCGCAACAGCCCGTTCTCCCCGAGCAGCTCGACACCCTGCTCCCGGGCCCGGGCCACCAACTCCTCGGCCAGCACCGCATCCACGACCCCGGTTCCAGCCGACGGCTCGCTGGGCTCGCGACCACGCCGTCCTGTCCGTGCAGTCTCGGTCACATCGCTCATCAGGTGTCCTCCCCGGACCGTCTCCACGGTCCAGCGTCGAGGTCACGCACTTACACAATAGTTCCGACACGCCCAGCTCGTCGGCCACGAGCCGGTACCCGAACTCCGGGTCGTCCCTGTGCGCGTCGATCGCAGCGTCGGTCAGGTACGCGTCGGCCAGGTCCCGGTCGCTGATCGGCTTGGCGCACCGGGCGTAGTAGCCCTGCGTGGAGAACTTCAGCACTCGGCGGGTCACCGCGACGGGGATCCCGGCGCCGGCGAGGTCACGGACCAGCGGGTACATCATTGTGGGGAGATCTCCTTGGCGAGTTACGCCGCCGCCCGGCGCAGGATCTCGTTCTCCTGCTCCAGCAACCTGTTGCGCTTGCGCAGCTCACGCAGCTGCTCGGACTCCTTGGCGGTGACGCCCTGCCGGGTGCCGGCCTCGACGTCGGCGGCCTTCATCCAGTTGCGCAGGCACGACTCGGAGATGCCGAGGTCCTTGGCGATCTTCGAGATCGGGGCCTCGCCCTTGCGGGCGAGGGCGACCGCGTCGTCGCGGAACTCCTGGGGGTGGGGTGCGGGCACGGGACACATCCTTCCAGCGGGGACACACGTCCCCACAGGTCAGGTGTCAACCGAACCTGCAGCAGTCCCGGACGAATATGCGTTGCAGGCCGCCGTGCGGAGGCGCGATCCTGTCATCGCGGTCTGCGCACCTCGGACGTGGCCGCCGCCACCCGGTCGTGGTGCTGGCGTCCCACGCGGGGGCTGGAGACATGATGTCACGTGCACTGGCTGTCTCGACCGTCGCAGCACTCGCAGTGGCCAACGCGTTGATGCCGCGTTTCGGCTCCGAGGATCCGGTCCGCGGCGGTGACTCACCACCCGACGCGGACCCCGCAACCGCCCACGGCTGGTACCACCAGCTGATCACCCTCGAAGCCGCCAAGGCCACCGGCTGGGACGTCGGAGGTCGCTCGCCCCGCCCGGCCGAGAGCTCCGCGGCGGCGGGACTGGCGTGGTACGCCGACTTCCTTGACTCCTACCTGTACCACCCGTTCTGGTGGGCGGCAGGGGGCCAGGACCGATTCTTCTCCGCCGTCATGGCCCGACCGGCGTTGCTCCGGCTCCACTTCGATGACCTGCACGCCACGTGGCGCGTGCGCGAGGTGTTCCAGCGCGTGCTCGCCGGAACGGTCGCAGCCCTGGTCTGGGCCGCCGAAAGGGACCGGGTGGAGTCAGCGCGCCTAGCCGTCGGCGCCGGACTGCACGCCATCCAGGACTTCTACTCCCACTCCACCTGGCTCGATGACTCCGATCGCACCAGCACCCTGATCAACGCGCTGCCGACATCAGCCCTCCAGACACCGAAGAACGACAAGCCGGCCACGTGGGTAGACCTGCACGCGTTCGTCCTGGGCGCCGAGCCTTCGACCAGCCAGTGGGACCTCGGCTCCGTCAACCGCCGCAGGCGCGCGCTGCACCGCCGCCTGGCTGCCGCGCCACTGGACCTGTTCACCGGCTCCTACGAGTCGCAGCCGCACCTGGGGCAGAAGGAGCACGGCAGCATCGGCTTCGACTGCCTGGTCTACGACCTGCTGCCGGACTGGCTGTTCGACCTGCTCACAGCCCTGCCGACACCGTTGGCCAACTCCACGATGACCCGCCGATGGGACATCTGCCGCCAGGAGGGCCGCAACCCCGGCGTCACGTGGGACAGTCCCGTGCCGCCGTCCGTGGGGTACTACCTGCCCGGCATCAACCTCGACTCCCGCTGGCAGGCCGCCTACGGGGTCCGCGAACGAGGAATTCATACCCGCACCACTGGCGACGAGGCCTTCGACCTGGCGCGGCGCCTCGCCGTCCGGCACTCGCAGCAGTGGCTCGAGGAGCTCAACAAGCTCGCGCCGACGCTTGACTCGCTGGCAGCAGAGCACGGGCACCCCGCCGACTTCTGGCACCGCGTGCGTACCCAACCCCGCGGTGAGCTCTTCACTCCACCGGCCTGGACCAGCACCGCCGGTGACGTGATCGCAGCCCTGGCCGGAGGAGCGGCCTCCGAGGAGCACGAGTACGAGGCGCCCCACCTGCAGGTGTTCCGCTTCCTGACCGCCGGCCCGGACCCGGCCGGCAGCTACGACCAGTCCGGCACCTGGTACCTGCGACTGCAGATCACCACAGCAGACGTCTCGCTGGCAGGTACCGACGCTCAGGTGTGGGCCTGGGTCGACGGGGCACAGGAGGCCAAGGTGCTGCTGGACCACCGAACCGAACCCGGACAGCCCGCCTCGGGGCTGGAGAACATCATCACCGAGTACAACGACTTCGCCGCTGGCGCCCGCACCGCCTACGTCATCGGCCCGTTCGACCGGCGGCCGGAGCACCTGACCCTGGCAGTGGAGTCGACCAACGTCCTCGACGTCATCGGCGCACTCCTTGAAGGCATGGTCACGGCTATCGGCGCCATCGTCAGCCAGGTGATCGACCTCATCCGCTCGCTGTACGGCGCCGACGCCAACCCCATCGGACAGGACACCAAGAGCTGGAACTGGAAGCAGCTATCCGCGATGGCTCAAGCACCGGCGCGTGAGACACCACCATGGGTAGCCACGTGGACCTTCGACGGGACCCAGTTCCAAGAAGGTCGCTTCGCCCTCGACGGACGCCTCGCCGTCACCGCCCTTCCCGGCGGCGACCTCGAAGTCACCGTGCACCTGTACCGGCTGCACTGCCGCTCACTCAGCCCGGAATGGTCAGCCTCGGACGAACCATTCGTCGTCGGCGTCGTCGACGCACCCGGCACCCGCGCCGCCCCCGACGGGACCCAGGACCCCCGCATCACGTGGATGTTCGGGCCGTTTTCCGTCGCCACAGACGGCGGCCCCGACGGTGACGGGTCCTACCCCATCATTGACCGCCAAACCATCCGCATCCCACGAGGCTCGGGACTGATCATCGCGCTGCAGATGTGGGAGAGCGACCAGGAGAGCCACGCCCGCCGCCGCCGCATCCGAGACGAGTTCGCCTCCCTCTACGGGACCGGCACCCAGACGTCACGCAACGAGATCGCCACCGCACTCGGCGGGTGGCTCGCCTCGGACTGGCGCCCCCAACGCGTAGAGGTCTTCGCCTTCAACCGCGTCCGGCAACTCGAGGCCGGCACAGTCGCCGACGTGCAGGTGACCCGATGGGTCGAGGACGACGCCCCCCTCGAGATCCTCCTCGACAGCCGCCTCGCCCTCGGCCGCACCGAGGCCGCCAGACCAGCAGTCGTCATCCCTCACATCGTGGACTCGTGGTGAGGCAACCTGCCGCACTCCAACCTCACGCTCGCCTTCCCAGAGCTCGACCATCGCCGGGGCCACAAGGGCCCAGCGCTATCAGGGGTCAACCCGTGCGAACACCCGCCCCACGGGCGGCGTTCGACCCAGTCGCCGCTCGTTTCTGGTCGACGCCACGGTCGACGAGCGCCCTGGATCGTGGCACGACGGCGTGCCGTCAGGCGGCGGGTTGCCGCCGCCGGGTGGTGCGCCGGCGCGAGCGTGCAGCGCGAGCGGTCGTCAGTCGTCGAGCGCCGCGAGTGAGCGTCCGTGCGGGTCGGCGTATGCACGCGGCTCGCCGTTGACCATGACGACGACACCACGCTCGGCATCACCCGCCTCGTCGTCGACGCCGAGGGCGTCCCCCTCGACGTCGGGCGCACCCAACGGCTCTACACCGGCGAGATGCGCCGGGCCGTGTTCGCCCGGGACCGGCACTGCGCCTACCCGGGCTGCACCCGACCACCCCAGTGGGGCGAGGTCCACCACATCCGCTGGTGGAGCCACGGCGGAACCACCTCACTGAACAACGCCGTCCTGCTCTGCCTGCGCCACCACCACCTCGTCCACGAAGACCACCTCACCATCCGCCGCCTCCCACCCGACCCCGCCGACCCCGCGACCGGGAGGACCCGCCGGGGAGGCCTGCTGCCGCAGGCCCGGTACGAGTTCCGCGGACCCGACGGACGGCTCGTGGGTCCGTGGCGCCCTTCCGGTCCTCAGCCTGCGCGGTCGGCGTGCGGTGGCGACCTCGCGCCGACGGACATCCCTCGGCCGCGGTTCGAGTCGTCGACGGCCGTCCGTGCTCCTGCTGGGCTGTTCGCATGAGTGCGAACGGCGGCGGGCGCCGGCGAGGAGCGGTCGTCGGCGGCGTGGGCGGCGAGGGTGCAGGACGCCCGGCTCCGGTGGCCCAGGGCTGCCGCGTGTCGGCGCGGTCTGCCACGATCGGTCGGTGGCCTACGACGAGAGCCTCCTGCGGCGGGTGCAGCGCCTCACGGCGCACCACGAGGACCGGGTCGAGAAGCGGATGTTCAGCGGCGTCGCGGTCATGCTCGGGGACGTCATGGCCGTCGCCGTCCTCCGGGACGGGCTGCTCGTGCGGGTCGAGCCGGACCAGCTGGACGAGCTCCTCGGCGGGTCGGGCACCCAGCCCTTCGTCATGGGTCGGCAGGAGCCGGCGAAGGGCTGGGTCGTCGTCGTCCCGGAGGCCGTGCCGGACGACGACGAGCTCGCGCGCTGGGTCGACCTCGGCGTGGCGCGGGCGCGGCTGCTCGCCGCGCTGCCAGGGGCCGGCGCTCGACGGTCCAGGCGCTGAGGAGAGCCCGTCGCCGGTACCGCCAGGCGGGCACGAGCCCCGGGCGGCGGGCAGGAGGCGCCGGCGCACCGCCGGGGGTCAGAGGCACACGCCCCCCGCCCCCGCCCCTCGCCGGGATGGCGCAGGGGCGGGGCGGTCGCGCGATCGTGGGGAGCGGCCGCTCGCTACTCGTGCACCTGGGCGGCGAGGGCGGCGGCGCCGATGATGCCGGCGTCGTTGCGCAGGGCCGCGGGGACGATGCGGGTCCGCAGGTCGAGCAGCGGCAGGAAGCTCTCGTGCTTCTTGCTGACCCCGCCCCCGACCACGATGAGGTCCGGCCAGAGCAGGTTCTCGACGACGGAGAAGTAGCGCTGCAGGCGCTTCGCCCACTGCTCCCAGTCCAGGTCGTCGCGCTCCCGCGCACTGTCGGCGGCCTGGGTCTCCGCGTCGTGGCCGTCGATCTCGAGGTGCCCGAGCTCGGTGTTCGGCACGAGCCGGCCGTCGACGAACAGCGCGGATCCGATGCCCGTCCCGAGGGTGGCGACGAGGACGACGCCGCGCACGTCCTTGGCGGCGCCGTGCTGCACCTCGGCGAAGCCCGCGGCGTCCGCGTCGTTGACCGCGAGGACCTGCCGGCCCGTCGCCGCGCCGACCACCCGCTCCACGTCGGTGCCGATCCACGACTTGTCGACGTTGGCCGCGGACTGGGCGACGCCGTGGAGGATCACGGCGGGGAAGGTCACGCCCAGCGGCACGTCGGTCGGCAGCTCGAAGGAGTTGACGACGTCGGCCACGGTGCGCGCGACGGCGTCGGGCGTCGCGGGCTGCGGCGTCGGGATCCGGACGCGCTCCTGGGAGAAGAGCCCGGAGGCGACGTCGACGGGTGCACCCTTGATGCCGCTGCCGCCGATGTCGACGCCGAAGGCGCGCGTCGGCGGCACGGTGGCCCGGTCGAGGGAGGTGCGGCTGTGCTTGTCGCCCTCGCCCTCGCCGCCCTGCTTCTTGCCCCGCTTGTCCGCGTGCTTGTCGTCGGCCTTCTCGTCGTGCTTCTTCTTGTCCTTGCTCATGGCTGCGTCAGGACCTCCGCCCCGTCCTCGGTGACCAGCAGGGTGTGCTCGAACTGCGCGCTGCGGCGCCCGTCCGCGGTGACCACGGTCCAGCCGTCGTCCCACATGCGCCAGTCGGGGGTGCCGAGGTTGAGCATCGGCTCGATGGTGAAGACCATCCCCGGCTCGATGAGCCGGTCGTACGCGGGCGCGGCGTCGTAGTGGGGGATGACCAGGCCGGTGTGGAACGCGGGCCCGACGCCGTGGCCGGTGTAGTCGCGGACGACGCCGTAGCCGAACCGCGCCGCGTACCGCTCGATGACGCGGCCGATGACGTTCACCTCACGGCCGGGGCGGACGGCGGAGACGGCCCGCCGGAGGGACTCCTGCGTCCGCTCGACGAGCAGCCGCGACTCCTCGTCGACGTCGCCGACGAGGAACGTGGCGTTCGTGTCGCCGTGGACGCCGCCCACGAAGGCGGTGATGTCGACGTTGACGAGGTCACCGTCCTCGAGGGGCCGCGAGTCGGGGATGCCGTGGCAGATCGCCTCGTTCACCGAGGTGCACAGCGACTTGGGGAAGCCGCGGTAGCCCAGGGTCGAGGGGTAGGCGCCGCGCTCGACGAGGAACGCGTGGCCGACGGCGTCGAGCTCGTCCGTGGTGACGCCCGGGGCGACGTGGCGGCCCACCTCGGCGAGCGCCTGCGCCGCGAGCCGGGAGGCGACCCGGACGGCCGCGACCGTGGCCTCGTCCAGGACGTCCGACCCCGTCCAGGGTTGCGGGCCGGGGCGGCCGACGTACTCGGGGCGGGCGATCTCCCGCGGGACCTCGCGGCGGGGGGACACCCGGCCGGGGGCGAGCGGTGCCCGCGACGTGTGGACCGGTGGCATGGCTGGCAGTCTAGGGAGCGGCGGGGGTCGCCCGCAGGTCCACCTGACCTGCGGGGCTGCGGCCGCCCGGGCGAGGAGGAGGACGCGATGGCCGGCGACTACTGGTTCAACACGCAGACGCGGCAGGTCGAGGAGGGCCGGCAGAGCGACTGGTCCAACCTCATGGGTCCGTACGGCTCGCGCGAGGAGGCGGAGCAGGCGCTGGCGAAGGCCGACGCCCGCAGCCGGGCCTGGGACGCGCAGGACGCCGAGGACGACTGACGACCGGGGTCCCGCGCGTCGGCCCCGGCCGGATCCGGGTCGCGACGGCCGGGCGTCACGACGGACGACGGGACCTCAGGGCACCGCGCGTGGCTCGGGGGCCGCGTCGACGGCCCGGGGCGTGATCCGCACGAGCACCGGACGGTGGTCCGAGCGGCCCGTGGCCGGCAGCACGCGGTGCTCGACGACCCGCCAGGCGCGGGTGTCGACGAGGACGTGGTCGATCGGGGTGCTCACCGCCGAGGGCACGGCGGCCGGCCACGTGCCGTGGTCGCCGTGCCCCACCGCGCGGGCCGCGTCCACCGCAGGCCCGGGGCGGCGCAGCCAGGGGTGGTCGAGGGTCGCGTTGAGGTCGCCCGCGAGGACCAGGCCCGGCTCGGCCTTGACCGCCGCCACGAGCCGCTCGCCCTCGGAGCGCCAGCGATCCATGAGGCGCAGGGCGCCCGGGGCCTCGGGGTGCGCGGCGACGACCACGGGCAGCGGGGAGGACGGGTCCACGGCCCGGGCGACGAGCGTGCCCATCCGGGTCGGCGGGTCCAGCTCGGTCACCGTGTAGTCGCCGAGGTGCTCGGCGAGCAGCAGGGCGGTGGACAGCGCGCCCGGCCCGCCGGCAGCGAACCAGCGGTAGGGGCGGTCCCGCGTCGCGAGGAGCTCCGCCGTCCGGCGGGCCGTGCCCGCCCCCGTCTCGGGCAGCACGAGGACGTCGGGCCCGTGCCGTTCGACGAGGCGCACCAGCGTCACGGGCTCGACGAGCGCCAAGGTGTTGAAGGTCATCACCGTGACCACGGCAGGGCGGGAGGCGACCCCGGCCGGGTGGGAGGCCCCCGGGGTGGCGGCCGTCGGGCCGACGGCGGGCTCGGCGCCCCGGAGGAGCGGCCGGTCGCCGGTCGGGTGGGGCGTGGGATCCCCCGGACGCGGCGGACGCCCTCCGACCCGGCGGTGGCCCGGCAGCGGCCGGGCGCGGGCGGCGAGCACCACCCCGTGGGCGGCGGCGGCCGCGAGCAGGGCGCTGCCCAGCGCGGCCGGCAGGGGTCGCGACCCGCCCCGGCCCAGCCGGAGCAGGCCGGCCCCCGTGAGGACGCAGCCCGCGGCGAGGACCCGCCGGAAGGCCAGGGCGTGCGCGACGCCGGTGCGGGCGCCGGACGCGCCGGCGGCCTGCGCGACGAGCGCGGAGCCGACGGCGACGCCGACCGCGCCCTCGGCCACCCGCGCCGCGACGGGGCTCACGCGTCGAAGGTGTGCTCGGCGGCGGGGAACGAGCCGTCCCGCACGGCGGCGGCGTAGCCGGAGGCGGCGGCGGTGAGGGCCGCGCCGACCTCGCCGAAGCGGCGCGCGAACCGCGGGCTCCACTCGCCCATGCCCGCCATGTCGACCCACACGAGCACCTGGCCGTCGCAGCCGGCGCCGGCACCGATGCCGATCGTGGGGACCGCCAGCACCTCCGTGACCCGCTCGGCGACCGGCGCGGGCACCATCTCGAGCACCACGGCCACGGCGCCGGCCTCCTGGAGCGCGACGGCATCGGTGGTGAGGCGGTCGGCCGCCTCGTCGCCGCGCCCCTGCACGCGCGGCCCGCCGAGCCGGTGCTCGGACTGCGGCGTGTAGCCCAGGTGCCCGACGACCGGGATGCCGGCGTCGGACAGCGCGCGCACCTGCGGCACGATCCGCCGGCCGCCCTCGATCTTCACGGCGGCGGCGCCGGACTCCTTGAGCATCCGCACCCCGCTGGCCAGCGCCTGCTCGGGGCCGGCCTCGTAGGTGCCGAAGGGCAGGTCGGCGACGACGAGCGCGTACCGCGCGCCCCGCACCACGGACCGGGCCGCCACGACCATCTCGTCGAGGGTCACCGGCAGCGTGGTCGCCTGCCCGTGCATCGTGTTGCCGATGGAGTCGCCGACGAGCAGCAGGTCGACGCCGGCCTCGTCGAAGATCCGCGCCGTCACGGCGTCGTAGGCGGTGAGCATGGCCAGCCGCCGCCCCGCGGCCTTCGCCTCCTGCAGGTGGTGGACCCGCACCCGCCGCCGGCGCGAGGCCGCCGCGCCGGCCGTGCCGGGCGTGCCGGCTACATCGCCCACGCCGCCCACGCCGCCCGTGCCCGTCCGACCGCCCGCCGCGTCCGCCGACGCCCCTCCTGCCGTGCCCGGTGCCGGGGTGCTCATCGGCCCATCTCCTCCCGCCACCGGGTCGTCATCGGCAGCCTGCGGTCCCGGCCGAACGCCAGGGCCGTCACCTTCGGCCCCAAGGGGTACTGGCGCCGCTTCCACTCCGCGCGGTCGACCATCGTCAGGACGCGGTCGACCAGGTCCGCCTCGAAGCCACGGGCGAGCAGCTCGTCGCGGCCCTCCGCGTGCTCCACGTAGGCGTCGAGCAGCCGGTCGAGCACGTCGTAGGGCGGCAGCGAGTCCTGGTCCACCTGCCCCGGGCGCAGCTCCGCGGACGGCGGCTTCGTGATGCTGGACTCGGGGATCGGCGGGACGGTCGACGTCCCGAACCGCCCCTCGACGGCCGCGGTGTTGCGCCACCGCGACAGCGCCCACACCCGCGACTTGTCGACGTCCTTCAGGGGCGCGTAGCCGCCGACGGCGTCGCCGTAGATCGTCGAGTAGCCCACCGCGAGCTCGGTCTTGTTGCCCGTCGCCAGCACGAGGTGCCCCTCCTGGTTCGACAGGGCCATGAGCAGCACGCCGCGCACGCGGGCCTGGAGGTTCTCCTCGGCCAGACCGTCGAGGGGCAGCTCGCCGAGGAAGGCGTCGACCATGGGGGCGATCGGCTGCACGCGGTAGTCGGCGCCGAGGCGCGCGGCCAGGTCCGCGGCGTCGTCCTTGCTGTGCCCCGAGGAGTAGACGGACGGCATGGACACGCCGACGACGCGCTCCCCGCCGAGGGCGTCCGCGGCGATCGCCGCGACGAGCGCGGAGTCGATGCCGCCCGACATGCCGAGCACCACGGAGCGGAAGCCGTTCTTCTCCACGTAGCCGGCCAGGCCCGTGACGAGCGCGCGGTAGACGGCCTCGTCGGGGGTCAGGTCCGGCACCTGCGGGCCGGGGGCGAGGGGCTCGCCGCGCTCGGGCAGGTCCCAGACGAGCAGGTGCTCGACGAACTGCGGCGCGGAGGCGAGCGTGGTGCCGTCGGGGCCGACGACGAAGGACCCGCCGTCGAAGACGAGGTCGTCCTGGCCGCCGACGAGGTTCGTGTAGACCAGCGGCGCGCCGACCTGGACCGCCCGCCGCGCCGCCAGGGCGGTGCGCACGTCGGTCTTGCCCTCCTCGAAGGGCGAGGCGTTCGGCACGACGAGCACGTCGAGGTCGCGCTCGGCCAGGCGCGCCACCGGGCCGCCCTCCTGCCAGATGTCCTCGCAGATCACGACGCCGACCCGGCGCCCGTCGACCTCGAGGACGCAGTCGGCGTCGCCCGGGGTGAAGACGCGGAACTCGTCGAACACGCCGTAGTTGGGCAGGTGGTGCTTGTCGTACCGGTGCCGCACCGCCCCGCCCTGGAGCACGGCCGCCTGGTTCGTCGGCCGCGCGGGGGCGTCCTCGTGCTCCTGCGCCGTGCGCTCGCCGATGGTCCCCAGCACCACGACGAGGTCGCCCAGCCCCTCGTCGGCCAGGCGCGCGGCGAGGGCGTCCACGGCGGCCGCGGTGGCGGCGCGGAAGGAGCGGCGCAGCGCCAGGTCCTCCACGGGGTAGCCCGTCATCGCCATCTCGGGCAGGACGACGAGCCGGGCGCCGGCGCCTGCTGCGGCGCGGCAGGCGTCCAGCACGGTGGCGGCGTTGCGGGAGAGGTCCCCGAGCCACGTGTCGACCTGGGCCAGGGCGATCCTCAGTCCAGCCATGGCGCGAGCCTAGCCATGGACCCCGACCGGCCGCCGATCGGGCAGGATGGGCCCATGGACAGGCAGCAGGAGTTCGTGCTCCGCGCGGTCGAGGAGCGCGACATCCGCTTCATCCGCCTCTGGTTCACCGACGTGCTCGGGGTGCTGAAGTCGGTGGCGATCGCCCCGGCCGAGCTCGAGTCGGCGTTCGCGGAGGGGATCGGCTTCGACGGCAGCGCCATCGAGGGCCTCACCCGGGTGTACGAGGCCGACATGATCGCGCGCCCCGACCCCACGACGTTCCAGGTGCTGCCCTGGCGCGGGGAGCGGCACGGCACAGCCAGCATGTTCTGCGACCTGCTCAACCCGGACGGGGAGCCGTCCACGGCCGACTCGCGCCAGGTGCTCAAGCGGGCGCTGACGAAGGCCAGCGACGCGGGCTTCACCTTCTACACGCACCCCGAGGTCGAGTTCTACCTGTTCGAGGCGCCCGCCGACCCGTCGCGGCCCCTGGTCCCGGTCGACCAGGGCGGGTACTTCGACCACGTCCCGCGCGGCACCGCCCACGACTTCCGGCGCGCCGTCATCACGATGCTCGAGTCCATGGGCATCTCGGTGGAGTTCTCCCACCACGAGGCGGGCCCGGGCCAGAACGAGATCGACCTGCGCTACGCCGACGCGCTGTCGACGGCCGACAACATCATGACCTTCCGGACGGTGGTGAAGGAGGTCGCGCTCGAGCAGGGCGTGTTCGCCTCCTTCATGCCCAAGCCGCTGGCCAACCAGCCCGGCTCCGGCATGCACACCCACGTCTCGCTCTTCGAGGGCGACCGCAACGCGTTCCACGAGCCGGGCAACGACCTCGAGCTGTCGAAGGTGGGCCGGTCGTTCATCGCCGGCCTGCTCAAGCACGCCGCCGAGATCACCGCGGTGACGAACCAGTTCACGAACTCCTACAAGCGGCTGTGGGGCGGCAGCGAGGCGCCCTCCTACGTCTGCTGGGGGCACAACAACCGCTCCGCGCTCGTGCGCGTGCCCCTGTACAAGCCGGGCAAGGGCAACTCCAGCCGCATCGAGTTCCGCGGCATGGACTCGGCCATCAACCCCTACCTCGCCTTCGCCGTGCTGCTCGGCGCCGGGCTGAAGGGCGTCGAGGAGGGCTACGCCCTGCCCGACGGCGCCGAGGACGACGTGTGGGAGCTCACGGACGGCGAGCGCCGCGCGATGGGCATCGAGCCCCTGCCGGGCGACCTGGAGCAGGCCATCGACGTCATGGAGCGCTCCGAGCTCGTCGCGGAGATCCTGGGCGAGCACGTCTTCGACTACTTCCTGCGCAACAAGAAGCAGGAGTGGCGCGACTACAGCGCGCAGGTGACGCCCTACGAGCTCGGGCGCTTCCTGCCGAGCCTGTGAGCCGACGGGCGGCCGGGCGGGACGGGGAGGGGCCGGCGCGGTGAGCGCGGTCTCCTCGGGACGGGGCAGCAGCCTCGCCGCCCGGCTGTCCCGGGCGGGCGTGGTGGACACCCCGCGCGCGCTGCGCCTGCTCGACGACGAGGCGCTGGCCCCGGTGCTGCCGGAGCCGGGGGACTGGCTGCCGGCCGCGCTGACGGAGGTCGCGGACCCGGACCAGGCGCTGCTCTCGCTGGTCAAGCTCGCCGGGACGGCGGCGGAGGACCGGGCCGGCCGGCGTCGCCTGGCCGCCGTCCTCGCGCACGACGAGGCCCCGCGCCGCAGACTCCTGGGGGTCCTCGGCGCCTCGGCGGCTCTGGGGGACTGGCTCGTCGCCCACCCCGGCGAGCTCGGGCTGCTCGAGGACGCGAGCCCCGGCACGGGCGTGCCGCGCGAGGCCGTCCGCGCCGAGCTGCTCGCGGCCGTCGGCGCCGACCCGGCGGCCGAGGTGCCGGTGGCGGGGCTCGCCGGGGCGGCCGGCGTCGACGCCCTCCGGCTGGGCTACCGCCGCCGCCTGCTGCGCATCGCCGCCACGGACGTCACGGGCCCGGACCTGCTCACGCCCCTGCCGGCCGTGGCCGCCGCGCTCGCCGACCTCGCCGGGGCGGCCCTGGAGGGCGCGCTCGCGGTGGCCCGCGCCGACCTGGAAGACCACGGCCGGGGCGTCCGGCTCGCCGTCATCGGCATGGGCAAGGCGGGCGGCCGCGAGCTGAACTACGTGTCCGACGTGGACGTCGTCTACGTCGCCGAGCCCGTCGAGGGGGTCGACGAGGACGCCGCGCTGGTGGCCGGCGCGCGGCTGGCCGCCGGCCTCGCCCGGGTCTGCTCCGTGCCCTCGGGGGAGCCCGAGCTGTGGCCGGTCGACGCCGCCCTGCGACCCGAGGGCAAGAACGGGCCGCTCGTGCGCACCCTGGCCTCGCACGCCGCCTACTACGACCGGTGGGCGAAGTCGTGGGAGTTCCAGGCGCTGCTCAAGGCCCGGCCGCTGGCGGGCGACCGCGCCCTGGGCGAGGCCTACTCCGCCGTCGTCTCGCCGCTCGTGTGGTCGGCCACCCAGCGCGACCACTTCGTCGAGGACTCCCAGGCCATGCGGCGCCGCGTCGAGGCGCACATCCCGCGCGCGGAGGCCGACCGGCAGATCAAGCTCGCGGCCGGCGGCCTGCGCGACGTGGAGTTCACCGTCCAGCTGCTCCAGCTCGTGCACGGCCGCACCGACCCCGCGATCCGCAGCGGCAGCACCCTCACGGCGCTCGCCGACCTCGCCGCCGGGGGCTACGTCGGCCGCGACCACGCCGCACGCCTCGCCGTCTGCTACCGGTTCCTGCGCGTGCTCGAGCACCGGCTCCAGCTCTTCCGGCTGCGCCGCACCCACCTCATGCCCACGTCGACGGGGGACCTGCAGCGCCTGGCGCGGTCCGTCGGGATGCGGGCGGAGGGCGCCGAGGGGCTGCTCGAGCGCTGGCGCGAGGTGCGGCGCGACGTGCGGCGGCTGCACGAGGAGCTCTTCTACCGCCCGCTGCTCCCGGCGACGGCGCGCCTGTCCACCGCGGACGTGACCCTGGCGCCGGAGGCCGCGCGCGAGCGGCTGGCCGCCGTGGGCTACCGCGACCCCGTCGGGGCGCAGCGGCACATCGCGGCGCTGTCGGAGGGCGTCTCGCGGCGGGCGGCGATCCAGCGCCAGCTGCTGCCGGTGATGATCGGGTGGTTCGCCGACGGGCCGGACCCCGACGGCGGGCTGCTCGCCTTCCGGCGGCTGTCGGAGGAGCTCGGCGGCACGCACTGGTACCTCAAGATGCTGCGCGACTCCGGCAGCGCGGCGCAGCGCCTCGCGCAGGTGCTCTCGACCTCCCGGTACGTCGCCGACGGCCTGGCCCGCTCGCCCGAGTCCGTCGCGTGGCTCGGGCAGGACGGCGACCTGGCGCCGCGCACGGAGCGCCTCGCCGCGGAGGCCGACGCCGTGCTGTCGCGGGCGACCGTCCCCGAGGCCGCCGTCACCGCCCTGCGCGCGCTGCGGCGCCGCGAGCTCACGCGGGCCGGAGCGGCCGAGGTCCTCGGCACGCTCCCGGGCGCGACCGCGGCCCCCGCCATCACCGCCGCGGCCGACGTGCTGCTCACCGGCGCGCTGCGGGTGGCGCGCGCCGCCGCGCGGGCCGAGCTCGGCCTCGGCGGGCCCGAGGACGACCCGGCACGGCTGCTCCTCGTCGCCATGGGCCGGCTCGGCGGGCAGGAGATGGGGTACTCCTCGGACGCGGACGTCCTGTTCGTCCACGAGCCGACGGGCGAGGACGAGGCCGCGGCGCAGGCGTTCGCGCTCCTGGCAGCGACCCGGCTGCGCACGCTGGTGGGCTCCATGGGGCCCGAGCCGGCGCTGCCGGTTGACGCCGACCTGCGGCCCGAGGGGCGCAACGGCCCGCTCGTGCGCTCCTTCCGCTCCTACGCCGAGTACTACGGCCGCTGGTCCGCGCCGTGGGAGGCGCAGGCCCTGCTGCGGGCCCGCCCGCTCGCCGGCGACGAGGACCTGGGGCGGCGCTTCGTCGCCCTCGTCGACCCCGTGCGGTACCCGCAGGGCGGCCTCGACGCGGGGCACCTGCGGGAGATCCGGCGCATCAAGGCCCGGGTGGAGGCCGAGCGGCTGCCCAGGGGCGTCGACCCCGCCCGCCACCTCAAGCTCGGCCGCGGCGGCATCGCCGACGTGGAGTGGACCGCGCAGCTGCTCCAGCTCCAGCACGCGCACGCCGTCCCGGCGCTGCGGACCACCAGCACCTGCGGCGCGCTCGCGGCCGCCCGCGAGGCCGGGCTGCTCGAGGAGGAGGACGAGCGGATGCTCGTCGAGGCCTGGGAGCTCGCGTCCCGGCTGCGGGACGCGAACGTGCTGTGGTCGGGGCGCGCGGAGGCGGCGCACGCGGACGTCCTGCCGCACGACCACGGGGCGCTCGGCGGCCTGGCCCGGGTGTGCGGCCTGCCGCCGGCCTCGGGCACGCGGCTCGAGGACGACTACCTGCGCACCGCCCGGCGTGCCCGGGCCGTGGTGCAGCGGCTCTTCTACGGCTAGGCCGGCGCGGGCGTCGCGCCCGAGCCGGTGCCGGTCGTCGTGCCGGTCGTCGTGCCGGTCTGCTCGTCGGCGGCCGGGGCGGCCACGGCGACCGCGCCGCCCGCGTCCTCCTCGAGGAGGGCGGGGTCGACGAACTCGTGGCGGCGCACGTACGTGGAGGACGCGGCCTGGATGGTCGCGGCGACGGGCAGCGACAGGAACGCGCCGAGCGCCCCGAACACGGCCCCGAACGCGAGCACCGCGAGGAACGCCATCGCGGGGTGCAGCTCCAGCGAGCGCTGGGACACCCGCGGCGACAGCACGAGGTTCTCCACCTGCTGGTAGGCCACGATGAACACGACGACGACGAGCGCCGCGACGGGCGAGACCGTCAGCGCGACGAGCACCGGCAGCGCGCCGCCGATGTACGTGCCGATCGTGGGAACGAACTGCGAGACGAGCCCGGTGAAGACCGCCATCGGCACGGCGTAGGGCACCTTCAGGACCGTGAGCACGACGAAGGTCGCCACGCTGGAGAACACGGCCAGCAGGATGCGGGAGCTGAGGAAGCCGGCGACCTTCTCCTGCGACACCTCCCACACCCGCAGCACCTCGCGCTGCCGGGCCGGGGCGAAGTACCGGCAGACCGCCGCCCGGAAGCGCGGCCCCGCGGCGGCCATGTAGTACGTGACGAGCAGGACGGCCGTGGCGGTGAAGAGGCCGCCGGCCAGCGACGTGCCCAGGCCCAGCAGGCTCGGGGTGAAGGTCTGCCAGTTGCCCGCCACCGTCGTGAGGAGCTCGTCCACCGGTGGCAGGTCGAGGCCGAAGCGGTCGTCCGCGAGGTCGACGAGGTCCGCGTAGAGCGCGGGGAGGGACTGCACGAGCGCGACGAGCTGCTCGACGAAGAGCCCGCCGAAGAGCGTGAGGACCCCGGCGACGAGCACGAGGGAGCCGAACATGACGGCGCCGGTGGCCAGCCCGCGGCGCCACCGGTGGTGCACGAGCCACACGATGAGCGGCTCCATCGCCAGGGCGAGGAACCAGGCGATGACGACGATCGTCAGGACGTTCCCGAGCTGCCCGATCGCGCGCCAGACCGAGATCCCGACGAACACCGTGACGACCGCCATGACCAGCGCGCGCGGCAGCCACCGCGGGGGGCGACGGGGGTCCGGCGCACGACGGAGCGCGGGCGGCGTCGGCACGGCCGCGCGGACGGGGGTGGCGGGGCCGGTGGCGGAGCCTGGGGCGGTCATGGCGGGCTCCCGGGGAAGCGGTCGGACGGGCAGCTCGTCGCGGCGGACGGGGGACCGGCGACGTGCGCGACCGTACCGCCCGGCGGCGACGTCCGGGGCGGGTCGGCGCCGTGCCGCAGGGCGTCGGGGGTCAGCGCGCGACGGCGTACGCCTGCATCCCGCGGGAGGTCGCGGCGGCGCGCACGACGCCGTCGGGGCGGGTGCCCGCCGCGCTGAGCCGACCGAGCGACCACGGGCCGGTCGCGGTGACGCGGTGGCCGCGGCGGCGCAGCTCGTCGAGCACCCCCGCGCCGAGCCGCTCCTCCGCGTGCAGGCCCAGGCGGTGCACCACACGGGGCTCGAAGGACGAGACGAGGTGCGTCGTGTGCCAGGACGGCGCGTCGATCGCCGCCTGGAGGTCCATGCCGTACACGAGGTGGTTCAGCAGGAACGGCACCTGCCACTGGTCCTGCTGGTCGCCGCCGGGGGTGCCGCAGGCGAGCTCGGGGACCCCGTCGCGCAGCACGAGGGTCGGGCTCAGGGTCGTGCGCGGGCGGCGGCGCGGGCCCAGGGAGCTCGGCAGCCCGGGCTCGAGCCAGAACATCTGCCCGCGGGTGGGCAGGGAGAAGCCGAGGCCGGGGACCGTCGGCGAGCTCTGGAGCCACCCCCCGCTGGGCGTCACCGCGACGACGTTGCCCCACCGGTCCACGACGTCGAGGTGGCAGGTGTCGCCCCGGGTGCGCCCCGACGCCTCGACGGTGCCGTCCACGGCCCCCGCACCCGCGTCCTGCCCGTTGCCGTGCCCGATGCCGTGCCCGGTACCGTCCTCGCCACCCTCCTCGGTGCCGCCCCCCGTGCCGTCGCCCGTCGCGCCGCCGGTGTCCTCCGCCGGCGCCGCCGCGAAGGTCGGCTCGCCCGTCCCGGCCGCGAAGGTCGGCTCGCCCGAACCCGCGACGAGGCCGGACGCGGCGGCGCCCCGCGGCCCCCGGGACCCGCCGTCGTCACCCGTACCGTCCGTGCCTCCCGCGAGCGCCTCCGTGACGAGCGCGGGCAGCCGCGGGTCCCGCCCGTCCGGCGACCCCGGCCGCAGCCCGTCGGCGGCCTGAGCGCCGACGAGCGCACGCCGACCGTCGGTGTAGGCGGGCGACAGGAGCGCCCCCAGCGGGACGTCGGCGTGGTCCGGGTCGCCGTACCAGGCGTCCCGGTCGGCGAGCGCGAGCTTGGCGGACTCGACGACGGCGTGCACGAGCTCGGCGCTGCCGGGCCGGGTGTCGGCCAGGTCCATGCCCTCGAGCAGGCGCAGCTGCTGCAGCAGCACGGGCCCCTGGCCCCAGGGACCCGTCTTCGCGACCGTCCGGCCGGCGAACGTCGTCGTCGCCGGCGCCTCCTCGCGCACACGCCACCCCGCGAGGTCCTCGGCCGTCAGCAGCCCGCGGTGCGCCCGGCCGGAGGAGTCGAGGACGGGCTCGGCCACGTGCCGCTCGACCGCCTCGGCGACGGAGCCCTCGTAGAAGGCAGCGCGGGCCGCCTCGATGCCGCGCTCGCGGTCGGCGTAGGCGTCGGCGGCGGCGACGAGGCGCTCGAGCGTCGCGGCGAGGTCGGGGTTGCGCAGCAGCGCGCCGGCGGCCGGCACCTGCCCGTGCGGCAGCCAGACGGCGGCGGAGGTGGGCCAGTGGTCGCGGAAGAGGCCCGCGACCCGGCCGATGGTCGCCGCGGCGGCGGGCAGCAGGGGGTGGCCGTGCCGCGCGTAGCCCAGGGCCGGGGCGACGACGTCCGCCACCGTCCACGTCCCGTACCGGGCGAGCAGGTCCATCCACGTGCCGAACGCGCCGGGCACCACCGCGGGCAGGTGGCCCGTGCCGGGCACGACGTCGAGCCCCAGCGCCGCGAAGGCCGCGGGGGTGGCGGCGGCGGGGGAGGTGCCCTGCCCGCAGACGACGAACGGCTCGCCGCCGGCCCGGCACGCGACCACGGGCACGTCCCCGCCGAGCCCGTTGAGGTGGGGCTCCACGACGTGCAGGACGAGACCGGCGCACACCGCCGCGTCGAACGCGTTGCCCCCGCGCTCGAGCACCGACATGCCGGAGGCGGACGCGAGCCAGTGGCTGGAGGCGACGGCGCCGAGGGTGCCGAGGAGCTCCGGGCGGGTGGTGGTGACGGGTGCGGCCATGGCGCCACCCTGCCCGCCGGGCGGGCCCGTCGCGACCCATCACGTCCCGTGATGAGTCCACATGCAGGAACGCTGTTGGACGAGGCGTGGACGCTCGCCTACCGTCGGGGCCATGACGAGGACCTCCGCCGCTGCGCACCGGGCCACCGCCCCGGTGGCCGTCGGTCACCCCGTCGTCGTCCCGGCCGCACCGTTCGCCCCGGCCGGGGCCTGTCGCGCGTCGCTGCGCGGCTGTCCCTGTCCGGCTCTCTGAGCCGGCCGGCGGACGCCCGCCCGTCCCTCTGACGGGCCGGCCGCCCCGCCCACGCCCCTGACCGCCCCCGGGGCGCCCGCCCCGGCGGGCGTGCCCCCGGGGTCGCGCCGTCCGGGACGTGCCGGGCCACCCCTGACCCGCGCCGCCCGCCCACCGGCGGCCCGG
>NZ_RWJX01000021.1 GCF_004123805.1 Cellulomonas endophytica | reverse complement strand
GCAGGTCGCGGACCTGGCCGCGCCGCCCGGCGCGGGCGGCACCGCCGCACGGGGCGGCGCGGACGAGGCCCCGCCCGGCCGTCCCGCGGACGCCGCCGGTGCACCGGACCCCGGACCCGGCGCGGTCGTCACGGAGTCCGCGGCGGAGGAGGCCGCGCCGTCCGGCGGGGCCGGCGACGCCGCGGCGGACGTCGTCCGCGCGTCCGTCACGGTGCGCAACCCGCTGGGCCTGCACGCCCGGCCGGCGGCGGTGCTCGCGCGTTCCATGGCGGGCTTCGACGCGCGGGTCCTCGTCGAGGGCGCGAACGCGGCCTCCGTCATCGCCCTCATGAAGCTCGGTGCCACGGGCGGGCAGCGCCTGGAGGTCCAGGGGACGGGCCCGCAGGCACGGGAGGCGGTCGACGCCTTCGTCACGATGGTCGAGTCGGGCTTCGGGGAGGCGTAGGTCGGGTCGTCCGGGCGACGGGTGCTCCAGGAGCGCCCGTCCCGGCGGGGGCGAGACGGGGGTCACACCGGAGTGGCACCCCCGAAACGTGCAGCGGGTGTAACTTTGCGTCTCGTGCAGAACGTCGCGACCCTCACCACGCCCGCCGGCCCCGGCCTGCGCGAGCGCAAGAAGGCCGCCACCCGTGCCGCGCTCGTCGACGCCGCGCAGACCCTCGTCGAGGAGCGCGGGCTGGACGCCGTCACCGTCGAGGCCGTGTGCGAGGCGGCCGGCGTCTCGTCGCGGACCTTCTTCAACTACTTCGAGGCCAAGGACGACGCCGTGCTCGCGCACGCGCCGTGGTCCCTCGACCCCGCGCTCGCCGGGGCCTTCGTCGGGGGCGGCCCGACCGGCGGCCTCGCGGACGACCTCGGGCACCTCGTCGCCGGCGTGCTCTCCGCCGGGGTCGGCGACCTCGGCCGGGTCGCCCGGGGGATGGCCCTCGCGCGCACGGAGCCGCGGCTGCTGCAGCGCCACCTCGTGCTCCTCGACCGGCACAAGGACGAGCTCGTCGCGCTCGTCGCGCAGCGGGTGGGGGACGACCCGCACCGCGCCGCCACGGCGTCCGTGCTCGCCCTCACGCTCGCGCACGCCGCCTTCCAGCGGTACGACGCCGACCCCGCCCACCCGCCCGGCGAGCACGTGCTGCCCGTCCTGGCCGAGCTCCGTGCGCTCCTGACGGAGTAGCCCGAGCCCGCCGGCCACCCCGCCGGCCCCGCGTCCCCCGACGCCGACATCTCCCGCCGCCCCCGTGGCGGCGGTCCTGCCCGACCCCTCCGCCCCCGCCCGCGCCCGCGGGCCCTCCCAGACCCGAGGTCCCACGCATGTCCACCGCAGTCCGCGAACCGGCCCCGGCCGACGGCGACGGGCGGCTCGTCGTCCTGACGCCGCGCACCGTCTGGCTCATCTTCGGCGCCCTCATGGCCAGCATGTTCCTGTCCTCCCTCGACCAGTCCATCGTCGGGACGGCGATGCCGACGATCGTGGGCGAGCTCCAGGGCGTGGAGCACCAGGGCTGGGTCGTGACGATCTACATCCTCGCGATCGCGATCGTCATGCCGCTCTACGGCAAGTTCGGCGACCTGTGGGGCCGGCGCTGGCCGTTCCTCGTCGCGATCGGGCTGTTCACCGTGGCGTCCGCCGGCGCGGCGATGGCGCAGTCCTTCGGCGAGCTCGTCGCGTGGCGCGGCGTCCAGGGCCTCGGCGGCGGCGGCCTCATGATCCTGTCGCAGGCGATCATCGCCGACATCGTCCCGGCGCGGGAGCGCGGCAAGTACATGGGCCCCATGGGCGCCCTCTTCGGGATCGCGGCGGTCGTCGGGCCGCTGCTCGGCGGCCTGTTCACGGACCACCTCGACTGGCGCTGGTGCTTCTGGATCAACGTGCCGATCGGCATCGCGGCGTTCGTCGTCGCCTGGCGCACGCTCAAGCTGCCCAGCCACCGCTCCGACCGCCGCCTCGACGTCCCCGGCATCGTCCTGCTCGTGCTCGGCACGTCCGGCCTCGTCCTGTCGACCTCGTGGGACTCCTGGTCCGGCGCCGAGGGCTACGACTGGTCCGACGCCCGCCTCTCCGGCCTCGTGATCGGCACGCTCCTCGCGATCGGGGCGTTCGTCCTCGTGGAGCGGCGCGCCGAGGAGCCCGTCCTGCCGCTGCGCCTGTTCCGCAACCCCACCTTCACGATCGCCACGCTCATCGGCCTCGTGCTCGGCATGGGCATGTTCTCCGCGCTGTCCTTCCTGCCGACGTTCCTGCAGATGTCGACGGGTGCCGGGGTCACGGAGTCCGGCTTCCTCATGCTGCCGATGATGGTCGGCGTCATGCTCACGGCGATCCTCTCCGGCATCGCCATCACCCGGACCGGCCGCTACAAGGTCTTCCCCGTCGCCGGCCTGGCGATCACCGCGCTCGGGCTCGTGTGGCTCACGCGGCTGACGGGCGAGATCTCGATGGTCCTGTTCGGCGCCATGATCTTCACGCTCGGCGCCGGCCTCGGCCTCGTCATGCAGACGATCGTGCTCGCGGTGCAGAACTCCGTGGACCCGCACGAGATCGGGACCGCGACGAGCGCGAACAACTTCTTCCGGGAGATCGGCGCCGCCGTCGGCACCGCGGTGTTCAGCACCCTGTTCACCTCGCGCCTGACCGACCGCCTCGAGACGGTGTTCGCCGGCGTCCCGGCCGGTGCCGAGGGCTCCGCGTCCCCGTCGGGCCTGACGCCCGCCGCGGTCGACGCCCTGCCCGCGCCGCTGCGCGCCGGGGTCGTGGAGGCCTTCGCCGACGCCCTCGCGCCGGCGTTCTGGCTGCTCGTGCCGCTCATCCTCGTCGGCCTGGTGCTCGCGCTCTTCCTGCGCGAGGTGAAGCTCTCCGACGAGGCCGGCATGGTCGCCCGGGGCGAGGCCGTCGCGTACACCGCGGCGACGACGGGGGCCGACGGCGCCACGGGCGCGGCCGCGACCGTCGGCGGCCAGTCGCCCGCCGTGGGCGACGGGCGCGAGGTCCTCGTCGGCGACCGGGACACCACGACCGACCGCTGACCCGACGGGTCCCGGTCCCCGCCCTCCCGACGAGGTGCCGGTCCCGGCCGCTCGGCGGCCGCGGGGAGCGGCCGGAGGAGGCCTCTCGTCGGGGGGCTGAGAGCAGGCGGGGCGGACCGCGGGGGCGGGCGGGGCGGCCGGTAGCCTGGGCCGGGTGAGCACGCCGACCACCACCGTGCGGCGCAAGCGCCCCGCGAAGCCCCAGTTCACGCAGACGATGCTGGTCCTCGAGGCGTTCGTGCTGGTGTTCGCGGCGATGGTCGCGTCCGGGCTGTCGCGTGCGGGCGAGCTCGACCTCGGCCAGGGCGCCGTGTGGGGGGCCGGCCTCGGCCTCGCGGCGCTCCTCGTGGTGCTGTCGGGCCTCGTCGGGCGGCCCGGGGGCTACGTGCTCGGCTCCGCCGCGCAGCTGCTCGTCCTCGCGACGGGCCTGTGGCTGCCCATGATGTTCGTCGCCGGCGGCGTCTTCGTCGTCCTCTGGGTCGTCTCGCTGCGGCTCGGCGGCCGGATCGACCGGGAGCGGGCGGCGTTCGACGCGGCGAACCCGGACGCGGTGCCCCCGCCGCCGACCCCGCGCCGGCGCTGACCGCGGATCACCCGCGCGGGTGCCGGGACCGCGCCGGGCGGCCGCGCCCCCGCCGTTAGGGTGTGCGCCATGAGCGACACCCCGGCGCCCCAGCGCACCCTCGTCCTGGTCAAGCCCGACGGCGTGCGGCGCCGCCTCTCCGGCGAGGTGCTGCGCCGGGTCGAGGCCAAGGGCTACACCCTCGTGGCCGCCGAGCTGCGCACCGCGTCCCCGGAGCTGCTCGAGGAGCACTACGCCGAGCACGCGGGCAAGCCGTTCCTCCCCGCGCTCGTGGAGTTCATGAGCAGCGGCCCCGTGCTCGCCGCGGTCGTCGAGGGCCACCGCGTCATCGAGGGCTTCCGCTCCCTCGCGGGCGCGACCGACCCGACGACGGCCGCCCCGGGCACCATCCGCGGGGACCTGGCCCACGACACGGGCCGCGCGCTCATCGAGAACGTCGTCCACGGCTCCGACTCGCCGGAGTCGGCCGCGCGGGAGATCGGGCTCTGGTTCCCCGCGCTCTGACCGTCCGGCACCCGCACGGGACGCCCCCAGCCCTGCAGGACGCCCGCCCCGGCGCGCGTCCTCGGGGCGGGGGCGCCGTCGCGTCCGGGGGCGGCCGTAGGGTCGGGCCGTGCACCTGAAGACGCTCACCCTGCGGGGGTTCAAGTCGTTCGCCTCGGCGACGACCCTCGACCTCGAGCCGGGCATCACGTGCGTCGTCGGCCCCAACGGCTCGGGCAAGTCCAACGTCGTCGACGCGCTGGCCTGGGTCATGGGGGAGCAGGGCGCCAAGTCGCTGCGCGGCGGCACGATGGAGGACGTCATCTTCGCCGGGACGACCGGCCGGCCCCCGCTGGGCCGGGCGGAGGTCGCGCTGACGATCGACAACACGGACGGCGCGCTGCCGATCGACTACACCGAGGTGACGATCTCGCGGACGCTGTTCCGCAACGGCGGGTCCGACTACGCCATCAACGGGCAGGCCTGCCGCCTCCTGGACATCCAGGAGCTGCTGTCGGACTCGGGCCTCGGCCGGGAGATGCACGTGATCGTCGGGCAGGGCCGGCTCGACGCGGTCCTGCGGGCCACCCCCGAGGAGCGCCGCGGCTTCGTCGAGGAGGCCGCGGGCGTCCTCAAGCACCGCAAGCGCAAGGAGAAGGCCCTGCGCAAGCTCGACGCGATGCAGGGCAACCTCACGCGCCTGGGCGACCTCACCGGCGAGCTGCGGCGACGGCTCGGCCCGCTGGGGCGCCAGGCGGAGGTGGCGCGCCGGGCCGCCACCGTGCAGTCCGACCTGCGCGACGCGCGGGCGCGCCTGCTCGCGGACGACCTCGCCCAGCTCCAGGCCACGCTCGAGGCGGAGCTGGCGGACGAGTCGGCGCTCGTGGCCCGGCGCACCCAGGTCGAGGCCGGCCTGGCGGCGGCGCGCGAGCGGCTGGCAGGCCTCGAGCGGGCGGCGGCGGAGGCCGCGCCGGCCCTCGGCGCGGCGAACGACACGTGGTACCGCCTGTCGGCCCTGCGCGAGCGCGTGCGCGGCACGGCCTCCCTCGCCGCGGACCGGGTGCGCCTGCTCGGCTCGGCCGAGCCCGCGCGGACCGGGGGCCAGGACCCCGACGAGCTCGACGCGCAGGCGGAGCGGGCCCGTCGCGCGGAGGCCGAGCTGCTCGCCGAGGTCGCGGCGTCCCGGGCGGCCCTGGAGAGGGCCGTCGCCGCGCGGCAGGAGGCGGAGGACGCCGCGGCCGGGGCCGAGCGCGCGCTCGCCTCGGCGCTGCGCGCGGCGGCGGACCGGCGGGAGGGCGTCGCCCGCCTGGCCGGGCAGGTGGCGGCCCGGCGCAGCCGCGTCGAGGCGACGGAGGCCGAGCTCGGGCGGCTGCAGGAGTCCCTCGTCGCGGCCGAGCGCCGCCACGCCGAGGCGACGACGGCCTTCGCCGCGCTCGAGGCCGAGGCGGTCGACGTCGAGGAGGGCGAGGAGGACCTCGACGCCGCGCACGAACGGGCGACCGCCGCGCACGACGAGGCCCGCGAGGCCGTCGAGGACCTGCGGGCCCGGCTGGCGGACGCCGAGCGCGAGCGCACGGCGCTGACCGCGCGGGCGGAGACGCTCGAGCTCAGCCTCACGCGCAAGGACGGCGCGGGCGCCCTGCTGGCCGCGGACGACCTGCGCGGCACCCTCGGCACCGTGGCCGCCCTGCTGGGGGTCGCCGAGCGCGACGAGGAGGCCGTCGTCGCCGCCCTCGGACCCGTCGCGGACGCCGTCGCGGTGGAGTCCGTCGACGCCGCCGTCGACGCGCTGCGGTGGCTGCGCCTGCAGGACGCGGGACGGGCGACCCTGCTCGTGGGGACCGGCGAGGGCCCCGGCGGCGGCGGGGCGGGGCCGGACGACGCCGCCGGGGGCGCGGCGCGCAGGGCGCTGCAGCAGCTCACCGAGGACCTGCCGGCCGACGCCGACCGCGCCGTCGACCTCGTGCAGGCGCCGCCGGCCGTGCACGAGGCGGTGGCGGACGTGCTGGCGGGGGTGGCGGTCGTGGAGGACCTGGCGCGCGCCCGCGCCCTCGTGGCCGAGCGGCCCGGGCTCGTCGTCGCGACGCGGGCCGGGGACCTGCTCGGGCGCCACCGGGCCGTAGGCGGCTCCGCGACCGCACCGAGCGCCCTGCACCTGCAGTCCGCGCACGACGCGGCCCGGGAGGGCGCGGCGGCCGCGGCGGCCACCGCGGAGCGGCTGCGCTTCGGGCTGTCCGGCGCGACCGAACGCCTCGAGGGGGCCCGTGCCGAGCACGAGGCCACGCTGGAGCGGCTGCACGAGTCGGACGCGGCGCTCGCGGCCGTCGCGGAGCGGCTGGGGCACCTCGGCGCGTCGGCGCGCTCCGCCCGCGCCGAGGCCGAGCGCGTCCGCGCCTCCCTCGCCGCGGCCACGACGGGGCTCGACGAGGGCCGGGCCGAGCTCGCCGCGCTCGCCGAGCGCCTCGCCGCCGCCGACGTGGCACCCGAGGAGAGCGAGGCGCGGATCGTCGAGGACAGCCGGCGGCGGGACGAGCTGTCCGCCGTCGCCACCGGGGCGCGGACGCGCGAGACGGAGGCGCGGCTGGCGCTGCGCACGAGCGAGGAGCGCGCCCGTGCCCTCGCCGGCCGCGCCGCGGGCCTGGAGCGGGCAGCCGAGAGCGAGCGCACCGCCCGGGCGCGCGCCGCCGAGCGGGAGCGGGCGCGCCGCACCCAGGCGCGGGTCGCGGCGGCGGTCCACGACGGCGCCGAGCGGGTGCTGGGCGTGCTCGAGCGCTCCCTCGCCACCGCGGCGTCGGAGCGCGATGCCGCCGAGGCCGCCCGCACGGAGCGCGACGCGGCGCTCGTCGCGTGCCGGGCCGAGGTGGACGCGCTGGCGCGGGAGCTCGCCGAGCTCACGGACGCCGCCCACCGCGACGAGGTCGCCCGCACCCAGCAGACGCTGCGCGTGGAGGCGCTGCGCGCCCGGGCGGTGGAGGACCTCGGCCTCGACCCCGACGTGCTGCTCGAGGAGTTCGGCCCCGACCGGGACGTCCCCGTGGTGCTGCCCCCGGGGGAGACGCCCGCGGAGGGCGCCCCGACGGCCGTGCCGTACGTGCGGGCGGAGCAGGAGAAGCGGCTGCGCTCGGCGGAGCGCGCGCTCGCGCAGCTCGGCAAGGTCAACCCGCTCGCCCTCGAGGAGTACACCGCGCTGGAGGAGCGGCACCGGTTCCTCACGGAGCAGCTCGCAGACCTCAAGCGCTCGCGCTCGGACCTGCTCGACATCGTGAAGGAGATCGACGAGCGCGTGGAGCGCGTGTTCGCCGAGGCGTTCGCCGACACGGCGGCGCAGTTCGACCGCGTGTTCCCCCGGCTGTTCCCGGGCGGCGAGGGGCGGCTCGTGCTCACCGACCCGGACGACATGCTCACCACCGGCATCGAGGTGGAGGCCCGGCCGGCGGGCAAGAAGGTCAAGCGGCTGTCGCTGCTCTCGGGCGGGGAGCGGTCCCTCACCGCCGTGGCCCTCCTCGTGGCGATCTTCAAGGCCCGGCCGAGCCCGTTCTACGTCATGGACGAGGTGGAGGCGGCCCTCGACGACACGAACCTCGGGCGGCTGCTGGAGATCTTCCGCGAGCTCCAGGAGGACTCCCAGCTCATCGTCGTCACGCACCAGAAGCGGACGATGGAGATCGCCGACGCCCTCTACGGCGTGACGATGCGCGGGGACGGCGTCACCACCGTCATCTCCCAGCGCCTGCGGGAACCGGCGGCGGCCGGCGCCTGAGGAGGGGGCCGGCCGCGCCGACGACGCCCCCGGCCGCCCGCGCGCGGCTCGCGGTGCGGCTCCCCGGGCGGCGGACGTGCGCGGACGGGTGCGGGTGTGGAGGTTCGGTGACGGATCGGCACCGACGGCACGCCCGGGTCATCGCCGGGCGCGGACGTGCCGATCATGGGGTGTGGCCATCGCTCTCACCCTCCTCCTCGTCCTGCTCGTCGCCGCCGCGGTCCTCGTGGGCGTGGCCGCCCTCCTCGTCGACGACGAGGGGCAGCGCCCCCTGCCCGCCCTGCGCGCCGCCCTCGCGGAGGTGCGCCGCCGCCGTCGCGGCACCCCCGCCGCCGCGGCGCCCGCGCCGGTGACCGCCGAGGCCGAGGCCGAGCCCGTCGACGTGTCCCTCGCCGACCTCCTGCGCGCCACGACGGAACGCGGCGAGGCCTACCTGCGCGTCGACGAGCTCGCCGCCGGCCTGCAGAAGGCCACGGAGCGCGTGCAGGAGCGCACGACCGACCTCGTCGCGCACGTCCGCCGCGGCTGACCGCACCCGCCCGGCGGCCGCCGCCCGGCCGCCGACGGCCCCGCGTGACGACGCACCGGTTACCGGACGCGGACGCGGACCCGCCACACTGGGCGCGTGATCGAGGACCTCCTTCCCGAGCTGCTCGCCGTCGGACTGCCCGCCGCGGCCGTCGTGACGGCGGCGGCCGTCCTGCTCCGCCGGCGTGGCCGCGGCGCCCCGCCCCGCCCCGAGGACCGCCCCTCCGGCGGCACGACCACCCTCGCGCCCGACCGGCCCTCCGGCGCCACGGTGCTGCCGCCCGTCCCGCCGACGGCCGACGCCCCGGGGGCGCCGCCGCTCGCGCCCGACGACCCCGCCCTCGACGAGGACGTGCTCGCCGCCCCGCCGCTGGAGGTGCCCGCCCCCGTCGCGGGGCGCTGGACCCGGCTGCGCGAGCGCCTCGCCCGCTCGGGCTCGCCGCTGGGCTCGCGCCTGCTGACGGTCCTGTCCCGCGACCACCTCACGGAGGACGACTGGGACGAGCTGGAGGAGACCCTCCTGCTCGCCGACGTCGGCGCGGGCCCCACGGGCGAGCTGCTCGACGCGCTGCGCACGCGCCTGCGGGTGCAGGGCGTCCGGGACCCCGGCGCCGCCCGCACGGTCCTGCGCGAGGAGCTGCTGGCCCTCGTCGACCCGTCCCTGGACCGCTCGCTGGCCACGGCACCGACCACGGCGGAGGACGGCTCGCCCGTGCCGGCGGTCGTGCTCGTCGTCGGGGTGAACGGCACCGGCAAGACGACGACCGTGGGCAAGCTCGCCCGGGTCCTCGTCGCGGAGGGCCGCACGGTGGTGCTCGGCGCGGCCGACACCTTCCGCGCCGCCGCCGCGGACCAGCTCCAGACCTGGGGCTCGCGCGTCGGCGTCCCGACGGTGCGCTCCGACCGGGACGGCGCCGACCCCGCGGCGGTCGCCTTCGACGCCGTGCGCACGGGCCGCACGACCGGTGCGGACGTCGTGCTCGTCGACACCGCCGGCCGCCTGCAGAACAAGGCCGGCCTCATGGACGAGCTCGGCAAGATCACGCGGGTGCTCACCCGCGAGGCGCCGCTGTCCGAGGTGCTCCTCGTCCTCGACGCGACGACGGGCCAGAACGGCCTGCAGCAGGCGAAGGTGTTCGGGGAGGTCGCGGGCGTCACGGGCATCGTCCTGACGAAGCTCGACGGCACGGCCAAGGGCGGCATCGTCGTGGCCGTCCAGCGCCAGCTCGGGGTGCCGGTGAAGCTCGTCGGCCTGGGGGAGGGCCCCGACGACCTCGCGCCCTTCGACCCCGAGGCCTTCGTCGACGGGCTCCTCGAGGGCTGAGGCCACGCCCCGGCGCCCGGCCGGCCGCTCACCTGTGCGGGTGAACGCCGGGCGGCACGGGGGCGCCGAGAGGCCGCGGAAACCCAGTGTTTACGCGGGGGGGCCCGTTGTCACACCCCTGTAACGCCGCGCGTCCCCGGGGGAAACGCCGCTCCCCGATGTTTGTCGCCGACAGGACATCCCTCCCCCTGGCCTGCGAGAAGGGCGACCCATGTTCGAACTGGACAGCGGCAACACCGCGTTCATGATCCTGGCGGCCTCGCTCGTGCTGCTGATGACGCCCGCGCTGGCGTTCTTCTACGGCGGCATGGTGCGCGGCAAGAGCGTGCTCAACATGATGATGATGAGCTTCGGGGCCCTCGGCCTCGTCAGCCTCATCTGGGTCCTGTACGGGTACTCGGCCACCTTCGGATCCGGCAACTACCTCGGGCTCTTCGGCAACCCGTTCGAGTTCTTCGGCCTGCAGGGCGCCTCCGACGAGAGCTCCCTCATGGCCGCGACGGGCGTGCCGTTCCTCGTCGCCGCCGGCTACCAGGCGACGTTCGCGATCATCACGGTCGCGCTCATCTCCGGCGCCGTCGCCGACCGCATGAAGTTCGGCTCGTGGATGGTCTTCGCGGGCGTCTGGGCGACGCTGGTCTACATCCCCATGGCCCACATGGTCTGGGGCGGCGGGCACCTGTCGGGTGCGGGCGCCATCGCCGAGGCGCTGTCGGTCCCCATCGACTTCGCCGGCGGCACGGTCGTGCACATCAACGCCGGCGCCGCGGGCCTCGCGCTCGCCCTGGTCCTCGGCAGGCGCAAGGGCTTCGGCCGCGAGCCGATGCGCCCGCACAACCTGCCCTTCGTCATGCTGGGCGCCGCCCTGCTGTGGTTCGGCTGGTTCGGCTTCAACGCGGGCTCGGAGTTCGCGGCGGACGCCACGGCCGGCCGCGCCTGGGTCAACACCGTCGTCGCCACGGCCGTGGCGATGCTCGCCTGGCTCGTGACGGAGAAGGTCCGCGACGGCCACGCCACCTCGCTCGGCGCCGCCTCCGGCATCGTCGCGGGCCTCGTGGCCATCACGCCGGCGGCCGCGGCCGTCGACACGTGGGGCGCGATCGTCATCGGCCTCGTCGCCGGCGTGCTCTGCGCCCTGGCGGTCGGCCTGAAGTACCGGTTCGGCTACGACGACTCGCTCGACGTCGTCGGGGTGCACCTCGTCGGCGGTCTCGTCGGCACGGTCCTCATCGGGCTCTTCGCCACGGACGCCAACGCCACCTGGTACCCCGACGGCGCCCTCAACGGCCTCTTCTACGGCGGCGGTGCCACCCAGCTGGTGACGCAGGTCGTCGTGGCGCTCATCGCGGTCGTGTTCTCGTTCGTGGCCACCTACGTCATCGCGCTCGTCCTGCGGGCGACGATCGGCGTGCGCGCCCCGGAGGAGATCGAGGTCGGCGGGATCGACCAGTCGGTGCACGGTGAGTCGGCCTACGAGACCCTCGGCGGGTCCCGTGTCGTGACGGAGGTGAAGTGATGACGAAGCTCGTGCAGGCGGTCATCCAGCCGCACCGGCTGGACGACGTGAAGTCGGCCCTCGAGGCGGCGGGCGTCCGCGGCCTCACGGTGAGCGAGGCCAGCGGCTACGGCCGCCAGCGGGGGCACACGGAGGTCTACCGCGGTGCGGAGTACACCGTGGACCTCGTGCCCAAGGTGAAGATCGACGTCCTGGTGGCCGACGAGGACGCCCCCGGCGTGCTCGACGTGGTCGTGAAGGCCGCGCAGACCGGCAAGATCGGCGACGGCAAGGTCTGGGTGGTCCCGGTGGAGGACGTCGCGCGCGTCCGCACCGGCGAGCACGGCGCCGACGCCCTCTGACGCGCCCGTGACGACCCACCCGCCGGACGCCCCCCGGCCGCCCGCCCCGGGCGTGCCGGGGGGCGGCCCCGCCGGGGGGCCGTCCGGGCCGTCGGGCGCGGCCGGCCCGTCGGCCGGCCCCGAGGTCCCGCACCCCCGCACCGGGGTGCGGGACCTCCGCACGGAACGGCTGGAGCTCGCCACGGCGATGACGGGGCCGGGCTCGGACGGCGTCGCCCGGCGCACCGCCGTCGTCGACCTCGTCGTGCGGCGCCTCGCGGAGCACTGGGCGGAGGCGACGGCCGACCTGGACACGGCGGGCGTCGCTCTGGGCGCCGTGGGCAGCACGGGCCGCGGCGACGCCGGCCCCTCCAGCGACCTCGACCTGCTCCTCGTCCACGAGGGCCGTGGGCACTCCGCCGACAGCCTCGCGGAGCTCGCGCAGCGCCTCTGGTACCCCGTGTGGGACGCGGGGCTGGACCTCGACCACTCGGTGCGGTCCGTGGCGCAGTGCCGCCAGGTGGCCTCGAAGGACCTGCCGGCCGCCGTCGGGCTGCTCGACCTGCGCCCCGTGGCCGGCGACGCGGTGGTCGTGCAGCGGGCCCTGGCGGCCCTGCGCGAGGACTGGCGCGACGCCGCCCGCCGCCGCCTGCCCGAGCTGCTCGCCTCCGCCCGGCAGCGCGCGGAGCGCTCGGGCGAGCTCGCGTACCTCATCGAGCCCGACCTCAAGGAGGCCCGGGGCGGCATCCGCGACGCCGTGGTGCTCTCGGCGCTGGCGGCCACCTGGCTGACCGACCGTCCCCACGGGGCCGTCGACGCCGCCTCCGCGCACCTCCTCGACGTCCGCGACACCCTCCAGGTCGTCACGCGCCGCCGCACGACCCGCCTGGGGCTGGCCGACCAGGACGAGGTCGCCGCCCGCGCGGGCTTCGACGACCGCGACGACCTGCTCGCCTCCATCGCCGAGGCGGGGCGGATCATCTCCTACGCCCTCGACACGACCGTCCGCAACGCCCGGCAGGCCCTCGCCCGCCCGGCGCGGGCCGCGCTGCTGGCGCGCCGGCGGGGGACCGCGCCGCGGCTGCGGACGATCGCGGAGGGCCTCGTCGAGCACGACGGCGAGATCGTCCTCGCGGTCGACGCGCGCCCGGCCGAGGACCCCGTGCTGTCCCTGCGCGCCGCCGCGACCGCCGCCCGGACGGGGCTGGCCCTGTCCCCGGTGACCGTGGCGAGCCTGGAGGTGACCCCGCCGCTGCCGGAGCCCTGGCCCCGGGCCGCGCGCACGCACCTGCTGCAGCTCCTCGGCTCCGGCCCCGCGCAGGTGCCCGTCTGGGAGGCGCTCGACCTCGCCGGGGTCGTCACGACCTGGATCCCGGAGTGGGCCGGCGTGCGCAACCGGCCCCAGCGCTCGCCCGTGCACCGCCACACCGTCGACCGGCACCTCGTCGAGACCGCCGCCCGCGCCGCGCGCGACCGCAAGGTGCTCGAGCTCGGGGACACCCTCCTCGTGGCGGCGGTCCTGCACGACATCGGCAAGCGGGCCGGGGCCGGGGACCACAGCGTCACCGGCGCGCGCCTCGTCGGGCCGATCGTCCGGCGGATGGGGTTCGACGAGCCCGTCGTGGCCGACGTGACCCGGCTCGTGCGGGAGCACCTGACGCTCTCCGAGCTCGCGACGACCCAGGACCCCGACGACCCGGCGACGGTGGAGCGGCTGCTCGCTGCGGTCGACCACCGGCCGGCGCTGCTCGAGGTGCTGCGGGCCCTCACGGAGGCCGACGCGTCGGCGGCGGGGCCGCAGGCGTGGAGCGCGTGGCGCGGGCGGCTCGTCGACGACCTGACGGACCGGGCCCGGCAGCGGCTGACGGGTACCCTGAGGGGGGCGTAGGGCCCGGGCGTGCGCCGTCGGTGCGACGGCCGGCCCGCCCGGCGCCCCCCGACCGTCCCCGACGCACCGGACCCGGTGCCGACGCCCCACCCCAGGAGGAGCCCGCGGTGTTCGCCTCGCTGTCGGACCGGCTGACCTCGACCTTCCGGAACCTGCGCACGAAGGGCCGGCTCACCGAGGCCGACATCGACGCGACGGTCCGCGAGATCCGGCGTGCCCTGCTCGACGCGGACGTCGCCGTCCCGGTCGTGCGCGCGTTCACCGGCGCGGTGCGCGAGCGCGCGCTGTCGGTCGAGGTGAGCGGCGCCCTCAACCCGGCGCAGCAGGTCGTCAAGATCGTCAACGACGAGCTCGTCGGCATCCTCGGCAAGGAGACCCGCACCCTGCGGTTCGCCAAGACGCCGCCGACGGTCATCCTGCTCGCCGGCCTCCAGGGCGCCGGCAAGACGACGCTCGCCGGCAAGCTGGCGCTGCACCTCAAGGGGCAGGGGCACACGCCGCTCCTGGTCGCCGCGGACCTGCAGCGGCCCAACGCCGTCACGCAGCTCCAGGTCGTCGGGGAGCGCGCGGGCGTGCCGGTCTTCGCGCCCCACCCGGGCAACCAGGGCCACGAGGAGACGCTGCCCTCGGGCGCCGACCCCGTCGGCGTGGCCCGCGAGGGTCTGGCCGAGGCGCACCGCCGCCACCACGACGTGCTCATCGTCGACACCGCCGGCCGCCTCGGCATCGACGCCGAGCTCATGGCGCAGGCCGCGGCGATCCGCGAGGCCGTCCAGCCCGACGAGACGCTCTTCGTCATCGACGCGATGATCGGCCAGGACGCCGTCACCACCGCGCAGGCGTTCGCCGACGGCGTGGGCTTCACCGGCGTCGTGCTGTCCAAGCTCGACGGCGACGCGCGCGGCGGTGCGGCGCTGTCCGTCGCGAGCGTGACGGGGCGGCCGATCCTCTACGCGTCCACGGGCGAGAAGCTCACGGACTTCGAGGTCTTCCACCCCGACCGCATGGCCTCGCGCATCCTCGACATGGGCGACGTGCTCACCCTCATCGAGCAGGCCGAGAAGGCGTTCGACGCCGAGCAGGCCGAGAAGATGGCGGGCAAGCTCGTCAGCGGCCAGGACTTCACGCTGGCGGACTTCCTCGTGCAGATGCAGCAGCTGCGCAACATGGGGTCCATCAAGAAGATGTTCGGGATGCTGCCGGGCATGGGGCAGATGCGCGAGGCCCTGGACAACTTCGACGAGCGCGAGGTCGACCGCATCGAGGCGATCATTCGGTCGATGACGCCGGGGGAGCGGGACAACCCCAAGATCATCAACGGCTCGCGCCGCGCCCGGATCGCGAAGGGCTCCGGCGTGACGCCGGCCGACGTCAACGGCCTGCTCGACCGGTTCGCCCAGGCCCAGACGATGATGCGCACCATGGCGCGCGGCGGCGGCATGCCCGGGATGGGCGGCATGGGCAGCCTGCCGGGCTCCGGCAAGAAGGCCCGGGGCCGGACGGCCGCCCCGGCGAAGAAGGCGAAGGCCAAGAGCGGCAACCCCGCCAAGCGGGCGGAGCAGGAGCGGCTCGGCGGTCAGCGTCCCGCGGCCCCGGCCGGCTCGGCGTTCGGGCTGGCGCCGGCGCCGGCGCCGGAGGCGGACGCGGCGGACCTCCAGCTGCCCGCCGGCTTCGACCGCTTCCTCGGCGGGCGCTGAGGGCGGTGCGGGTGGCCGGGCCCGGCCCCGCGGCGCTCGACGCGCCCGTCCTGCACCTGCGCGGGACGGTCGTGCGGGGCGACGAGGACGAGGCCGGCCAGGCCTGGGTCGTCGGCGGGCGGATCACGTACGCCCGCCCGGCGGCCCCCGTCGACGCGGTGCTCGAGGGGTGGGTGCTGCCCGGCCTCGTCGACGTCCACTGCCACATCGGGCTCGCGGCGGACGGGGCGGTCGACCGCGCCACCGCCCGCGCGCAGGCGGAGGCCGACCGCGACAGCGGCGTCCTCCTCGTCCGCGACGCGGGCTCCCCGGCCGACACCTCCTGGGTGCACGCGGAGGACGACCTGCCGCGGCTGGTCCGCGCGGGCCACCACCTCGCGCGGCCGCGGCGCTACCTGCGCCACTACGCCCGCGAGCTCGACAGCGTGGCCGACCTGCCGGCGGCGGTGGCGGAGGAGGCCCGGCGCGGGGACGGCTGGGTCAAGCTCGTCGCGGACTGGATCGACCGCGACCTCGGGCCCGAGGGCGACCTGCGCCCCCTGTGGCCGCGGGAGGTCCTCGTCGAGGCCGTGGCCGCCGCGCACGCCGAGGGCGCGCGGGTGACGGCGCACACCTTCGCCACGGAGTCGCTCGACGACCTGCTCGACGCCGGCGTCGACGGGCTCGAGCACGCCACCGGCGCGGACGCCGGGCACATCGCGCGGATGGCGGCGACGGGCGTCCCCGTGACGGCGACGCTGCTCCAGGTCGCGCAGTTCGAGCGCATCGCCGCCCAGGGGGAGGCGCGCTACCCGCGCTTCGCGGCGCGCATGCGGGCGATGCACGCGCGGCGGTACCAGCACGTGCGCGACCTGCACGACGCCGGGGTGCGGGTGCTCGTCGGGACGGACGCGGGCGGCACCCTCGGCCACGGTCTCGTCGTCCAGGAGATGGCGGAGATGGTCCGGGCGGGGCTGCCGCCGGCGGAGGTCGTCGCGGCGGCGAGCTGGCGCACCCGGGCCTGGCTGGGGGCGCCGTCCCTCGACGAGGGCGACCCGGCGGACCTCGTCGTGCTGCCCGCGGACCCGCGGGTCGACGTGGGCGTGCTCGGCGCACCCACGGCCGTCGTGCTGCGCGGGCGGCGCGTGCGCTGACGGCGCGCGCGCCCACGGCCCGGGTCCCGGGGCTCGGCCGGTCCGCTCAGGGGGTCGGGCGGCGCGCGTCGTAGGCGCGGAAGCCCGGCTGGCGGGCCAGCAGGAGCGCGAGCGCGGCGACGACGAGCAGCCCGCCCAGCAGCGGCGGGAGCCACAGCGCCAGCACGGTGGCGAGCACGCCGCTCCAGAGGTCGCCGACGCGCGGCCCGCCGGTCACGACGACGACGAAGATGCCCTGGAGCCGGCCGCGCAGCCGGTCGGGGACGGCCTGCTGGAGCACGGCCTGGCGGAAGATGGACGAGACGTTGTCGGCGGCGCCCGCGACGGCCAGCAGCAGCGCGGCTGCGGCCACGGGGACGGGACGCAGGCCGGCCGCGGTGAGGACCGTGCCGCCCCCGCCGCCCCCGCCGCCCGGTGCGGCGGTCGCCGTGGCGACGGCGAGCACCACCCCGAAGCCGGCGACCGCGAGCCCGTAGACCTGGATCGCGCGGGCGATGGCGACGCCCTGGCGGCGGGTGCCCGTCAGGCGGCCGGACAGCAGCCCGGACAGCACGGCCCCGACGGCGCCCGCAGCGGTGAGGACGCCGACGGTGACGGCGCCGCCGCCGAGGACGGCCGCCCCGGCCGCGGGGAGGAGCACCCGGGGCTGCGCCAGCGCCATCGCCGCGATGTCGGCGACGAACGACGCGCGCACGTTCGGCGCGGTCCGCAGGAACCGCAGCCCGTCGAGCACGGAGCCCAGCCCGGCGCGCACGCGCTCGCCCTCGGGCCGCACCGACGGCAGCTGCACGATCCCGAGGAACGCGCCGAGGAAGAGCAGCACGTCGACGGTGTAGGTGAGGGGGAACCCGACGGAGGCGACGAGGACGCCCGCCAGCGCCGGGCCGGCCGTCACGGCGAGCCCGCCGGTGATCCCGCCGAGCGCGGCGGCGGCGGGCAGGAGCTCCGCGGGCAGCAGCCGGGGCACCACGGCCATGCGGGTGGCGCCGAGGACCGTGCCCGCCGTCGCGGTGAGCGCCATGAGGGCGTACAGCGCGACCACGCCCTCGCTGCCGGCCCACGCCAGCGCGGCGATGGCGGCCGTGGAGCACCAGGCCACGACCGCGGCGACGAGGAGGACGCGGCGGCGGTCGAGGGCGTCGGCGAGCACGCCGCCGTACAGGCCGGCGAGCACCGTCGGGACGAGCGCCGCCAGGCCGACGCCGGACACGGCCAGCGTCGAGCGCGTGAGCTCGTAGACGTGCAGGCCCACGGCGACCACGGTCATCTGCGTGCCGACCGTCGACACCGCCGTCCCCGCCCACATCCGGGCGAACGCCGGGCTCGCGCGCAGCGGCGTGACGTCGACGAGGTGCGTGCGCCGCGGCACCGCGACGTCCCGCACCGTGCGGTCCCCGTCCTGCGTCACGCCGTCCCCTCCGACGCCCCGCCCGGCTGGTCCGGCCCGTCCGTCCGGCCGGCCCCGGGGCGGCGGCGAGGCTATCGCGCGCCGGCGGTGGCGGCCCGCCCGGGCGGCGCGGTCCCCGCCCGCCCCGCCGCGTGCGGCTTAGGGCGTGACGACGAGCTTGCCGTGCACGCCCCCGGCGCGCAGGCGTGCCAGGCCGTCGGCCGCCGCCGCCAGCGGCAGGACGTCGGCGACGACCGGTCGCACCTGCCCGGCGGTGACGAGCTCGTCCAGCCCGGCCAGGAGCGTGCCCCGCTCGCTCCCGACGAAGGTGCCCAGCCGCTGGCCGACGAACGGCGAGAGGAGGGCGGCCCGCAGCGTGCGGTCGAGCCCGCCGAGCAGCCGGCCGCCGGTCTCGCTGCCGACGACGACGAGCCGCCCCCGCGGCGTCAGGGCGGCGCGCAGGGACCGCAGCGGGCGGTGCCCGCCCGTGTCGACGACGACGTCGTAGGCGGGGCCGCCGTCGCGCAGGTCGTCCCGCGAGCGGTCGACGACCCGGCCCGCCCCGAGGGACCGCACGAGGTCGGCGGCCTCCGGCCGGCACACGCCCGTGACCTCCGCCCCGAGCGCGACGGCGACCTGCATCGCGAGGTGCCCGACCCCGCCCGCGGCCCCGACGACGAGCACCCGCTCCCCGGGCCTCACCGCGGCGACGTCGCGGACGGCCTGCAGCGCCGAGGCGCCGCTGATCGGCAGCGCGGCGCCCGGGACCGCGTCGAGGCCGGCCGGCAGCGGCGCGAGCCGGTCGGCGCGGGCGACGGCGAAGGGCGCGAGCGTCGCGGTGCCGGAGCCGTGCACCCTCGCCCCGACCGCGAGCCCGGTGACGCCCGTCCCGAGGGCGGCCACCTCGCCGGCGAGCGCCCGGGCCGGGTTCGCCGCGCGCGGCCGCCGCAGCCCCGCGCCCAGCCGCACGGGCAGCGGCAGGCCGGCCAGCAGGTGCCACGTCCCCTGGTCGAGCCCCGCCGCCCGCACCCGGACGAGCACCTCGCCCGGACCGGGACGGGGGACCGGCACCTCCGCCGCACGGAGCACGGCGCGCGGGTCGTCGCCCCACCGGTCCTGCACGAGCGCCACCATCGTCGCCGGGACGGGCCCGGCCTGCGTCGTCGCCATGTCGTCCTCGTCCTCGTCGCCGTGCCGCTGCTGCCTTACGTCGTAAGGGACACTAGGCTTACGGCGTAAGGCGGTCAAGGGCGGCAGGAGGTCGGGGATGGCGCGGACGCGGGGCGGGGCGCTGACGCGCGAGCGCGTGGTCGATGCGGCGGTCCGCCTGGCCGACGCGGGCGGCGTCGAGACGCTCACCATGCGCGCGCTCGGCCGCGAGCTCGGCGTGGAGGCGATGTCCCTCTACCACCACGTGCCGGGCAAGGACGCGCTCCTCGACGCCATGGTCGACGCCGTCTTCGCCGAGGTCGGGCCGCCGGAGGGCGACGGCTGGCGGGAGGCCCTGCGCCACCGCTGCGTCCGCCTGCGCGCCGCCCTCGACCGCCACCGGTGGGCCGCGCCGCTGCTGGAGTCGCGCGCCACGCCGGGCGCGGCGACCCTCGACGGGCACGACGCGGTCCTGGGGGTGCTCCGCGCCGGCGGCTTCGACGTGGCGCTCGCGGCGCACGCCTTCGCCGCCCTCGACGCCTACGTCTACGGCTCGGCCCTCCAGGACGCCTCGCTGCCGTTCGAGACCGGGGCGGAGGCCGCAGCGATGGCGCCGGGGATGCTCGCGGCGTTCCCCGCCGGCCGGTGGCCGCACCTGGGCGAGCTGCTCGCCGAGCACGTGCTGGCGCCCGGCTACGACCACCGGGCGGAGTTCGGCTGGGGCCTGGACCTGCTCCTGGACGCGCTCGAGCAGCGGCGGGCGGCGGACGCGGCACGGCCGTAGAGGCCTCCGGCACGGCCCCCGCGGGTGCCGTGCCGGACGCGGTTGGGGCAGGGGCCCGACGTCTGGCAGAATGGCCGGCTGTACTCGTCGGCCCGCAGCCCCTCTACCTGCGCCCGTCGTGTCCCCGGCCCCCCGTCGTCCGCCCGCACCCCACTGGGCGCGCGCCGCGGGACCACACCAGCAGACCTCAGGAGAACACCACACCGTGGCCACGAAGATCCGCCTCAAGCGCCTGGGCAAGATCCGCGCGCCGTACTACCGCATCGTCGTCGCCGACTCCCGCACGAAGCGCGACGGTCGCGTCATCGAGGAGATCGGCAAGTACCACCCCACGGAGGAGCCCTCGTTCATCGAGATCACCTCCGACCGCGCGCAGTACTGGCTCGGTGTCGGCGCGCAGCCGACCGAGCAGGTCCGCGTGCTGCTGAAGATCACCGGCGACTGGCAGAAGTTCAAGGGCCTGCCGGGCCAGGAGGGCACGCTGCGCACGAAGGCCGGCAAGGCCGACGCGAAGGCGGCCGTCGACGCCGTCGCCGCCGACGCCGAGAAGGCCAAGGCGCGGGCCTCGGAGCAGAAGGCCGCCGCCGCGGTCGAGACCCCGGCCGACGCGCCGGCCGAGGACGAGCAGGCCTGATGCTCGGCGACGCGCTCGAGCACCTCGTGCGGGGCATCGTCGACCACCCGGACGACGTCCGCGTGGAGCACTCCGACGGCCGCCGCGGCGAGCTCCTCGAGGTGCACGTGCACCCCGAGGACCTCGGCCGCGTCATCGGCCGCAGCGGACGGACCGCGAAGGCGCTGCGCACGGTCGTGGGCGCGCTCGCGAACGGTCCGGTCCGGGTCGACGTCGTGGACGTCGACCGACGCTGACCCGCGCTGCGGGACGCACGGCGCGCGACGGGCAGGACGGAGGCCCGGTCCCCCAGGGGGCCGGGCCTCCGCCGCGCCCGGGGCCGGCGGACGACCGACCCGTCGACGACGGGCGGGCACACTGGCAGGGCGCGCACGGCGCGTCCCGGACCTGGAGGCACGGATGCGGCTGACGGTGGCACGCGTGGGACGCGCGCACGGCCTGCGCGGCGAGGTGGCGCTCGACCTGCGGACGGACCTGCCCGAGGAGCGGCTGGCGGTCGGCACGGTGCTCGTCGCCGAGCCCGCCTCCCGCGGACCCCTCACGGTGAGCCGCACCCGCGTGCAGCACGGCCGCTGGTACGTCACGTTCGCCGAGGCGTCCGACCGCACGGCGGCGGAGGCGCTCGCCGGCACGGAGCTCGTCGTGGAGACGGAGGCCTCCGACGAGGAGGACGCCTGGTACCCGTACGAGCTGGCGGGGCTGCGGGCGGAGCACGTCGACGGCCGCGTCCTGGGCGAGGTCGTCGGCCTGGAGCACCTGCCCGCGCACGACGCGCTCGTGCTGCGCGAGCCCGACGGCGCCCGCACCCTCGTGCCGTTCGTCCGCGCGATCGTGCCCGTCGTCGACGTGCCGGGCGGGCGCGTCGTGCTCGACCCGCCCGGCGGCCTGCTGGCCTCCGACGCGGCGAACCTCGTCGTGTCGGAGGAGACCGTGGGGCGCACGGGGACCACCGGCGACGAGGGCGACGAGGGCACGGCCTGAGCGTGCGCATCGACGTCGTCTCCATCTTCCCCGCGTACCTGCAGGCGCTGGACCTCTCGCTCGTCGGCAAGGCGCGGCGCACGGGCCTGCTGGACCTGCGCGTGCACGACCTGCGCGACTGGACCGACGACCGCCACCGCACGGTGGACGACACCCCCTTCGGCGGGGGCGCGGGCATGGTCATGCGCCCGGACGTGTGGGGCGCGGCGCTCGACGAGGTGATGCGCCCGGCGCCGGGGGAGCCCGTCGACGCGCACCTGCTGGTGCCGACCCCGTCGGGCCGGACCTTCACGCAGCGGATGGCGGAGGAGCTGGCGGGTGACGGCCACCTCGTCCTGGCGTGCGGCCGCTACGAGGGCATCGACGCCCGGGTGGCCGAGCACGTCGGCGCCCGCCACCGCGTCAGCGAGGTGAGCATCGGGGACTACGTGCTCAACGGCGGGGAGGCGGCGGCGCTCGTCGTCGTCGAGGCCGTCGTGCGGCTGCTGCCGGGCGTCGTCGGCAACCCGGCGTCCCTCGTCGAGGAGTCGCACGGGGCGGCGGGGCTGCTGGAGTACCCCGTCTACACGAAGCCGCCGACGTGGGAGGGCCTCGAGGTCCCCGAGGTGCTGCTGTCGGGGCACCACGGGCGCGTCGAGCGGTGGCGCCGGGACCGGGCGCTGGAGCGGACGGCCGAGCGCCGGCCGGACCTCGTCGCCGCGCTCGACCCCGCGACGCTGGACCGCGCGGACCTCGCGGTGCTCGCCCGGCTCGGCTGGTCTGTCGTCGACGGCCGGGTGTCCCGGGGCCCCGACGCTGTGGCATAGTTGCCCGCTGGTGCGCGTGCAGGTCGCGTCTCTGCCGCAGGGGAGACGACCGACGACCCGCCGGGACCGGTGTCCACGACGCCGGCCGCGGCCCGCCACCGACCACGACCACACGGGCGCCGCTGCGCCCCGGACGACGTCCTGACCTGCGGCACGGACGAGAGACGGAACCACCATGCAGACGCTCGACCAGGTCGACGCGCCGTCCCTGCGGACGGACATCCCGGACTTCCGCCCCGGTGACACGCTCAAGGTGAACGTCAAGGTCGTCGAGGGCAACCGCTCCCGCGTCCAGGCGTTCCAGGGCGTCGTCATCCGCCGCCACGGCGACGGCGTCCGCGAGACCTTCACCGTCCGCAAGATCAGCTTCGGCGTCGGCGTGGAGCGCACCTTCCCGCTGCACGTCCCCTCGCTCGACTCCGTCGAGGTGGTCACCCGCGGCGACGTCCGCCGCGCGAAGCTGTACTACCTGCGCTCGCTCCGCGGCAAGAAGGCCAAGATCAAGGAGAAGCGCGAGCAGGTCCCGGCGAAGGCGGCCGCGAAGGCCTGACCGGCCCACGTCGCACCGCCACGGGCGGCCACCCTCGGGTGGCCGCCCGTGCTGCGTGCGGCGCCCGCACCCGACGAGCCGTGGGAGAGTGGTGACGTGATGCAGCGCGCGGCCGGGGGGCCGGAGGAGCCGGGCGCCGGCTCGGGGCCCGTCCCGACGGTCGCCGCCGGCCGGCCCGACCGGGAGCCGCGGCCGGGCCCGTTGCCGGGGCCGCGGCAGGCCCATGACGAGGACGCGGGGGCGCGCGAGGCCGCGGCCCCGTCGGGCGCGGGGAGCGCCGCCCGGGACGGGGACGCCGACGCCACGGCGATGCCGCCGTCCTTCCCGCCGGGCACGGGCGCCGACGAGCGCGACGGCGGCGGGGACCCGGACGCCGAGGCGACCGCCACGGACGACCGCGGCGCGGGGCGCGGGCTGCTGTCCTGGCTGCGGGAGACCGCCATCATCCTCGTGAGCGCGCTCGTGCTCTCCTGGCTGGTGAAGACGCTGCTCGTGCAGGCCTTCTACATCCCGAGCCCCTCCATGAGCGACACCCTCGTCGAGAACGACCGCATCCTCGTCTCGAAGCTCACGCCGGGCCCGTTCGACCTGCACCGCGGCGACATCGTGGTGTTCTCCGACCCGGGCGGCTGGCTGGGCGGTCCCGACCCGGACGCCGACCCGGGGTTCCTGCGCGAGGTCATGACCTGGGTCGGCCTGCTGCCGGCCGACTCCGACGAGCACCTCGTCAAGCGGCTCATCGGCCTGCCGGGGGACCGGGTGGCCAGCGCCGGCGCCGGGGCGCCGGTGACGGTCAACGGCGTCCCTCTCGACGAGCCGTACCTCGCGCCGGGCGCGCAGCCGAGCGAGATCGCCTTCGACCAGGTGGTGCCCGACGGGTCGCTGTGGGTCATGGGGGACAACCGGCAGCAGTCGTCGGACTCCCGCTACAACCTCGGCAGCGCCGGCGGCGGCTTCGTCCCGGTCGAGGACGTGGTCGGCGTCGCGTTCGTCACCGTCTGGCCGCTCGACCGCGCCACCGTGCTGCGCAACCCCTCCGGCACGTTCGCCGAGGTCCCGGAGCCGTGAGGCCCGCGGGGCGCCCCGGCCCCCACCTGCGCCACGAGCGGGCGATGCTGCGTTCGGGAGCGGTGCGGGTCGCCGGCATGGACGAGGTCGGCCGCGGCTCGCTCGCCGGGCCGGTCAGCGTCGGCGTCGTCGTCGTCGACCTCGCGACGCGCACGGCGCCGCGTGGCGTGGCGGACTCGAAGCTGCTCACGCCCGCCGCCCGCACCGCCCTGCTGCCGGCGCTGCGGCGCTGGGGCGTGGCGCGGGCCGTGGGGCACGCCAGCGCGGCGGAGATCGACGCGCTGGGCATCATCGCCGCGCTGCGGCTGGCGGGGGTGCGTGCGCTGGGGTCGGCGGTCGCCGTCGCCGGTCCCGTGGACGTCGTGCTGCTCGACGGGTCGCACGACTGGCTGACGCCGCGGGCCGCCGTCCCCGCCGTGGACGACGGCCCCGTCGACGCGGACGGCCGCGTCGGCGGGGGCGACGCGGGGTCCGAGGGGGACGTGGGGTTCGAGGACGACGAGGGGCTCGAGGGCGAGCCGGGTCCCGAGGACGGCGCGGGGGCCGACGACGAGGACGACCTCGCGGCGCTCGTCGCCGACCTGCCCGTGCCCCTGGCCGGTGCCGACCCCTTCGCGCTCTGGCCGGACACGCTGCCCGTGCCGGTCGTGCGCACCCGCGTGAAGGCGGACCGCTCGTGCGCCTCCGTGGCGGCCGCGAGCGTGCTCGCGAAGTGCGAGCGGGACGCGCTCATGGTCGAGCTCGCGCCCCAGCACCCGGAGTACCGCTGGACCGAGAACAAGGGGTACGCCGCCCCGGAGCACGTCGCGGCCCTCGGGCGGCTCGGCCCGTCACCGTGGCACCGGCGGTCCTGGCGGCTGCCGGGTGTGGTCGTGGCCGACGTCGTGCCCGACGTCGCCGGGGCCGGTCCTGGCGCGGCCGGTCCTGGCGCGGCCGGTCCTGCCACGGCCGGCCCCGCGGCGCCCCGTCCCGCCGTGGCCGGCGGGGCCGTGCCCGGTGCGGCGGACGGGCCCGCGGCATGGGGGATGATGGGCGCGTGAGCGCCGAGGACCTGGAGAACTACGAGACGGACATGGAGCTCGCGCTCTACCGCGAGTACCGCGACGTCGTGGGGCTCTTCTCGTACGTCGTGGAGACCGAGCGCCGGTTCTACCTCGCCAACCACGTGGACCTGCAGGTCCGCTCGGCGGCCGGCGAGGTGTACTTCGAGCTGACGCTCGCCGACGCCTGGGTGTGGGACGTCTACCGTTCCGCGCGGTTCGTCAAGTCGGTCCGGGTGGTGACGTTCAAGGACGTCAACGTCGAGGAGCTGGCGAAGGCCGAGCTCGACCTCACCCAGGGCACGGCCTTCCCGTCCCGCTGACGGGCCGTCGGCGGGCCGTCGCCCGCCGTCGCCCGCCCTGCTGGCGGGCCTCGTCGGTCCCAGCGGTGACCCGATCGCGCTGGTCCCACCGCGGTGATGCCACGCCACCGCTCTGATCCCACCGCTGGCCCGGCCGAGCCGTCCCCAGCCCCGGGGTCGACCCGGTCCCTCCCGGGAACGGCCGGCACGCGTCCCCACCGGCCCCCGCCCCCGGCACGCTCCGGCGTGGAGGTGGTCCCATGGCGGAGAAGGACAGGGTCGGGCGCTACGGCGAGGACCTGGTGGCGGCGCGGCTGGGCGCGGCGGGGTGGACGGTGCTGGACCGCAACTGGCGGTGCGCCGCGGGGGAGCTGGACCTGGTCGCCCGCGACGGCGACCGGCTCGTCGCGGTCGAGGTGAAGACCCGCCGGTCGCAGCGCTTCGGCACGCCGGCCGAGGCGGTGACGCCCGCGAAGGTGGCCCGGCTGCGCCGGCTCCTGGCCCGGTGGCTCGTGGAGCACGAGGAGCACGCGGCCGAGGTCCGCGTCGACGTCGTGGCGGTGGTGCTGCACCCGGGCGCGGAGCCCGTCGTCGAGCACCTCGTCGGGGTGGCGTAGGTGACCGGGCTGGGGCGCACCCGCGCCGTCGCGCTCGTCGGCCTCGCGGCGCACGTCGTCGAGGTGGAGGCGTTCCTGGCGCCGTCCCTGCCGGCCTTCGCCCTCGTGGGCCTGCCGGACGCGTCGCTGTCGGAGGCGCGCGACCGGGTCCGCGCCGCGGTGACGGCCTCGGGCATCGCCTGGCCGAACCGCCGCATCACCGTGAACCTCTCGCCCGCCGGGCTGCCGAAGTCGGGCGCGGGCTTCGACCTCGCGGTCGCGGTCGCCGTGCTGGCGGGCGCGGGTGTGCTGCCCGACCCCCGGGCGGCACGGGCCCTGCACGTCGGGGAGCTCGGGCTGGACGGACGCCTGCGGCCCGTGCGGGGCGTGCTGCCCGCCGTCGCCGCCGCCGTGGCCGCCGGCCTGCCGGACGTGGTGGTGCCCGCGGCGAACGCGGCCGAGGCGGCGCTCGTGCCCGGCGCCCGCGTCCACGGTGCCGCGAGCCTGGCGGAGGTGGCGGCCGGGTGGGGCGCGGCCCTCCCGGTCCCCGACGTGGACCCCGTCGCGCCGGCGGCCGCGTCGCTGCCGGCCGGGCGTCACCTGGACCTCGCCGACGTGGCGGGGCAGGAGGAGGCGCGGCTCGGGGTGGAGGTGGCGGCCGCGGGCGGGCACCACCTGCTGCTCGTCGGCCCGCCGGGGGTGGGCAAGACGATGCTCGCCGAGCGGCTCCCGGGCGTCCTGCCCGACCTCGACGAGGCGGAGGCCGTGGAGGTCACGGCCGTGCACTCCGTGGCCGGCACCTTCGACCCCGCGGGCGGCCTCCTGCGGCGCCCGCCCTACGAGGACCCGCACCACACCGCGACGCCGGCCAGCATCGTCGGCGGCGGGTCCGGGATGCCCCGGCCCGGCGCGGCGTCGCGCGCCCACCGCGGGGTGCTGTTCCTCGACGAGGCGCCGGAATTCAGCCCCGCGGTGCTCCAGTCGCTGCGCCAGCCGCTCGAGCACGGGGAGCTCGTCCTGCACCGCGCCGCCGGCGCCGCGCGCTACCCGGCGCGCTTCCAGCTCGTCCTGGCGGCGAACCCGTGCCCGTGCGGCCGGGGGACCGGCACCGGCGCCGGCTGCACGTGCCGGTCCGAGCAGCGCCGTCGCTACTTCACCAAGCTGAGCGGCCCGCTTCTCGACCGCGTCGACCTGCAGGTGGAGGTCGGGCCCGTGCCGTCCCGGGCCGTGGCGGGGGACGGGACCGCCGTTGTGGCGGCCCGGGTGCGGGCCGCGCGGGACGCGGCGCGCGAGCGCCTCGGGGGCACGCCCTGGCGGGCGAACGGCGAGGTCCCCGGCGCCTGGCTGCGCGAGCGGTGGGGGTCGTCGGCGGCCCCGCTGCGCGAGCTCGAGCGTGCCGTGGACCGCGGCACGCTGAGCCGGCGCGGGGTCGACCGCGTCGTGCGCGTGGCGTGGACCCTGGCGGACCTCGCGGGACGGACGACCCCGGACGCCGGCGACGTGGGCCGTGCCGTGTGGCTGCGGACGCGAGGGACCGGCCTGTGAGCGCGGGTGCGGTGCCGTCGTCCCCCGGGAGCGGCTCGTGGGACGCGCTGACGGACGGGGTGGCGGACGGGGTCACGGTCGGGGTGGCGGTCGGGGTGGCGAGGACGACGGCCGGGGCGTGGGCGGACCGGGCGGCGGCCGGGGGTGGTGCGCCGGCGACCGCGGTCGTGGGTGGCGTCGCCGGGTCCGACGCCGAGCGGCTGGCCCTCGCGGCGTGGTCGGGGCTGGCGGAGCCGGCCGACCCGGTGGCGGCCCTGCTCGTCGGTGCCCTCGGGCCGGCGACGGCGCTCGAGGAGGTGTGCGCCGCGGCCGGGCGCGTGGCCGCCGGCGCAGCCGCGGACCGGGTCCTCGGCCCGCTGGGGGAGCTCCGCGGCCTGGACGCACCGCTGCCCGGCGACGCGCCGGAGGACGTGACCCGTCGCCGGCGCGTCGTCGTGCGGGCCCTCGAGCGGTGGGCGGTCCGCGCGCCCGGCGTCGTGGCCGGTGCGGCCACGGCGCTGGAGGCGCACACCGCCGCGGGCGGGCAGCTGCTCGTCCCCGGGGACCCGGTGTGGCCGCTCCCCGTCGAGGACCTGGAGGCGGCGACCCCCTTCTGCCTCTGGGTGCGGGGCAGGCTGCCCGCCGGGCGGACGGTGGCCCTCGTCGGTGCGCGGGCGGCCACGGCCTACGGCGAGCACGTCGCCCGCACGCTGGCGTCCGGGGCCGCGGAGAGCGGGCTCGCCGTCGTCTCCGGCGGTGCCTTCGGCATCGACGCGGCCGCGCACCGCGGGGCGCTCGCGGCCGGCGGACCGACGGTGGTGGTCCTGGCCGGCGGCGTGGACCGGTCGTACCCGGCGGCGCACGGCCGGCTCTTCGCGGAGGTCCTCGCCGCCGGCGGCGCGCTGCTGAGCGAGGCGCCCCCGGGCACGCTGCCCCTGCGCAGCCGGTTCCTGCTGCGCAACCGGCTCATCGCGGCCCTGACCCAGGGCACCGTGGTGGTGGAGGCGGCGTGGCGGTCGGGGGCGCTGAGCACGGCGCGGCACGCCGCAGGGCTGCTGCGACCCCTCGGGGTCGTGCCGGGCCCGGTGACCTCGGTGGCCTCCGCCGGGTGCCACCGCCTGGTGCGGGAGGGGATCGCCACCCTCGTGACCTGCGCCGACGACCTCCGGGAGCTCGTCGGGCCCATCGGTCCGGCGACCGTCGCCGTGCCCGGTGCGGCGGGCGTCGGGGACCACCCGGAGCCCGGTCCGGGCCTCGGCCCGCACGGCGCCGGTGCAGCGGCTCCGGACCCCGGCTCAGCCCCGCCCCCGGGCGACCGGTCGCCGGGACTCGCGGACGAGGCGCAGCGGGTGCGGGCAGCGGGACGGGGGCCGGAGGCGGACGCGCCCGGTGCCCCGGAGGACCCGGTCCGCGCCCGGGTGCGGGACGCCCTGCCGACCCGCGTGGGCAGGTCCCCCGCGGCGGTCGCCGCCGCGGCCGGCGTCACCGCGGGGGAGGCCCAGGGCGTCCTGGCGCTCCTCGAGCTCGACGGGACGGCCGAGCGCACGTCGTCGGGCTGGCGCCTCCGACGGCCGTGACCCCGGCGGGGACCCGCCGGAGGGGAACGCCCCGGCGAGGACCCGGCCTGCGGCGGGGCTGAGACCCGGACGGGCGGCGCGCCGCGGGCCGTGCGGCGCGCCTCCCGCCCGGCGGTCGGGGCACCGAGCACCGTGACCCCGTGCCGTCCATCGCGATCGTCCCCGGGGCCCCCGCCCGGGCCGCGCTCGTCGCCGACTTCGTGCAGCACCTCGACGCCGAGCGCGGGCTGGCCCGCCACACCGTGCGCGCGTACCGCGGGGACCTGGAGCACCTGCTCTCCTACGCCGCCCGGCACGGACGCGCCACTCTCGACGAGGTGGACCTCGCCACGCTGCGGTCCTGGCTCGCCGCGATGGCGGGTGCGCAGCGCAGCCGCGGCACCCTCGCGCGGCGGACCGCGGCCGCACGCACGTTCTTCGCCTGGGCGACCCGGACGGGCCGGACGGCCACCGACCCGGCGGCGCGCCTCGCCGGGGCGCGCGCCCGGGCGGCCCTGCCCACGGTGCTGCCCGCGCCGGACGTGGCACGCCTGCTCGACGCGGCGCGGGACCGCGCGGCGGAGGACGAGCCGGTGCTCCTGCGGGACTGGGCCGTGCTCGAGCTGCTCTACGGCACCGGCACCCGCGTCGGCGAGCTGTGCGCGGCCGACGTGGGGGACGCCGACCTCGGGCAGCGGCTGCTCCGCGTCATGGGCAAGGGCGGCAAGGAGCGGGTGGTGCCGTTCGGCCGGCCGGCCGCGGAGGCGCTGGCGCGGTGGGTGGACGTCGGGCGCCCGCAGCTCGTGCACGCCGGCTCGGGGTCGGCGCTGCTGCTCGGCCGGCGCGGTGGCCGGATGGACCAGCGGCAGGTTCGCACCGTCGTCCACGACGCGGCAGGGCTCGTCCAGGTCGCCGACGTCGCACCCCACGGGCTGCGGCACGCGGCGGCCACCCACCTCCTCGAGGGCGGGTCCGACCTGCGGTCCGTGCAGGAGGTCCTCGGGCACTCCTCCCTGGCGACGACGCAGCGCTACACCCACGTCTCGGCCGAGCGGCTCCGCAGCGCGTACGCCCTCGCCCACCCGCGCGCCTGAGGCCTCGCACCTCCGCCTCGCCCAGCCGCGCGCCGTGACCTCACCCGTCCGCCGGCCCGCCCGTCCGCCGGACGTCCCCGTCGGGTCGACCGCTCCGTCCTCCGGCACCCCGCGGCGGCGTCCGACCGCCTCCTTGAGGCGGGCAGCGGGTGAAAGCGGACCGCACGGTCGCGATAGAGCGGCAGGTCACACGGGTGGAGCAGTCCGGATCTGCCCGCGTCCGACCAATCCCGCCCGAATCCCCTTGTCCGCAGGCCCGGATGTGCCCTAACGTTCTCCACGTCAGCGAACAGGCAAACCCTCCGCGAGGAGGGGACGCAAAGCCACGGGACCCTTGAGGTCAGCCGGGCTACCGAACAGACAGGACGCTCTCATGGCGCAGCACGGCTCCCTCGTTCTCGCGTCCACCCCGGTCGCGGCCCTCGCCCGCCGGATGTCCGCCGCCGGCACCGCCCCGGCCGGCGTGATCCCGACGCAGCGCACCGAGGTCGTCGACGCCGCCGTCCCGGCCGCCCTCGTCCCCGCGCAGCGCACCCCCGCCGAGCTGCCCGCCCCCGGCGCGGTCTCCGAGGTCGACGCCCTGTGGACGGCCTTCAAGGCGACGGGCTGCACCCGCAGCCGCGAGCAGCTCATCCTCCACTACGCCCCCCTCGTCAGCTCCGTCGCCGGCCGCCTCGGCATGCGCCTGCCGAGCAGCGTGGAGCAGGGCGACCTGGTCTCCTACGGCATGTTCGGCCTCATCGACGCGATCGAGAAGTACGAGCTCGGCCGCTCCGTGAAGTTCGAGTCCTACGCCGCCGCCCGCGTCCGTGGCGCCATCATCGACGAGCTGCGCTCCCTCGACTGGGTCCCGCGCTCCGTCCGCTCCAAGGCCCGTGCGGTCGACCGCGCCTACGGCGAGCTCGAGGGCCGCCTGCACCGCGCCCCGACGATGCCCGAGGTCGCCGGCGAGCTCGGCGTCGAGGTCGGCGAGCTCCGCTCGACCTACAGCCAGCTCGCGACGACGAACGTGGCCGCGCTCGACGAGCTGCTGGGCGGCGAGGACGGCTCCTCCTCCCTCGGCGACACCCTCGCCGACGCCCGCGCCGAGGACCCGGCCGGCTCGGTCGAGGCGCAGGAGACCTCCTTCCTGCTGTCCCGCGCCGTCGAGCAGCTCAACGACCGCGAGCGCATGGTCGTCGTCCTCTACTACTTCGAGAACAAGACGCTCGCCGAGATCGGCCGCGTCCTCGGCGTGACGGAGTCCCGCGTCTCCCAGATGCACACCGCCGCCGTCGCCAAGCTGCGCACGAAGCTCGTCGCCGCCGAGCAGGGCTGACCCCGGCGTCCCCGACCGCCCGGCACGACCCGAGGCCCGCCACCCCCCGGTGGCGGGCCTCGCTCGTGCACCCCGGCGGCTCCGTCCGTCGGCCGGTCGCGCCCTCCGGCGGTCCCGTCCCGTCCGCGGGGTGCCGCAGCGGCTCAGGGCAGCGGCCGCGCGTGCCGATGCGACCGGGGTGAGTGCGTCCACGCTGCCGGCCCTGACCAACGCGACGCGCCGGGGGAGCACCGACCGCGCGGCACACGTGGGGCGGGACGTCGCCCTGACGCCCCCGGTCCGTCTGTACGGGACCGCGCGGCTCGAGGACGGGTGCACGGTCGGCAAGTACACGTACCTCGGGAACGGCTCCGTGGTCGCGGACGCGGACATCGGCAGCTTCTGCTCGATCGCCCGGAACGTCGAGATCGGTGCCAAGCCGCACCCGACCCACCTGCTGTCCACGCACCCGTTCCAGTACTTCCGCGGCCACTTCCCGGACCAGCCGGGCTACGACATCGACCCGATCGAGATCACCGAGGTGCTGCCGACCGCGCGCGTGCGCATCGGCCACGACGTCTGGATCGGGCACAAGGTGACGGTGCTGCCCGGCGTGACGGTCGGCACGGGTGCGGTGCTCGGCGCGGGCGCGGTCGTCACGAAGGACGTCCCGCCCTACGCCGTGGTCGGCGGGGTCCCGGCCCGCGTCCTGCGCTACCGCTTCGACGAGCCGACCGTCGTGGCGCTGCTCGAGAGCGGGTGGTGGCTGCTCGACCCGGAGGACCTCGCCGGCGTGGACTTCGCCGACGTGACCGCCGCGCTGGCGGAGGTCGCGACCCGCCGGGCTGCCTTCGCCGCGACCGTCCGCGACGCCCTGGCGGGCGGGCTGACGAACCTGGAGGACCGCACCGGCCAGGGCGTGCTGTGGTTCGACGTGGAGAAGTCGTACACCCTCCCCGACGCGCTGGACGCCGTGACGACGGTCCACGTGGAGCCGGGCGGGCCCGTCGCACCGGGCGAGCATCCCGTGCTCGAGCGGTGGTTCGACCCGACCACGAACGCCTATGCCGTCTGGACCGGCACCGTCGGGGCCGCCCTCCCGGCCGGCGCGGTGCGGTTCCGGCTGGGCTGACCGCCGGCGGCGCCCCGACGCGGACCGGCGGGGTCGCCCCGCGCGACGTCCGGCCGGGCGCCGCGTCACCCGGGGGGTCACCACGGGAGGAGCACGACCCGTGGCAGCGGCCCCAGCAGGGCCATCGGGTCGAGGTAGACCTCGCCGGCGCGCACGCCCCAGTGCAGGCACGGGCCCGGGCAGTGCCCCGCGGGCGCGGCGAGCGTGCCGACCGCCGTGCCCGCGGCGACCGTCGTCCCGACCGCCGGTGCGCCCGCGACGGGCTCCAGGCTCGAGCGCAGGCCGTCGGCGTGGCGGACGGTCACCACGCCCCGACCCGCGACCGGCCCCGCGAACACCACCACGCCGGCCGCGGGGGCCAGGACGGGGTCGCCGACGCCGGCCGGGAGGTCGACGCCGCGGTGGCCGGCCGCGTAGGGGGTCGCCGGCCGGTCGAACGGGCGCAGGACGGACGGCGAGGTCCCGCCGGCCACCGGCGACCGCCAGCCGGCGGCGCCGCCCGCGGCGCCGGCACCGACCGCCCCGGCGACGGGGGAGGCCGCCCCGGCGGGCGTGCGCACGCCGTCGACCACCCAGGGCGCCAGCACGAGCGCGACGAGCAGCCCCGCGACGGCCAGCCGTCCCGCCCGCGGCGGCCTGCTCGTGGTGGCACGGGCGGGTGGTGCCGGGATGGGCACCGGATCGGGCACCGGATCGGGCACCGGATTGGGCGCTGGATCGCGCGCCGGATCGGGCGCTGGGCGGGGCACCGCAGCGGGTGCCGGGACGCGGTCGGTCGTGGTCACGACCGCAGCGTGGGGCCGGACGGCGGCGCCGTGACCCGGTCGGACCCGGGGTCGGGGGGCGGCGGAGTCACGCGCTGGGCGGGGGGCGGCTCACGCGTGTCCCGGCGCAAGGCCGACGTCCGGTACGATCGGCCTGCGACCGGTCCGTACCGGTCGACTTCGCACGCCCTCCTCCTGGTCCGGCCGCCCCGCGGTCCCGTGTCCGGGGTGGGCGCGACACGGTCCGGGTCCGCCCGGCGTCGCGCCCTCGGGGCGTCAGGGGCCCCGTCCGACCGGCCGGGACCGACAACCGAGACCGCAGGTCCTCACCGCGAGCGCGATGCCCGGCGGACCTGCACGAGCGCGTGCCCCCCGGGGTGCGCGACGAGAGGACGTGCCATGGCCGTCGTGACCACGCGCCAGCTGCTCGAGAGCGGGGTGCACTTCGGGCACCAGACCCGCCGCTGGAACCCGAAGATGAAGCGGTTCATCTTCACCGAGCGCAACGGCATCTACATCATCGACCTGCAGCAGTCGCTGACGTACATCGACCGCGCCTACGACTTCGTCTCCCAGACGGTCGCGCACGGCGGCTCGATCCTGTTCGTCGGGACGAAGAAGCAGGCGCAGGAGCCCGTCGCCGAGCAGGCCGGCCGCGTGGGCATGCCCTACGTCAACCAGCGCTGGCTCGGCGGCATGCTCACGAACTTCTCCACCGTGCACAAGCGCCTCCAGCGCCTCAAGGAGCTCGAGCAGATCGACTTCGACGACGTCGCGGGCTCCTCGCTGACGAAGAAGGAGCTGCTCGTCCTGCGTCGCGAGAAGGACAAGTTGACGAAGACGCTCGGCGGCATCCGCGACATGGTCAAGGTGCCCTCCGCCGTGTGGATCGTCGACACGAACAAGGAGCACCTCGCGGTCGACGAGGCGCGCAAGCTCGGCATCCCCGTCGTGGCGATCCTCGACACGAACTGCGACCCCGACATGGTCGACTACCCGATCCCGGGCAACGACGACGCCATCCGCGCCGTCCAGCTGCTCACCCGCGTGATCGCCGACGCGGCGGCCGACGGCCTCGTGCGCCGCTCCGGCGGTGGCCGTGCCGCCTCCGGCGAGGCCGCCCCCGACGCGGAGCCGCTCGCCGAGTGGGAGCGCGAGCTGCTCGCCGGCACGGAGGCCGCGGACACGCCGGCCGCCGAGACGCCTGCGGCCGCGCCGCAGGACGCCCAGGTGGCGGTCGACACGGCGGCGGCGGGCGACGCCTCCGACGCGGTCGTCGACGCCGAGCCGGCCACCCCCGGCCAGGACGCGGCCCCGGCCGTGGACGCGGCCCCGGCGGAGCCCACCCAGGCCTGAGCCTGACCGACGGCGCCGGCCGGTCCCGTCGCACCCGCAGCGCGGGCGCGGCGGACCGGCCGGTGCCACGCTCGGCGGCGGGACGTCCCCGGGCGTCCGCCGCACCCCCGGCACCGCGGTGCCACCCCGGGCCCCGACGGGCCCGACCGACGAGAAGGACGGGAACAGACTGATGGCGAACTACTCGCTGGCCGACATCAAGGCCCTGCGCGAGAAGACCGGCGCCGGCATGCTCGACGTCAAGAAGGCGCTCGAGGAGGCCGAGGGCGACTCCGCCAAGGCGCTCGAGATCATCCGCGTCAAGGGCCTCAAGGGCGTGGGCAAGCGCGAGGGCCGCTCGGCCTCCGACGGCCTCGTCGCCGCGCACGTCGCCGACGACGGCGCCGGCAAGGCGGGCGTCCTCGTCGAGGTCAACTCCGAGACGGACTTCGTCGCGAAGAACGCGCAGTTCATCGCGCTCGCCGACAAGGTGCTCGCCGCCGCGGTGTCCACGGGCGCCGCGGACGCCGAGGCGCTCCTGGGCACGGAGGTCGACGGCGCGACGGTGCAGTCCACCGTCGACGAGACGGCCGCCACGCTCGGCGAGAAGGTCGTCGTCCGGCGCCTGGCCCGCCTGTCGGGCGAGCACGTCGAGGTCTACCTGCACAAGGTGAACAAGGACCTGCCGCCCCAGGTCGGCGTCCTCGTGGCCACCGACGCCGCCGGCGCCTCCGTGGCCCGCGACGTCGCGACGCACGTGGCCGCGTTCTCGCCCACGTACCTCACGCGCGAGGAGGTGCCCGCCGACCTCGTCGCCTCCGAGCGCAAGATCGCCGAGGAGACCGCCCGCAACGAGGGCAAGCCCGAGGCCGCGCTGTCGAAGATCGTCGAGGGTCGCCTCAACGGCTTCTACAAGGAGAACGTGCTGCTCGACCAGGCGTTCGCCCGTGACCCGAAGAAGTCCGTCGGCCAGGTGCTGAAGGAGGCCGGCGGCACGCTCACCGGCTTCGTCCGCTTCCGCGTGGGAGCCTGACGCCGCCGGCGGTGGCCCCGACCCGTCCCGGGTCGGGGCCACCGCCGCACACGGGCCCCTCCCGGGGTCCCGCCGCCCGACGAGCCGCCAGCACCCCCTCCGGAGGACCGAAGTGACGGACGCCCCGACACCCCTGCCGACCGTGACCGACCCCGGCACCGTGCCGGCCCCGGGGGCGCAGGAGGACGTGCCGCGGCGCGTGCTCCTCAAGCTCTCGGGCGAGACCTTCGGCGGCGGCGAGGTGGGCCTGGCCGCGCACGTCGTCCAGCGGATCGCCGGCGAGATCGCGGTCGCGGTGCGCGCCGGCGTGCAGGTCGCCATCGTCTGCGGCGGCGGCAACTTCTTCCGGGGCGCCGACCTGTCCCAGCGCGGCCTCGACCGGGCCCGCGCCGACTACATGGGCATGCTCGGCACCGTCATGAACTGCCTGGCGCTCCAGGACTTCCTCGAGCAGGCGGGCGTCAGCACCCGCGTCCAGACCGCCATCACCATGGGGCAGGTCGCCGAGCCCTACATCCCGCTGCGGGCCATCCGTCACCTGGAGAAGGGCCGCGTCGTCATCTTCGGCGCCGGCGCCGGGATGCCCTTCTTCTCCACGGACACCGTGTGCGTGCAGCGCTCCCTCGAGGTGCACTGCCAGGAGGTCCTCATGGGCAAGAACGGCGTCGACGCCATCTACACGGCCGACCCGCACAAGGACCCCGACGCGGTCCGGCTCGAGCACGTCACCTACACGGAGGCCCTCGTCCGTGGCCTGGCGGTCATGGACGCCACGGCGCTGAGCATGTGCCGCGACAACGACGTGCGCATGCGCGTCTTCGGGCTCGAGGAGCCCGGCAACGTCACCCGCGCGCTGCAGGGTGAGAAGATCGGCACGTCGGTGACCGCCGTCTAGGACGACGACGGCGCCGGCACCGGCCGTGCGCCCCCGCACGGCCGCGCACGCGCACCGCACCACCGCCGCACCACCCCCCGCACGACCCGCCCGCGCCCGACGACCGGCCCCCCGCCGCCGCCCCGCGCCGCACGACAGGAGCACCGGTGATCGACGAGACCCTCTTCGAGGCCGAGGAGAAGATGGACAAGGCCGTCGAGGTCGCCAAGGAGGACTTCGCGGCGATCCGCACGGGCCGCGCCAACGCGGCGATGTTCGCGAAGGTCTTCGTCGACTACTACGGCGCCCCGACCCCCCTGCAGCAGCTCGCCTCGTTCAACGTCGTCGAGGCGCGCACGATCCTCGTCTCGCCGTTCGACAAGTCGTCGATGACGGCGGTGGAGAAGGCGCTGCGCGACTCCGACCTCGGCGTGAACCCGACGAACGACGGCTCGGTCATCCGGGTCGTGCTGCCGGCGCTCACCACGGAGCGGCGCCGCGAGTTCGTCAAGCTCGCGAAGTCGAAGGCCGAGGACGCGCGGATCTCGGTCCGCAGCATCCGCCGCCGCGCGAAGGACACGCTCGACCGCCTGGCGAAGGACGGCGAGGCGGGCGAGGACGAGGTCGGCCGCGCGGAGAAGGAGCTGGAGTCCCTGACGAAGAAGCACGTCGACGTCATCGACGCGCTCCTGCAGGGCAAGGAAGCCGAGCTCCTCGAGGTCTGATGATCGACCAGCCCGCGCTCGCCGCGCCGACGTCCCGACGGGGGCGGGACCTGCCCCTCGCCGCCGCGGTGGGGGTCGGCCTGCTCGTCGTGGTCGTCGTCTCCCTCTTCGTGGTGAAGGAGGGCTTCGCGCTCGTCGTCGTGGCGGCCGTCGGCACCTCGCTGTGGGAGCTGGCCCAGGCCCTGCGCCGCCGCGACATCCACCTGCCGCTGGTCCCGCTCCTCGTCGGGTGCCTGGCGATGCTCGGCGCGGCGTACGCCGCGGGGCTCGAGGCCCTGCTCGTCGCGCTCGTCGCGACCGTGGCCGGGTGCGCGGCCTGGCGGCTCGCCGACGGCGGCGGCCGGGCGGCCCTGCGCGACGTCACCGCGGCCACGTTCGCGGCCACGTGGCTGCCGTTCCTCGGCGGCTTCGCGATGCTGCTGCTCGCCGCCCCCGACGGCGCGCAGCGCGTGCTGCTGTTCATCCTGCTCGCGGTGGCGAACGACACGGGCGGGTACACCGCGGGCGTGCTCGTCGGGCGCCACCCCCTCGCCCCGTCCGTCAGCCCCAAGAAGACCTGGGAGGGCCTCGGCGGGTCCGTCGTCCTCGCGGTCGCGGTGGGCGTCGCGGGGGGCTGGCTGCTGCTGGGGACGCACCCGCTCGTCGGGGTCGTGCTCGGTCTGGCCGCCGTCGTGAGCGGCACGCTCGGGGACCTCGGGGAGTCGCTCCTCAAGCGCGACCTCGAGCTCAAGGACATGGGCCGTCTCGTCCCGGGCCACGGGGGACTACTGGACCGCCTCGACTCGTTGCTCCTCACGGCGCCGACGACCTGGGCCGTCCTCACCCTGCTCGTCCCCGTGACCTGACGCGGGCCGCGGACGGAAGGCGGCGAGCCCCGACCACCCCGTCCGCACCGTCCGCACCGCGCCGCACCCGTCCTCGCACCCCGATCGCGCCCACCCGGCGCACCCGCCGACCCGGCGTCCGACCGACGCCCGTCACCCCCGGAGCCCGCCGTGACCCCCACGCCCGTCCCCCTCGTCATGACCCCGCCGAAGGGCCGCGGCAAGCCGCCGCGCCACTTCGTCGACCTCACGCCCGAGGAGCGCCGCGAGGCCGTCGCGGCGCTGGGGGAGAAGCCGTTCCGGGCGAAGCAGCTCGCCACGCACTACTTCACGCACCTGAGCTCGGACCCCTCCGAGATGACGGACCTGCCCGCCGCGTCGCGGGACCGGCTGGCCGAGGCGCTGTTCCCGCAGCTCGTGACGCCCGTGCGGACGCTGAGCGCGGACGCCGGCGCGACCGTCAAGACGCTGTGGCACCTGTTCGACGGCGTGAAGGTCGAGTCCGTCCTCATGCGGTACGCGCACCGGAACACCCTGTGCGTCTCGAGCCAGGCCGGCTGCGGCATGGCGTGCCCGTTCTGCGCGACGGGCCAGCTCGGCCTCACCCGCAACCTCTCGACGGCGGAGATCGTGGAGCAGGTCCGCGCCGCCGCGCGCTCGCTGGCGGACGGCGAGGTCGCCGGCGGCCCCGGCCGCCTCACGAACGTCGTCTTCATGGGCATGGGCGAGCCCCTGGCCAACTACAGGGCCGTCATGGAGACCGTGCGGCGGCTCGTCGCGCCGGTGCCGGACGGCCTCGGCATGTCCGCCCGCAACGTCACGGTCTCCACCGTCGGCCTCGTGCCGGCGATCGACAGGATGGCGGCGGAGGGGATCCCCGTGACGCTCGCCCTGTCTCTGCACGCGCCGGACGACGAGCTGCGCAGCGAGCTCGTGCCGATCAACACTCGCTGGACCGTCGACGAGGCGCTCGACGCCGCCCGCCGGTACTTCGAGGCGACCGGCCGCCGCGTGTCCATCGAGTACGCGCTCATCCGCGACATGAACGACCACGCGTGGCGCGCCGACCTCCTGGGCGAGAAGCTCAACGCCCGCGGCCGCGGCTGGGTGCACTGCAACCCCATCCCGCTGAACCCGACGCCGGGCTCGAAGTGGACGGCGAGCGAGCCCGAGGTCGAGGCGGAGTTCGTGGCACGCTTGCGCGCGCACGGGATCCCGACGACCGTCCGGGACACCCGGGGCAGCGACATCGACGGAGCGTGCGGCCAGCTCGCCGCGGAGGAGGACGTGTGAGCGACGGCATGTTCCGGACCGTCACCGGGCTGCGGCGCGGGTACGACCCGGACGAGGTCGACGCGTTCTTCGCGCACGCCCGCACGGTGTACGAGACGGGGCCGGCCGGCGCGTTGTCCGGCCGGGACGTCCGGTCCGCCGCCTTCGAGCTCGTGCGCGGGGGGTACTCGCCCGTCGCCGTGGACGCGGCGCTGGACCGCCTGGAGGCCGCCTTCGTCGCCCGGGCGCGCGCCGAGTACGTCGCCGAGCACGGGCAGGGCGCCTGGATGGAGCGGCTGGGGGACCAGGCCCGCACGCTGTACCCGCGCCTGGGCCGCCCCGACGGCGAGCGGTTCGCCCCGCCGGAGGGCCGGGCGCCGGGCTACGAGGCCGCCGACGTCGACGCCCTCTGCCACCGCCTCGTCGACTACTTCGACGACGGCGCCCCGCTGACCGCCGCCGAGCTGCGCACCGCCACCTTCCGAGCCCGCCGCGGCCGTGGCGCCTACGCGGAGGCCCCGGTCGACGCGTTCCTCGCCCGGGCCGTCGAGGTCCTCCTGGGCGTCGAGTGAGCGCCGACGCGAGCCGACGCGCCCGCCGGGAGCTCCGGGCCCGTCCGGAGGACTCCGTCGGCGCCGCGCCACGGTCCGTCGTGCTGCTCGGCTGCACGGGCTCGATCGGCACCCAGGCCGTCGACGTCGTGCGCCGCAACCCCGACCGCTTCCGCGTCGTGGGGCTGTCGGCCGGGGGGCGTGACGTCGCCGCCGTCGCGCGGCAGGCCGCCGGGCTGGGCGTCGGGGTGGTCGCCGTCGCGGACCCCGCCGCCGCCGACGGGATGCGTGCCGCTCTGGCCGACCTCCCCCCCGACGCCGTCCCTGCCGACGTCGCCGCGGCCGAGGGCTGGCGCGCCGCCGACGTCGAGGTCCTCGCCGGGCCCGACGCCGCGAGCACCCTGGCCGCCCGCCCCGCCGACGTCGTCCTCAACGGCATCACGGGCTCCGTGGGCCTCGGGCCGACGCTGGCGGCGCTGCGTGCGGGCGCCACGCTCGCCCTGGCGAACAAGGAGTCGCTCGTCGTCGGCGGGCCGCTCGTCCGGGCGGCGCGGACGCGGGCGGACCAGATCGTGCCCGTCGACTCCGAGCACTCCGCACTCGCCCAGGCCCTGCGCTCGGGGACGGAGCGGGAGGTGCGCCGCCTGGTGCTCACCGCGTCCGGGGGTCCCTTCCGCGGGTGGACGGCCGACGCCGTGAAGGCCGTGACGCCCGAGCAGGCGCTGGCGCACCCGACCTGGGCCATGGGCCCCGTGGTGACGGTGAACTCGGCGACGCTGGTGAACAAGGGCCTGGAGCTCATCGAGGCGCACCTGCTCTTCGACGTGCCGCCCGAGCGGATCGACGTGGTCGTGCACCCGCAGTCCGTCGTGCACTCCATGGTGGAGTTCGTCGACGGCTCGACGATCGCGCAGGCCTCGCCGCCCGACATGCGCCTGCCCATCGCGCTCGGCCTCGGCTGGCCCGACCGCGTCCCCGACGCCGTCCCGGGCTGCGACTGGACGCGCGCCACGTCCTGGACGTTCGAGCCCCTCGACGAGGCCGTGTTCCCCGCGGTCCGGCTCGCCCGGGAGGCCCTGGCGACCTCGGCCACGCACCCAGCCGTGCTCAACGCCGCCAACGAGGAGTGCGTCGCCGCGTTCCTCGCCGGTCGCATCGGGTTCGGGGACGTGGTGGCCACCGTGTCCCGGGTCCTCGACGAGCACGACGGCGTGGCCGCGGCCGACCTCACGCTCGAGCGCGTGCTCGCCGCGGAGGACTGGGCGCGGGCGCGCGCGCACGAGGTGCTCGCCCGCACCTGAGCGGCCCGACCCGGCCCGGTCGGCGCCGCTCCCGCGCACCGGGGCCCCGGCCGGCGTCCTCGGGGCGTGGCCCGGCGGCGTCAGTGCCCGGTCAGCCGGCCCAGGAGCGCCGGCAGCGGCCCGGCCGTGCCGACCCGCCGCTCGAGGACGTCGGCGAGCGCCGCCGTCCGCAGCCCCGCCGTGACGCCCGCCCAGCGCAGGGGCTCGGGCTCCCAGTCGGGGGAGCGGTGGCCGACCCACGGCAGGCGGACGAGCGGGGAGTCCGTCCCCGTGACGAGGTCCGCCAGGGTGCGCCCGGCGAGGTTCGTCGTCGCCAGCCCGTCCCCGACGTACCCGCCGGCCCAGCCCAGCCCCGTCGCCGGGTCGAGCCCCACGGAGGCGTGCCAGTCCCGGGGGATCGCCAGCGGGCCGCCCCATGCGTGCGTGAGCTCGACCCCCGCGAGCACGGGGAAGAGGTCGACGAGGGTCCCGCGCAGGTGCGCGTGCACGCCCGGGTCGCGGTCGAACCCGGGCCGGACGCGCGAGCCCCGGTGGTACGGCGCGCCACGGCCGCCGAACGCGAGCCGGTCGTCCGCGGTGCGCTGGCCGTAGACGACGAGGTGGCGGGCGTCCGTGAAGGTCTGGCCGCGCGCGAGCCCGATCTCCTCCCACACGTGCGCCGGCAGCGGGGCGGTGGCGACCATGAGGGAGTAGACGGGCACCACGGCGCGGCGCGCCCCCGGCAGGCCCGGCGTCCACGCCTCCGTGGCCCGCAGCACGTGGCGCGCGCGGACCGTCCCGTGGTCGGTGACGACGGCGCCGGGGGACAGGCGCAGCGCCCGGGTGCCCTCCGCGATGCGCACGCCGCGCTCCTCGAGCGTCCGCGCCAGCCCGTGCACGAGCCGCGCGGGCTGGAGGCGGGCGCAGTCCGGCGTCCAGGACCCGCCGACGACCCCGGCGGCCCGGACGTGCTCGGCCACGCCGTCCGGGTCGAGCACGTGCGTCTCGTCGCCCCAGCGCGCGTCCTCCTCGGCCGCCGCGCGCACGCGGGCGAGCTGCGCCGCACCCCGGGCGAGCGTCACCGTGCCGCCGTAGGCGAAGTCGCAGCCGATCTCCTCGGCCGCCGCGACCCCGCCCACCTCGACGACGGTGTCGCGCATGGCCGCGCGCAGCTGCCGGGCGGCCTCCGGGCCGTGCCGACGGGCCAGGCCCGCCGCCGACGTCGGGAAGAGCGCCGAGCACCAGCCGCCGTTGCGCCCGCTCGCGCCGAAGCCGGCGACGGCCTGCTCGACGAGCAGCACCTCCAGCGCCGGGTCGGCCTCGAGCAGGTAGTACGACGCCCACAGCCCCGTGAGGCCGGCGCCGACGACCACCACGTCCGCCGTGGTGTCGCCGTCCAGGGGGTCGCGCGGGACCAGCGCGGCCGGGTCCTCGTCGGCGACCTGGTCCCACCACAGCGACAGCGCGCGCAGCCCGGGGTCCGGCGCGCCGCGGGTCACAGGCGCGCCCACGCCTCGGTGAGCACCTCGCGCAGGATCCGCTCCATCTCGTCGAACTGCTCCGGTCCCGTGGTGAGCGGCGGGGCGAGCTGCACGACGGGGTCGCCGCGGTCGTCGGCCCGGCAGTACAGGCCCGCCTCGAACAGCGCCTCGGACAGGAAGCCGCGCAGGAGGTGGTCGGACTCCGCGGCGTCGAACGTCTCCCGGGTCGTCTTGTCCTTGACGAGCTCGATCCCGTAGAAGTACCCGGCCCCGCGCACGTCCCCGACGATGGGCAGGTCGAGCAGCTTCTCCAGGGTCGTGCGGAAGACGGGGGCGTTCTCCTTCACGCGGTCGTTGAGGCCCTCGCGCTCGAAGATGTCGAGGTTCGCCATCGCCACGGCCGAGGACACGGGGTGGCCGCCGAAGGTGTAGCCGTGCAGGAACGTCGCGTCGCCGTTGGCGAAGGGCTCGTACACCTCCTCCGAGGCGATCATCGCGCCGAGCGGGGAGTACCCGGACGTCAGGCCCTTCGCGCACGTGATGATGTCGGGCACGTAGCCGAAGTCGTCGCAGGCGAACATGGAGCCGATGCGGCCGAAGGCGCAGATGACCTCGTCGGAGACGAGGAGCACGTCGTGCTCGTCGCAGATCTCCCGCACCCGCTCGAAGTAGCCCGGGGGCGGCGGGAAGCAGCCGCCCGCGTTCTGGACGGGCTCGAGGAACACGGCGGCCACCGTCTCGGGCCCCTCGAACTCGATGGCCTCGGCGATGCGGTCCGCGGCCCAGCGCCCGAAGGCCTTCGGGTCGTCGCGCAGGTGCTCCGGGGCGCGGTACTGGTTCGTGTTGGGCACCTTGTGCGCACCCGGCACGAGCGGCTCGTAGGCGGCCTTGAGCCCGGGCAGCCCGGTGATGGACAGCGCGCCGGCGGGGGTGCCGTGGTAGGCCAGGGAGCGGGAGATCACCTTGTGCTTGCCGGGGCGCCCGCGCAGCCGCCAGTACTGCTTGGCCAGCTTCCACGCGGACTCCACCGCCTCGCCGCCGCCCGTGGTGAAGAAGACGTGGTCCAGGCCCTCGGGCGCCAGGTGCGCGACGCGCTCGGCGAGGTCGATGGCCTGGGGGTGGGCGTAGGACCACAGGGGGAAGAAGGCCAGCTTCTCCGCCTGGACGCGCGCGGCCTCGGCGAGCTCGGCGCGGCCGTGGCCGACCTGCACGACGAAGAGCCCCGCCAGGCCGTCCAGGTAGCGGCGGCCGGCGTCGTCGAAGACGTGGAAGCCCTCGCCGCGGACGATGGTGGGGACGTCGTCCTTCCACTGGCTCGCCGTGGTGAAGTGCCCCCACAGGTGGGCGCGGGCGGCGTCGTCGCGGGGCGTGCCGGCCGGGGTGAGGCTCGTGGTCATCGGGTCCCCCAGTTGTAGAGCTGCTTGTGCAGCTTGAGGTAGACGAACGTCTCGGTGGAGCGGACGCCGGGGAGGGGGCGGATCTTGCGGTTGAGCACCTCCAGGAGGTGGTCGTCGTCCTCGCACACCACCTCCGCCAGCACGTCGAAGCCGCCGGCGGTCACCACGACGTAGTCCACCTCGGGGATCGCGGCCAGGGCGGCCGCGAGCTCCTCGGTGTCGCCGTCGGAGCGGACGCCGATCATCGCCTGGCGCGGGAAGCCGACCTGGAGCGGGTCCGTCACGGCGACGATCTGCACGACCCCCGACTCGACGAGGCGCTGCACGCGCTGGCGCACCGCCGCCTCGGACAGCCCCACGGCCTTGCCGATCGTGGCGTAGGCGCGCCGCCCGTCCTCCTGGAGCTGCTCGATGATCGCCTTGGAGACGTCGTCGAGCACCGGTCGGGCCGGGCTGGGGCGGCTGCTCACGCGCCGATGGTCCCCTGCCGCCCCGGCCGCTGGCAAGCGGATCCGTCGTCCGGCGCGCCGCTGACGACGGGATCGCTCGTCCGCGACCCCCACGGTGTCCCGATCCGGTGCCGCACCCTCCCCAAGCGCGGGATCGGCCGCTAACGTGCGCGCAGGGCCCGGTCCGCCGGGCGCGCCGCCGCCGCACCGAGCCGTCCCAGCCGTCCGAGCCGTCCCCAGCCCCGTCCCCAGCCCCTTCCCCACCCCGCACCGGAGGACCGCGTGAGCACCACCGCCGCACCCCAGGACGCCCGCCCGGGCGCCCGTCCGCCGGAGGAGACCCTGCTCAACGTCGTCGGCGGCCGCACCCGGCCGTCCGCGTCGGGCCGCACGACACCCGTCGTCGACCCGTCGACGGGCGAGGTCTACGCCCACGCCCCCCTCAGCGGGCCCGAGGACGTCGACGCGGCGTACGCCGCCGCGTCCGAGGCGGCCACGACCTGGGGCCGGACCACGCCGGCCGAGCGCCAGCTCGCCCTGCTGCGGCTCGCCGACGCGATCGAGGCCGACGCGGAGCGGTTCGTCGCCGTCGAGTCCCGGGACACGGGCAAGCCCCTGCACCTCGCGCGGACCGACGAGGTGCCGCCCTGCGTGGACCAGCTGCGGTTCTTCGCCGGGGCGGCGCGCGTGCTCGAGGGCCGGTCGGCGGGGGAGTACCTCGCGGGGCACACCTCGTGGGTGCGGCGCGAGCCCGTCGGGGTCGTCGGCCAGGTCACGCCCTGGAACTACCCGCTCATGATGGCGATCTGGAAGATCGCCCCCGCGCTCGCGGCGGGCAACACGGTGGTGCTCAAGCCGTCGGACACGACGCCCGCCTCGACGGTGCTGCTCGCGCAGGTCGCCGCGCAGGTGCTGCCCCCGGGCGTCCTCAACGTCGTGTGCGGCGACCGCGACACCGGGCGGGCGCTCGTCTCGCACCCGCGCCCCGACATGGTCGCCATCACGGGGTCGGTGCGCGCCGGGTCCCAGGTGGCGGAGGCGGCCTCCCACGCGGTCAAGCGCGTGCACCTCGAGCTCGGCGGCAAGGCGCCCGTGGTCGTCTTCGACGACTGCGACGTGGCGGCGGCGGCCGAGGGCATCGCCGGCGCCGGCCTCTACAACGCCGGCCAGGACTGCACCGCCGCCACGCGCGTGCTCGTGCACGAGCGGGTCCGCGCCGACTTCACGGCCGCCCTCGCCGAGGCGGCCGCCGCCCAGCGCACCGGCGCCCCCGACGACCCGGACGTCGCCTTCGGTCCCGTGAACAACGCGGGGCAGCTCGAGCGGGTCACGGGGTTCCTCGACCGCCTGCCCGACCACGCCGAGGTGGTGACGGGTGGGCACCGCCAGGGCGACGTCGGCTACTTCGTCGAGCCGACCGTCGTGTCCGGCCTGCGGCAGGACGACGAGGCCGTGCAGGAGGAGATCTTCGGCCCCGTGCTCACGGTGCAGGGCTTCACCGACGAGGCCGAGGCGGTGCGCCTGGCGAACGGCGTGCGCTACGGGCTGTCGAGCTCGGTCTGGACGCGGGACCACGGGCGGGCCCTGCGGGTGTCGCGCGACCTGGACTTCGGCGTCGTGTGGATCAACACGCACATCCCGTTCGTCGCCGAGATGCCGCACGGCGGGTTCAAGCAGTCGGGCTACGGCAAGGACCTGTCCATGTACGGCTTCGAGGACTACACGCGGGTCAAGCACGTCATGTCGGCGTTCGACGCGTGAGGTCCGCGATCACGGCCGGACCGCGAAACGTCGCGGACACGCAGACGTAGCACGGTTTTTCGTCGCCTCGACCCTTCCGGGCGACGAAATGCCGCGGTGGCGCCGCCATACTGGCGCGGCACCGCCCGGCGGCCGCGACCGGCCGCCCGCAGCACCCGCACCACCCGCCGGCCCCGCCGGCGGTCGTCGACGAGAGGAGTGCCATGCCCCGCCGCGCCCTGCCCCCCGGTGAGGACCCCGTCGTCGCCGCGCTCGTCGCCGCCGCCCGGGGTGCCCGCGCCGCGCGGCGCACCCCACCGCGCGCCGCCGACGTCTCCCGCCGCTCCTTCCTCCTGGGTGCGCTGGGGACGGCCGGCACGGGGGCGCTCCTGGCCGCCTGCGGGACCGGCGGCCCGACGGGCTCGCCCGCCACGACCCCCGCGGCCGGCGCCGGCGCCTCCGACGCCACCCTGCGGTGGGCGAACTGGACCCTGTACCTCGACCAGTCCGAGGACGGCGGCACCTACCCGACCCTCGACGCCTTCATGGCGGACTCGGGGATCGACGTGGCCTACAGCGAGGACGTCGACGACAACGACACCTTCACGGGCAAGGTCAGCGGGCAGCTCGCGAACGGCCAGGACATCGGCTACGACCTCGTCACCCTCACGGACTGGATGGCGGCGCGCTGGATCCGCCAGGGCTGGACCCAGGAGCTCGTGAAGGAGAACGTCCCGAACGCGGCGAACATCCTGCCCGGCCTCGCGGACGTCGACTTCGACCCCGGCCGCACCCACTCGCTCACGTGGCAGTCCGGCTTCGGCGGCATCGCCTGGGACAAGGACGCCGTCCCCGGCGGGCTGGCCACCGTCTCCGACCTCTGGCGGCCCGAGCTCAAGGGCCGCGTCGAGGTGCTGTCGGAGATGCGCGACACGATCGGGCTCATCCTGCTCGAGCAGGGCGTGGACGTGTCCTCCCCGGACTGGGGCGACACGGAGTTCGAGGCCGCGCTCGACGTGCTGCGCGAGCAGATCGCCAACGGGCAGATCCGCCAGGTGCGGGGCAACTCCTACGCGCAGGACCTCGTCTCGGGGGACGCCCTGGCGGTCATCGGGTGGTCCGGCGACGTGACGGCGCTGAACTTCGAGAACGACGACCGCTTCGGGTTCGCGATCCCCGAGGGCGGCGGCACCTTGTGGAGCGACAACCTGCTCGTGCCGTCGACCTCCACGCGGCGCGAGAACGCCGAGCGCCTCATGGACCACTACTACGACCCGGCGGTCGCCGCGCAGGTCGCCGCGTACGTCAACTACATCACCCCCGTCGAGGGCGCGCGCGAGGCCATGGAGGAGGTCGACCCCGACCTCGTCGACAACCCGCTGATCTTCCCCGACGAGGCCACGCTGTCCCAGGTGAAGGTCTTCCGGACGCTGACGCCCGAGGAGGAGGAGCGCTGGAACGGCGCCTTCCTCGAGGTGATCGGCGCCTAGGGGTGGCGGGTGCGGGTGCCCTCGAGCTCACGGGGGTGACGAAGCGCTTCGGGCCGTTCACGGCGGTCGACGCGCTCGACCTCGTGGTGCCGTCGGGGTCGTTCTTCGCGCTCCTCGGCCCCTCGGGCTGCGGCAAGACCACGACGCTGCGCATGGTCGCCGGTCTGGAGCACCCCACGGCGGGGACCATCGCCATCGGCGGCAGCGACGTGACGGGCACCCGCCCGCACCGGCGTCCGGTCAACACGGTGTTCCAGAGCTACGCGCTCTTCCCCCACCTGTCGGTGGCGGAGAACGTCGGGTTCGGGCTGCGCCGCACGCGGACGCCGGAGGTCGAGCGCCGGGTGCGCGAGGCGCTGGAGCTCGTCGAGCTCGGGCACGCGGGGGACCAGCGCCCGGCGCAGCTGTCCGGCGGGCAGCAGCAGCGCGTCGCGCTCGCCCGCGCGGTCGTGAACCGCCCGGCGGTGCTCCTGCTCGACGAGCCGCTCGGCGCCCTCGACCTCAAGCTGCGGCGGCAGATGCAGATCGAGCTCAGGCACATCCAGACGGAGGTCGGGCTGACGTTCGTGCACGTCACGCACGACCAGGAGGAGGCCATGACCATGGCCGACACCGTCGCCGTCATGAACCGCGGGCGGATCGAGCAGATGGGCCCGCCGGCGGAGCTCTACGAGCACCCGCGGACGGTGTTCGTCGCGAACTTCCTCGGGCAGTCCAACCTCGCGCCGGGGGTCGTGGTGGAGGAGGGCGGCGGGACGCTCGGCGTCGACGTCGCGGGCCACCGCGTTCTCGTGCCCGCGGCGCGGGCGGTCGCCGCGCGCGGCACGGTGCTCGTCGGGGTGCGCCCCGAGAAGGTGCGGATCCTCGTGGCCGGGCAGGAGCCCGGGCCGGGGGAGAACGTCCTGGGGCCGGGGCGGGTGACCGACGTGTCCTTCGCCGGCGTGAGCACCCAGTACCAGGTGGAGCTGCCCGGCATCGGGACGTTCGGCGTCTTCGCCCAGAACCTCCTCGGCGGCGCGACGGTGCCGCTCGGCGCCCCCGTGCGCCTGGCGTGGGCGGCGGCGCACACGTTCGCCCTCGACGGCCGGGACGCGGCGGAGGGCACGACCGACCTCGACGAGGCGTCGTGAGCCTGCTCGCGGGGCTCGGCGCCGGACCGGCGGGCGCGGCGGGCGGCGCGGCCGTCGTCCCCGCGCCGCGGCGGCCGACGTCGCGGGCATGGCTGTGGCTGCTCCTGCCGGGCCTGGTCTACCTCCTGCTGCTCTTCGTGGTGCCGGTGGTCGCGCTGCTGGCGACCTCGCTCTACGCGCCCGTGCCGGGCGGGGAGCTCGGGCAGTACGCCCCCGCGCTGCGCGTGGCCAACTACGCCGACGCGCTCGCGGCGTTCTGGCCGCAGCTGACGCGGTCCTTCGGGTTCGCGCTGCTGGCCACCCTCGCCGCGCTGCTCATCGGGTACCCGATGGCGTACGTCATCGCGGTGCGGGCGCGGGGCCGTCCCCTGCTGCAGGGGCTGCTGCTCGTCCTCGTCGTCGCGCCGTTCTTCACCTCCTTCATCCTGCGCACGATCGCGTGGCGGCAGATCCTCGCCGACGACGCGTTCGTCGTGCAGGCCCTGCAGCTGCTCCACCTGCTCCCCGAGGGCGGGCGGCTCACCGCGACGCCCGTGGCGGTGGTGTCGGGACTGACCTACAACTTCCTGCCGTTCATGGTGCTGCCGATCTACGCCAGCCTCGAGCGGCTGGACCCGCGGCTCGTCGAGGCCGGGGCGGACCTGTACGCCTCGCCGGCGACGACCTTCCGGACGGTGACGCTGCCCCTGTCGCTGCCCGGGGTGGTGGCCGGGACGCTGCTCGTCTTCATCCCCGCCTCCGGCGACTACGTGAACTCGAGCCTGCTGGGCAACTCGACGAACACCTCCATGGTCGGGCAGGTCATCGACGCCCGGTTCTTCCGGGTGCTCGACTACCCCACGGCGGCCTCGCTGTCCGTCGTCCTCATGCTCGTCATCCTCGTGCTCGTCGGCGCCTACGTCCGCCGGGCCGGCACGGAGGACCTCCTGTGACCGCGACGACGACGACCACCCCCCGGTCCGGCCTCGCCGCGGGCGCGTCCCGTCCCGGCGCCCCGGTGCGGCGCCGGACGTGGCGGCTGGGCGACGCGCTCGTCCCCGTGCTCGCCGGGCTGGCCTTCCTCTACCTGCTCGTGCCCATCGCCTACACCGTCGCGTTCAGCTTCAACGACGCCGGCAAGACGAACCTCGTGTGGCGCGGGTTCACCCTCGACAACTGGGCGGACCCCTGCGGGGCGCCGCAGGTGTGCCGGGCGTTCGGGAACTCGCTCCTCGTCGGCGCGACGGCCACGGTCCTCGCCACCGCCCTCGGGACCCTGCTCGCGGTCGCCCTCGTGCGGTTCCGCTTCCGCGGGCGCGCGCTGGTGAACCTGCTCATCTTCCTGCCGATGTCGACGCCCGAGGTCGTCCTCGGCGCGGCCCTGCTGGCGCAGTTCCTGTCGCTGCGCGTGCCGCTGGGGTTCTGGACCGTCGTGGCGGCGCACGTGATGTTCTGCGTGAGCTTCGTCGTGGTGACGGTGAAGGCGCGGGTGGCCTCGCTGGACCCGGCGCTGGAGGAGGCCGCGGCCGACCTCTACGCGGGTCCCTGGAGCGCGTTCTGGCGGGTCACGTTCCCGCTGCTGCTGCCCGGCATCGCCGCCGCGGCGCTGCTCTCGTTCAGCCTCAGCTTCGACGACTTCATCGTCACGAACTTCACGTCGGGGACCTACGACACCTTCCCCAAGTTCGTCTACGTCTCGGCCACCCGCGGCATCCCGCCGGAGGCCAACGTCATCGGCTCGGCGATGTTCGCCCTCGCCCTCGTGCTCGTCGTCGCCGTCCAGGTGGCGGGGGCCGCGCGGGCGCGGGCACGCCGGGCCTGACGCCCCCGGGACGGCCGGCACGCGTCGGCCCCCGGGACCCACCACCACGAGAGGGAGTGCACCGTGCGGGTGCTCGTCATCGGCAGCGGCGGCGTCGGGGACGCCGTCGCGCGCATCGCGGCCCGTCGGACGTTCTTCGAGGCGATGGTCGTCGCGGACGTCGACGCGGCGCGGGCGGAGCGCACCATCGCGGCCGCCCGCGCGGCCGACGTCGGCACCGACCGCTTCGTCGCCGCGGCGGTCGACGCCTCGAGCGCGGAGGCCGTCGCCGCGGCCGTCCGGGAGCACCGGGCCACGCACGTCCTCAACGCGGTCGACCCCCGGTTCGTGCTGCCCGTCTTCGAGGGGGCGCGGGCCGGCGGCGCGGACTACCTCGACATGGCCATGTCCCTGTCGCGCCCGCACCCCGAGCGCCCGCACGAGCTGCCCGGCGTGAAGCTCGGCGACGAGCAGCTGGCCGCCGCGCCGGCGTGGCGGGAGGCGGGCCGGCTGGCGCTGGTCGGCATGGGCGTGGAGCCGGGGCTGTCCGACGTCTTCGCGCGCTACGCGGCCGACCACCTCTTCTCCGCGATCGACGAGGTCGGCATCCGCGACGGCGCCAACCTCGTCGTCCGGGGCGAGGACGGCGAGCCCGTGTTCGCCCCCTCGTTCTCCATCTGGACGACGATCGAGGAGTGCCTCAACCCCCCGGTCATCTGGTCGGCGGACCGCGCCGAGGCGGCGGGCGACCGCGACGCCGGCTGGTACACCGTGCCGCCGTTCCACGAGCCCGAGGTCTTCGACTTCCCCGAGCCCGTCGGGCCCGTCGAGTGCGTGCACGTGGAGCACGAGGAGGTCCTGCTCGTGCCGCGCTGGGTGGACGCCCGGCGCGTGACCTTCAAGTACGGGCTCGGCGAGGAGTTCATCTCCGTGCTGCGGACCCTGCACCGGCTCCGGCTGGACTCCACGGCGCCCGTGCGCGTGCGCGGGGCCGAGGTGTCGCCCCGGGACGTCGTCGCCGCGGTCCTGCCCGACCCCGCGGGCCTCGGGCCGCGGATGGAGGGGGCCACCTGCGCCGGCACGCTCGTCACCGGCACGGGGGTGGACGGCCGCCCGCGCGAGGTCTACCTGCACCACGTCGTCGACAACGCCTGGTCCATGGCCGAGTACGGCGCCCAGTGCGTCGTGTGGCAGACGGCCGTGAACCCCGTCGTGGCCCTGGAGCTGCTCGCGACGGGCGTCTGGTCGGGGACGGGCGTGCTCGGCCCGGAGGCCTTCGACGCCGTGCCGTTCCTCGAGCTGCTGGCGGCGCCGACGCCGCAGGGGTACGGGTCGCCGTGGGGGCTCCAGGAGCGCACGCCGCAGGCCTGAGGCCGTCGTCCGTCGCCGGGGCGCGGCGAGGCGGACGCGCGTCCGCCTCCGGGTGGTGGCCGCCCCGGGGTCAGGCCGTGAGGGCGGCGGCCGCCTCGGCGAAGGCCTCCGTGTGCCGGTCGACGTCCGCGTCGGAGGTCGCCGGGCACATGAGCGCCATGTTGTGGAAGGGCGTGAGCAGCACCCCGCGGACGAGGGCCTGCAGGTGCAGGTACTGCTGGAGGGGGAAGTCGTCGGCGGCGCCGGCGGCCGCCCCGTCGCGGGGGGCCTGCGGCGCGAAGGCGTACTCCGCCCGGGCACCGAGCTGCGTCACGTGCCACGGCAGGCCCACCGCGTCGAGCACGCCCTGCACGCCGTCCGTCCAGCGGGTCGCCTGCGCCACCATGCCGGTGAACGCGTCGGGCGTGAGCACCTCCTGCAGCGTCGCCCGCGCCGCGGCGGTGGACAGCGCGTTGCCCGCGAGGGTCCCGCCGACGCCGCCCACGTCGATCTGCTCGAGCTCGACACGCCGCTCGATCTCGACCGCGATCTCCGGCGTGGTGCCGAAGGCGGCCACGGGCACGCCGCCGCCGATGGTCTTGCCGACGACGACGACGTCCGGGTCGAGCCCCCAGGCCGCCGTGCACCCGCCGGGCCCGGCGCACAGCGTGTGCGTCTCGTCGACGACGAACCACGCCCCCGCCGCCCGCGTCAGCCGACGGACCGCGTCGAGGTAGCCGGGCTCGGGCAGGACGATGCCGATGTTCGTCAGGGCGGGCTCCATGAGCACGGCCGCGACGTCCCCCGTGGCCAGCGCCGCACCGAGCGCGTCGGCGTCGTTGAACGGCACGACGAGCGTCGTGCGGTCCAGGGGCACGGGCGCCCCGATGTTCCCGGCGCGCGCGACGACGGCGCCGGACGCGTCGAGGGTCGCGAAGGCCTCGTCGACGGAGCCGTGGTAGCAGCCGTCCATGACCACGACGCGCCCGCGCCCCGTCAGGTGCCGGGCGTAGCGCAGCACGTGCCGGTTGGCGTCCGTCGCGCTGAGGGTGAGCTGCCAGCGGGCCACGCGGGACGGTCCGGCGCCGAACCGGGCCGTCAGCTCCGCGGCGACGACCGCGGCGTCCGGCGTGGGCAGCATGGCCGTCATGCCGCGGCCGGCCTGCGCGACGACGGCCGCGACCGTCCGCGCGGGCGCGTGCCCGCACATGGCGCCGGTGTCGCCCAGGCAGAGGTCGACGTGCTCGGTGCCGTCGAGGCAGCGGAACCGGGCGCCGGAGGCCTCGGCGACGTGCAGCGGGAACGGCCCGGGCCACTTCGCCATCCAGCTCATGGGCACGCCGTAGGTGAGGTGCTCCCGGGCGGCCCGGTGCGCGTCCGCGCAGCGCGGGTGCGCGGCGACGTACGCCTCCGTCCCCTCCCGGGTGAGCGCCGCGAGCCGGTCGCGGTCGACGGCGGCGACCGGCCCGCGGCGCGGAGGACCCGGGTGCGCGCCCGGGCCGGCGGGGAGGGACGTGCCCGCGCTCACGCGGCGGCCCCGGGGACGTCCGCGCCCGTGAGGACCGCGACGAGGACGTCGAGGGCGTCGTCGAGCAGCGCGTCCTCGATGACGAGCGGCGGCAGGAGGCGCACGACGTTGCCCCAGGTGCCGCAGGTGAGCACGAGGACGCCCGCCGCGGCGCACGCGGCCGCCACCCGGGCCGCCTCGGCGCGGTCGGGCTCCAGCCCGCCGGGGCGCACGAGCTCCAGGGCGAGCATCGCGCCCCGGCCGCGCACCTCGGCCACCGCCGGCACCCGGCCGACGAGCGGCTCCAGGCGTGCCCGCACCCGGCGCTCGATGCGGCGCGCGGCCGCCGCCAGGTCGTCGCGCTCGTAGACCTCGATCGCGGCGAGGGCGGCCGCGCACGCGACCGGGTTGCCGCCGAAGGTGCCGCCCAGACCCCCGGGGTGGACGGCGTCCATGAGCTCGGCACGGCCCGTGACGGCGGCCAGCGGCAGGCCCCCGGCGATCCCCTTCGCCGTGGTGACGAGGTCGGGGACGACGCCCTCGTGCTCCGCGGCGAACATCGCGCCCGTGCGGGCGAAGCCCGTCTGCACCTCGTCGGCCACGAGGACGATGCCGTTGTCCCGGCACCACCGCGCCAGCGCGGGCCAGAAGCCCGGCGCCGGCACGACGAACCCGCCCTCGCCGAGCACGGGCTCGGCGACGAGCGCCGCGACCCGGTCCGCCCCGACCTGCCGCTGCGCCACGTCGACGAGGCGCGCCGCGGCCCTCTCGCCCGTCATGCCGGCGGGGTCGCGCAGCGGGTAGGACGCCGGGACCCGGTAGACCTCGCCGGCGAAGGGGCCGAAGCCGGTCTTGTAGGGCATCGCGCGCGCGGTCATGGCCATCGTGAGGTTCGTGCGGCCGTGGTAGGCGTGGTCGAGGACGAGCACGGCGTCGCGGCCCGTCGCGCGGCGGGCGATCTTCACGGCGTTCTCCACGGCCTCGGCCCCCGTGCTCACCAGGACGGACCGCTTGGCGTGGTCGCCGGGGGTGAGCCGCGCCAGCGCCTCGCACACGGCCACGTAGGGCTCGTAGGGCGTGACCATGAAGCACGTGTGCGTGAGGTCCGCCGCCTGCGCGGCGACGGCGGCGACGACCTCGGGGTGGCTCACGCCCACGGACGTCACGGCGATCCCGGAGCCGAGGTCGACGAAGACGTTGCCGTCCACGTCCTCCACGAGCGCGCCCTGGGCGCGCGCGGCGTACACCGGCATCGCCGACCCCACGCCCGGCGGCACCACGCGGGCGCGGCGCTCCGCCAGCGCCCGGGAGGCCGGGCCGGGCACCTCCGTCCGCAGCAGGCGGTGCGGGGCGAGGGGTGCACGGGTGCCGGTCACGGTGGTCACCCGGGCACGGTACCGACGAGAGCGCCCGCGCGGGAGGCCTCGCGCGACGGAAACCGTCGCGGGGGCGCTGCTCCCAGGTCGCGTCCAGGCACGGCGGGGGAGAATGGTCCGCCGCCGCCCCGGGGGCGGCCGGCGACGTGCGTCGGCACCGGGCGGCGCGGACGGAGGGCGCGGGCGATGGACTACCTCGTCGGGGTCGTGGTGGTGGTCGTCGTGCTGCTCGCGTCCATCGCGCTGCACGAGGTCGGGCACATGGTGCCCGCGAAGCGCTTCGGCGTCCGGGTGAGCCAGTACATGGTCGGGTTCGGACCCACGCTGTGGAGCCGCACCCGCGGCGAGACCGAGTACGGCGTCAAGGCGATCCCCGCGGGCGGGTACGTGCGCCTCGTCGGGATGTACCCGACCGCGCAGGCCGTCGGCGACCCGCCGGTGCGCTCCGCGTGGTCGCGGCTGGCCGCCGACGCGCGCGCGGCCTCGGCCGAGGAGATCCACCCCGGGGAGGACCACCGGGCCTTCTACCGCCTGTCGACGCCGAAGAAGCTCGTCGTCATGCTCGGCGGGCCGGTGATGAACCTGCTCATCGCGGCCGTGCTGCTCACGGTCGTGTACGTGGGCATCGGCGTGCCGGCCGCGTCGACGACGGTGGCGTCCGTGGCGGACTGCGTCCTGCCCGCCGACGCCACCGCCTGCACCGCCGAGGACCCGCCCGGCCCCGCCGCCGAGGCCGGCCTGCGCGCGGGCGACCGCGTCGTGGCCTTCGACGGGACGCCCGTCGACTCCTGGGACGCCCTGTCGGCGCTCATCCGCGAGGCCGGCGGGCGCGCCGACGTGCCCCTCGTCGTCGAGCGCGACGGGGCGCGGGTGACCCTCGACGTCACGCCCGCCGTGGCCGAGCGCCCCGTGCTCGCCGAGGACGGCACGACGAGCACCGCGACCGTCGGCTACCTCGGCGTCTCGGCCGCGACCGTGACGGAGCGCGTCTCGCCCCTGGCGGTGCCGGGCCTGCTGGCGGAGCGGACCTGGGGGACGGCGGAGGTGGTCGCGACGCTGCCCGCGCGGTTCGTCGACCTCGCCGAGCGGACGTTCACGGGGCAGGAGCGGGACCTCACGAGCATCGTCGGGCCGGTCGGCATCACCCGCTTCGGCGGGGAGATCGCCGCGGCGGACGCCGGCGCCGCCCTCGAGGTCGCGTCCCTGCTGGAGCTGCTCGCGGGCCTGAACATCGCCCTGTTCGTCTTCAACCTGCTGCCCCTGCCGCCGCTCGACGGCGGGCACGTCGTCGCCGCGCTGTGGGAGGGCGCGTCCCGTCGGCTCGCCCGGGTGCGCGGGCGGGAGCGCCTGCGGCCCTTCGACACGGCGCGCCTGGTGCCCGTGGCCTACGGGGTGTTCCTCCTCATGGGCGGCATGGGGCTCGTCGTCCTCTACGCCGACGTGGTGAACCCCGTCCGGCTCGGCTGAGAGGGGCCACCTGTGGAGGTCTGGTGCACGCGCCCGGCGCGCCCGCGGCCGGTGGGATGATGGCGGCGTGAGCACCCCGATCAGCCTCGGCATGCCGGAGGCCCCCGTACCCGTGCTGGCCCCTCGTCGCCCCACCCGCAAGATCAAGGTGGGCAAGGTCGAGGTCGGGGGGGACGCTCCCGTCAGCGTCCAGTCGATGACGACGACGCCGACCACGGACATCAACGCCACCCTGCAGCAGATCGCGGAGCTGACCGCCTCGGGCTGCGACATCGTCCGGGTCGCGGTGCCGAGCCAGGACGACGCGGACGCCCTGCCGGCCATCGCCCACAAGAGCCAGATCCCCGTCATCGCGGACATCCACTTCCAGCCGAAGTACGTCTTCGCCGCGATCGACGCCGGCTGCGCCGCGGTGCGCGTGAACCCGGGCAACATCCGCAAGTTCGACGACCAGGTCGGCGAGATCGCGCGCGCCGCCCGGGACGCGGGCGTGTCGCTGCGCATCGGCGTCAACGCCGGCTCCCTCGACCCGCGCCTCCTGGCCAAGTACGGCAAGGCCACGCCCGAGGCCCTCGTGGAGTCCGCCGTGTGGGAGGCGTCCCTCTTCGAGGAGCACGACTTCCACGACTTCAAGATCTCGGTCAAGCACAACGACCCCGTCGTCATGGTGCGCGCCTACGAGATGCTGTCCGAGCGGGGCGACTGGCCCCTGCACCTGGGTGTCACGGAGGCCGGCCCCGCCTTCCAGGGCACCATCAAGTCCGCCACCGCCTTCGGCGCGCTGCTGAGCAAGGGGATCGGCGACACCATCCGCGTCTCCCTCTCCGCGCCGCCGGTGGAGGAGGTCAAGGTCGGCATCCAGATCCTCCAGTCGCTGAACCTGCGGCCCCGCAAGCTCGAGATCGTGTCCTGCCCCTCCTGCGGACGCGCCCAGGTGGACGTCTACTCCCTCGCCGAGCGGGTGACCGCCGGGCTCGAGGGCATGGAGGTGCCGCTGCGCGTGGCCGTCATGGGCTGCGTCGTCAACGGCCCGGGCGAGGCCCGCGAGGCCGACCTCGGCGTCGCGTCGGGCAACGGCAAGGGTCAGATCTTCGTCAAGGGCGAGGTCGTCAAGACCGTCCCCGAGTCGATGATCGTCGAGACCCTCATCGAGGAGGCGATGCGCATCGCCGAGACGATGGAGCCCGCCGAGGGCGCCTCGCCGGTGGTCAGCGTCCGCTGAGACGGCACGCCGCCGGGCGGTCGCGCCGGCGGGCCGAGGGGTCGGGGCTGCGGCATGATGCCGCCATGAGGCCCTGGCCCGCGCCCCTGCTGGAGCGCGGCACCGGTGCCCGCGAGCTCGGCGACGAGCACGTGGGCGCCGCGCTCGCGGTCTGCGCCCAGGACCCGGTCGGCTCCGTGCTCGCCACGACGCGGCTCGAGCACGCCGCCACCCGCGGGCTGCGGTCGGCGGGCGGGCGGCTGTGGGGCTGGATGCGCGACGACCGGCTCGTCGCGGTCTGCTGGGTCGGGGCCAACCTCGTGCCGGTGGTGCCCGGCGAGGCGGACCCGGAGGCGCTCGACGCCTTCGCCGACCTCGCCCGCCGCAACGGGCGCTGGTACTCCTCCGTCGTGGGGCCCGCCCGGGACGTGCTGGGGATCTGGAGCCGTCTGCAGGGCGACTGGCGTGCGCGGGAGGTGCGCGAGGACCAGCCGTCCATGGTGGCCGACGGCGAGCCCGCCGTGGCCGCCGACCCCGCGGTGCGCCTCTCGACGCCCGCCGAGTACGACGTCGTGCTGCCGGCCTGCGTGCGGATGTTCACCGAGGAGGTCGGGTACTCCCCGGCGTCCGGCCCGAACGGGCCCTACGAGACGCGGGTGCGCTCGCTGATCGAGCGGGGCCGGTCGTTCGTCCGCACCGCACCCGACGCGCGCACGGGCGCCCCGCGGGTCGTCTTCAAGGCCGAGGTCGGCGCCGTCGGTGGGGGCGTGGCCCAGGTGCAGGGCGTGTGGGTCGACCCGGTCGACCGCGGCCGCGGGCTGTCCGAGCCCGGCATGGCGGCGGTGGTGCGGCTCGCGCGCGAGCGCCTCGCGCCCACCGTCTCCCTCTACGTCAACGGCTACAACACCCGTGCGCTGGCGGCCTACGAGCGCGTGGGCTTCCGGCAGGTCGGCACCTACGCGACCGTCCTGTTCTGACGGTCCCGCCGCCGGGCCCGCCCGGGGCGCCGGGTCAGCGCAGCAGGCGCGAGAGCCGCCGGTCGGCCAGGGGCTGGCCGTTCGTCTGGCAGGTGGGGCAGTACTGCAGGCTGCGGTCGGCGAACGACACCTCGTGCACGGTGTCGCCGCAGGGCACGCCGTCCCAGCCGGGGCAGGGCTCGCCCGTGCGCCCGTGCACGCGCATGCCGCGGCGCTTGGCGTCCTTGAGCTCGGCGGCGGGCCGGCCCGCCGCGGCCGCCACGGCCTCCGCGAGGACCGACGTCGTCGCCGCGTGCAGCCGCGCCGTGCGCTCCGCGTCGAAGCCCTTCGTCGGGGCGAAGGGGCTCGTCCGGGCGGCGTGGAGGATCTCGTCGGAGTAGGCGTTGCCGATCCCCGCGATCGTCGACTGGTCGCGCAGGAGGCCCTTCACCTGCTGGTTGCGCTGCGCCATGAGGGCCGCCAGCCGCTCGGGGGTGAACTCGGGCGAGAGGGGCTCGACGCCCAGCGTCGCGATGGGCGTGATCTCTCGCGGGTCCGCCACGAGGTGCACCGCGAGCCGCTTGCGCGTGCCCGCCTCGGTGAGGTCGAACCCGGCGCCGTCGTCGAGCCCCAGCCGGAAGGCGATGGGGGAGCGGCCCGGGCGGACGGGGGTGCCGGGCAGCTTCTCGGACCAGCGCAGCCAGCCCGCGCGCGCGAGGTGCCAGACGAGGTGCAGGTCCCTCTCGCCGTCGGCCGCGGCGACGAGGTCGAGCCACTTGCCGTGCCGGACGACGTCGACGACGGTCCGGCCGACGAGCGCGTCGGGCGGCGGCGCGAAGGTCTTCAGCGCGTTGAGCGCGCCCACCCCGACGCCTGCGACGGTCCGGCCGACGGCGCGCCCGCGCAGGAACTGCGCGAGCGCCTCGACCTCGGGCAGCTCCGGCATGGCCCCATCGTGGCGCACCCGTCGCCCGGGTGCCGCCGCCGGGCGCGCGGCACGCCGCCGTTAGGCTCGGCGCCATGCTCCTGCGCCTGTCCACGCTGTTCGTCCGCACCCTGCGGGAGGACCCCGCCGACGCCGAGGTCGCCAGCCACCGGCTGCTCGTGCGCGCGGGCTACATCCGCCGCGCCGCCCCCGGGATCTACACGTGGCTCCCGCTCGGCCTGCGCGTGCTGGCGAAGGTCGAGGCCGTCGTGCGCGAGGAGATGGCCGCCGCCGGCGCGCAGGAGGTGCACTTCCCGGCGCTGCTGCCGCGGGAGCCCTACGAGGCGACGGGCCGGTGGACGGAGTACGGGCCGAACCTCTTCCGCCTCCGGGACCGCAAGGGCGGGGACTACCTGCTCGCGCCGACGCACGAGGAGATGTTCACCCTCCTGGTGAAGGACCTGTACTCCTCGTACAAGGACCTGCCGCTCACGCTCTTCCAGATCCAGACGAAGTACCGCGACGAGGCGCGCCCCCGGGCCGGCCTGCTGCGCGGGCGCGAGTTCGTCATGAAGGACGCCTACTCCTTCGACGTCGACGACGCCGGCCTCGCCGCGTCCTACGAGGCCCAGCGCCGGGCGTACACGCGGATCTTCGACCGCCTCGGGCTCGAGCACGTCGTCGTGGCCGCCACCTCGGGCGCCATGGGCGGCTCGCGGTCGGAGGAGTTCCTGTGCCCGCTGCCCATCGGGGAGGACACGTTCGTCCGCTCCGCCGGCGGCTACGCGGCGAACGTCGAGGCCGTCACGACGCCGGCGCCCGAGCCGCTCGACTGGTCGGACGCGCCCGCGGCGCACGTGGAGGACACGCCCGGCACGCCGACGATCGACAGCCTCGTCGCCCTCGTCAACGAGCGGTTCCCGCGCCCCGACCGCGCCTGGACGGCGGCCGACACCCTCAAGAACGTCGTGCTCGCCCTCGTGCACCCCACGGGTGGGCGGGAGGTGCTCGTCGTGGGGCTGCCCGGCGACCGCGAGGTCGACCTCAAGCGCCTCGAGGCGGCGGTCGCCCCCGCGGAGGTCGAGGCCGCCGGCGAGGCCGACTTCGCCGCCCACCCCGAGCTCGTCAAGGGCTACATCGGGCCGGGCGCGCTGGGGCCGAACCCGCCCGTGGCGGAGGGCGCCGAGCGCACGGCCGTCCGCTACCTGCTCGACCCCCGGGTCGCGCCCGGCACGCGCTGGGTCACGGGGGCCGACGCCCCCGGGAAGCACGTGCTCGACCTCGTCGCGGGGAGGGACTTCGCCGCCGACGGCACCGTCGAGGCGGCGGAGGTGCGCGCGGGCGACCCCGCCCCCGACGGCTCCGGCCCCCTCGAGCTGGCGCGCGGCATCGAGATCGGCCACATCTTCCAGCTCGGCCGCAAGTACGCCGAGGCGCTGGGCCTGTCCGTCCTCGACCAGAACGGCAAGGCCGTCACGGTGACGATGGGCTCCTACGGCATCGGCGTCACCCGCGCCGTCGCGGCCCTGGCCGAGACCAACCACGACGAGAAGGGGCTGGCCTGGCCGGCCCACGTCGCACCCGCGCACGTGCACGTCGTCGCGACGGGCAAGGACGCGGCCGTCCTCACCGAGGCCGAGAGGATCGCGGGTGCACTCGACGCGCAGGGCGTCGAGGTGCTGCTCGACGACCGGCCGAAGGTCTCGCCCGGCGTGAAGTTCGCCGACGCGGAGCTCTTCGGCGTGCCGCTGGTGGTCGTCGTGGGGCGGGGTCTGGCCGAAGGCGTCGTCGAGGTGCGCCGGCGGACGGGCGGGGCGCCGGCGGAGCAGGTGGCCGTGGACGCGGTCGTCGAGCACGTCGCCGGCGTGGTGCGGGAGCTGCTCGCGGGCTGAGGGACCGGCCTGGGTGCCGGCCGTCGTCGTCTTCGTGGCGGCGACCCGACGGGACCCGGTGCCGGTGCCCGATCGCGGTGCCGGTCCCGGTCCTGGTCCTGGTCCTGGTGCTCCCCGGTGGCGGGACGTGCGGACCCGGTCAGGGCTACGGCGTGCCCGCGGGGGCGTCGGCGCGGGCGGCCGCCGCGGCGGCGACCACGGCGTCGAGGTCGGGGCGCCCCGGGAACGCCACGGGTGTCGCGCCCCAGCCGGCGGCGGCGTCCGCGGCGGTGCGGAAGCCCTCGAGCAGACCCGGCCGCGCGGTGGCGTCCGGGGCGCGGCCGAGCGCGGCCGCGTGGGCGCCGGCGACCGCCGTCTCGAGGTCCCGCGCCGTCGCGACCGCCACCGCGGGGTCGGCGAGGCCGCCCGGGAGCGCGTAGGAGGCCGGCCGCGGGTCCCGGTCCGTGCCCGCCAGGCCCGCCGCCTGCGCGAGGTCCTCGGCGGCCTCGCGGTGGCG
>NZ_RWJX01000020.1 GCF_004123805.1 Cellulomonas endophytica | reverse complement strand
GGGGGTTCGAATCCCCCATCCTCCGCCGGACCGAAGGGCCCGTCACCTGCGACAGCGCCGGTGGCGGGCCCTTCGTGCTGCTGCGGCAGGGCTGCGCGGGAGCCCCCCGGAGAAGCCGGTCACCCAGGCAGGACGCACCGGGGCCGGCTCGACGGCGCCCTCGGTGCGGCGCGGCCGGTCAGCCGGGCGGGGCCGCGCCGGCGCGCACCCCGAGCCGCCGGACGCCCCGACCGACCAGCCGCGGGGCCGCCGCGAGCGCCGTCGTGGCCGTCCGTCGGTCGACCCAGCGCGGGACCTGCTCGCGGTAGGTCTCGTAGGTCGCGGCGAAGCGGTCGGCCAGGGCGGCCTCCTCGACCGCGATCTGGCCACGGTCGAGGACGACGACGAACGCGGCGGCGGGGAGGACGGCGGCAGGCGAACGCCGGACGACGGCGTGCGCCAGGAGGGCTCCGGCCATCGCGACGTACATCGGGTTGCGCGTGAGTGCGTTCGCGCCGTCGGTGACGAGCCTCTCGGCGGCGGTGGGGCGGAGGGGGTCGACGGTCGTGCCGTGCCGATGGAACCTCAGGAGGGCGTCGGTCGCGAGAGCGGCCGACGCGGCCGCCACGACGGACGCCGCCGCCACGGAGCCCGCCGCACGCGGGTGGCGCGCCGGGATCATCCCCTGCGCTGCTGCCGCGACGACGAGGAGCACGACCGGGGGCAGAAGCACGGTCGCCCGGCCGTCACCCCTCGCGAGCGGTGCGACGAGGCCACGGGGCACTGGCCCTCCTCCCGGCCGACGCAGGACGGGCGCGACGCCACGTCGCGCGACGCCACTCGACGGTGCCCGCGTCGGCGGACCGGCGATGCCGTTCCGGCGGCAGCCTGGTGCCCCGCATCGACGGCTGTCAATATCGACCCATGCCTCGGCGGGCGGGCTGCCCGGTACCGTACCGGGCCACCACCGGCGGGACCCCGGCCATCGGCCCCGGGGTCGCCGCGCACGTCGTCCGCCTGGTCAGGCCCCTGGCTGCCGCGCCGCACCGCCGAACCCGACCCGCCCTCAGGAGGAACCCGTGAGCAGCGACACCCCGAGCAGGCCCAGCGTCCTGTTCGTCTGCGTCCACAACGCCGGCCGCTCCCAGATGGCCGCCGGATACCTGCGCCACCTGTCCGGCGGCGCCGTCGAGGTCCGCTCCGCCGGGTCGATGCCCGGCGCGCAGATCAACCCCGTGGCCGTCGAGGCGATGCTCGAGGAGGGGATCGACATCCGCGCCGAGAGGCCCAAGGTCCTCACCACCGCGGCCGTCGAGGCCTCCGACGTCGTCATCACCATGGGCTGCGGCGACGCCTGCCCCTTCTACCCGGGCAAGCGCTACGAGGACTGGGTCCTGGAGGACCCTGCCGGCCAGGGCCTCGAGGCGGTGCGCCCCATCCGCGACGAGATCCGCACCCGCATCACCACGCTCCTCGGCGAGCTGGGCGTCCAGCCCGTCGCCGACGCCACCGCCCGGTGACCGCTGCGGCCACCCCGGCACCGAGCCGGCGGCTGCTCGCCGGGGTGGTCGGTCTCCCCGAGGGCTGCTAGCCGGCGAAGGACCGGCTCAGGAGACCGGCGAGGTCGTCGACCGCGCCCGGGACGAGGGCGTAGTACGCCCAGCGGCCGCGCTGCTCGCGCGTCAGCAGGCCGGCCTCGACGAGGACCTTGAGGTGGTGCGACACCGTGGGCTGCGACAGGCCCACGGGCTCCGTGAGGTCGCAGACGCACGCCTCCTGCTCCGCGTGCGACGCCACCAGCGAGAGCAGCCGGACGCGCGTGGGGTCGGCGAGGGCGCGGAACGCGCGGGCGAGGTCCTGGGCCGCCCCCTCGTCGACGGCCGGCCGCGCGAGGTCGGTGCAGCAGGCCGTCGCGGTCCGGCCCGCCGTCGGCAGCGCACCGGGCGCCGTGAGCACCGCCGGACGTGTCGTCACCGTGCGCAGGGCGGTCGTCGTCATGGGGTCCATTTTGCCACCGATCGACCGGTGTCGATACGTTACCGATCGACGGATCTCGATGGGAGGAGCAGTCATGGACGAGGTGGCACGGGACGCGCTGCCGGTCGTGGTCGTGGGGGCCGGGCCCGTGGGCCTCGCCGCGGCCGCGCACCTGCTCGAGCGGGGGCTGGAGCCGCTGGTGCTCGAGGCCGGGGACGGGCCCGGCGCGGCGGTGCGGGCGTGGGGGCACGTGCGCCTCTTCTCCCCGTGGCGCTACGACGTCGACGCGGCGGCACGGAGGCTGCTGGAGGCGACGGGCTGGGTCGCGCCGGACCCCGACGCGCTGCCGACGGGCGACGAGCTCGTCCGCGACTACCTCGCCCCGCTCGCGGCCACGGACGCGCTCGCGAGCCGGCTGCGCACGGGCACGCGCGTCGTCGCCGTGGCGCGCGACGGCGCGGACCGCACCCGGTCGCTGGGGCGGGACCGGCGCGGCTACCGGGTGCGCACGGTGACGGCCGACGGCCGGGTCGAGGACGTCCGGGCGCGCGCGGTGCTCGACGCCTCGGGCACCTCCGGCACGCCGAACCCGCTGGGGACGAGTGGACTGCCGGCAGTCGGCGAGGAGGTCGCCGCGCCGTTCTTGGCCGGGGCGCTCCCGGACGTGCTCGGCGCCGACCGCGACCGCTTCGCGGGCCGCCGGACGCTCGTCGTGGGGATGGGGCACTCCGCCGCGAACACGCTGCTGGCCCTCCTCGAGCTGGGCGAGGCCGTGCCCCACACCGCGGTGACCTGGGCGATCCGAGGCGGGTCGCCGCGCCGGCTGTTCGCGGGCGGCGCGGACGACGAGCTGCCCGCCCGTGGCCTCCTCGGCACCCGACTGCGGAGGGCTCTCGAAGCCGGTCGGCTCACGCTCGTCCGGCGCGCCTCGATCGAGCGGCTCGAGCCCGAGGGCGACCTCGTGCGGGTGCTCGGGACCGCGCGCGACGAGGTGCTGGACGTCCGCGTCCACACGGTCGTCAACGCCACCGGGTTCCGCCCCGACCTGGCGATGCTGCGCGAGGTCCGCCTCGACCTCGACCCCGTCGTCGAGTCGCCGGCACGGCTCGCCGTGCTCATCGATCCCAACCACCACTCCTGCGGCACGGTGCCGCCCCACGGCGAGGCGCTGCTGTCCCACCCCGACGACGGGTTCTACCTCGTCGGGATGAAGTCCTACGGGCGGGCGCCGACGTTCCTGCTGGCCACGGGGTACGAGCAGGTCCGCTCCGTGGCGGCGGCGCTGGCGGGCGACCGGACCGCGGCCGACCGCGTCGCGCTCGACCTGCCCGCCACGGGCGTGTGCTCGACCGACCTCGCCGGGGACACCGACGGCACGGCCGGCACGGCGGGTGCCGCGTGCTGCGGGGGCACCGCGGAGCCGCAGCTCGTCACGCTCGGGGCCGGGGCACCCGCGGGCGCGGGGCCGACGGCGGGGCTCGGCGCCCGGCTCCGCGTCGGCGTGGGCGTCGGTGCCGGTATCGGGGTCGGTGTCGGGGTCGGGTTCGCGAGCGGGGTGCCGCACGGCCGGTCCGGTGACGCCGCGGACGCCGGGGACGACCAGCGGTGAGCGACCCGGGGACGCCCCGCGGCACGGCAGCCTCGCCGGCGGGGCCGGTCGTGCGCCCGGCCCGGCACGACGACACTGACGCGGTCGCCGCGATCTACGACCACTGGGTCCGCACGTCCACGGCGACCTTCGAGCTCGAGCCGCCGGGCGTCGGGCACTGGCACGACCGCCTCGATGCCCTCGGGGCGGCGGGCTGGCCGTTCCTCGTCGTCGAGGCCGACGGCGCCGTGGCCGGCTTCGCGTACGTCGGACCCTGGCGGACGCGGCCGGCCTACGCGGCCACGGTGGAGGACACGCTCTACCTCCACCCGGACGCGACCGGGCGGGGCCTCGGCACCCTCCTGCTCACCGCCCTGCTCGACCGGGCCGCCGCCGCCGGGGCGCGGGAGGTCGTCGCGGTGGTCGCCGACGCCGAGACCCCCGCCTCCCTCGCCCTGCACCGGCGCGCCGGCTTCGTCGAGGCCGGCCGCCTGGAGCGCGTGGGCCGCAAGTTCGACCGGTGGCTCGGCACGACGCTGCTGCAGCGCAGCCTCGTCGCGGGAACGCCAGGCCCGCGCCCGGGTCAGCGGTCGGAGCCCCCGGTCTCGTAGGCGCCGATCGCGTCGACCTTCGCCGCGGACGCCGACGTCGGGTCGAACGTGTACCCGAGCCACTCGCGCACGAGCCGGAGGGCGAGCTCCTGCCCGATGACGCGCTGGCCCAGGCACAGGACCTGGGCGTCGTTCGAGAGCACCGCGCGCTCGACGGAGTAGCTGTCGTGCGCGGTGACGGCCCGCACGCCGGGCACCTTGTTGGCGGCGATCGCCACGCCCAGGCCCGTGCCGCACACGAGCACGGCGCGGTCCGCCTCCCCGGCGGCGACCCGCCGGGCGGCGTCGACGGCCACGTGGGGGTAGGCCGTCTCCTCGTCGGCCTGGACGCCGACGTCCGTCACCTCCGCGACGCGCTCGTCCTGCTCGAGCGCGGCCTTGATGAGGTCCTTGTAGCCCAGTCCGGCGTCGTCGCTGCCGACGACGACCCGCAGCCCCTGCGTCATGCGTCCTCCTCCAGGTGGGCCCCGTCCGGGGCGGGCGGTGCGGCGCCGACGGCCGCGGCGACGAGTGCGAAGGAGACGGCGCCCGGGTCCGGCGTCCCGACGCTCTGCTCCGCGAGCGGCCGGGCGCGGCCCAGGCGCGGGCGCAGCGCGGCGGTCTCCTGCGCGGCCCGCTCGGCGCGGGCGGTGGCCCGGTCCCAGGCCTCCGCGGGGCCCGTGCCGGCCCGGGCGGCGGCGTCGAGCGCGTCGACGAAGGGCCCGAGCGCGTCGAGCATCGTCTTGTCCCCCGGCGTGGCGCGGCCGAGGGTCTGCAGGGCGTCGACACCGGCGCGCACGGCGCGGGCGACCTCCCCCGTGGTGCCGGCGTCCCAGCGCCGCCACGCCTCGTCGTCGTCCCCCAGGGCGCGGCCGGCGGCCTCGAGCATCGCGCCCCAGAGCACGCCGGAGGTCCCGCCCGCGCGGTCGGACCACGCCCGGCCGGCCTCCACGAGCACGTCCGTGGGGCCACCGTCCGCGTCGGCGCAGGTCCGGGCCGCGTCGCGCGCGGCCGACGCGCCGCGCACCATGCCGCGGCCGTGGTCGCCGTCACCGGCCACGGCGTCGAGCCGGCCCAGCCGCTCCTCGGCCCCGACCAGCGCGGCCACCCCGGCCTCGAACGCCGCGACGACCCGGCCCGCCAGCGCCCGGCCGCGTGCGCTCACCGGTGCCCTGTGAGCGTCGTCGGCCTCCGGACCCGGCTCCGGCACGAGCCCGCCCGGCGCGGCGCCGCCGTCCGACGCCCGCGCCACCCCGGCGGACCCGACGAAGGCCCCCTTCCGGTAGGCGGGGGCGGCGGCGGGCGCGCGCCAGTACGCCTCGAGGGACTCGTCGAGCCACATGAGCGTGAGGGAGCACCCCGCCATGTCCAGGCTCGTGACGAGCTCGCCGACGTCCGGCTCGACGACCGTGACCCCGGCCGCGCGCAGCAGCGGGGCGACGTCCGCCCACAGCACGAACAGCTCCTCGTACTTCGTGCGGCCCAGCCCGTTGAGGACCACGGCGGCCCGCGCCGGCCCCACCCCGGGGGCCTCCGCGAGGACCCGGTCGACGAGGGTGGCGGCCAGCCCCGCGGCCGTCGGGAACGCCGTCTCGCCGATCCCGGGCTCCCCGTGAATGCCCACCCCGATGCCCATGGCGCCGTCCGGCACGGTGAACAGGGGGGCGTCGGCCCCGGGCAGCGTGCACCCGTCGAACGCGACGCCGAGCGTGCGCGTCCGGGCGTTGGCGTGCCGGGCGGCGGCCTCGACGCCGTCGAGGTCCAGCCCGGCCTCCGCCGCCGCGGCGGCGACCTTGAACACCGTGAGGTCCCCCGCGATCCCGCGCCGCAGGTCCTCCTGGCCGACGGGCGCGCTCGCGATGTCGTCCGTCACGACGAGGTAGCGGGCGTCGACGCCCTCGGCGCGCAGCCGCTGCACCGCGAGGCCGAAGTTCATGACGTCGCCGGCGTAGTTGCCCGTGAGCAGCAGGACGCCGGCGTCGGAGGCGGCGTGACGGGCGACGGACGCCGCGTCCGACGCCGAGGGCGAGGTGAAGACGTTCCCGACGACGGCGCCGTCGGCGAAGCCCGGACCGACGAGCCCGGCGAACGCCGGGTAGTGCCCGGAGCCGCCGCCGACGACGACGGCCACCTTCCCGGTCGGCGTGGCCGTCGCGCGGACGACCCCGCCGGGGACGAGGCGGACGGTGCCGGCGTGGGCGTCGGCGAAGCCGCGCAGGGCCTCGTCGGCGAACTGCGCCGGGTCGTTGGCCAGGGTGGTCACGCCGCACCCCCCTCGTCGGGGAGGGCCAGGGTCGTCGCGACCACGGAGTCGTCCGCGGCCGCCAGCCCCCGGGCCTCCCCCAGCAGGTAGAGCTGCTCGGCGGCGGAGGCCACGGGCGTCGCGACGTGGGCCTCGCGGGCGAGCCGCGCGACGAGGCCCATGTCCTTGGAGATGACGTCGAGCCGGGAGCGCAGCTCCGGCGCGTCCCCCCGCAGCTGCGCGGCGATCCGCGGGCCGCGGTCGGCGAGCATGAAGGACGCCGCCGCACCCTTCCCGAGCACCTCGATGGTGGCGTCGAGGTCGAGCCCGAGCGCGTGGGCGAGCGCGAGGGCCTCGGACGCCGCCGCCGTGTGCACCCCGCACAGGAGCTGGTTGACGGTCTTGAGCACCTGGCCGTCCCCGACCCGTGGCCCGGCCACCGTCAGGGTCGAGGACAGGGCCGTCAGGACGGAGCGCGCCGCCTCGACCGCCTCCGGCGGCCCGCCGACCATGATGAGGAGGTCGCCGGTGCCGGCCCGGACGGGGCCGCCGCTGACCGGGGCGTCGACGAGGTGCACGCCCTGCGCGCCGAGGCGGTCCGCCGCCGCGCGCGCCGCGTCGACCCCGACGGTCGACGTCAGCACCACGACGGTCCCCGCCGCCAGCGTGCGGGCCGCTCCCTCGTCGCCGAACAGCGCCTGCGCGAGCTGGGCGGCGTCCCGGACCCCGACGAGCACGACGTCGGCGCCCTGGCCGGCCTCCGCGGGCGAGGCGGCGGTCGACGCGCCCGCCGCCCGCGCGAGGGCGAGGCGCTCGGGGCTGACGTCGAAGCCGACGACCGCGTGGTCCTGCACGAGGTGGGTCGCCATGGGCAGCCCCATGGCGCCGAGGCCGAGGACGGCGACGCGCGGGCTCATCGCGTGCTCCCCGCGGTGGCGGGAGCGGCCACCGCACCGTGGGCGGCGCGGGCGCGGCTGGCGCGGGTGACCTCCCCGGTCGCGACGGCGAGGAGCTTGCGCAGGTAGGTGCGGTTCTCCGCGGCGACGGACAGCCCGTCACCGCCGTAGTGCTCCACGCAGAAGGGGCCGGTGTAGCCGAGCTCGAGGGCGCGCCGGACCGCCGAGCGGTAGTCCATCGACCCGGCGTACATGGGCGCCGGGACCGCCACGACCGCGCCCGTGGTGGGGTCCGCGTCGCGGTGGTAGCTCTTCACGTGCCAGTAGTTGGACAGCGGCAGGGTCTTCTCGACCGCCGCGCCGAACGCCTCGACGTCCCGGTGCAGCCGGAAGAGGTTGCCCAGGTCGGGGTTGAGGCCGACCGCCGGGTGCCCGACGTCCTGGACGAGCCGGACCGCGGAGTCGGCGGACCCCAGCAGCGTGTCCTCGTACATCTCCAGCGACAGGACGAGGCCGGCGTCGGCGGCGTGCGCGCCGAGCTCGCGCAGCCGCGCCACCGCGAGCGCCCAGGTCTCCGCCGACTCGTCGTCCTTCGGCCCGTCGACGGTCCAGAACCACAGCACCCGGCGCTGCGCCTCGGTCAGCGGCCGGTGCAGGCCGACGCTCACCACGGAGCACCCGAGCGCCGCGGCGGCGTCGATCGTGCGGTGGGAGTAGGCGAGGTTCTCGTCCCCCGTCACGGGGTCGATGACGCTGCGCCGGATCGCCGACACGGCCTCCGGGTGCAGGCCGGTGACGCGCAGGACGTCGGCGAGCTCGTCGAGGCGCGACGGCTCGAGGTCGCCGACGCGCAGCCACCCGTCCGTGAGGTCGACCTCCGTGAAGCCCTCGAAGGCGACCTCCGCGAGCTGGTCGTGCCAGAGGTCGGGCCCGCCGTCCTGCGACGGGGGGAACGGCAGCATGGCGGCCGCGATGGGCCACGCCGCGCTGCCGGCGGGCGGCTGCGCTCGGGTGACGGGGTCGTCGCTCACAGGGGTGTCTCCGGTGGGTCGGGGCGCGGGGCCCGGGCGGGTCGGGTGTGGTCCGGGGTCGTCGGGAGCGGGGGTGACGGGAGCGGGGGTGAAGGGAGGCGGCGCGGTCACCAGGCGCGGACGGTCGTCGCGCCGTCCGGCAGCACCGCCCACGGGCCGGCGGGGTACGCGCCCCCCTCCTCCTTGCGGTGGCCGAGCACGTCGGTGCCGAGCACGACGGGGCTGCCGTCCGGCTCCTCGAAGTCGGCGCCGACGAACCGCACCGGCGGCAGGTCGGCCCCGGTGACGAGGGGCACCGCCGGCGCGGCGGCGCCGGGCGGGAGGTCGAGGCGCAGGTGGACGCCCTCCCCCTCGTCGACCACCTCGAGGGCGGCCGGGCCGTCGAGGACGACCGGCTCCGTCTCGTGGCGGTAGGGGCGGGCACCGCCCGCGTAGGTGTTGTGCCGCACGTAGGCCGGCTGGGGGTGGCCGTGGAAGCGGACGTGGTCGCCCTCGCCCAGCGTGGCCAGGTAGTCCTCCCACGTGGGCGGGCACTCGTCGTAGCCGCTCGTGCCCGCGGCGACCGGCCCGTGCCCGGCGCCGCGGGGGAGGTAGGTGCCCTCCGCGTCGCCGCCGACGAACAGGTTGCCCACCCAGCGGTCGTCGCCGCCGTAGACGACCGCGTACCCGGCCACCTGGGTGCTGTGGGGCAGGTGGTAGGGCGTCGCCCGGTCGAGGACGGGCTGGCGCCGGACCGCCCCGCCGACGAGGTTGTGCACGTACGCGCCGCCCTGGCTGAAGTTCTCGACGGCGACGGCCGAGGCCAGCACGTTGTGGTCGACGACGTACGGCCCGTGGCTCACCTCGACGAAGAGGTCGCGGGTGTTGCGGTAGAGCACGTTGCGCGTCACGCGGGTGCCCTGGGTCTGCCAGTCGAGCCAGATGCCGAGGGTCGAGTCGTGCACGCGGTTGTGCTCGATCCGCACGTCGACCGCGGCGTGGAGCTTGATGGCGCCGATCTCGTAGCCGATGAACTCGCGCCGCGTCCCGATGCGGAAGAGGTGGTTGTCCTCGATGGTCGAGAAGACCGCACCCAGGTGCCCGACGACCGCGTTCTGCCCGCAGTCGTGGACGGTGTTGCGCCGCACCACGTGGGAGCCGACGTGCTCGCGGTCCCACCCGATCCGCCGCGCCGCGAAGACGGCCTCGAGCTGGTACTGGTACCCGGGCTTGTCCCCGCGCCGGCGTGCCCAGTTGTCCCCGGTCGACGCCTCCTTGCCCAGCGAGATCGCGGAGCACTTCGCGTCGTGGATGTGGTTGTCCTCGATGACCCAGCCCCTGGCCCAGTTCGGCCCGACGAGCCCCGGCTGGTCGGCCGTCGGCGGCGCCCACGGCGTGGCGGCCTGCGCCATCTCGAAGCCGCGCACGGTGATCCAGTCGAGGTGGTGCTCCGTGGGGAAGAAGACGGAGCGGCGCACGTTGATCTCGACCAGGCGGGTGTTCGGGTCCGCGCCGCCGAAGTCCGCCCAGACCGTCGTCGCGGCCGCGCCCACCCTCGCGTGCCAGACGAGCCGGGGCCCGTCGGGGTCGGGCAGGGGCTGGTCGGTCCCCGTCCACTGGTCGACGGCGACGGTGCGCCGCGGCGGGGCGGCGACCGCCGCGACGTCGTCCACCTCGTCGAGGCTCCGCCCGTCGAGGTACACGTCCCCGAGGTGCTTCCGCGCGCCGGTCGGCGGGTGGAGCAGCCAGTCGCCGTCCACCTCCACCGCGAAGGGGTTGAACTCCCCGAACAGGGTGTTCGGCACCTCGGCGCGCCAGACCGTGCCCGTGGTCGGGACCCAGCCCGTCACGCGCTCGGACCCCTTGAGGACCACGTGCTCGCCCGGCGCCGCCCGGTAGGTGATGCGGCGACGGTCGGACAGGCCGCCGCGCGCGGGGCGCACCCACTCCCGGTACTCCCCCGCGTGCACCGTGACGGTGTCGCCCGGCTCCGCGAGGAGCGCCGCGCGGCTCACGGTCCGCAGCGGCCGGGCCGACGACCCGTCGGCGTCGTCGGACCCGGTCGTGGCGACGTGCAGCTCGGTCACCGGGCCGCCCGCAGCCGGAACATGCTCCAGGAGGCCGGGGGCAGCTCGGCCCGCAGGACGGTGCCGTCGAGGGACCCGGAGGGGTGCGCGACGGGCACGACGCGGTCGGGCGCCTCCCGGGTGTTCGTGGCCATGAGGTCGTCGCCGCCCAGGAGCGTCGCCTCGACGAGCTCGAGGTCGCCGAACGCCCGCAGCTCCGTGGCGAGGGCGACCGCGGACGCCGGGTCGCGGTTGACGACGAAGACCGTGACGAGCCCCTCCTCCGCGTCGTGGGTCGCGACCGCGTCGAGCACGGGCACCTCGCCGTGCTTGGCGGTGGCGAGCGCCGGCGCGTCGACCCGCAGGTCCAGCACCGTCCCGCGGGCGTGCCGCGCCGTGAGCGCGAACGGGTGGAAGATCGACTGGCGCCAGGCCGGCCCGTCGGGCTCGGCACGGATGGAGCTGATGGTGTTGACCAGCTGCGCCTGGCAGGCCGCGGTCACGCGGTCGGCGTGGCGCAGGAGCGTGATGAGGAGCGAGCCGACGACGACCGCGTCGAGCGCGGTGTAGGCCTCCTCGCTGAGCCGGGGCGCGACCGTCCAGTCGTCGGGCATCCCGTTGGCCTGCATCGCCTTGAGGTACCAGACGTTCCACTCGTCGAAGGAGATGGCGATCCGCTTCGTGGAGGACAGCCGGGCGCCGACGTGGTCCGCGGTGGCGACCACCTCGCGGATGAAGCGGTCCATGTCGGTCGACGAGGCGAGGAAGCTGGCGACGTCGTCGCCCTCGAGCTCGTAGTAGGCGTGGGCGGAGATGTGGTCCACGACGTCGTAGGCGTGCTCGAGGACCGTCGCCTCCCAGGCGCCGAAGGTCGGCATCTGCCGCCCGGACGAGCCGCACGCGACGAGCTCGAGCTCGGGGTCGAACTGGCGCATGGCGCGCGCCGTCTCCGCCGCGAGCCGGCCGTACTCCTCCGCCGTCTTGTGCCCGAGCTGCCACGGGCCGTCCATCTCGTTGCCCAGGCACCACATCCGGATGCCGTGGGGCTCCTTCTCGCCGTGGGCGATGCGCGCGTCGGACAGCGCGGTGCCGCCGGGGTGGTTCGCGTACTCGAGCAGGTCGATGGCCTCCTGCAGGCCCCGCGTGCCCAGGTTCATCGCCATGATCGGCTCGATCTCGGCCTTGCGGGCCCACCGCATGAACTCGTTGAGGCCGAAGGCGTTCGTCTCGATCGTGCGCCACGCCGGGTCCAGCCGGGTGGGCCGGTCCTCGACCGGCCCGACGCCGTCCTCCCAGCGGTACCCGGAGACGAAGTTGCCGCCGGGGTAGCGCACGGCCGTCACGCCGAGCTCGCGCACGAGCTCCAGGACGTCCCCGCGGAAGCCGTCGGCGTCGGCGCTGGGGTGCTCCGGCTCGTAGATGCCGCCGTAGACGCACCGGCCCATGTGCTCGACGAACGACCCGAAGACCCTGCGGTTGACGGGGGCCACGACGAACGCGGGGTCGATCGACAGCTGGGCGGTCTGCATGCGGTGCTCCTGGGGTGGGATCGGGCGCGCGGCGGCCGACGGTGGTCGGCGTGCGGGTCGGGGGGTGGTGCGGCGGCGGGACGGTGCGGGCGGTCCCGGTGCGCGACGGGCGGGCGGCCGCCCGTGCCGCCCCCCGGCCGCCGGCGGTGGCCGGCGACCGGAGGGGCGTGCAGGGGTCGTGCGGGGGTCGGTGGCTCAGCCGCCGATCTGGTTCTCCAGGTCCTGCTGCGCCTGGTCGAGGGCCTCCTGGGCCGGGACGCCGTTCTCGAAGATCTGCGTGAAGGTCGTCGTGGTGAAGACGTCGTCGACCGCCGGCAGGTTCGCGTTCGAGAAGGACTCGAAGTGGCCGATGCCGTCCTTGACCTCGTTGAGGACGTCGAAGAGGTTCGTCCGGAAGTACGCGTTGAACTTGTTCTCCGGGTCCTTCGTGACCTCCTCGTCCTCCCAGATCGCCATGTTGACGGGGTCGAAGCCGAGGACCTCCCACACGGCGACGTTCGCCTCGGGGGAGAGCTTGGCGAAGGCGACCCACTCGGCCGCCAGCTCCTTGACCGGCGAGGAGTCGGCCACGGCCGTGCCGGTGCCGCCACCGCCGATCGTCTCGACCTCGCCGCCCTCGAAGGTCGGCGCCGGCGCGATGGCGACCTTGCCCGACAGCTCGGGCATGTAGTCGACGAAGCGCGAGGTGTACCAGGCCGGGTAGACGATCGCGGCGTAGTCGCCGCGGGCGATGGCGCCGTAGGCCTCCTCGTCGTCGGGGCTGCCGCCGGGGATGGTCGCGATCGCGCCCGCCTCCTGCATCCCCTGCTCGAACTCGAGGGCCTGGACGACCTCGGGGCTGTTGACCGAGACCGCGCCGTCCTCGTCGAAGAAGGTGCCTCCCAGCTGGGCGACCATGAGCGGCTCGACCATGTCGACGCCCGTGCTCGCGACGCCGAAGTTCTTGCCGGTCGCCGCCTTGTACGCCGCACCCGCCTCCTGGAAGTCGTCCCAGGTCTCGATGGTGGTGTAGTCGATGCCGGCCGCCTCGAGGAGCTCCGCGTTGTAGAAGGACACGAAGGCGCCCACGTGGGTGGGCATCCCGTACTGCTTGCCGTCCCGGCCGTAGAGGTCGAGCCGGGCCTCCACCACGTCCTCGCGGTACGGCTCGGCGTACTCCGTGAGGTCCATGAGGGGCGTGCGGCCGTCGTCGGTGACGAACTTGGAGAACTTGCTCACCTCGATGTCGACGAGGTCCGGCATGCCCTCGCCGGAGTTCGCGGCGAGCTGCAGCTTGTTGTGCATGTCGTCGTACGGGTAGACCGTCACCTCCAGGTCCACCTGGCGGTCCGGGTTCTGCTCGTTCCACAGCTCGGCCATCTGCTCGTAGTAGGTGCCGTGCAGCTCGGCGAACACCCACATGTTGAGCGGCGTGGTGCCGTCGGCGTTCGTGGCGGCCGGCTCCTCGCCGCCCCCGCCGCCGCTGCACGCGGCGAGCATGAGCACTCCCGCGGCACCCGCGGCGGCGAGCGAGGTGAACCTGCGCGATCGGGTCATCGTGACTCCTTTGTCGGTGTGCGGTGGTCGGTCAGCCCTTGAGCGCGCCGGCGGTCATGCCGGCCACGAAGAAGCGCTGGAAGAGCAGGAACAGGACGAGGACGGGCAGGAGGGAGAAGAAGGAGCCGATGATGAGCAGCTCGTAGTTGTTGCCGTACGGCGTCAGGAGCGTGTTCAGGCCGATGGGCAGCGTGAACTTCTCGGAGGAGCGCAGCACCAGCAGCGGCCACAGGAAGTTGTTCCAGATGACCATCCCGTTGAGGATCGCCATCGCGGCGAGCGCGGGGCGGGCGATCGGCAGGACGATCCGGAAGAAGATCCCGAACTCCGTCACGCCGTCGACCCGGCCGGCCTCGAGCAGCTCCCTGGGGATGCCCAGGAAGTACTGCCGGAAGAAGAAGATCGTCACGGACGCGGCGAGGAACGGGACCACGATGACGCCGTAGGAGTCCGCCAGGCCCACGTCGTTCACGAGGACGAAGAGCGGCAGCATCATGATCTCGAACGGCACGGTCATGAGCAGCAGCACCGAGATGAACCACGCGTTCTTCCCGCGGAACTCGTACATCGCGAAGCCGTAGGCCACGAAGGAGCTCACGAGCAGCGTGAGCACCACCTGGACCGCGGTGAGGACGACGGAGTTGGCGAACCACCGGAAGTACGGCCCCGAGTCCGTGAAGAGCAGCACGTAGTTGTCGAGGGAGAGCACCGAGAAGTCCAGGTCCAGGCTCAGCCCGTTGCGGATGATCTGGCCGCCGTCCTGGAACGTGCCCAGGAAGATCGCGGCGAGCGGCACCAGCACGAGCAGCCCGATGAGGACGAGGAACGAGGTCTGGACCGCGGCGAAGAGGCCGCGCGGCAGCGGGTGCCGCGTCCGCCCGGGCCGCCGCGGGTCCTGCCGCCGCCCGCCGGCCACGGCCTCCGGCGTCGCGACCGGGATCGGCGTCGGGGACGCGGGCGCGCTCATCGCTGCCCCTCCTTCGAGAACGTGCCCGTCAGGCGGAGGTAGGTGAGGTTGATCGCCATGATGACGACGAGCAGGACGACGCCGACCGCGGAGGCGTACCCGAGGTCGTTCTCCTCGATGCCGCGGCGGTAGAGGTACCCCACGACCGTCAGGCCCTGGTTGTTCGGGGAGTTGTTGCCGGCGTAGAGCATGAAGCTCTCGAGGAACATCGCCAGGCCGCCGTAGATGCTGATCGTCGTGACGTAGACCATCGTCGGCTTGAGGTTCGGCAGCGTGATCCGGAAGAACTGCTGCACCTTGTTCGCGCCGTCGATGGAGGCGGCCTCGTAGTACTCGTCGGGGATCGACTGCAGCCCGGCGAGGAAGTACAGGATGTTGACGCCGGTGTACCGCCACATCGCCAGCGCGAGGAGGGCGACGAGCCCCCCGGTGTCCGTCCGCAGCCAGCGCACCGGGTCGGCGCCGAACAGCGCCAGCGCCTGGTTCACCAGGCCCGTGCCCGTCTCGGCGAACATGAGCCGGAAGATGATGCCCGCGACGACGACCGACGTCAGGGCCGGGACGAACAGCGACGCCTTGAAGACCGCCTTCACGCGGGCGCTGCCGATCTTGGAGTTCAGCAGGACGGCGAGCACGAGCGGGATCGGGATGAGCAGCACGAGCGTGAGGACCATGTAGCGGGCGCTGTTGAAGAGCGCCTGCCAGAAGATCCGGTCGCGCCAGAGCCGCTCGTAGTTGTCCGTGCCGACGAAGGCGGACTCGCCGAAGAGCACCTCCTGCGTGCTCATGACGAACGTGCGCACGAGCGGCACGGCCCAGAACGCGAGCAGCGTGATGACGAACGGCGCGATGAAGAAGTAGGGCGCGAGCTTCTGCGAGTACAGGACGTCCTTGAGGGAGCGCCCGCCCGGGCGCCGCCGGGTCACCCCCCGCCCGTCCAGGGGCGACGCGCCCCCTCCGCCGCCCGCGGTCGCGGTCGCGGTCCGCGCGCCGGTGGCGAGCGGGGGTCCAGCCGTAGGACCGTCGTCCATCCTGACCCTCCTCCTCGAGGCCGTGCGCCGGGGCGCACGCGTGACGGATGCGCAGCCGACGGGCGCCGGCCCACCGCTGTCCGATGCCGGGGCCGCTGTCCGTCGACTATGACGTTATAGCGCTGTGACCGGCATTTTTACCACGTCGTAAGCGCCGGGCGTCATCGTGGCCCGTCCTCGCCGGGCCTGTCAAGCATCGTTCCGGTAACGGCGGCGACGGTGCTGCCGGCCCTCGTCGGACGCGCGAGGACGTAGCGCGTCGAGGGGCGCGCCGGGGTCGGGAACGGCACGGGCGGCGACCTGCGGAGGGACCGCGGCGCTAGGCTCACGGGGACCATCCGGCGCCCCGCGCCCCCGCGGCGCAGGGTGCCGACGTGGTGCGGGAGGCCCGCGGGTCACGCACGGCGTCCAGCACGGGCGCCGACCGTCTACGAGAGCGCGGAGCGTGCTTTGTGGGTGTGACCATGCGCGACGTCGCGCTCCTCGCGCGCGTCTCCAACAAGACCGTCTCGAACGTCGTCAACGACCACCCGCACGTGCACCCCGAGACGCGGGCACGCGTGCAGCGCGCCATCGCCGAGCTCGGCTACCGCCCCAACCTGTCGGCGCGCGGCCTGCGCTCGGGGAGGACCGGGGTCATCGGGCTCGCCGTGCCGGACCTGCGCCAGACCTACTTCGCCGAGCTCGCGGACGCGGTGATCGCGGCCGCCGAGCGCCGGCACCTCAGCGTCATCGTGGGCCAGGCCGGGGCCGACCGGGACCACGAGATCGCGGTCATCGAGAACGGCCTGAAGCAGACGGACGGCCTGCTGTTCAGCCCGGAGCGGCTCGGCACGGAGGACCGGGGCCTCCTGGACCAGGTCGAGTACCCGCTCGTGCTGCTCGGCGAGCGCATCTTCGGCGGCCCGACCGACCACGTGACGATGCACAACGTCGAGGGGGCCCGGGCGGCCGTGGAGCACCTCGTGGGGCTCGGCCGGCGGCGCATCGCGGTCGTCGGCGCCCACCCCGACCGGCGCACCGGCCAGCTGCGCCCGTCCGACCTGCGCGTGCGGGGGTACCGGGAGGCGCTCGTCGTGGCGGGGCTGCCCGAGGACGAGCGGCTCGAGCGCGTCGCGGCCCCGTGGCACCCGGCGGACGGTGCGGCCGCCACCCGCGAGCTCCTCGCCTCGGGTGTGGAGTTCGACGCGGTGTTCGCCCTCAACGACGCCCTCGCCGTCGGTGTCCTGCGCGCCCTCGGCGAGGCCGGCCGCCGCGTGCCCGACGACGTCGCCGTCATCGGCTTCGACAACATCTCCACCGGGCACTTCACGCTGCCGTCGCTGTCGAGCATCGACCCGGGTCGCGACGAGATCGCCGAGGTCGCGGTGGGCATGCTCCTCGAGCGCATCGGGTGGGGCGAGGGCACCTCGCGCGGGCCGCGCCTGCACAAGGCGGCGTTCCGGGTCGTCGCCCGCGAGTCCACGGGCGGCACGGACACCTAGACCGCCCCGTGCCCAGCACGCCCTCTCCGGGGTCGCGCAGGGTCCGCGACGTCGCACCCGTGCGCGTGGACGTCGCCACGAGCCGGGCCGTCGCCCGCGCCTCGGAGGAATTTCTTCGTCGTACCTCCCTGACGCGTGGGTTTACGACGTCGTATGCTCCGGCCGGAGCGGCGATCACCCCTTCGGGTGGTCGACGCGCGGGGCGGGACCGGGCGACGACGCCCGGGGGCCGGATGGGAGGATCGCGCGATGGTGCGGATGGTCGACGTCGCGAGGGCGGCGGGCGTGTCCACCATGACGGTCTCGAACGTGGTCAACGGCCGCCCCGGCGTCGGGCCGGACACGCGCAGCCGCGTGATGCAGGCGGTCGACGAGCTGGGCTACGAGGTCAACGCCGCCGCCCGGAGCCTGCGGACCGGCCGCACCGGCGCGATCGGCCTCGTCCTGCCGGACCTCGACAGCCCGTACTACGCGCACCTGTCGAACCGGCTCTCGGCCGGCGCCCAGGAGCGGGGCCGGCACCTGCTCCTCGAGCGCACGGGCGGGACGCGCGAGCAGGAGCTCGACGCCGTCTCCTTCGCCCACCTGCGCCGCTACGACGGCGCGGTCGTCACCCTCGTCCGCCTCGACGCGGCCGACCTCGACCGGATGCGCTTCGGCACCCCGGTGGTGTTCCTCGGCGAGAGCCCCGTCCCCCGCCGCTTCGACCACGTGATGATGGACAACGTCGGCGGCAGCCGGGAGGCGACGGACCACCTGCTGCGCACGGGCTCGCGACGGGTGGCCATCGTCGGCGGCCGCCGCGACGACACGGACGACATGGGCTCCCTGCGCACCCGGGGCTACCGCCAGGCGCACGCCGACCTCGGCCGCGCCGTCGACCCGTGCCTCGTCGTCGAGACCGCCTCCTACACCTGGCGGCACGGCTACGAGGCCGTCCGCTCGCTGCACGCGGACGGCCTCGACGTGGACGGCGTCTTCGCGGTGACGGACACGCTCGCCACCGGCGCGCTGCGGGCGCTCGCCGACCTCGGGCTGCGCGTGCCGCAGGACGTGCAGGTCATCGGCTTCGACAACGGCCCCGAGACGGACTTCCTCGTCCCGCGGCTGTCCTCCGTGGAGCCCGGCAACGACGCCATCGCCGCCCTCGCCCTCGACCTGCTCGAGCGGCGCATCCGCGGCGAGGGCGCCGGCACGGCGCGCCCGACGACGACGACGCGCGCGCACCTCGTGCTGCGGGAGAGCACGCGCTGACCCGAGCCGGACGGCCACGGGCGGCGGTCGTCCGGCGCCGGGCCGCAGGGGCTCCCCGGGACGGCCCCGGCGCCCTACCCTCGCGTCCACCAGGGGCCGGCCACCGGGTCGCCCGGGACGGGAGGTGCGGTGCCCACCCTCGAGATCGTCGCCGTCGTCCTGCTCGCCGTGCTCGCCGGCTCCGTCCTCGGCCGCCGCCTGCGCGTGGCACCGCCGCTCGTCCTGCTGGTCCTCGGCACCCTGCTCGGCCTGCTGCCCGTGTTCCACCACGTGGTGGTGCCCCCCGAGCTCGTGCTGCTGCTGATCCTGCCCGCGCTCCTGTACTGGGAGAGCTTGACGACGTCGCTGCGCGAGATCCGCGCCAACCAGCGGGTCATCGCGCTCGTGAGCGTGCTGCTCGTCGGCGCGACCGCGGCGCTCGTGGCGACCGTGCTGCACGCGCTGGGGATGGACTGGGGCCCGGCCTGGGTGCTCGGGGCGGTGCTCGCCCCCACGGACGCCACCGCCGTGGCCGGCGTGGCCCGCGGCATGCCCCGGCGGATGCTCACGACCCTGCGCGCCGAGAGCCTCATCAACGACGGCACGGCCCTCGTGCTCTACGCCATCGCCGTCCACGCCGTCAGCGAGCCCGTCACCGGCGGCTACGTCGCGGGGCGCCTGGCGATCAGCTACGTCGGTGGCGCACTGGCGGGCGTCGCCGTCTGGCGGCTGGCCGTCGCGGCGCGCGAGCGCCTGCACGAGCCCGTCCAGCAGAGCGTCGTCAGCGTCGCGACGCCGTTCGTCGCCTTCCTCGTCGCCGAGCTCGTGCACGCCTCCGGCGTCGTGGCGGTCGTCGCCGCGGGCCTGCTGCTCAGCCAGAGCGGGCCGCGCCTCATCCCCGCGGCCGCCCGCGTGCAGGCCACGCAGTTCTGGACCGTCCTCACCCACGTCCTCAACGGCGCCCTCTTCGTCCTCGTCGGCATGCAGCTGTACGGCGCGGTGGACGGGCTGTCCTCGCGGGGCGTGCTCCAGGGCGTCGGCATGGCGCTCGCCGCGTACCTCGCGGTGCTCCTCGCGCGGTTCGGCTGGTTCCACACGACGCCCTACCTGATCCGCGCCCTCGACCGCCGGGCGACGCAGCGGGCGCGCCGCGTCTCCTGGCGCCACCGGACGCCGCTCGCCTGGGCCGGGTTCCGCGGCGCCGTCTCGCTCGCCGCCGCCCTCGGCGTCCCGGCGACGACCGCCGACGGCGCCCCGTTCCCCGACCGCGACCTCGTCGTCTTCGTCACCTCGGGCGTCATCCTCGCCACGCTCCTCGTGCAGGGCCTCACCCTCCCGCGCGTCGTCCGCTGGGCCCGGTTCGACCCCGACGGCTCCGTCGACGACGAGCGCCGGCTCGCCGAGCGGGCCGCGACGAGGGCGGCGCTGGAGGCCCTGCCCGTCGAGGCGGAGCGGCTCGGCACCGCCCCGCACCTCGTCGCCGCGCTCGAGGCCGAGTACCGGATGCACGCGGAGGCGCTCGGGCAGGTCGACGACGACGGCCCCGCCACCTCCGCCGGCTCCGAGGCGCAGTTCGACGCCCTGCGGCTGGCCGTCCTGGGGCACAAGCGGGCCGCGGTCGTCGCGCTGCGGGACGACCGGCGGATCGACGACATCGTGCTCCGCCAGGTCCAGGCCCAGCTCGACGCGGAGGAGGTCCGCCTCGTCCGCGGCGCCCTCACCGCCGAGGAGTGATGCTCGGCGGCGGGAGGCCGCACCGGCGGCGACGAGCGACGAGGCCGACGACGCCGTCCTCTGACGGTCCCCGGGGCCGGTCGGGCCGCGGCGCGACCCCGGGGTGAGCACGTCCTCGGACGGTCGGACGGAGCCCGCGAGCCACCGGAGGACGGGGTCGTCGGGTCCGCGGCGGCCGCGGCCGGGCCGGGGCGCGACACGAGCGGCCCGGCGGGTGGGCGGTCAGGGGGTCGTGAGGGCGGACAGGGCGTGGCGGACGTGGGCGAGGCGGTCGGCCACCGGGCGGTCCGCCGGGCGGGCGGCGATCTTCACGCCGGTGAACAGCGCCGGGGTGCCGGCGGCCAGCGTCGCCGCGACCGCGGCCTCGTCCAGCGCGGACGTCGGCTCGTCGCGGCGCAGCGGCGGGTGCAGGTCGGACCAGGCCGGGCCGAACGCGCCGTCGGCGTCCGCGGTGCCGGACAGGACCAGCCCGTCGAGCAGGCCGCGGGCGGCGAGCGCGCGGGCGTGCGCGACGGGGCCGTCGGCGCCGCGCGCCTCGAGGGCGGAGCGGCCCCAGTTCACGGCGAGGCCGAGCCGGGTGCGCGGCGCCGTCGCGCGGACGGCCTCCACGGCGGCGACCTCGACCTCCAGGGGCAGCAGCCCCTTCTGGTGGGGCTGCCCCGGCACCCGGGCGTCGCAGTGCTCGACGACGAGCGCCGTGCCGCCCCAGTCCCAGCCGGCCACCTCCGCGAGCGAGGCGACCAGCGGGTCCCGGCCGGCCGCCGCGGCCTCCGGCGCCACCGACGGCCACGACTGCAGCTCCACGGCGACGACCCGCACGCCGTCCTCCGCCAGCCGCGCGACCTCCTCGTGGGCCGCGCGGACGAGGTCGAGGGCGCCTCCGCGCCCGGCGGCGTCCGGGGACGCGAGGCCGAGGACCGGGTCCTCCGCGGCGGCGGCGGCCGACGCGCCGACGAGCGTGAGGACGTGCCGGCCGCCGCCGGGCAGGGCCGCGCGCACGAGCGACGCCGTCCCCGTGCCGGCCAGCCAGCCCAGCGGCAGCTCCAGCCCCGTCACGCCGGGCAGGCCGAGCACGCCCGCGACGAGCGCCGCCCGCCGCTGCGCGTCGGCCGGGGCCAGCGCGTAGGCCCCGACGACGCACGCACGCCCGTCCCTCGCCGCGCCCGTGCCCGTGCCCGCTCCTGCGCCCGCTCCTGCGCCCGCTCCTGCGCCCGCTCCTGCGCCCGCTCCTGCGCCCGCTCCTGCGCCCGCGGACGTGCCCCCGTCGCCGGAGGTGCCCGTGCTCACGCCAGCGTCCGCGGCGGGCGGTAGGTCCAGTCGAGGTCGGCGTCGGTGATGCGGCGGAGGATGCGGGCCGGGACGCCCCCGACGACGCACATGGGCGGCACGTCCGCGGTGACGACGCTGCCGGCCGCGACCACGGACCCCTCGCCGATCGTCACGCCCGGCAGGATGGTGACGTTCGCGCCGACCCACACGTCGGCCTCGAGCGTCACGGGCGCGGAGAACTGCTCGCCGTGCGGGCGCAGGGCCGGGTGCACGGGGTGGCCGGTGCTCGTGATGGTCACGTGCGGCGCGAGCATGACCCGGTCGCCGATGTGCACGGGCCCGTCGTCGACGAGGGTGAGCCCGAAGTTCACGTAGACGCCCTCGCCGAGCGTGGTGTGCACGCCGTACGCGACGTGGAGCGGAGGCTCCACCCAGGTCCCCGTGCCGACGGCGCCGAAGAGCTCGCGCAGGACCGCGTCCCGCCGGGCGACGTCGCGCGGCTCGAGCCCGTTGAACTCCCGCGCCAGCTCCTTGCCGCGGACCCGGCTCTCCTCGAGGCCCTCCAGCCCCGCCCCGCTGTCGGTGTACAGCTCCTGCGCCGCGATCCTGCGGCGCACCTCCGGCTCGCGCTCGTCCACGGCCGTCACGGTACGGCCCGCCGGCGCTGCGACGGCGCACGTCGTCGCCGGTCCACTCGCCCCGCGGGCGTCGGGACTGGCACCGGGCCGGCCCGTGTGAAGGGACGCTGCGGCGGACGGGCGGCACGCCGCCGGACCGGCTCGGCGGTCCGGCGGGCCGGACGGCCGGTGCAGCACCCGTCCCGCCGGTCCGCCTCAGCGGCGGGACCGACGGGCGGAGGTCAACGCGAGGGCGGCCAGGAGGAGCAGCAGGAGGGCGACGAGCCCCAGCACCGCGGCCGGCAGGGGCACCAGCGTCGCCGCGAGGCCGAGGCCGAGGGCCGGGACCGCCAGGCCGACGTACGCGACGAGGAACAGGGCCGCGAGCGCCTCGCCCCGCACCGCGGCGGGTGCCGCGGCGCCCACCGACGCCACGGCGGCGGCGAGCAGCAGGCCCGCGCCGACCCCGGCGAGCGCCGCCCCGGCGACGAAGGGCACGAGCGCCTCCCCGACGGTCCCCGCCGCGAGCGCGACGAGCCCGCTCGCCTCCGCGGCGATCCCCCACCGCGTCCGACGGGCGGCGTCGACCCCGCCCGTGAGCACCTGCGCGAGGGCGGCGCCGCCGAAGACGAGGAGGGCCAGCGCGCCGGCGAGGGCGCGGGAGGGGTGGTGCAGCGTGCCCGCCACGAACCCCGGTGCGACGGAGGTGAACAGGCCGAACACGCCGAAGGCCGCCACGGTCGTCGCGGCCGCGGTGACCGAGGTCCGGCGGTCGCCGTGCACGCGCAGCCGCTGGGGGCGCCAGGCCGGCCGGACCGCGGGGACCGCCACCGTCTCCGGCGCCAGGAGCACCCCGGCGACCGCGACCACGAGCAGGACCGCGAGGACGGCGTAGGGGACGACGAGCGGCAGGGGCGCGGCCTGAGCGAGCACGCCCGCGACGAGGGGCCCGAGGCCGAGGCCGCCCAGGTTCGCGGCGGTGGCGACGACCTGCGCGCGCCGAGGGGAGGCGTCGGGGCGGTGGGCCCGGTGCAGCTCCGCCAGGTGCGCCGTGGCGGTCGCGGTGAGGAGGCCGACGCCCAGCCCCGTGAGCAGCCGCGCGACCAGGAGCAGCGGCAACGTCGCGGGCAGCAGGAACAGCAGGGCGGCGACGAGCTCGAGGCCGAGCGCCGGGAGCAGCACCGTGCGGCGGCCCAGCACGTCGGACAGGTGGCCCGCCAGCAGCAGGCTCAGCACGACCCCCACCGCGTACACCGCGAAGACGAGCGTCACGGTCGTCGTCGTGAGTCCGATCTTCGCCTGGTACACGGGGTAGAGCGGCGTCGGCACCGTCGAGAAGGCCATGGCCACCGTGAACGCCAGGGCCACCAGCCAGAACGCGGCACCGGCCGGGACGGGGCGCGCCCCTCGCCGGACGGCGTCGGCGGCGGAGGTCGACGAGCCCGCGGGGGCGGCCTGCACCAGGACCGGTGCGGTGGCCGGCGCGGCGGTCACGGGCGCGGTCACGGGCGCGGTCACGGGCGCGGTCACCCGCGGGGCCACCCGCGCGGTCACCCGCGGGGCCACCGGGACGGCCACCGTCGTCGCCGGGGTCGGAGCGGTCGGCGGGGTGGCGGGACGGGTGCCGAGGTGCAGCGACATGGCGGGCTCCGATCGCGGTGCGACGGCCGGGGCGTCCCCGGTCGGGACCACCGTCGTCCCGTCGGAGCCATCACGTCCAACGACCGTTCGCGCTCGCCGCCATCGCGATGTGCGATGGTGCGGGCGTGGAGCTGCGTCACCTCACCTACTTCCTCGCCGTCGTCGACGAGGGCGGCTTCACGCGCGCCGCCACCCGCCTGCACGTGGTGCAGTCCGCGGTGTCCGCCGGCGTGCGCGCCCTCGAGCGCGAGCTGGGCGCCACGCTCCTGGACCGCGAGCGCCAGCCGGTCGCACCGACGGACGCCGGGGCAGCGCTCCTGCCCCACGCCCGCGCGACGCTGGACGCCGCCCGGGAGGCCCGCGACGCCGTCGGTGCCGTCCGGGGCGGCCTGCGGGGCACGGTCCGCCTGGGGACGCTGACGACCGCCGGCACGGTGGACCTGCCCGCCCTCCTCGGGGCGATGCACCGACGGCACCCCGGCGTGCTCGTGCGGCTCGTCGCCGACCCGTCGGGGTCGGCCGGGCTCGTCGCCGCGCTGCGCGAGCACCGGCTGGACGTCGCGTTCGTCTCCGTGCCCGGCCCGGCGCCGGCCGGCGTCGACCTCGTGCCCCTGGCGACCTCCCCCATGGACCTCGTCGTGCCCCGCGACCACCCCCTCGCGGCCCGGGCGGGCGTCACCGTGCCGGACCTGGCCGACCTCGACTTCGTCGACTTCCCCGAGGGCTACGGCAACCGGGCGGTGACCGACCGGGCCTTCGGGGCCGCCGGCGTGCGGCGGCGCGTGACGATCGAGATCACCGACGTCCGCGCGGGCACGGACTACATCCGCCACGGCCTCGGCGTCGGGCTGCTGCCGCGCGTGGTGCTCGGCGAGGACGCGGCGCTCGTGCAGGTGCCCGTGCGGGGCGCCGACGTGACCTGGCCGCTCCAGCTCGCCACGGCCTCCGGCCGCCGCCCCGGCGCGGCGGCCCGGGCGCTCGTCGAGCTCGTGCGGGCGCGCACCGGGGAGGCGTCGGGCCCGGCGGGCTGACCGGCGGCCGTAGGGGCCACCGGTCACGGTCCGGTGTGGCGGCGGGGCTTCCGGGCGGGCCCACCGGGCAGGTCCCACCGCGCGGGGCGAGCCCCGGCACGATCACCCGTCCGGCGGATGGACGCCGTGGCCTCAAGGTGACGCGCGGCACGCCGATACCTCTGCCATGGACGTGAACCAGCACCCGGACTTCGTGCCGACCTACGCGGACATCGAGCGTCGCTTCGGCCACGTGTGGGCCAAGCGGTTCGTGCTCACGGCGCCGCTCATCCTCGACGACCCGACGAGCCCGCTGCGCCGCGCCTTCGTGCAGGGGCTGTCCGCGCACGCCGCGGGCGACCGCCGCGCGGAGCTCCGCTGGTGGACGACGTGCGAGAAGCTGCTCGACGAGCTCGCGGGTGCCGTCGTCGCCGACGCCGAGGCGATCCTGCAGCACGCGGCCTGACCTCCGCCCCCCCCCGCTCGCCGCTCCGCCACCACCTCCAGCCGCGAGCCGCGAGCCGCGAGCCGCACGGTCGGTCCGACGCGACGACCCGGCCGCGCGGCGCGGGAGCCGGATGTCGGCGGGTCGTGGCAGGGTCGTCCCACCGGCAGCGGCCGGAGGACGGACGCGACGACAGACGCGTGACGGACGCGGTGACGGACGCCGCGTGGCAGGGGGAGGCGACGTGGGTCGGACAGGCACGCCCGTCAGGAGGTGGGCGCCGGGCGCGCTCGCGCTGGTCCTCGTGGTCGGCGGCCTCACCGCCTGCACGCCCGACCGGCCCGCCCCGGAGGACGAGGCGGCCGACCTCGCCGCCGCGCTGACCTCGGGCACCTTCGACGCGGTCGCCCTCGCCGAGGGGGCGACGCCGCAGGCCGCGGCCGACGCCCGCGCCGCCGCGTACGCCGGCCTCGGCGACCGCGCACCCGAGGTCACCGTCGCCTCGGTCACGCCGGACCCGGAGGACGAGGACCGCGCCACGGCCGCGCTCGACGTGCGCTGGGACCTCGACGCCGCCGAGCCCTGGACGTACACCGTCCGCGCGGCCCTCGTCCGCGGCGGCGACGCGGAGGACCCCGACGCCTGGCAGGTCCGGTGGAGCCCCGCGCTGCTGGCCCCGGACCTCGTCGCGGGCGAGGAGCTCGCCACCGTGCGCGAGCCCGCCGAGCGCGGGGACGTGCTGGGCGACGGGGGCGTCGTGCTCGTCGAGGACCGTCCCGTCCAGCGGATCGGCATCGACCGCACGCTCGGCGACCCGGCCACGCAGGACGCCGACGCCCGCGCGCTGGCCGCCGCGCTGGGCCTGGATCCCGACGCCTACGCCGCCCAGGTAGCGGCCTCCGGCGAGCGCGCGTTCGTGCAGGCCATCGTCGTGCGCGAGGGCGACCCGGCCTACGACGTCGGTGCCCTCACCGCCGCGACGACCGTCCGGGCCGTCGCCGACACCCTCCCGCTCGCGCCGACCCGGGGCTTCGCGCGCGCGGTGCTCGGCACGGTCGGCGAGGCGACCGCCGAGGTGGTCGAGGCGTCGGGCGGCGCCGTCGTCGCCGGCGACCTCGCGGGCCTGTCCGGCCTGCAGGAGCGGTACGACGCCGCCCTGCGCGGCACGCCGGGGCTGGCCGTCCGCGCCCTCTCCGCCGACGGCGCCGCCGTCCGCGAGCTCTTCACGGTGCCCGCCGTCCCCGGGGCCGACCTGCGCACCACCCTGAGCGCGGACCTCCAGACGGACGCGGAGGGCGTCCTCGCGGGCGTCGAGCCGGCCAGCGCGATCGTCGCCCTGCGCGCCTCCACCGGCGAGGTGCTGGCCGCCGCGTCGGGTCCGGGCAGCGCCGGCGTGAGCACCGCGATGCTGGGGCAGTACGCCCCCGGCTCGACCTTCAAGATCGCGACCGCGCTCGGCTGGCTCCGCAGCGGCGCCACGCCGACGACCACGGTCGCCTGCCCGCCGACGACGACCGTCGAGGGCCGGACCTTCGAGAACTTCCCGGGGTACCCGGCCGCGGCCCTGGGCGACGTGCCGCTGCGCACCGCCTTCGCGCACTCGTGCAACACCGCCTTCATCGGCGCGCGGGACGCCGTGCCGCAGGCCGCGCTGGCCGGGGCGGCCGCCGCCCTCGGCCTCACGGGCCAGGGCGACCTCGGCTTCAGCGCATTCCTCGGCGACGTGCCGTCCGAGGCGACGGGGACGGACCACGCCGCGTCGATGATCGGCCAGGGACGCGTGCTGGCCTCGCCGCTGGGCATGGCTACGGTCGCCGCCTCCGTCGGACGGGGTGAGCGCGTCACGCCTCGGCTGGTGCTCGACCCGCCCGCCGCGGCACCCGACGGGCCGGACGCGACCGACGGCGACGGGGGCGGGGCGGACGCGGCGGACGCGGCGACGTCCGCCCCGACGGCCACGGGGGCACCGGCCGCGCCGAGCGCACCGGCCACGCCGGCGGCCCCGCTGACGGCGGCCGAGGCCGGCACCCTCCGCGAGCTCATGCGCGCGGTCGTCACCGAGGGCGGCGGCTCGGCGCTCGCCGACGTGCCCGGCGGGGACGTGGCCGCCAAGACCGGCACCGCCCAGTTCGGGACGGGCCCGGAGCTGCAGAACCACGCCTGGCTCGTGGCGCTGCAGGGCGACCTGGCCGTGGCGGTGTTCGTGGAGGTCGGCGAGTTCGGGTCGACGACGGCCGGCCCGCTCCTCGAGGCGTTCCTGTCCGCCGCGGCCGGCTGAGACCTGCCGGCTCGCCCGCGCTGCCGCCCGGTGGCGGAGCGAGCGGGCGCACCGCCGCGGTTGCGCCCCGGCGCCCCGCTCTGTAACGCTACACACGACCGTCGGAGCCGCCGGTCGCCTTCCTCGACGTACCTGGAGCCCTCGCCGATGACCACGACCGCCACCGCGCCCGCCGACCGCACCGCCACCCCTGCCGACCCGGGCGCCGCACCGGTCGCGCTGCGGGCCGTGGTCGACCTCGACGTGGCGGGCCCGACGATCTCCCGCCACGTGTACGGCCACTTCGCCGAGCACCTCGGCCGCTGCATCTACGGCGGCTTCTGGGTGGGCGAGGACGCGGACGTCCCGCACGAGGGCGGCATCCGGACGGACGTCGTGGAGGCGCTGCGCGCGCTCGACATCCCGAACCTGCGCTGGCCGGGCGGCTGCTTCGCCGACGAGTACCACTGGGAGGACGGCATCGGGCCGCGCGAGGAGCGCCCCCGCGTCGTCAACACCCACTGGGGCGACGTCGTGGAGAACAACCACTTCGGCACCCACGAGTTCATGGCGCTGTGCGAGCTCCTGGGCGCCGAGCCCTACGTCTCCAGCAACGTCGGCTCCGGCAGCGTCCAGGAGATGAGCGAGTGGGTCGAGTACCTCACCCGCGGCGACGACTCCCCCATGGCGCGCCGGCGCCGGGAGCACGGCCGCGACGAGCCGTGGCGCGTGAAGTTCTGGGGCATCGGGAACGAGCCCTGGGGCTGCGGCGGCAACCTGCTCGCCCCGCAGTTCGCGTCCCTGGCCCGCCAGTTCTCCACGTACGCCCGCAACCACGGCGGCAACGAGCTCTACCGGATCGTCGCGGGCGCGCGGGACGACGACTTCGACTGGACCGAGACGCTCATGAAGCAGGTGAGCACGAAGCTCGGGGACCCCGCGCCGTCCGACCTGTTCCAGGCGGTGTCGTTCCACTACTACACGGTCACGGGCACCTGGTCGGAGAAGGGCTCCGCGACCGACTTCACGACCGACGAGTACTGGACGACGATGCGCCAGGCGCTCAAGGTGCGAGAGGTGCTGGCCGGCCACGCGGCCGTCATGGACGCCTGGGACCCCACGAAGAAGGTCGGCCTCGTGCTCGACGAGTGGGGCACCTGGTGGGACGTGGAGCCCGGCACGAACCCCGGCTTCCTGTTCCAGCAGAACACGCTGCGGGACGCCCTCGTCGCGGGCGTGCACTTCGACGTCTTCCACGAGTTCGCCGACCGCCTGCGCATGGCCAACATCGCCCAGACCGTCAACGTGCTCCAGGCGATGCTGCTCACGGACGGCGAGCACCTCGTCCGGACGCCGACCTACCACGTGTTCGAGATGAACAAGGGCCACCAGGACGCCACGGCGCTCGACGTGCGCGCCGTGGGCGAGCGCTCCCGGCGCGACGTCGGCGGGACGACGATCGAGACCGTCTCGGCCTCCGCCTCCGTGAAGGACGGCCGCGTCCTCGTCTCGCTCACGCACCTGGACCCGTCCGCGCCGACGCGGGTCGAGATCGCCCTGCGGGGCGCCGCGGTCGGCACGCCGACCGGCCGGGTGCTCACGGGGGACCTCGCCGCCCACAACACGGCCGAGGCGCCCGACGCGGTCGCCCCGGTCGCCCTCGAGGGCGTGTCCGTGGTGGACGGCGTGCTCGTCGTCGAGCTGCCGCCGGCCTCGTTCGCCACGGTGGAGCTCCCGCTCGTCTGAGCAGCAGGGTCGACGACGGGCGGCGGACCCTGCGGGGGACGCCGCCCGTCGGCGTCCACGTCGGTGGCGGCACGCGTCGGCGTGACGCACGACGCGGCGGGGCGGGGAAGGGACGGGGCGCGCCGGGTGTTGCGCCCACGCACCAGGCGCAGCACCGATGAGGAAACCGTTCGACGCGTGTCGGTACGGGCGACGAGACTGGGCGACAGACCCCGAGGAGAACCCATGACCGAGCACGCCCCCGCGCCCGTGGCGCGCAGCGGACCGCCCCCGACGACCCTCTCGGCACGCGACCGGCTCGCCGTCGCGCTGCTGCTCGTCTCGACCTTCGTCGTCATCCTCAACGAGACGATCATGGGCGTGGCGCTGCCGCAGCTCATGCGCGACCTCGACATCACCGCCGGCACGGCCCAGTGGCTGACCACGGCGTTCCTGCTGACGATGGCCGTCGTCATCCCGGTGACGGGCTTCGTCATCCGCCGGCTCCCGACGCGCACGGTCTTCCTCGTCGCGATGTCGCTGTTCACCGCCGGGACCGCGATCTGCGCGCTCGCGCCGGGCTTCGTCGTGCTGCTGCTCGGCCGCATCGTCCAGGCCGGCGGCACCGCGATCATGCTGCCGCTGCTCATGACGACCGTCATGACCGTGACGCCGCCGGCGGCCCGCGGCCGGACGATGGGCAACATCTCCGTCGTCATCTCCGTCGCCCCGGCGCTCGGCCCGACGATCTCCGGCCTCATCCTCTCCGTGCTCGACTGGCGCTGGATGTTCGGGCTCGTCCTGCCGATCGCGGCGGCCGCGCTCGCCCTCGGCGCCGCGCGCATGCCGAGCGTCACGGAGCCGGAGCACGCGCGCGTCGACGTGCCGTCCATCGTGCTGTCGGCGCTGGCCTTCGGGCCGCTCGTGCACTGGCTGTCGAGCCTGGGCGAGGGCGGCGGCGGCGCGGCCGGGTGGGCGTCCCTCGTGGTCGGCACCGTCGCGCTCGTGGCCTTCGTGCTGCGCCAGCGGCGGCTGCAGCGCACGGACGACGCGCTGCTCGACCTGCGCGTCTTCGAGGCCCGCACCTTCACGGTCGGGACCGTGCTGCTCGCCGTCATGATGATGTGCCTCTTCGGGGTCATCATCCTGCTGCCGATCTACGCCCAGGACGTGCTGGGTCGCGACACCCTGACCACGGGTCTGGCGCTGCTGCCGGGCGGCCTGCTCATGGGCCTGCTGGCGCCGTTCGTCGGGCGCGCCTACGACCGCGTGGGCGCCCGCGCCCTGCTCGTGCCCGGCACGCTGCTCGTGAGCGCCGGGCTGTGGGGCATGACGCTGCTGGGGACGGGCGCGCCGCTGTGGCACCTCGTCGCGGCGCACGTGGTGCTCTCGGCCGGGCTCGCGCTGGTCTTCACCCCGCTGTTCACGTCCTCGCTCGGCGACCTGCCGGCGCACCGGTACTCCTCGGGCAGCGCCGTCATCTCGACCGCCCAGCAGGTCGCGGGCGCGGCCGGGACGGCCCTGTTCGTCACGGTGCTCGGGGCGCGGTCGGCCGGGCTCGCGGCGGCCGGCGGGGACGAGGTGACCTCCCTCGCGGGCGGCGTCCACAGCGCCCTCCTCGTGGGGGCCGCGATCTCGCTGCTCGCGGTGCCGGTCGCCCTCCTCGTCCGCGGCGTGCCGGGTGCCGGTGCGCACGGCGGCGAGCACGGCGCGCCGGTCACCCTCCCCGCGGAGGCGGACGGCACGGCGGACCCGGTGGACGCGACCGAGGCCGTCGCCCGCACCTCCGCGGGCGGTGACCCCGCCGCGGCACCGGTCGCCGGGCCGGACGCGCGCACGCCGGAGGTCAGCGGCCGCCACTGAGCGCCCACGACCACCACGACGAGAGGCCGGTCCCCCGGGGGCCGGCCTCTCGTCGTGCGGCGGGGAGAACTCCTCGTCGGAGGCGCACCGGACACGGAGGGGTCACCTCGCGCGAGGCGTCCGCGCGGGTTCGTCGCTACCCGCCCGGCGTCTGCTCCAGGGTGACCCGCGTGCTGCGCACCCAGGGCGCCAGCTCCTGGGCCATGTCCCGCAGCACCTCCGCGAGCTCGACGAGCTCGTGGTCGGCCGGGTAGCCCGCGCCGGCGGGCACGTCGAGCACCACCGTCACCGCGCGGCCGGCCGCCGGGGGCGCGGCGGGGACCCGCCGCGCGGGGACGCGGCGGAGCGGGTCGCGCGGCGCGGGACGACGAGGGGCGGGGACGGTCACGGAGGGCTCCGGGGGACGGGAGGGGGCCGCGGGAGGCGGCGGGGCTGTCCGGTGGTTCGCGGTGCTTCAGCGATACCGATGACAGCGCGTCCCGGAGGCCACGGGGGCCGGCGCGACGGACGTCCAGGGCGCACGACGACCACCGAAGGCGGTGGTCGTCCCGGTGCGCACGGGGCGATCATGCCCCTCGGGCCCGGCCCTGCCAACCCGTTTCCCACCCTGCGGCCGCTCCCGGCGGCCCGGCGGTCACGCCCGCGGGGGCGCCGACCCGCGGCCGGGGGTCCGGGTCAGACGCGGTGCCCGGCGGGCGGCGCCCACACGGGCAGGTCGACGGCGGCCGTCCGGACGGCGGTCGCGCTGCGCACGCCGTCGCGCACGGCGGCCTCGAGGGCGTGGGCTGCGGCCGCCTGGAGCGCGACGAGGGCGCCCACCCGTCCCGGGCGGTCCGCCGGGAGCGGCACGGCACCGGTCGCGAGGGCGAACACGGTGTCCCCGTCGACGAGCGTGTGCACGGGGTCGAGGGCCCGGGCGAGCCCGCCGTGCGCGGCCGTCGCCGTCCGTGAGGTCTCGGCGGGGTCGAGGAGCGCGTCGGTGACGACGCACGCGATCGTCGTGCTCAGGGGCGCCCTCCCGGGGTCGGTCGCGGCCCCGCCGCCGGCGCCCGGCGCCGCGAGGGCACGGGGCGCGTCGCGGGCGCCGGACCCCTCGGGCGGCTCCGCGCCCGTGCCCGCCGGGCCGTCGGCGCCGGGCAGGAGCAGCGGCAGGGGCGCCCCCGCGGCGTTCACCACGGCGATCGCCCCGACGACGACCTCGGTGCCGGCGCCCTCGTCGGGACCCGCCCCCTCGGCGGCGGGCAGCCGCACGCGCACGGACGCGGTGCCGACGCCGCCCTTGGCCCGCTGGCCGTCGACCGCCGCCCCCGTCCCGGCGCCGACCGTGCCGCGCGCCACGGGCCCGTGCTCGGGCTGCGCGGCGGCCGCGACGGCGGCGGCGTGGCCCATCGCCTCGTCGGGGTGCGCGTCGAAGCGCCCGCCGCGGCCGAGGTCGAAGACGGCCGCCGCCGGCACGATCGGCACGACCTCGTGCTCGCCGGCGCCCACGCGGAAGCCGCGGCCGTGCGCGGCGCACCAGCGCTGCACGCCGTGGGCGGTGACGAGGCCGAAGGCGCTGCCGCCGGTGAGGACGACCGCGTCGACGGTCGCCACGAGGGTGCGCGGGTCCAGGGCGTCCGTCTCGTGCGTGCCGGGCCCGCCGCCCCGCACGTCCACGCCCCCGACCGTCCCGGGCGGCGGCAGCACGACCGTCACCCCCGTGAGCCACCCGTCGTCCGTGCGCTGCACCTGCCCGACGCGCACGCCGGCGACGTCCGTCACCGACCCCGTCACCGGACCTCCTCCGTCGTCCACCACGACCCCTCCCCTCGTCGCCCGACCGCCGTCCCACCCGCAGCACCGCCGGCAGCACCGCCGGCAGCACCGCGCGGCCGCCGCCGGGAGCACGGACGGGTGGCCGCACGTGCACGTCTCGTGCAGACGGTGCCAGGTCGGCCCGCCGGGCACGAGGCGTTCCCTACACTCGGCGCGTGATCTTCAAGGCGGTGGGCGACGGGCGCCCGTACCCGGACCACGGCCTGGAGACGGCCAAGCAGTGGGCCGCGGTCGCCCCCCGGCAGGTGCGGCTCGACGAGCTCGTCACCACCAAGCGCACCCTCGACCTCGACGCCCTGCTGTCGGAGGACTCCACGTTCTACGGCGACCTGTTCGCCCACGTCGTGCAGTACCGGGGCACGCTCTACCTCGAGGACGGCCTGCACCGCGCCGTGCGCGCCGCCCTCCAGCAGCGCCCCGTGCTCCACGCCCGGGTCCTGGTGCTGCCGTGAGCGCCCCCGCCCCGGCCCCCGACCGCGCCCGCCAGCTGCGCCGCCGGCACCGGCACGAGCGCCAGGCCGTCGTCTTCGGCGTGCTGCTCGCGGTGCTGGCCGTCGCCGGCCTCGGCTCGGCCGCGGTGTACACGGGCGCGCTGTCCATGTCGTTCCTCGACCGCCCCTTCAGCACGCCGTCGGCCGCCCCGACGGAGGCCGCCGCCGCGGTGGCGTGCCCGCCGCAGGGCGCGCTCCCGGTGCCCTACGGGCAGATCCAGGTGAACGTCTACAACGGCACCGGCCGCGCCGGCCTGGCCGCCGCCACCGCCGCGGAGCTGGCGGGCCGGGGCTTCGCCGTCGCCTCCACCGGCAACAGCGACTCCTACGCCGGCACCGCGCGCGTGACCGCCGGCGCCTCGGGCGTCGCCGCCGCGTACACGCTCGCCGCCCAGGTGCAGGACGCCGTCGTGGTCCTGGACGCCCGGGCCGACGCCACGGTCGACCTCGCCCTCGGCGGCGCCTTCGGCGCGCTGGTGGACCCGGCCGCCATCACGCTCGTCGCGGACCAGCCCCTCGTCGGGCCGGAGGGCTGCGTCCCGCTCGAGGAGGTCCTCGCGGGCGCGGCCCCCACCACGCCCCCGGCGGGCTGAGGCGTCGCCGTGGCCGGGTCGCGCCTCCGCGCGCTCGCCGTCCGGGCACGGTCGGACCGCCGGGCGCTGTGGGTCGCGTTCGCGCTGGTGCACGCCGCGCTGCTCGTCGTGGGGGTCCTCCTCGTGCCCGACCGGGCCTTCTGGGACCTCGGCCTGTACCGGTGGTGGGTGGGCCAGGGCCTGGCCGACGGGCGCTGGCCGGTGCTCGACGACCCCTGGGTGTACCCCGCGGGAGCGCTCGTCCCGATGCTGCTCGCCGCCGTGGGCGGGACGGCCGGCGGCCCCGGCTACGCCCTCGCCTGGTCCCTGCTCGTCACCGCGCTCGACGCGGCCGCGCTCGCGCTGCTGCTGCGCGACCCCGCCCGCGGGCACCCGCTGGCCGGTCACGCGGGTCCGCGGTGGCACCCGAGCCCGGCCGGCGCCTGGTGGTGGGTGGCGTTCGTCGCCGCGCTCGGGCCCGTGGCGATGGGCCGGCTCGACGCCGTGGTCGCGCCGCTGACCGTCGTCGCGCTCGTGCTGGCCGCGCGGCGCCCCGGGGTCGCGGCCGCCCTGCTCACCGCGGGCGCGTGGGTCAAGGTCACGCCCGGGGCGCTGCTGCTGCCGCTCGTGCTGGCCGTCCGCCGGCCCGGGGCGCGGGTCGTGGCGCCCGCCGCGGCGGTCTGCGCGGTCGTCGTCGGCGCCGTCGCGGTGCTCGGCGGGCCCGGCGGCCTGGGCCGGATCGCGACCTTCCTCGACGCCCAGGACGGGCGCGACCTGCAGCTCGAGGCGGTCGTCACCACGCCGTGGGTCCTGCTCGGGCTCGTGAGCCCGGCCGTGCGGCGGGTCTACGACGGCGAGATCGTCACCTGGGAGGTCGACGGGCCGGGCACGGCGGTGGCGTCCGCCGTCATGGACCTGGCGCTGGTGGCCGGCGTCGCGCTCGCCGCCGGGCTCCTGCTCCTCGCGCGACGACGGGCGGGCGCGGCGTTCCGCACGCGGGTGGTGCGCCTGGCGTTCGTCGTGCGCGGGGCGATGCTGCTGTCGCTGCTGCTCGTCGTGGCGAACAAGGTCGGCTCCCCGCAGTACGTGGGGTGGCTGGCGGCGCCGGTGGTCGTCGCGCTCACCGTCGGGCTGCCGGGATGGGGCCGGACGGCCGGCCTCGCGCTGGTCACGGCGGCGGCCACGCAGGTCGTCTTCCCGTGGACCTACGCGGCGCTCACGGAGGGGGCACCGCTGCCGACGCTGCTCCTGGCCGTGCGCAACGCGCTCCTCGTCGCGCTCCTCGTCGAGACCGTCCGCCGCCTGCTCGCCGAGGCCCGGGCCGCGGCGGCCGGCGCGTGGCCGGCCGCCGCGGCGCAGGACGAGCGGGACGGGGATCGGGACGACGAGCGGCCCGGCCCCGGGGACCCGGCCGGGGCCGACGCCGATGCCGATGCCGATGCCGATGCCGTCAGCGCAGCGCGGGCGCGACCTCCTGCGCGACGAGCTCGAGGTGGTCGAGGTCGTCCAGGTCCAGCACCTGCAGGTACGTCCGGGTGATGCCCTGGGCGGCGAGGGCGCCGAGGCGGTCGACGACCTCCTGCGGCGTGCCGGCCAGCCCGTGCTCGCGCAGCTCGGCCGGCTCCCGGCCGATGGCCGCCGCGCGCCGCGCGAACTCGGCCTCGTCGCGCCCGACGCACAGCACGAGCGCGACGGAGCTGACGAGCGTGGCCGGGTCCCGCCCGACGTCCTCGCAGGCCCGCCGCACGCCGGCGAGCTTCTCCTCGACGACCCCGAGGTCGGGGAACGACAGGTTGAACTCCGCGGCGAACCGGGCCGCGAGGGCCGGGGTCCGCCTCGGCCCGAGGCCGCCGACGATCACCGGGACGCCCGCGCGCGAGGGGTCGAGGGGCGAGGCCTGCACGGGCTTGGGCAGCGCCGGGGAGTCCTCCAGCACGTAGTGCTGCCCCGCGTAGGAGAAGCGCTCCCCGACGGGCGTGCCCCACAGCCCCGTGACGACCTCGAGCTGCTCCGTCAGCGGGCCGAACCGCTTCTCGGGGAACGGGATGCCGTAGGCGCGGTGCTCCGCCTCGAACCAGCCGGCGCCGAGGCCGAGCTCCACCCGGCCGCCCGACATCTGGTCGACCTGCGCCACCTGGACCGCGAGCACGCCGGGGTGGCGGAACGTCGCCGACGAGACGAGGGTCCCGAGCCGGATGCGGGAGGTCTCGCGGGCGAGCCCGGCGAGCGTCGTCCAGGCGTCGGTGGGGCCGGGCAGGCCGTCGCCGCCCATGGCCAGGTAGTGGTCGGAGCGGAAGAACGCGTCGAAGCCGAGGCGCTCCGTGGCCTGGGCCACGGCGAGGAGGGTGTCGTACGTCGCGCCCTGCTGGGGCTCGGTGAAGATGCGCAGCTGCATGCGACAAGCCTGGCACGCGACGGCGGGCGGTCGCGTGCCGGGCCCGCCAGGAGGAGACCTCAGAGCAGGCCGAGCGGCTCGACGGCCCCGACCCCCGCGGCGTGCGCGCGGCGCGCCTCCTCCAGCACGTCGGTGATCTCCGCCCCGACGAGCTCGTGCCGCTCCAGCAGCGCGTCGCGCAGCGCCTCGACGAGGTGCCGGTGCGAGGCCAGCAGCCGGCGGACCGCGACCCGCGCCTCCTGCAGCACCCCCTCCACCTGCGCCCGGGCCTGCGCGTCGGCGAGCACCGCCGGCACGAGGTCGCCGCCGGTCGCGAGGAACGACACGAGCGAGCCCGTCATGCCCGCGGCGCCGACCATCTCGCAGGCCGTGCGCGTGGCGGAGGCGAGGTCCCCGGCCGGGCCGGTGCTCGTCTCGCCGAAGAAGAGCTCCTCGGCGACCCAGCCGCCCAGCGCGATCTGCACGAGGGCGCGCAGGTCGCCGCTGGACCGGGTCCAGACCTCCTCGCAGTCGTCGTGGGCGAGCAGGCCGAGGGCCCGGCCGCGCTTGACGATGGTGAGCACCTCGAGGGTGCGGTGCGGGGCGGCGAGCCAGGCCGTGACGGCGTGCCCGGCCTCGTGCGTGGCGATGAGCCGCTGCTCGGCGGCCGTGTAGGTGACGGGGTGCCCCAGGCCGACGAGCTCCGTCAGCCGCGCGGCCTCCACGTCGGCGGCCGACATCCGGCGCGCCCCCCGGCGCAGCGCGTGCACGAGCGCCTCGTCGAGCAGGTGCTCGACCATGACCGGCGTCCACCCGTTCGTGGCCGCGGCGACCCGGTCGCGGGCACGGGGTGCGTCGAGCGAGGCGTCGTGCGCACGGGTCGCCAGGAAGTGGTCGACGAGGGCGCGGCGCCCCCGGGCGTCCGGCGGGTCGAAGGTGAGGCGGCGGTCGAAGCGCCCGGGCCGCAGCAGCGCGGGGTCGAGGGAGTCGGCGCGGTTCGTCGCGGCGATGAGGAGCACGGGCACCCGGACCGGCCGGCGCAGGCGCAGCTGGCGGTGGGCCGGCAGGAACCGGTTGGCGACGCCCAGGACCGCGTTGACGAGGCGGTCGGTGCGCGTCGGCTCGTCGAAGGACTGCATCTGGACGAGCAGCTCGTTCACCACGCCGCCCGTCCCCTCGCTGACGACCCGCTCCACGCGGGTGCCGCCGCCGAGCGCGGAGGCCCAGCCCCCCACGCCGCCGACCGCGGGCGCGCCGCCGGCCGCCGGTGCGCCGACGCCCACCCCGCCCCGGGCGAGGGCGATCGCGTCGATCTCCTCGATGAAGCCGATCGCCCCGCCCTCGGCGCGGGCCGCGGCCCGCAGCGCCCGGAAGTACGCGCGGATCTTCTTCGCGGTGGCGCCGTAGTACATGGACTGGAACGCGGTGGCGGAGACGTAGAGGAAGGGCACGCCGGCCTCGGCCGCCATCGCCTTCGCGGTCATGGTCTTGCCCGTGCCGGGCGGGCCCTCGAAGAGCAGGCCGCGCCGCGGCGTGCCGCCCATCTCCTGCGCGAACTGCCGGTGCGCGTGGAAGAGGTCGAGCGAGCGGCGCACGTCCTCCGTCACCGGGTCGATGCCGATGACGTCGTCGAGGCGGACGTCGACCTGCTCGGGCCGGTACGTCACGTGCGGCGAGCGCGACGAGCCCAGCTGCGTCGCGACGAGCACCCCGAGGAGGGCGACGAAGAACAGCACCGGCGTGAGCACGAGGGGGTCCACGGACGGCAGCGGCGGGAGCACGGGCTCGCCGCGCAGCTGACGGGCGAGCACCCACACCTCGGCGGCGAGGACGAGCGCCGCCAGCCGGTACACGCGACGACGGCGCAGGCGCTCGCGGTCCGCGGCCACGTCGTGCGGGCCCAGGTGCGGGTGGGCCGCCGCGAAGGTGCCCGGGCGCGCGGCGGTGGCGTCGCCGTCGGGCAGCCGGCGGTCGTCGGCGCCGGCGCCCCGGAGCACGTCGACGGGTGCGGACGGGCCGGCGGAGGGACCAGCGGCCGGCGGGGCGTCCGAGGTGGCCCCCGGGGGCCCGACGGGTCGGGGGCGGGCGGGGCTCTCCGGCACGGGCGCGTCCTCTCGTCGTCGGCCGGCGGCCCCCGCGCGGGACGGGGTGCGACGGCCGGTCGGGCCGATGCTCGACCCCGGGACGCAGACCGGGCAAGACCGGACGGACAGGATCATCCGGCCGGGTGCGCCCCCGTGCAGCAGGCGGGTGACGCGGTCACGTCTTCGACCGGCGGCTGTGACCGACGGCGCCGCGCCCGGCGGCCGGCAGGCGGGGGCGGCACCGCCGCACCTCGTCGGGACGTCGTCGGGACGTCGCCGGGACGTCGCCGGGACGTCGCCGGGACGTCGTCGGATGTCGGTGGGACCATCGACCGGGTGAGCACGGACCTCCTCGACCAGCTGACCCTGCCCGAGCTGCGCCGCCGCACGAGCGAGAAGTGGCGTCGCTTCGGCGACGACGTGCTGCCGCTCTGGGTCGCCGAGATGGACGTGCCGCTGGCCGGGCCGGTCCACCGGGCGCTCGTCGAGGCGCTCGACCGGGGGGACACGGGGTACCCCGCGGGAGAGGGGTACGCGGACGCGCTCGCCGCGTTCGCCGCGCAGCGGTGGGGGTGGGACGGCCTCGAGCCGTCGCGCACCCTCCTCGTCGCCGACGTGATGACGGGCATCACCGAGGTGCTCGCGGCCGTGACGGAGCCGGGCTCGCCGGTGGTCGTCTCGAGCCCGGTGTACCCGCCGTTCCACGCCGTCGTGGCGCACACCGGGCGGCGGGTCGTCGAGGCCCCGCTCGGGGAGGACGGCCGCCTGGACCTGCGGCGCCTCGAGGCGGTGTTCGCCGCGACCGCCGCGGAGTCCCGCCCGGCGGCGTACCTGCTCTGCAACCCGCACAACCCGACGGGCACCGTCCCGACCCCCGAGGAGCTGACCGCCCTGGCCGCGCTCGCCGCGCGGTACGGCGTCCGGGTCGTCTCCGACGAGATCCACGCGCCCCTGGTCCTGCCCGGCGCGACGTTCACGCCGTACCTGTCCGTGCCGGGGACGGGGAGCGCCTTCGCGCTCCTGTCCGCGTCGAAGGGGTGGAACCTCGCCGGCCTCAAGGCGGCGGTGCTGGTCGGGGGCCCGGAGACCGCCGGCACGCTCGCGACCTTCCCCGAGGTCGTCGCCGCGGGGGCGAGCCACCTCGGCGTCCTCGCGCACACCGCCGCGCTGCGGGAGGGCGGTGGCTGGCTCGACGAGCTGCTCGTCGCGCTCGACGCCCGCCGCACCCTGGTCGGCGAGCTGCTGGCCGCCCACCTGCCGGCCGCCGGGTACCGGGCGCCGGAGGGCACCTACCTGGCCTGGCTCGACCTGCGCGCCTACGACCTGCCCGACGACGAGGACCCCGCGGACGCCCTCCGGGGACGGACGGGTGTCGCGCTCACGAGCGGCGTCCCGTTCGGCACGGGCGGCGCCGGGCACGTGCGGCTGAACTTCGCCGCGGGGCGCGCGACGCTCGTCGACGCGGTCGAGCGGCTGGCGAAGGGCCTGCACGAGCGCGGCTGACGCCGGCCGGAAGCGGGCCGTCAGCCGGCGGCAAGCGGGAGCCGCGAGCCTCGGGGCGCCCTGCTGCCGGACCGCGCCGCGGTCCCCGCCCGAGAGGTCCCGCGATGACCGCACCCCGCCCCGCCGCCCCCGACGTCCGCCGCCCCGGGGACGCACCCGCCCCCGAGCAGGGGCCGCTGCCCGGGGGCTGGCGTCCCGACGGCCTCGTCGACGGGCGCCTCTCCCCCGTCGCGGCCGACGCGGTGCGCACCTACGCCACGACGGAGCTGGCCACCGTCGGCCGCTCGGGCGTCCCGGTGGCCTGGCCGGTGGTGACGCTGCTCGACGAGGCGGCGGGCACGCTCACCCTCACGACCTCGGTCGCGTTCCCCGTCAAGGCCCTCAACGTCCGCCGGGACCCGCGGGTGAGCCTGCTGTTCTCCGAGCCGACGGGCACGGGCGGCCCCGCCCTGCCGCACGTGCTCGTCCGCGGGCGGGCGACCTGCCCGGACGTGCTCCGCGTCGACCCCGCCGGCCTCGAGCCCTACTGGGAGCGGATCTACCGCCTGCAGCCCTCCGGCGCGTCGTACCTGCAGGGACCGCTCCTGCCACGGGTGATGGACTGGTACTGGTTCCGGCTGGTGCTCACCGTCGTCCCCGACGAGGTGCTCCTGCGCCCCGCCGACGCCGTCCCCGACCTCTCCCCCGACCCCGCCCCCGGCGTCACCGCCCCGGCGCGCGGCGGGGACCCGCTCGCGCGGTTCCGACGCGTGGCCGCGGACCTGCCCTCGGCCGTGCTCTCGTGGGTCGGCGACGACGCGGTGCCGCGGCAGGCGCGGGTGCGGCTGGCCGGCACCGCGCCCGGCACCGCGCCCGGCACCGCGCCCGGCACCGCGCCCCGCACCGCGGCCGGCACCGCCGGCGAGGGCGGGGACGTGCTGCGGGTGCTCGCGGCCCCGGGCGAGCCCCTCGTCGCCGGGCCCGCGAGCGTGCTGGTGCACACCCACGACGACCGGCTCGACGCCCAGCGGACCGCCGGCGCCGCCGGACGCCTCGTGCCGGACGCCGACGGCTGGGCCTTCACCCCGGAGCGGTCGCTCGGCGGGTTCGGCGGCGAGAGCCCGGTCGCCGCGGCGCGCACGCTGCTGGGGGCCCGCCGCGCCGCCGGGCGCTACCTCGACCGCCGCGGCTGGGCCCGTCCCGCCGTGCCCGTCGCGGCCTACCGGACGCTCGCGCGGGCCGCCGGCGCGTCCCGCTGACCGCTCCCGGCCGGGTCGATCCCAGCCGGGTCGATGCTCGCCAGGTCACCGCCGGCCAGGTCACCGCCGGCCAGGTCACCCCCGGCCAGGAGGCGCTCCTCGAGCGCGGCGGCGGTCGCGGGCACGGGCACCAGCCCGGTGCGCCGGGCCGTCGCGGTGGCCCGGGCCAGGTGGGCCCTCACCGCCGCCGCGCCGGCGCCCGTCGCGGCCGCCACCCGGGCCCGGGCGAGGTCGAGGTACGGCAGCGCGAAGCGCTCGCCCGTCGCGGCGACCCGTGCCGCGCCCTCGTCGAGCACCCGGGCGGCGTCCGCCGTCCGCCCGGCGAGGAGGAGGGCGTCGACGTGCAGCCCGACGAAGACGCCCCAGCACGTCACCGCGCCGGACGCGCGGTAGCGGCGCAGGCCGTCCTCGAGCTGCGCGAGGCCGCCGGCGACGTCGCCCCGCCGCGCCCGTCCCCACCCCTCGTAGGCCGCGCACCCGGAGGAGAAGAACTCGAACAGGCCGCGGCTGTCGGCGTCCAGGCCGCGGCGCGCCCAGGCCGTCGCGCGGTCGGGGTCGTCGGCGCAGGCCCCCGCGAAGGCGCCGAAGTTCGCCAGGACGAGCATCTCGTACCGGTCGCGCACGCGGCCGGCGAGCCGCTCGAACCGCTCGTCGCCGTCCCGCACGAGGCCCGCGAGCTCGAGCAGGTAGACGGCGAACGGCGCCACGAGCCCGCCGCCCTGGTCCGCCACGCGGTCCTCCTCGCCCGGCGCGAGGGCGTCGAGCAGCGCCTCCACCCGCACGGACGCCGCCCCGGCCTCCGTGACGCGCCCCTCGTGCCAGGCCTGCACCGCGCCCGCGCTGGTGCCGCAGACGCGCAGCACCGGGTCGCCGGAGCCGTCGCCCACCGCGCGCATCTCCGCCGCCACCGGCGCCGCCTCGCGGACGCGGCCGGCGGTGCACAGCGCGCCCCAGTGCACGTGCAGGAGGGACAGGTACAGGTCGGGCCTCCCCGACCGGCGGGCGAGGTCCTTCGCGCGCGGCAGCACGTCCCCCGCCGAGGCCGCGCCGAACCCGAAGCGGGCCGTGCGCAGGTGGAGCAGCCGGACGAGGGTGCCCAGCTCCGCCTCGTCGCCCTCGGGGCCGGCCTCGGCCGTCCGGCGCAGCGCCAGGGCCCGCTCGAGCTGGGACTGCGCCGCCTCGTAGGCCGTGCGCCGCAGCGCGACCTCCGCCGCCTCCTCCAGCGCCTGCGCCGCCCGCGCCGCGCCGACGAGGGGGGCCGCCTGCCAGAGGTGGTCGGCGACGACCTGGGCCGCGTCCTCCCACCCGACGGTGGCGCGCAGCGCGTCGGCGACCCGCACGTGCCAGCGCGCCGCCCGCACGGACGGCAGGTCGGCCAGCGCGGCCTCCCGCACGAGGGCGTGCGCGAACCGGTGCCGGCCGGGGCTCTCCACCACGGGCACGAGCACCCGGGCCGCCACCGCCGGCTCCAGCCGGTCGAGGCAGGTGTCGAGGTCGACCCCCGCCGCCCGCACGAGCAGGGCGAGGTCGACCTCGCGCCCGGCGACGGCGGCCACCTCGAGCAGCCGCCGGGTCTCCTCCGGCAGCACGGACAGCCGCGAGCGCACCACGTCCCGCACCCCGGCGGGCACCTCCGCGCGGTCGACGGCGGCGGGGTCGTCGAGCCGGCCGGTCCCCGCGAGCAGCCGGGTGAGCTCGGCGACGAAGAACGGGTTGCCCTCCGCGCGCCGGTGCACGGCGGCCGCGACCGCGGGCGGCACGGCGTCGCCCGCGGCGGCGTCCGCGAGGGTCGCGGTGGCGGTCGCGGTCATCCCCGCCAGGTGCAGCCGCAGCCCGGAGCGCCGCACGACCGCCCCGACCGCGCGCACGACGGCGTCGTCCCGGCCCAGCTCGAGCTCGCGCAGGGTGGCGACGACGAGCACGGGGGCGTCGTGCAGCCGCACCGCGAGGTGCTCGAGCAGCTCGGCCGAGGCCGGGTCGGCCCAGTGCAGGTCCTCCAGGAGCAGCACGACCGGCCGGCCGCGGGCGGCGTCGCGCAGCACGTCGACGGCGGCCTGGAGCACGCCGAAGCGCCGGTCCTCCCGCGGTGCGGCCACGCCCGGGTCGCCGGGGGCCGCGGGGCCGCCGAGCAGCGGGGCGAGCGCGGGCGGCGGGTCCGGCACGAGCCCGGCGGCCACGACCGCGCGCAGCACCTCCAGCCACGGCCAGTAGTCGGGGGCGGTCCCGGGCTCGGAGCACCGCCCCCACGCGACGGCCGCCACCGGCGCGCACGTGCGGGCCAGCTCCTCGAGCAGGCGCGTCTTGCCGATGCCGGGGTCGCCCTCGACGAGCACGAAGGTCGCGGTCCCGGCCAGGGCCGCGGCCGCCGCGCCCCGGAGCCGGCCGAGCTCCACGTCCCGCCCGACGAAGGGCACGGCACCGGAGGTGCCGGCGGCCGAGGGCCGGTCCCCCGCCCGCCGGGCCGGGTGCCCGCCCGGCTCGGTCGGCGGGACCGGCGCGACCGGCGCGGGGAGCGCGGGCGCGGTGGGCGGTGGGAACACGGCGGCGGGGGCCGGGTCGGCGGCCCTCGGCCCGCCGCCGACGGACCCGGCCGTCGGCGGCGGCTGGTGGCGCAGCAGCGCGGTCTCCAGCCCCTGCGTCTCCGGCGAGAGGTCGACGCCGAGCTCCTCGTCGAGCGCCCGCCGCAGCCGTCGCAGGGCCGCGAGGGCGTCGCCCTGCCGCCCGGCCCGGTAGAGGGCCACCGCCTGCAGCCGGGCGGGCCGCTCGCGCAAGGGGTGCGCGACGACGACCCCCTCGAGCAGCCCGAGCGCCTCCGCCGTCCGCCCGAGCGCGAGGAGGGCCTCCACGTGCGTCTCGTCGCAGGCCGTGCGCACCTCCCGCAGCCGGGCGACCTCGGCCGTGACGGGGTCGACGTCGGGGGCGCCGGCGTAGGGGTCCCCCTGCCACAGCGCCCGCGCCTCCAGGGTCGTGGCGAGGGCGGCCGCCGGGTCGTCCGTCAGCACCTCCTGCGCGCGGAGCGCCGCGGCGACGAAGCGCTCCGCGTCCACGGCGTCGGGGGTCAGCGGCAGCGCGTAGCCCGTGGCGCGGCTGACGAGCACCCGCGGCGGCTCCCCGGCGGCCCGCCCGGGCTCGAGCGCGCGGCGCAGGTGCGAGACGGCGACCTGCAGCGACCCGAGCGCCCCCGGCCCCGCGGCGCCGCCCCACAGCGCGTCGACGAGCCGGTCCGCCGGCACCACGGCCCCGTGCGCGGCGAGGAGCACGGCCAGCACGGCCCGCTCCCGGCGGCCCGCGACGGGCACGTCGACGCCCCCGACCGTGACGCCGACCCGGCCGAGGACGGTGCAGCCGACCGCGCCCACCCGCGGAGGCTAGACCCGCCCGCCGACACGCGGAAGGGCCCACGGCAAGGGGGCGGTAAGCGGACGGTCAGCGGCCCGCGGGTCGGACCCCCGGGCCGGTGGTAGGCGCACGGTCAGCGGCTCCCGCCACGGTGCTCCCACCGACCAGCCCGGTCGCCACCGGACCCCGGAGGACGCGGTCGACGACGACCGCGCACCGACCACCCCACGAGGAGCAGCACCGATGAGCAGCACCACCGTCCCGGCCACGACCGAGGCCGACGAGCCGCGCCCCACGACCGCGGGCCCCGCCGACGCCGCCGCGCTCCCGGGGGTGGCGGCCGCCGTCACCGCGACCCCCGTCACGGACCTCGCCGCCGACGCGCTCGTCGAGATCGGCGAGGACGACCCCGCCCTCGTCGACGAGGTCGAGGCCGCGCTGTCCGCCGTGCCCGCCGTCGACGACCGCCCGACCCACCCGTCCGGCTACCGCGCGCTCGGCCTGCGCGGGCTGTGCGGCGGGGCCGTCCACCTGCCCGGCGACCCCGGGTACGCGGCCGCCGCCCAGGCGTGGAACCTCGCCGTCGCCCAGCACCCCGCGGCCGTGGCCTACCCGGCCACCGTCGACGAGGTCGTCGAGGTCGTCCGCGCCGCCCGCCGGGCCGGGCTGCGGGTCGCCGCGCAGGGCACGGGCCACAACGCCGGCCCGCTCGGCGTGCTCGACGACGTCGTCCTCCTGCGCACCGGCGCGCTCGACCACGTGCACGTCGACCCCGGCGCGCAGCGCGTCCGCGTCGGCGCCGGCGTGCTCTGGGCGCCCGTCGTCGAGGCCGCCGCCGCGCACGGCCTGGCGGTCCTGCACGGCTCGTCGCCGGACGTGGGCGTCGTGGGCTACACCCTCGGCGGCGGGATGGGCTGGTTCGCCCGCGCCCTGGGCCTGGCGACGAACAGCGTCACGGGCGCGACGGTCGTCACCGCCGACGGCGACGTCCTGCGCGTCGACGCCGACCACCACGCCGACCTGTTCTGGGCGCTGCGCGGCGGCGGCGGCTCCTTCGGCGTCGTCGTCGAGCTCGAGCTCCGGGCCTACCCCGTCGCCACCGCCTTCGCCGGGATGCTCGTCTGGGACGCCGCCCGCGCGCCGGAGGTGCTGCCCGCGTGGCTGCGCTGGGCCGCCACGGCCCCCGACGCCGTCACCACGTCCTTCCGGCTGCTGCAGGTGCCGCCGGTCGAGGCGGTCCCGCCGTTCCTGCGCGGCCGGCACCTCGTCGTCGTCGACGGGGCCGTCCTCGGGGACGACGACGCCGCGGCCGCGGCGGTGGTCGCGGACCTGCGCGCGCTCGCCCCGGAGATCGACACGTTCGGCCGCGTCCCGGCGGCGGCGCTCGTCCGGCTGCACATGGACCCGGAGGAGCCGTCGGCGGCGGTGTCCGCGACCGCGGTCCTCGGCCCGCTCGACGACGAGGGGGTCGCGACGCTCCTGCGCGTCGCCGGCCCCGGCAGCGGCACCCCGCTCGCCATGGTGGAGCTGCGCCAGCTGGGCGGTGCCCTGTCCCGGCCGGCGGAGGACGGCGGCGCGATGCCCTGCCTCGAGGGCGAGGCCGTCCTGTTCGCCGGCGGCATGGCCTCTACCCCCGAGCTCGCCGCGATCAACCACGCCGCGGCGACGGCGCTCGTCGCCGGGATGGCGCCGTGGGCCACCGGCCGGCAGTACCTGAACTTCGCGGAGGGCCGCACGGACACCGCGTCGGGGTACCGCCCGCAGGACTGGGAGCGGCTCCGGCGGGTCCGTGCGGCCGTCGACCCGCGCGGGGTCCTCGTCGCCAACCACCCGGTCACGGCACCGGGCGCCTGAGGGGCGACGCGGGGGCGACCACGGGCGGGACGTCCGCAGGGGGGCCGTCCCGCCCGTCGTCGCGCGCCCGACCCGCACGGGACCCCGCCGCGGGGGTCGACGGCCGGGCCGCCGGGGAGGTCAGTGCGAGGTGCCGGGCATCGTGGCGCCGTCGGTCATGGTGTGCGTCGGAGCCCACCCGAGGACCGTCGGGTCCAGCATCCCGGCGATCATCGCGACGTGGGCGACCACGAGGAACAGCCCGACGAGCCCGGCGTGCACGGCCCGGCGGCGGTCCGCGTCCCAGGCCGGCCCGACGACACGCGTCTCGACCAGCGCCAGCCCGACGAGCGGCACGACCCCGAGCAGGTAGGCGCCCACCGCGACGACGTCCGCCGGCCCGCGCCAGTCCCCGCCGACGGTCAGCGGCACCACGGCGTGCCGCAGCAGGTACACGGTGACCCCGAGGAACCAGACGCCGCCGAGGATCCCGGCCCACCGGTTGAGGGCGCGCACGGCCGCGGGCACGCGCCGGCCGAGCAGCACGACGAGCTCGGTCACCGCGACGGTCTCGGCGAGCACGACCGGCACGGCCATGAAGACGAGCAGGTTCCAGGGCTGGTTCGCCGCCAGGAGACCCATGTAGTGCGTGGACCCCATGTCCGGCCCCGCGGGCCACGCCGGCAGGAGCACCGCCACGACGGCCACCACGCCGGCGAGGAGCGCCGCGGTGGCCGTCCTGCCCAGGCTCGCGTCGGGGGCCGCGAGCGCCCGGGGGTCGAGGGTCGGGCGGGGGGCGGGGACGGGCGTCGGGGTGGTGGTCACGGTGGTCTCCGGGGACGGTGCGCGGCGGGCTCTCCGCCGTCCCCCTCACCGTCGGCCCGCCCCGGGCGTCCCGGTGCGCAGGACGATGAAGCCTCGATGAAGGCCCGCGTCGCCGGGCCTCCGGGCGGCCCCCGTCGGGACCTCGGTCCCGACCGGCAGGCCCTCCACGGCCCGCGGGCCCGACCGGGGCCGCGGTCAGGGCAGCCGCCCGAGCAGCCCCTCCATCTCGTCGATCTCCGCCGTCTGGTCCGCGACGATCCGCCCGGCCAGCGCGACGGCCTCGGCGGCGGCCCCCTCCTCCTGCTCGCGCCCCGCCATCGCGACCGCCCCCTCGTGGTGCGCGGTCATGAGCTCGAGGAAGGCGCGGTCGTAGGCCGCACCGGACAGCCCGTCCAGGTGCTCCATCGCGTCCGCCTGCGTCATGCCGTCCATCTCCATGTCCGCCGTGCCCCCGTGGTCGCCGTGGTGCATGTCCCCGCCGGCGCCCGCGCCCCAGTCCTCGAGCCACCCCGTCATGAGCGCGATCTCGGGCCCCTGCGCCGCCGCGATGCGCTCGGCGAGCGCCCGGACCTCGGCGTCCTGCGCGCGCTCCGCGGCGTCGCCCGCCATCTCGAGCGCACCCTCGTGGTGCTCCACCATCATCTGCGCGAAGGCCACGTCCGCGTCGGAGTGCTCCGCGCCTGCTCCCGCCGTGGCGCCGTCGCCGGCGCCGGCGTCCGTGCCGCCGCCGCCGCCGGAGGCGCACCCGGCCACCCCCGTCGCGAGGCCGGCGGCCAGGAGCACGGCGGCCGCGGTCGCGAGGGGACGACGGGCGGGGATGCGGGACATGGGGGCCTCCGGTGCCTCGGGCGCCACGGGCGGGGCGCGGTGCTGCGGGTGGAGCACGCCCCCGGCGCCGGGCGGGCAGGGGACGCGCGGCCGCGCGCGGCGGGCGGCCGCACCCAGCATGCGCACGCCGCGGGGGGACCGCCGACCCCGGACGCTGAAGATCCGATGAAGTCCGCCCCGGTGGGCCCTGCGGCCCGGCCCGCGGCGCCCCGCCCGCGCGAGGATGGGGCGGTGACCCCGCCGGCCGGTCCGTCCGCCGCCCCCGCCCGTCGCGCCGTCGTCGTCGACGACGAGGCGCCGCTGGCGCGCATCGTCGCGGGCTACCTCGAGCGCGAGGGCTTCGCCGTCCGGCAGGTCCACGACGGGCCCGCGGCCGTCGAGGCGGTGCGGGAGACGGACCCCGACGTCGTCGTGCTCGACCTGGGGCTCCCGGGGCTCGACGGGCTCGAGGTGTGCCGGCGGGTGCGGGCCTTCTCGGACTGCTACGTCCTCGTGCTCACCGCCCGCGCGGAGGAGGCGGACACCCTCCTCGGGCTGGCGGCGGGGGCGGACGACTACCTGACCAAGCCCTTCAGCCCCCGCGAGCTCGTCGCCCGGGTCGGCGTGCTGATGCGCCGGCCGCGGCGCCCGCCGGGCCCGGCGACGGCACCCCGGCTGGGGGTCGGCGACCTCGTCGTCGACCCCGTCGGGCGCGAGGTGCGCCGGGACGGGGTGCTGGTCGACCTCACGCGCACGGAGTTCGACGTGCTCGCCGCGCTCGCGGCCGAGCCCGCGCGCGCCTTCTCGCGCCACGCCCTCGTGGAGGCCGTGTGGGGTCCGGGCTGGGTCGGCGACGAGCACCTCGTCGACGTCCACGTCCTCCACCTGCGCCGCAAGCTGGGCGACACGGCGGAGGAGCAGCGCTACGTGCGCACCGTCCGCGGCGTCGGCTACCGGCTGGGGCCGGGACGGTGAGCCGCGCCGTCCCGTCGGTCCGGGCGCGGCGCGGGCTGGTGGCGCGGCTCCTCGTGGCCCTGGGCGTCGTCGTGCTCACGGGCGCGGTGACCGCGTGGGTGGTGGCCTCCGCCGTCGGTCCCGCCCTCTTCCACGAGCACCTGCTGCGCGCGGGCCTGGGGGGCCACGACGCCGCCGCGGTGCACGCCGAGGAGGCCTTCGCCTCGGCCTCGACGCTCGCGCTGGCGGTGGCGCTGCTCGCGGCCGTGCTGGCGGCGCTCGTGGTGAGCGCGGTGCTCGCCCGCCGGATCGGCGGCTCCCTCGCCGCGCTGTCCGCCGCGGCGCGGGCCGTCGGGGCGGGCCGCTACGACGCACCGGTCGCCCCGCCGGGGCTCGGGAGGGAGTTCGACGAGGTGGCCACGGCCTTCTCGACGATGGCCCACCGCCTCGCCGAGGCCGACCGCCTGCGCGCCCGGCTCCTCGCCGACGTCGCCCACGAGGTCCGCACCCCGGTCGCGACGCTCGAGGCCTGCCTCGAGGCGGTGGAGGACGGCGTGCAGCCCCTCGACGCCCGCACCCGCGCCCTCCTGCGCGACCAGGGCCGGCGGCTGACGCGCCTCGCCGAGGACCTGGCCGCCGTGACCCGCGCCGAGTCCGGCGAGCTGCGTCTGGAGCGGTCCCCCGTGCCGGCGGGCGAGCTCGTGGCGGCGGCCGTCGCGGCGGGCGCCGACCGGGCGGCCGCCGCCGGCGTGGCGCTCGTCGGGGACGTGGCGCCCGACGCGCCGGTGGCCGACGTCGACCGGCTGCGCCTGGGGCAGGTGCTCGACAACCTCGTCGGGAACGCGCTGCGCCACACCCCGGCGGGCGGGCACGTGGCGGTGGCCGCGGCGAGGTCGGCGGCGGGCGAGCTCGTGCTGACGGTGGCGGACGACGGGGAGGGCGTCGCGGCCGAGCACCTGCCGCACCTGTTCGAGCGCTTCTACCGTGCCGACGGCGCGCGGGACCGCGCCCACGGCGGCTCGGGGATCGGCCTGGCGGTCTGCCGCGCCCTCGTCGCGGCGCACGGCGGCACCGTCGGGGCCGCGAGCGAGGGCCCGGGCCGCGGCGCCACCTTCACCCTCCGGCTGCCGTCGGCCGGCCGGGGGGCGCGATGACCACCTCGCGACGACGCACGGCCGCGGTGCTGCGCGCGGTCGCCGGAGGGGGACCACCCGCCACCCGGCCGACCGTCCCGGGCCTGGACGACCCCGGCCCGGCGGGCGGATGATCGAGGGCGTGGGTGGTGCGAGGGGCACGGGCCGAGGGCGGGCGCGGGGCGCGCGCGTCGGCGCGGTGCTGCTCGCCGTGGCGGCGGCCGTCGTCCTCACCGCGTCGCCGGCGCTCGCCCCGGACCCGGCGCCCGCAGGGGCTCCCGCACCCGTCGTCCGAGGCGGCCCCACCGCCACCGACGGCCTCGTCCCCGACGCCCCCGGCCCGGCCGTGCGCCCGCTGCCCCGCTACCTCGACGGCACGGCGCTGTTCCGCGCCGAGCCCTGGACGGCCGCCCGCGAGCCGCTGACCGCGCACGACCCCGGCCCGGCACCCCGGCCCGCGCCGGGGCCGCTGCTCGTCGTCGCCCGGCCGTAGCGGCGCACCGGCCGTCCGGCGACGCCGCCGGGTGTCGCCGGTCTCAGCGTCGGCGTGCGGCGTCGTCGGGCCGGTGACCCGCCGGGTGCGTCTGGGGCGGGGCCGACCGGCACAGGTTCCGGCCCGCGTCCTTCACCTCGAGCAGGGCCCGGTTCGCCCCGTGCAGCATCGCCGACGCCTGCCCCACCAGGCGGTCGGGGTCCGGGACGTCCCGGGTGCCGGCGGGGTCGCCGCCGACCGTGCAGACGCCGACCGACACGGTCACCACGCCCCAGGACGAGGCCCGGTGCTCGATCCCGTCGCCCTCCACCGCGGCGCGGACCCGCTCGGCGACGGCGAGCGCCGCCGCGACGTCGGCGCCCGGCAGCAGCAGCGCGAACTCGTCCCCGCCGTAGCGGTAGGCCCGGTCGTCGTCCCCGACCGCCTCCCGGCAGCGGTCCGCGACGGCTCGCAGGGCCGCGTTCCCCTCCTGGAGCCCGTGGGCGACGTTGTACCCGTGGAACTCGTCCACGTCGACGAGGACGAGCGACAGCGGACCCCCGCCCGCGTGGACCTCCCGGAGCAGCCGCAGGTGGTCCTCGCGGAAGACGAGGTCGCGGAGCAGCCCGGTCCGGTCGTCGCGGTCGGCCCGGCGCTGGAGGCGGGCGACCTGCTGCTCGAGCCGCCGCACGTCGACCGGGGACCCCTCGGTCGGCTCGTACACCACCGCGCGCCCCCGGCCGGTCCGCTTCGCCCGGTCGAGCGCCGCGTCGGCCTCGTCGAGCCACTGGTCGAAGTCCGTCGTCGCCGAGTGCTCGGCGATCCCCATGGACGCCGGGACCACGACCTGCGTCCCGCCGGCGACCTCCAGCCCGACGGGTGCGGCGAGGGCCGCGGCGACGTCACGGGCCACCTCCAGCGCCCGGGCCGCTCCCCCGTCCGGGACCGCGACGAGGAACTCGTCGCCCCCGGTGCGCCCGACGACCGCGTCCGGACCCGCGCAGCCCGCGAGGCGGCGCGCCACCTCACGCAGGACCGCGTCCCCGGCCGCGTGGCCGAACCGGTCGTTGACCTCCTTGAACCGGTCGAGGTCGACCAGCACGAGCGCCGGGCGGGTGCCCGTGGCCAGCGCCTGCCGCCGGTGGGTGATCGCCGCCTCGGTGACCGCCATCCGGTGCGGGAGGCCCGTGAGGCCGTCGACCGACGTCCCGGCGACGGCGGCGTGCAGCACCGAGACGTCGACGACCGCCACGACCGTCCGGCCGGCGTGCCGCGCGACGTGCACCTCGACGACCGCCCCGCCAACGGTCCGGGCGGTCCACGACGCCGCCCCGCCCCCGGGGTCCGGGTGCCCGGAGGGCCACGGGGGCGTCCGCCCGTCGACGGCGACCAGGGCGTCCGCGAGAGGCGCGCCGGGCCCGACGCCGACGAGGCTCCGGGCCGCCGCGTTGCACCAGACGACCCGGCCGGCGTCGTCGCACGCGAGCTGGGAGACCGGCGACCCCTCGGCGACGGCCGCCGCCGTCCCCCGCCGCGCGCGTCCCGCCACGACCCTGCGCATCCACCCGCCCCCGCTCCGCGCGCACGACCCCCGGGCGCCCGCGGCGAGCCTAGGACCAGGCCCCTCGTCCGGCGGCGCACCGGCCGACGGCCGTCCGGGTGGACGGCAGAACCCCCCGCCGGGGCCCGTCCGGGCCCCTGCGGGGGGTTCTGCCAGGTCGACCTGCTGCGGCGCCGACCTCTGCTGGCGGTAGCGGTGGGATTTGAACCCACGGTGGACTTTCACCCACACACGCTTTCGAGGCGTGCTCCTTAGGCCGCTCGGACACGCTACCTCGGGAGGGGACGATACCGGCTCGGCGGCGGGGCACCGAATCGACCGTCCGGCCGCGCGTCCGCCGCGACGCCGGGGCGGCACGGCCGGCGGTCCCGGCGCAGGTCGCACGCCCGTTCCATCCCGCGCCGTCCGGTCCGTCCGTTGCTACCGTCGGCGCGGGCGACCTATAGTCGCCAGACCAGCGTGGCAACGTTGCCACACACGCCAGGACGGCGGGCCCGACGCGGTGACGCGGCGGGGGGACCCGGTCGTGCGGGCGCCTGTCCGAGGAGGTCTCGATGACCGAGCTCAGAGCCGGTGGTGCCACCGCGGCACCGGCGGGAGGCTCCCCGGCGGGGACCCCGCCCGGGGGCGCGCCGGACCCGAAGCGGAGGCGACGGGGCCGGTGGGGGAAGTACGACCGCCGCGAGGCGATCGCCGGCTACCTGTTCATCTCGCCGTGGATCATCGGGTTCCTCGTCTTCACGCTCGGGGCGATGGTCTACTCGCTGGTCATCTCGTTCAGCCGCTACAACCTGGCGACGAACGAGGCGACCCCGATCGGCCTGGCGAACTACGCGGAGCTGTTCGACGACCCGCGCATCGCCACCTCCCTGGCCAACACCCTCTTCTACGCGGTGCTGGCGGTGCCGCTGGAGATCGTGTTCGCCCTCTTCCTCGCGTCGCTGCTGAACCAGGCGACGAAGGGCGCGGGGTTCTTCCGCACCCTGTACTACCTGCCGCGCATGACGCCGGCCGTGGCGACCGCCGCCATCTTCTTCCTGCTGCTCAACGGCAACAGCGGCGCGATCAACCAGGGCCTGCGGTTCCTCGGCCTCGAGGGCCCGCAGTGGCTCGTCGACCCCGACTGGGTGAAGCCCTCCATCGTCCTCATGACCCTGTGGGGCGTGTCGGGGACGATGGTGATCTTCCTCGCCGCGCTGAAGAACGTGCCGCGCGAGCTCTACGAGGTGGCCGAGCTCGACGGCGCCGGGCCGTGGCGCAAGTTCCGCTCCATCACGCTGCCCATGATCTCCAGCGCGATGTTCTTCAACGTCATCATCCTCACGATCGCCGCGTTCCAGATCTTCGACCAGGCGTACCTGCTCTTCTGGCGCGACCAGTCCAACGCCTCCCCCGAGGCGTCGCTGTTCTACGCGATCTACCTCTTCCAGCAGGCGTTCCGGCAGTTCAACTTCGGGTTCGCCGCCGCCATGGCCTGGCTGCTGTTCGTGATCATCATGTCCATCACGTTCATCCAGATGCGGTTCGGCAACCGGTTCGTCTACTACGAGGGGGACAAGGACTGATGGCCGTCCTGGGCAACACGACGCCGCTCCAGCCCGTCCCGGGGACGACCGCGGACACGCGCCGGCGCAAGGCGGACGAGGACCGCATCGGCGGGTCGGCACGGCGCCGTACCGCCGGGCGCGTCGTCGGCTACGCGCTGCTCGTCCTGTTCTCCCTGCTGTTCCTCTACCCGTTCGTCTGGCTCCTCGCGGCCAGCCTCAAGGGCCGCGGGCAGGTCTTCGACAACCGCCTGTGGCCGCGGGAGTTCCACTGGGACAACTACGTCCAGGTCTTCGACGAGCTGCCCGTCGCGGCCTGGATGGTCAACAGCGTCGTCATCGCGGTGCTCGCGGCGGTGCTCGTGGCCGTCTCCAGCTCGCTCGTCGCGTTCGGGTTCGCCTACTTCCGGTTCCCCGGGCGCGGGTTCCTCTTCGGCCTCGTGCTCGCGACGATGATGCTGCCCGGCGCCGTGACGATGATCCCGGTCTACCTCATCTGGAAGGAGCTGGGCTTCCTCGGCACGTGGGTGCCGCTGTTCGGCGCCAACCTCTTCGGGTCGGCCTTCTACATCTTCCTGCAGCGGCAGTTCTTCCTCGGCCTGCCGCGGGAGCTGTTCGAGGCCGCGCGCATCGACGGCGCCTCCTACTGGCGGCTGTTCTGGAAGATCGCGATGCCGCTGAGCGTGCCGAGCTTCATCATCGTGCTGCTGTTCGAGTTCCAGGCGTCCTGGAACAACCTGCAGGCCGCGCTCATCTACCTCAACGCCGGCCAGCCGTCGGACTTCACCGCCCCGCTCGGCATCGCCTACGCCATGACCCGCTACAGCCCGACCGCCGGCGGCCAGGGCGACTACCAGTTCGTCATGGTGGCCTCGCTCCTGGTGACCCTGCCGATGCTCGTGCTGTTCGCCTTCGGCCAGCGCTACTTCATCGAGGGCGTCGCGACCACGGGCCGCAAGGGCTGAGCCGCTCCCCGGGGGCGCTCAGCCGGCGCCCCCGGGGACCACGGCGCCCGACTCGTACGCGGCCGCGACGAGCTGCGCGCGGCTGCGGCAGCCGAGCTTGCCCAGCAGGGCGTGCACGTGGCTCTTCACCGTCGCCGCCGTCACGCCGAGCGCCGCGGCGACGTCGGCGTTGGACGCGCCGCGCGCGACGGCCCGCAGCACCTCCCGCTCCCGGGCCGTGAGGGCGGCGACCCCGGCGGCCCACCGGGCGTCCCCGGACGGGCCGCCCGCGGCCGCCGCGGCGCGCTCCGCCTCCCGCCACTGCCGCACGACGAACGGCGTCACCGCCGGGTCGAGCACGCTGCCACCGCCGTGCACCGTGCGCACGGCCGCCACGAGCGTGCCCGGGTCGGTGTCCTTGAGCAGGAACGCGTCGGCCCCGGCCCGCAGCGCGCCGGCGACGAGGTCGGGGTCGTCGAAGGTCGTCAGGACGGCCACGCGCACGCCCTCCAGCGCCGGGTCCGCCCGGATCCGGCGGGTCGCCTCCACGCCGTCGACCCCCGGCATGCGCACGTCCATGAGCACGACGTCGGGGGCGAGCCGGGTCGCGGCCGCCACCGCCGTCGCACCGTCCCCCGCCTCCCCGACGACGAGGAGGTCCGGCTCGTGGTCGACGATCATGGCCAGGCCGGTGCGGATCATCGCCTGGTCGTCGACGACGAGCACCCGCACCGGCGGCACGGCCTCAGCGCCCACGGGGCACCTCCAGCCGGACCGACCAGCCACCTGCGGCCGTCGGCCCCGCGACGAGGTCCCCGCCGCACCGCTGCGCCCGCTCGCGCATCCCGACGAGCCCGAAGCCGCCCCCGCCGGCCACGGGCCGGTCCCGCGCCGGCCCCGGGTCGTCGACCTCGAGCCGCAGCGTGCCCGGGCCGGCGAGGAGCCGCAGCCGCGCGGCCCCGGCCGCCGAGTGCGCGACGACGTTGGTCAACGCCTCCTGCGCCGTGCGGACCACCGCGAGGGCGACCTCCGGGCTCGGCGCGGACCACCGGGGCGGGACGTCGAGGTCGACGACGAGGCCCGCGCGGCGGACGCCGTCGACGAGGGCGGTGAGGGTGGTGGGGGCCGCGTCACCGGGGGCCCCGTCGTCGTCCTCGCGCAGCACCCGCACGACGGACCGCATGGCGGCCAGCGCCTCGCGCCCGGTCGGCGCGATCCACCGCACCGCGTCGCGGTAGACCTCCGGGTCGTCGCCGCCCACCCGGTCGGCGGCCTGCGCCCGGACGACCACGGCCGTGACGTGGTGCGCGACCACGTCGTGCAGGTCCCGCGCGATGCGCGCGCGCTCGGCGTGCACGGCCTCCCGCAGCTGCAGGCCGGTGAGCCGCTCGAGCTCGCGGTGGCGGGCGGCGAGCGCCGCGGACGTGCTCGCCAGCCGTCCGAAGGCGGAGCCCAGCGCGGTCGCGGCCACGACGAGACCCACGAGCAGGACGAGGTCCGAGGGGTCGACGACGAGCAGCCGCGGGTCCTGCCGCGCCCGGGCGAGCACCTCCGCCGGCGCCCCGACCGTCAGCCAGACCGTGACGGGCACGGCGCCCGCGACGACGAGCGGGGCCCGGGCGCCCGCCCGGGCGGCGAGCCCGGCCGCGAGCACGACGGGCAGCACGTGCACGACCGAGACGATCCCGGACGGCGCCAGCGCGGTGGCGGCCAGGCCGTAGCCGACGAGCGTGACCGCCAGGGCGGTCCGCGGCGCCGTGCGGCGCAGCGCGAGGGGGACGGCCAGGGCCAGACCCGCGCACCACCAGGACCCGACCCCCCGGGGGTGCCAGAGCTCGGCGGCCCGCAGCAGCTGCACGGCGAGCACCCAGGCCGCCGCCACGCCCAGGCCGAGGACGGCGTCCTCCGCCGCCGCGGGCCGGGGACGGGGCACGGTCACGCGTCCGACGCTAGGGAGGGGGTGCCGGCCCCGGCGACCACCCCCGGGCGGACCGGCGCGGTGCCGGCGTCGACCCGGGGGTGGACAGCGGCACCGGGACCGCCGCGCCGGGCGTCCGACCGCCGTCCCGCCGCACCCGCCGGAGCTCCACCGCCCGGTCGGCACGGGTGCCCGTCGGCCGGTCCCGGGGGCCGACGCGGGGTGCGGGCGCCGCCGCGCAGGGTCGTCGGCATGACCCCTCGTCGCCCCGCCGACCCGTCCCCGGTCGCGCCGCCCGTCGCCCCCGGCGCGCACCCCGGGCCCCGTCGTCCGCCCCGCCGACCCGCCCGCCGGCCCCGGTCCCTCGCGGCAGCGGCCCTGGCGGTGCTCGTCGTCCTGCTCACCGCCGCCGCCGTCCGTCTCGGGCCCGAGGTCCTCGCGGCGGCGGACGGGTTCGTCGGGACGCCCACGACCCGCTCGGCCCCGGTGCCGCCACCCGCGCCGACGACCACCGGGGCGCCCGCGCCGCCCGTCGCCGCAGGGGACGCGGGAGACGCGGAGGGCGCGGGAGCCGCGACGGTGGTCCCGACGCCGGGCGGGGGGACGGACCCGTCGGCGGGCACCACCCCCGGCACCGCACCTGGCACCACCCCCGGCACACGGGACCCCCTCCCGGACGTCACGGGGCTCGACCCCGTCCTCGCCGACCGCCTCACGGCGGCGGTCGCGCTCGCCGCCGCCGAGGGGGTCGAGCTGCGCCTGACCTCCGGGTGGCGCAGCGCGCAGGAGCAGGCGGAGCTCGTCGGGAGGGCCGTGGCCGAGCTCGGCGAGGCGGAGGCGCGGCGCCGGGTGCTGCCGCCGGAGCGGTCCGCGCACGTCGCCGGGACGGCGGTCGACGTCGGCCCGCGGGAGGGCGCCGCCTGGCTCGAGGCGCACCCGGGGACCGGGCTGTGCCGCACGTACGCGAACGAGTGGTGGCACTTCGAGCCCGCGCGGCCCGACGGGTCCTGCCCGCCGCCCCTGCCCGACTCCTCGGGCGGCTGGGACTGACGGCCGGACCCTCAGGCCGGCGGGGGCGGCGCGGTCGAGCCCCGCTCGAGGATCCGGGAGGACAGCGTGACCGTCCGCGCGGGGGCCCCGGGCTGCTCCACGCGGTCGAAGAGCGCCGCCACCGCCGCCTCCCCCAGCGCGACGGCGTCCTGGGCCACCGCCGTGACGCCGGGGCGCACCATGCTCATCCACGCGGCGTCGTCGAAGGACACCAGGCTCAGGTCCTCCGGGATGCGCAGCCCGCGCTCCTCGGCCGCCCGCCAGATGCCCTCGGCCAGCACGTTGTTCGCGGCGAAGACGGCCGTGGGGCGGTCGGGCCGGGCCAGCAGCTCCCGCGCCACCGCCCGCGCCTCCTCCACGGACCACCCGGCACCGACGACCGCGGCCTCGCGCCCCTCCGCCGCCGCGACCGCGGCCGTGAACCCGGCGGAGCGCTCCCGCCCCGTGGTCCAGTCCGTCTCGTCGAGGACGAGGGCCAGCCGGCGGTGCCCGAGCCGCAGCAGCCCCTGCGTGAGGCGCTCCGCGGACCCGCGGTTGTCGACGACGACCGCGTCGCAGGTGCCGGGGCAGAACTGCCGGTCCACCTCGACGACCGCCACCCCGTGGCGCGCGAGGTACTGCGAGACCGCCGCCGACAGGGGCGTGAGCACCACGCCCGCCACGCGCAGCGCGACGAACGCCTCGGCCGCCTCCAGCTCCCGCTCGGGGGACCCGTTGTCGTCGCTGAGCATCATGGCGTAGCCGCGGCGGCGGGACTGCTGGCCGACGCCGGCGGCGAGCTCGGCGTAGAACGAGTTGCGCAGGTCGGAGACGAGCACCCCCACGGACCGGCTCACCTGCTGGCGCAGGTTCCGCGCGCCGGCGTCCGGCACGTAGCCCAGCGCCGTCGCCGCGCGCCGCACGCGGTCGCGCACCGCGGGGGCGACGTAGCCACGGCCCGTCAGCGCGCGCGAGGCGGTGGACCGGGACACGGTCGCCGCGTCCGCGACGTCCCGGATGGTGGCCCGGCGGGCCACGCCCGCGGGCGAGGCGCCGGACGACGCCTGCGAGGCGTCGGGCGGGGCCGGGGACCCGGCGGCGGGCGCCGGACGGGCCGTGACGGTGTCCATGCCGCTACCGCTCCCCCTCCGTCCCGGGGCGGCGCCGGCCCCGGGGTGCCCTGACGTCGACGAGGGCCTCCGCGTGCTGCCCGAGGCGCAGGTCCCCGACCGTCACGTCGACGGCCAGCCGCTGCCGCGGCGCCGCGGCAGGACCCACCGTCACGTCGAACCCGGCCTCCCCCCGGCCGCCGGCCGGGAGGTCGAGCAGCACCTCGTCGGGACGTGCGTGCCAGCCTAGCGGGAGCACGACGCGCACCCGCGCGGCCACCGGGTGCGACCAGGGGTTCTGCACGGCGGCGACCCACCGCGCCGTCGCCCCGGGCGCCACGCCCGACCGGTAGGGGGCGAGGCGGGCCAGCACGCCGTCGGCCGGCAGCGCGAGCTCCTCGAGCGGCAGCAGCGCGCGGTGCAGCCGGGCCACGTCCTCCCCGGCCTGCTCGACCATCGTCAGCCAGGGCTCGTCGACCCAGCGCGGCTCCCAGTGGCCCGACACGACGACCCCGGGGGCGACCCGGCGCAGCAGCGCGGCGCTGTCCCGGTAGTCGTCCATCCGGAAGAGGTTGCGGTACTGGTAGTTGAGGACCTCGCGCCGTACCCCGGGGACGCCCATCGTGTCCTGCTGGTCCCCCGTGACGAGCACCCGCACCCCGTCGACGGCGATCTCGAAGGCGGCCTGGTAGAGCGTGTGCCCGGGCAGGGGGTGGACCGTGATGGCGTGCTCGCGCCACCGCACGGTCCCGCCCAGGGGCAGCACGCGGTCCACGGGCACGGGGTCGTACCACTGGCAGGGCAGGTCCTGCTCGTGCGGCGCCTCCAGGACGGGCGCGACGTTCTCGGGCGCCCACACCTGCGTCCCCTCGACCTCCCGCAGCAGGTTCAGGCCCGCGACGTGGTCGTCGTGGTAGTGCGTCGTCAGCGCCACCTCCACCGACGTCACCCCGAACTGCCGGCGCAGGGCGGGCAGCGACGCCAGCCAGGGCCGCCGGGCCGCCCGGTCCGTGCCCGAGGGCAGGCCCGTCGTCATGTCGTACCCGTAGTCGACGAGCAGGGCGGGCCCGTCGTCGGACAGCAGCACGTAGCTCGTCGCCAGGCTCGAGAGGTTGATGAGCAGGTGGTCCGTCACGCGGGCGTAGGGCTCGGTGAGGCGGGTGCGCAGGTCCCAGGCCTGGGGCCGGCGGGAGTCGACGTAGGCGCGCAGGTTCGTCGCGAGCAGCCCCAGGGCGTGCTGCGGGTCCTCCATGGGCTCCCCGTGCGAGGGCAGCAGGAGGTCGAGCCGCTCGTCCATGAGCAGGTAGCAGGACAGGACCGACATGGCCGGCCCCTCGTTCTCCACGTAGCTCCACTGCGTGGCCGCCAGGGACCACACCTTGCCCGGGGAGTGCACGAGGTCCCCGGTGAACCCCAGGCGGCGGCCGTCCCGCTCGACGAGGTACGTCACCGAGCCGACCGTGTGCCCGGGGGTCGGGAGCGTGCGCACCCGCACCCCGCCGAACTCCGCGGTGCGGTACTCGGGGACGACGCCGTCCACCGGCACGGGCTCGAGCAGGGAGAAGCGGTCCTGGCGCAGGTTGTAGTCGTTGGCCACGGGCCGGGTGCGCCACATCTCGTCGACCTCGTCGAAGAGCTCGCGCTCCACCGGCGGGACGTGGATGCGCACGCCCGCCGCCGCCGCGCGGGGCAGGCCCTGCGCCTGGTCGCGGTGGTGGTGGGTGAGCAGCACGTCCGTGAGCACGTCCACGCCCATCTCGGCGAGGTGGTCCAGCACGGTGCCGTCGCCGAAGTCGACGGCGACGGCCGTGCGCCGGCCCTGCGCGTCGGGGACCTCGGCGCGCACGACGTACACGTGGCACGTGTCGCGGACGCGGAAGACCCCGGGCGCCACCTCGCAGACGGCGGGGGCGCCGGCCGCGGGCCCGACGGGGGTCGTCGTGGTGCTCACGCCGCCGGCACCGCCCCGGCGGCGGCGGTGCGGGCCCGGTGCTCGGCCCAGACCCGGGCGACGAGGGCGAGGTCGTCGTCCGTGAGCGCCTCGCCCGAGCGGTCGAGCCGGTCGACGTAGTACAGCGCCGGCACCCCCGCCGCGGCCTGGGCGGCGGTGTAGGCGCGCCACTGGGCGCGGTCGAGCATCGGCCACTGGTCCGTGTCGACGAGGTGGTCGGGCAGCACGGCGGCGACGACCGCGGCCCGCGCCCGCAGCTGGTCCGCGTGCGGCGCCACCCCTCCGTCGGCGTCGCGCTCCAGGACGTCGTTGAGCCGGACCATGTCCGTGACGTCGCCGAAGCCGGGGTGCGGGGTGTGCGTCACGACGAGCGCGTCGGGGGCGGCCGCCACGGCGGCCGCGTGCAGGGTCGCCAGGAGCGCGTGCAGGGCGGCCACCCCCCACGGCGCGTCCGGCGGCGCGTCCGGCGCCCGGCGCAGGGCGGCCCCGGCCGGCGCCCGCTGCGTGAAGTCCACCTTGAAGCCGTCCGCGTCGACGCCGTCGGGGCCGAGCAGCGCCGCCACGGTCCGCCGCACCCGTGCCGCGTACGCGGGGCTCGCCGGGTCGGCGGCGACCGGGCGGCCCGCCGGGTCGGTCACGCACTCCTCGACGGGCAGCCCCTCCGGGTCCCACGCCTTCCACCACAGGAGCACCCGCTGCCCCGCCGCGTGCCGCGCCGCCACCCAGGCCCGCAGGTCGGGCCAGCGCGCGGGGTCGGGCTCCGCCGAGCCGTAGGCCGCCTGCCAGCGGTCGTCGACGACGACGGTCCCAGGGCGCAGCCCGTGGTCGTCGAGGCGCGCGAGCAGCCGGTCGTACACGTCCTGGCGCGCGAGGTCGGGCGCCACCGGCGTCCCCGGCGGCACGACGACGGGCCCGAGCTCGTCGAGCGTGGTCGGGTGGGCGGCCGGCGCCCCGGGCAGCGGCGCGAGCGCGCACTGGGCGCCCCACCCGCAGAAGAGGGGCTCGGACCACCACGGCTCGCGCGGGCGGGGGGCCGGGGCCCACCCGTGGCGGACGTGGTCGTCCCGGTGGGCGCGCAGGGCTGCCACGGGGTCCGCGGCGGGCCGCACGACGAGGGTCGGCGACGTCCACGTGCCGTCGACGCGCGTGTGCCCGTCGTGGTCGAGCACGAGGGCGAAGCCGTCGTCGAGCGGGTCGTACCGCAGCTCCGTCAGCCGCAGGTCGGCGACCGGCGCGACGAGTCCCATCGCCAGCCACTCGCCGTCGGGGACGTCCGTCGGCCCGGCGACGGCCCCGCGCCCGAGGACGACGCACAGCGGGGGCGGGGAGAACACCGCGTGCAGGCGCCCCGCGGTGGCGTCCCCGACGACGCCCAGGGCGGCGGGCTCCTGCGCGCGCCGCACCAGCCGCACGGGCTCCGTCGGCGTGGGGACGTAGACCGACCGGTGCTCCGCGGAGGACCGGAACGTGCCGCAGGCGCCGCTGCTCAGGACGGCGCGCCCGCCGAGCAGGTGCACGTCGGCCAGAGGCCCCGCGCCCGTCACCGTCACCGTGAGCTCCAGGCGGTCGGGGCGGCAGCGCAGGAGCGTGCGCCGCTCCCGCCACGCCGTGCTCGCCGTGACGAGCTCGACGTCGACGACCTCCGCGCCCGCCGCGTCGCGCCGCACCGTGACGGTGGGCAGCGGCACGTCGAGGGAGGTGTCCGCGACGTCCGTCCGGTCCGCGGAGGCCAGCAGGCTCAGCAGGGACCACAGGCGCCCGTCGGGCCCGGCCAGCGCCGCGCGCGGGGGCAGCCCCGGCGCGGCGCGCACCTCGAGGAGGTAGGCGTCGGCCGTGATGCGGTGCGTGCCGGGTCCGGCGGTGACGTGCACGGGAGCCCCTCGGGGACGGGCGGCGGCGGTGTCGGGACGGGTGAGGGTGCGGGGCCGGTAGCGGCAGGCCTGCGTCGGCCGCTCCGCCTGCTGCTGGGATCGATGCCACACCCACGCTGCCATCTTCTCCGGGGAGAGGTCCACCGCTGGGCGCGGACCTCACCCGGTCCGGCCGGGGACCGGCGCGAGGGCCGCGAGGGCCCCGACGTCGCGGGCGTCCACCGCCGGCCCCGTGGCCGCCGACGGCGTCGCCGTCACCCGGAAGGCCGGCGCCCCGGGCGTGACGTCGACCGTGCCGACGACCGACGCCTCCCCGAGCCGCCACTCCAGGACGAGGGCTGCCGGGCCCGCGACGTGCCAGCGGAAGGTGCCCCCGAACGCGGGGTGGCGGCGCAGCACCGCCAGCCCCAGCTGGGCGCGGGTCACGTCGGTGCGCAGCGCCGCGGCGACCTCGTCGGGGCGGTAGTGGTGCCGGTTGAGGTCGCGGCCGACGCCCGTGCGCGCGAGCAGCGCCGCGTCGTCCCGGCCGCCGAGCAGGCCGACGTAGTACAGCTGCGGCTCCCCCGGCACGAGGACCTGCACGCACCGGGCGAGCAGGAGGGCGGTGACGTCGCCCCCGAGCACGTCGAGGAACGTCGCGTTGACCTGGTGCGGCCTCGCGGCGAAGGCGGGCACCACGGACGCGCGCGCGGACCGGCCGTCGGTGGCCACGGCGGCGCGGGCGTGGACCGCCGCCATCTCCGCCCCGTCGAGCAGGCCCGGCCGGTCCCCCGCCGGCCCCGCGTCGACCACGCCGATGCCGTCGTGCGTGTCCAGGACCGTGACGGCGTTCGTCGGGCGGACCCCGAGCCACCGCGCCAGGCGGTCGACCGTGCCCGTGCCGAGGGCGTGCAGCAGCAGGGGCGGGAGCGCGAAGTCGTAGACGAGGTCCACCAGCGGGGCGACCGCGGCCTGCAGCTCGTGGTGGGCGTGCACCTCGACGAGCACCCGCAGCCCGAGCGCGCGGGCGTCGGCCGCGAGGGACGCCACCGCCTCGAGCGTGCGCGGCGTCATGAAGGAGTCCGAGCCGGCGGTCTTCACCGCGTACCCGACCGCGTCGAGCCGGACCGTCCGCACCCCGCCGTCGGCGAGCACCCGCAGGACGCGGCGCAGGTACGCCCGCGCGGCGGGGTGCTCGAGGTCGAGGTCGACCTGCGTGGGCGCGAAGGTGGTCCACAGCAGCCGCCGGGTGCCGTCGGCGTGGCGGTAGGGGGTGAGCGGGACGCCGGGACGGGGCCGGTGGAGCGCGACGAGGTCCGCCTCGTGCGCGCCGTCGGGGAAGACGCGGTCGAAGGTGAGGAACATGCCGTCGTGCGGGGACGCCGGGCCGCGGGCGAGCCAGTCCCGGAACTCGGCGGAGCGGGCGGACACGTGGTTCACGACGAGGTCCGCCGTCACCTCCAGCCCCGCCCCGGCGAGCGCGCGCACGTCGTCCCAGGTGCCCAGGCGCGGGTCGACGGCGGTGTGGTCCTCGGGGTCGAAGCCCGCGTCGGCCCCGTCGAAGGGCACGAAGAACGGCAGCAGGTGGACGCCGGTGAGCACGCCGAGGGGTCCGTCGACGAGGAGCCGGCGCACCCCGGCGAGGTCGCCCGCGAGCCGGTCGGCGTAGGCGAGGAGGCCGACACCCGTCACGGCGCGGGGGCCGCCGCCGGCGCCGGAGCGGGTGCCGGACCCGGTGCCGGGCCCGG
>NZ_RWJX01000002.1 GCF_004123805.1 Cellulomonas endophytica | reverse complement strand
GCCCGTGCCGCCCGTGCCGCCGCTCCCCGCCGACCCCGCCGGTGCCCCGCCCGGGGCCGCCGGGTCGCCCGACGGCACGCCGCCTGCGCCCGCGTCGCCGCCGCCCCCGCCGTCCTGGGCATCGGGCTCGACGGACTGACGCGGCCCCGGGCCGCAGGACGGCCCGGACGGCCCGGACGGCCCGGACGCGACAGGGGCCCGGGTGCACGTGCACCCGGGCCCCTGTCGTGCGGCGTGGCCGTCAGACCGGGCCGCGGGCGGCGGCGTTGATCGGGCCGAGCCCGTCGTCGTCCGCGTCGGGACCGTCGACGAAGCCGCGGCCGTCGCCGACCGCGTCGTGGCGCTCGTCGTCGTCCTCGAACCCGTCAGCGAGCGTGTCGCCGCGCTCGCCCTCGACGTCGTCCGTGGCGCCGACCTCGCCGCGCAGCCCCTCGGCCGCGAGCCGGTCGGCGGCGCTGGGTCCGCCGGTGGCGGGGACGGCGTCGTCGCCCACGCCGAACCCGGGGGCGGGGTCGGGCGCGCCCTGCGACGGGTCCGCGGCCGGCGTCTCGACGTCGGCGTCCTGCCGCGGCAGGTAGGGGTCGGTGGTCGCCATGGTGTCCTCCTCGACGTGCGGGCGGTGGTGTCGTGCGTGCGGCCCCGGGGGGCGGCGCCCCCGGGCGCCGGCGTCAGGAGCGGCCGATGTCGCCGGGGCGCGCCGTGGTGAACGGGTCCTCGAGGCGCTCCATGTCGTTGCCGTCGAGCTCGCCGGGGTCCGGCAGCCGGGGGTCGGAGGCGGGGTCGGCGGTGTCGTGGTCCGTGGCCGACTCCGTGGTGCCCAGGCGCGGGTTGGCGGTGCCCCCCGCGGTCGCCGAGGCGATGCTGGTGCCCTCGTCGGGCGTCTGCTCCGTCATGCCCTCTGCCTACCCCCGCGGCGCGCGTCCCGCGACCGGGGAGGGCTGTGGCAGGGTCGGGGCGTCGGCCCGACCGGTCGACGCCGGAGTGCCGACCCGAGGAGAGCCGTGGTATCCGTGCCCGCCGTCGCGCTGACGGACGACCTGGCCCTGCCGCGGGTCGGCCTCGGCGTCTACAAGGTGCCCGCCGGGCAGGCCGGGACCGTCGTGCGCGAGGCGCTGCGGGTGGGCTACCGCGCGGTCGACACCGCCACGCTCTACGGCAACGAGGCCGAGGTCGGCGCCGCGGTGCGCGGCTCCGGGCTGGCGCGCGACGAGGTGGTCGTGACGACGAAGCTCTGGAACGACGACCACGGCCGCGAGCGCACCCTGCGGGCCTTCGACGCCAGCTCCGAGCGCCTCGGCCTGGACGTCCTCGACCTCTACCTCGTGCACTGGCCGGTCCCCTCGCGCGACCTCTACGTCGAGACCTGGCGGACGCTGCTCGAGCTGCGCGACGCCGGCCGCGTCCGGGCCGTGGGCGTCTCGAACTTCCACGCGCACCACCTGCAGCGGCTCCACGACGAGACGGGCGAGTGGCCCGTCCTCAACCAGGTCGAGCTGCACCCCCGCCTGCCCCAGAGGGCGCTGCGGGCCTTCCACGCCGAGCGCGGGATCGTCACGCAGGCGTGGAGCCCGCTCGCGCGCGGCGGCCTCCTCGACCACCCCGTGCTCGGGGAGATCGGGCGGCGGCTCGGGCGCAGCCCCGCGCAGGTCGTCCTGCGCTGGCACCTGCAGCACGACGTCGCGGTCATCCCGAAGTCGGTGACGCCGGCGCGCCTCGTCGAGAACCTCGACGTCCTGGGCTTCACGCTGGACGGGGACGACCTGGCGCGGATCGACGCCCTCGAGGACGGCCACCGCACGGGCCGCGACCCCGACACGGACTGACGGCCCCGGGCGGTCGGCCCGACCCCCCGCGATCGCGATCGCCGTGGAGGAACGCTGCACCGGCGCGGCGACGCGCGGCCCTCCCGCCGCGGGACGCGGCGCGCCGCCCGGCCGCTGCAGCACCCGTTCACCGCACCGCCTCCCGCCGGGCCCGGGGACGGGGGCGGACGTAGGGTCCCGACGAGATGAGCACCCCTCCCCGGGGCACCCCGGCCCCCGACCCCCGCCGCTGGCGCGCGCTGAGCGTGTGCCTGGCCGCCGGCTTCATGACGCTGCTCGACGTCAGCATCGTCAACGTCGCGCTGCCGTCCATCCGCGACGCGCTCGGGGCGTCGGAGTCGGCGCTGCAGTGGGTCGTCTCGGGCTACGCGCTGAGCTTCGGCATCGTGCTCGTCGCGGCCGGGCGCCTCGGCGACGCCCGCGGCCGGCGGTCGGTGTTCATCCTCGGCGTCGCGGTCTTCACGGCCGCCAGCCTCGCGGCGGGTCTCGCCCCGAGCGCGGCGTGGCTCGTCGTCGCCCGGCTCGTCCAGGGCGTCGGCGGCGGGATCATCAACCCGCAGGTCTCGGGCCTCATCCAGGAGCTGTTCCGCGGGGCGGAGCGGGGCCGCGCCTTCGGGCGCCTGGGCACGACCATCGGCATCTCCACCGCCATCGGCCCGGTCCTCGGCGGGGTGCTCATCGCGCTGCTCGGCCCCGAGCAGGGCTGGCGGTGGGTGTTCCTCGTCAACCTGCCCGTCGGCGCCCTGGCCATCGCGCTCTCGCTGCGCTACCTCGGGCCGGCCCGGCGCCGCACCTCCGTGGGGGACCTCGACCCCGTGGGTGCGCTGCTGCTCGGGGCGGGGGTCGTCGGCGTGCTGTGGCCGCTGGTGTCCGAGCGCTGGGAGGGGGTCGACGTCGTGCTGCTCGTCGGCGGGCTGCTCCTGCTCGGCGTGTTCGCCCTCTGGGAGCGGCGGGTCGACGCGCGCGGCCGGACGCCGATGGTGCGGCTGTCCCTCTTCCGCCGGCCGGGCTACGCCAGCGGGGCGCTGCTCGCCCTCCTGTACTTCTCCGGGTTCACCGGCATCTTCTTCGTGCTCACCCTCTTCTTCCAGAACGGGCTGGGCTACACGCCGCTGCAGGCCGGGCTGGCCATCACGCCCTTCGCCGTCGGCTCCGCGGCCTCCGCCGCGATCGGCGGGCGCCTCGTCCACCGGCGCGGGCGGCAGGTCGTCGTCACGGGCCTGGTCGTGTTCGTCGTCGGCGTGGTCGTCACGGACCTCGTGCTGAGCGCTTCCGAGGGCTCCGCGCGCACGGGGCTGCTCACGGCCGTGCCGCTGCTGGTCGCGGGCCTGGGCAGCGGCCTCGTCATCTCGCCGAACCAGACCCTCACGCTCGCCGCCGTGCCCGTGGAGCAGGCCGGCGCGGCCGGGGGCGTGCTGCAGACGGGGCAGCGCCTCGGCACCGCCGCGGGGGTCGCGCTCGTCGGGGCGCTGTACTTCGGCGCGGCCCGGGGCGGCGACGCGGCCGCCGGCGCCGCCATCGGGCTGCGCGCGACCATCGGCCTGTCGGCCCTCGCGCTCGTCGTGGGGGTCGTGGACCTCGTCCGCCGTCGCGACGGCGCCACCGACGCGGGGGCGGCCCGGCCCTGACGCCGTCGCCCGGCGTCCCCCGCGCTTCCCCCGCGCGTCCCCCGCGCGTCCAGCCGCGTCCCCGCGCGTCCCGGCGCCGGCTACGGGACGCCGAGGAGGCGCAGGAGCGCAGTGGTCGCGGCCGCCGCGAGGACGACGACGACGAACGGCGCGCGCCGGACCGCCAGCAGGCCGCCGACCGCGACCCCCGCCGGCCGTGCCACGCCCGCGGGGCCGCCGCCCTCGAGGAGCGCGCTCGTCGCGACGAGGGCCGTGAGCACGGTGACCGCCGCGACCTCCAGCAGGCGCAGCGCGCGCGGCGAGGGGTCCACGCGGTCGCGCAGCAGCCCGCCGACGACGCGCAGCGCGAAGGTCCCGACCGCCAGCGCGGCGAGCGTGGCCACGAGCCCGGCGGTGCTCACGGCACGTCCCCCCGCGCGGCGTCGCCCGGCCGGGCGTCCTCGGGCGAGCGCAGGGCGAGCAGCACCCCGACGAGCGCGAGCAGCACGGGCAGCCCCGGGGGCAGCACCGTCGACGCCGCCAGGGCCACGGCGGCGCCCGCCAGCGCGGCGCGGCGCACGGCGGGCCGGCGCAGCGCGGGCACGACGAGCGCGAGGAGCACGGCGGGGAAGGCCGCGTCGAGGCCCAGCGCGGCCGACAGCTCCCCGGCGCGGTCGCCCAGCGCGCGCCCGCCGAGCGTGCCGAGCAGCACGCCGAGGTTCCACACGACGAAGAGCCCGAGGCCCATCGCCCAGAACGCGGTCCGCCGGCGCCGGTCGTCGGGCTGCGCCAGGGCGATCGCGACGGACTCGTCCGTCACGAGGTGGCTGCCCAGCAGGCGCCGGGCGGCCGGGCCGCGCAGCACGTCCCCGACCGCGAAGGCGAGCGGGAGCAGGCGCAGGTTCACCAGCACCCCGCCGAGAGCGGCCGCCACGGGCCCGGCGCCGGCGGCGAGCAGCCCGACGACGAGCAGCTGGGCGCCGCCCGCGAACACGACGACGGACATCACCACCGGCACCCAGGCGGGCAGCCCGACCGTCACCGCCAGCGCGCCGAACGCCACGGCGACGACGCCGTCGGCCGCGCAGACGAGGGCGACGTCGCGCAGCAGGTCGCGGTCGCTGCGGGCGGCGGGCACGCCGGGACGGTGCCGTCCCCCGGGCCGGACGTCAAGCCGGGTTTCACCCGCGGCGAGCGGGTGATGTCCGCCCGTCGCCCTGCGCCGGGCCGCCGGCAGAGGTGACACTCCTCGACGGAGGTGCACGATGGCACTGTTCGTACGCAACACCGCAGGGGGCTCGCCCGACGCCACGTTCCGCGCGATGACGCGCGACGAGGCGGACCTGGTGCGACGGCTGGCGGCCGAGGCGCTCGCCCGCGCCGGCCGCCGGACGATCGTCAACCCCGACCACCTCGCCGGCACCGACGGCACGCTCTACCCGCTGCGCCCCGTCGTCGCGGCGTGCCGCGCGGCCGGTCCGCGGCTGCGGTGGCGGCGGGTCGTCGAGCGGGAGGTGGCGGCCCTGCTCGCGCCGCCCGCCGGGCCGGACGAGCTCTCCGACGAGGCGCTGCTCGCCGCGGTGTCCCTGCGGGTCGTGCCGCGCGGCCTCGTCGGCGCCGACCTCGCCGCCGAGGGTCTGGCCTACGCCCGGCCGGTGGCCGACGACCTGCTCGAGGTGCTCGTGCTCCCCGGCACGTCGGACGAGGGGCCGGCCGGCCCCGTGCTGCGGGACGCCGACGTCGAGCGGCGCGGCGCCGCACGCCTCCACCGCGCGGCGCTGGAGAACCTGCTGCGCGACCCCGTCGACGGCGTCACGCGTCTGCGCCGGCGCGAGGAGGTCGTGCTCCTGTCGGGTGCGTCGCCCCTCGTCGCGAGCAAGGTCCTCGTCCTGCGGGACGTGCTCCAGCGCGTGCACGGCGAGCGCCGCTACCCCGACGGCGTGCTCGTCGCGGTGCCGGACCGGCACGACCTGCTGCTGCACCCCGTCGACGGGCCCGACGCCCGGGAGGCGCTCGCGGTGATGGCCGACCTGGCCGTGCGCTACCACGCGTCGGGCGCGGGCCCGGTGTCGCCGGCCGTCTACTGGTGGCGCGACGACTCCCTGCGCCGCATCGCGGGGATCGGAGCCGACGGCTCCCTGCGCCTCGTCGACGACGGGCCCTTCATCGAGGTGCTGGAGCGCGTCGGGGCGCGCTGACGCTCCCGGGCCCCGCCCCGGCGCGGTCCCGCGCGCGGCGGGCGGGCGGGGCGGGCCGACCGTAGGTTGACCGGCATGCCGAGCCGCCCGCACCCCTGGTCCGCCGCCGACATCCCCTCCCTCGACGGGCAGCGCGCGCTCGTGACGGGGGCGAACAGCGGCCTCGGCCTGCGGACGGCGGTCGCGCTGGCGGCGCACGGCGCGGAGGTCGTGCTGGCGTGCCGCGACCGGGCGCGCGGGCGCGCGGCGCAGGAGCGCGTGCTCGCCGAGACGGGCCGTGCCGCCGGCCTCGTCGACCTCGACCTCGCGGACCTGCGCTCCGTCGAGGCGCTCGCGCAGGGCTGGGGCGACGCGCCGCTGCACCTGCTCGTCGCCAACGCCGGCGTCATGGCGGTGCCGCGCGGCACCACCCGGGACGGCTTCGAGCGGCAGCTCGGCACGAACCACCTCGGGCACTTCGCCCTCGTCGGGCGGCTGCTCCCCGCCCTGCGCCAGGCGCCCTTCGCACGGGTGGTCGTCGTGTCGTCGAACGCGCACCGGTTCGGCCGCGTCCGGCTCGACGACCTCATGTTCCAGCGGCGCCGGTACTCCCCGTGGCGCGCCTACGGGCAGAGCAAGCTCGCCAACCTGCTGTTCGTCCGCGAGCTCGACCGTCGGCTGCGCGCGCACGGCGACCCCGTCGTGGCGGTCGCGGCGCACCCCGGGTTCGCCTCCTCCAACCTCTCGGCGGGCTTCACGGCGGGCCTGCCGCCCGTCGTCGCCTCCGGCTACCGGTGGCTGCAGGGGCGGCTGGAGCAGTCCGACGAGGCCGGCGCCCTGCCCTCCCTGTACGCGGCGACGATGCCGGACGTGCCCGGCGGCGCCCTCTACGGCCCCGACGGCCGCTTCGAGCAGCGCGGGGCCCCGACCCGCGTGCACCCCTCGGCGCGGGCGCAGGACGACGCGACGGCGCGCGGCCTGTGGGAGCGCAGCGAGCGCCTCACGGGTGTCACCTACCCGGACCTGCCGCCCGTCCCCGCGGGCGCGCCGCGGTGGCTACGGTCGGGGGCATGACGGACGCCCCGCCGGTGCGGCTCTCGGACGAGCCGCCGGCCCTTCTCGCCACCGCCCGCCGCACGGTCCCGGCCGACGGGCTCCCGGAGTTCTTCGACACGGCCTACCGCGCCGTCCTCGTCGCGCTGCAGCGGGCGGGCGCGGAGCCCGCCGGGCCGGCGCTGGCGTGGTACCACGGCATGCCCGGCGGGGCCTTCGACGTGTCGGCGGCGTTCCCGGTCGTGGGCGTGCCCGTCGGGCCGCTCGCGCCCGTGCCGGCCGCGGAGGGCACCGACGACCCGGCCCCGGACGCCGCCGGTGCGGCGGGGGACGACCGGCCCGCCCTCGAGGTCGTGGTCGTGGAGCGTCCCGGCGGGCCCGCCCTCACCACGGAGCACGTCGGCCCCTACGACGGGCTGGCGGCCGCGTGGCAGCGGCTCGAGCGCTGGCGCGCCGAGCACGCCGGCCCGGCGCGCGGCGACTTCTGGGAGGTCTACCTCACGGACCCCGCGGGCGGCGTCGACCCGGCCGCGTGGCGCACCGCGCTGGTGCTGCCGTTGGCCTGAGCCGGCCGGCGGCCGGCGCGACACCCCGCCACGGCACGCCAGCGTTTGCCGCGGCCCGCGCCCGGGGACGAGACTGCGCCGCAGGGGCGCGCGCGGGGCCGCCCGGCGCGGAGGGGTCGGCGATGACGGACGCGGAGGGCGCGGCGATGGCCGTGCTCGAGCGCGAGCCCGTCCTCGGCGGGGAGGCGGAGGCCCGGCGCATCCGCTCCGCGGCCGCCCGGGGGTCGATCCTGCGCTACGACGACCTCGAGGCGCTGTCCGTGCGGCTCGAGGACGAGGCGCGCGGCGCCCGGCGGTCCATCTGGAGCGCGCTGCCCGGCGGCCAGTACGACGTCACGACCCTGCGCAGCTCCTGGGAGGACGACGTCGCGCTCATCTCGTCCGGTCGCGCGGGCCCCGTCGTCTACCAGGCCGACTCCGTGCGGCGGCCCGAGGTCATGCGCTACCTCACCGAGTTCGCCGCCGCCGGCGCCCAGGTGCGCGTCGCGGTGCGGGTGCCGCACCGGATGATCCTGTTCGACCGCCGCACCGTCGCGGTGGCCGTCGAGCCCGACACCCTGGCGCCGCCCTACCTCGTCTCGACCGAGCCGGCGGTGGTGCAGAGCTTCTACCTGCAGTTCGCCTCGCTGTGGCGCTCCGCGCAGCGGGTCGGGACGGGCCCGGACGACCTGCTGGCCGAGTCCACCGTCCGCGAGATCCTCGAGGTGATGGCGGCGGGCGTCACCGACGAGGTCGCGGCGAAGCAGCTGGGCGTGTCCACCCGCACCGTCCGGCGGCGGATGGCCGCCGTCATGACGGTCCTGGGCGCGCGCTCCCGGTTCGAGGCGGGCGTGAAGGCGGCCCGCAGCGGCTGGCTCTGACCGCTCGCACGACGACGGCCGGTCGCCCGCGGGCGGTCAGCCGCGCCGGGTCACCGCCGGGTCACTTCGGGCCGACGCAGAGGATGCAGGCCGTGGTGTCGCCCGTGCTGGGCTGCGCCGCCGCGACGGCGACGCCCAGGGCGGGCAGCGCCAGGAGGCCGAGGACCGCGGCGCGGGCGGTGGCGCGGCGCAGCCGGCCGGCCCGCACGGACGACCCGGACGCGGCGGACGCGGCGGACGCGGTGACGGCGGTGCGCGGGGTGCGGGCGTCGGTGGTGCGCATGGTCGTTCTCCTCCGGGAGGGGGCGAGCGGTGCGGGGGGTGAGGTGTCGATCTTGCGGACGCCCTGCCTGCTCACGGAAGGTCGGTGGCCGCTACCGGCCTCGGCGTTGCCACCGGTGGCGGGCGCGCCGGAGAGTGCTGCCCATGGGGACTGCTGTCACGACGCCGCCACCGCTGCGCGAGGACGGGGAGGTGCGGTCGGGACCGGGCCGCCCGCACGGGGGCGGCCGCGGCGGGACCGCCACCGCGACCGCCATCGCGACCGACGGGCGCGGGCCGGTCGTCCCGCGCCCGGCGGGGCCCGTCACCGGGGCGGCGGGCCCGCCGGTCGCCCGGCTCACGGGCGACGACTCCGACCTCGTGCTGGGGATCCTCGACCGGCTGCGGGCCGCGCACGCGCTCGCGCCCGCCGACCCCGCCGACCCCGCCGGGGAGTCGGTCGCCCGCTGACGGCGGCGGCCGGCCGGCTCAGGCGGCGCCGCCCCCGGCGAGGGGCAGGGCGAGCGCCCGGGCCTGGTCGGCCGGCACGGGACGCCCGAAGTGGTACCCCTGGGCGAACCGGCAGCCCAGGTCGAGCGCGCGCGGCACCTGCTCGGCCTCCTCGATGCCCTCCGCGAGGACCTGCTGCCCCAGCCGCTCCGCGAGCGAGGAGATCGCCGCGACGACGGCCTCGTCGGCGGCCGACGTGCCGAGCCCCTGCACGATGGAGCGGTCCACCTTGACGACCGACACGGGCAGGCTCGTGAGGTAGGACATGGAGGAGTACCCGGCGCCGAAGTCGTCGATGGCGATGGAGACGCCGAGGTCGACGAGCTCGTCGAGCCGCTCGCCCACGGTGCGGGTGCCCTGGACGACGCCGCTCTCGGTGATCTCCAGCACGAGCGAGGGCGGCGCCAGGCCCGTCTCGTCGAGCACGCGGCGCGTGGCCGCGACGAGGCCGGGGTCGGCCAGGTCGCGCGGGGAGCAGTTCACGGACAGCCGCAGCGGGGCCTCCCCGCGGGTGCGCCGCTCGGCGTTCCACGCGGCGGCCTGGGTGCACGCGGCGCGCAGGACGTACCGGTCGAGGGCGACGACGAGGTCGCTCGACTCGGCCAGCGGCACGAACGCCGCCGGCGGCAGGGCGCCGCGGCGCGGGTGCTCCCACCGGACGAGCGCCTCGAACCCGTACAGCGCGCCGTCCTGCAGGTCGACGAGCGGCTGGTACGCCACCCACAGGCCGTCGCCGTGGCGCTCCTCGAGGGCCTGGCGCAGCTCGCCCGAGAGGCGGAAGCCCTCGCTGCGCAGGTGGTCGCGCGCGGGGTCCCAGCGGTGGGCGCGCCCGCCCCCGGCGTGCTTGGCCATCATGGCCGCCTCCTCGGCGGCGGCCATGATGCGGGCGGCGCGGGGCACGGACCCCAGGCCGGGCAGGTCGCCACCCCCGTCGCCCCCGTCGCCGCCCCCGCCGCCCCCGTCCAGGCCCCCGGGCCCGCCGGGACCCTCGAGCGAGGTCGCGCCGTCCAGGCCGAGCGCGACGACCCCGACCGAGGCCGAGATGCGGACGGTGCCGCCCTCGAGCTCCAGCGGCCGGGACGCCCGCCGGACGGTGCGGGCGGCGAGGTCGTCGACCGCCAGGAGCGAGGGCACCCGCTCCACGACGAGCAGGAACTCGTCCGCGCCGACGCGGGCGAGCAGGTCGACGGGCCCGGCGAGGGTCTCCAGGCCGTCCGCCGTCGCGCGCAGCACCGCGTCCCCCGCGGCCCCGCCGTGGCGCTCGTTGAGGTCGGTGAACCGGTCGAGGTCGCACAGGACCACCGCCAGGGCCGTGCCGTCCCGCCCCGCGCGGGCGAGGGCGCGCTCCAGGTGCGCCTCGGCGCTGCGCCGGTGCGCGAGCCCCGTCAGGGGGTCCTGGACCGCGAGGCGCTCGAGGCGGCGCAGGGCCTCGTCGGCGCGCCGGTCGGCCCGGACCTGCTCGGCCTGCAGCACCCGCCGCTGCCGCTGGACGAGGAGCACGAGCACGACGAGCGCCGCGGTGGTGACGGCCGCCGCCGCGACGGCGGCCCCGCGCAGCCGGGAGGCGTCGCGGGCGGCGCGGTCGGCGGCGGCGTCCGCCTCGAGGCGCTCCACCGACGCGCGGATCTCGTCCATGGCCTGCTTGCCGCGCCCCTGCGCCACGAGCGTGACCGCCTCGGCCACCGACCCGGAACGGGCCAGGGTCACGGTCGCGTCGATGGCCGCCATCCGGGAGCGGGCCAGCTCGGCCAGCCGCGACGCCGCCGCCGCCAGCGCGGGGTCCTCCAGGCGGGCCGCGGCCCGCTCGAGCCGCCCGAGCTGGTCCGCCAGGCTCGCGGAGGCGTCGTGGTAGGGGTCGAGGAAGTCGTCCTGCGTCGTGAGCAGGTAGCCACGCTGCCCGGTCTCGGCGTCGAGCAGCGTGGCCTGGACGGTCCGGGCGGCCCCCGCCAGCGCTCGAGCCCCCTGCGACCCGTCGTCGGCGCGGGCGCTCGCCACGAGGGCACCGACGCTCAGCCCGAGGGACACCACCAGGAGCCCCACGACCGTCCAGGCGAGCACGGCGACCGGCCCGGCCCGACGGCCGAACGCGCTCACCCAGCTCACCACGAGGCTCCCGTACCTCCCTCGTCGAGGGAACGGCGCCGTGTCTCGACGCCACCGAAGCGGACCCTCGGTGCCGAGCATGGGTCGTGGGAGGACCGGCGACCAACCCCGTGGCCGGGACCGGCCACGGACCTCACCCGCCGGTGGGGCCACGGACCGGGCGCGCGGGACCCGTCAGGCGGTGAGCTCGCGGCGGGGGCGCACGGCGACGTCCGTCAGCTGCACGTCCGGGGACGCCTCGAGCACGAGACGGACCGCCGCCGCGACCGACGACGGCCGGATGAGGCGCTCGGGCTCGTAGGGGCGGCCGGCCGCCTGCGTCGTCGCGACGAGCATCGCCGTGTCCGTCGGACCCGGGGCCACGGTGCTCACGCGGACGCCGTGCGGCGCCTCGTCGATCCGGAGCACGTCCGCCAGCCCGCGCAGGGCGTGCTTCGCGGCCGTGTAGACGGCGCTGCCCGGCACGGGGCGCGTGCCGGCGCCGGAGCCGACGAAGACGACGGTGCCGGAGGCGCGCCGCAGCGCCGGCAGGCAGAAGCGCGTGAGCTCGGCGGGGGCCACCACGTCGACGAGCAGGTGGTGCTCCCACGCGGCGCGGTCGGCCTCGTCGACCCGCAGCTCCGTCACGACGGCGGCCGAGTGCACGAGCGCGTCGAGCCGCTCCAGCCCGGCCACGCGCCCGGCGAGGGCGTCGAGGTCCGTGAGGTCGGCCCTCCAGGTCTCCACGCCGGGCAGGCGCGCGAGGTCCGCGAGCACGTCCTCGCGCCGCCCGAGGGCCACCACGTGCCAGCCGCCGGCCAGCGCGGCGACGATCTCGCGGCCCATGCCGCCCGTCGCGCCGGTGACGAGGACGGTCCGCCCGGGGCGCTCGGGCGCCCCGGGCCCGTCGGGGCGGGTGTCAGGCATGCAGGTCTGCTCCCTCACGGGTCAGGTCGAGGCCGGCGAGCACGGCCAGGACGCTGCGCGCCACCGCGTCGGTCTCGCGCAGCAGGGTGGCGTCGGCGCCCGGCATGGGGCTGATGATCGTGTCGCCGCGCAGGTCGTCGAGGGGGATCCCGACGAGGTGCACGCGCGGGTCGAGGGAGCCGTCGGCCCGGACGAGGCGGCTCGTGGCGGGGTCGACGTCGACGGCCGCCGACGGGCGGGCGCCGCCGTCGGCCGTCGGGTGCAGCGCGGGGCGCAGCCGCCCGGCCTCGAGCAGGCCCGCCACCAGGGGGTCGCGCGTGCGGGTCACGTCGTGCAGGTGCATCCAGGCGTCGACGAGGACCCGTGCGGCGACCCCGGACCCCGTGACGAACGGCGAGGCGGCCCGGAAGACGCCCGCGTCGGCGTCCACGACGACCGTCGCCTCGGGCCCCACGAAGTGCACGAGCCCGGCGTCGACGAGCGCGAGCAGCTGCCGGCTACGGAACGCCGGCGGCCCGCTGCCGACCATCCCGCCGAAGGCGGTGAACCGGCGGTAGGCGCCCTCGAACGACTCGGCGGTGGCGCCGCCGAAGGCGACGATCCCCGCGACGGCCTTGCGCGCGGCGCCGACGGACCACAGGCCGGCCTTGAGCGCGGAGTCGCGGCCGAGCTCGGCCTCCGCGAGGTCGTCGGCGACGTAGGCCCGCACCGCGGCGTCGAAGGCGGCGGGGCTGTCGACGAGCCGGTCCGCCGGGTGGGCCGCCGCCCGCAGGTCGAGGCGGTCGGCGCGCCCGGGCACGAGGGGCGCGAGCCCCGCGTCGAGCGCGTCCGGGTCGTCGGCGAGCGCCTCGACCACGGCGAGGACCCGCTCGAGGACCGCGTCGGGCCCCCCGTCGTCGTCGCCCGCGAACGCCTCCGGCCGCACGCGCCGCAGCGTCCGGTAGTACTCCTCGAGCCCGTCCCGCACCACGAGGGGCAGCACGGCGGTGCCGACGTCCAGCGGTCGCGGCACCGCGGACCAGTCCACCGCGCGCAGCCGCCGGTGCGGCGCCGCCGGGGGCAGCGAGCCGTACAGCGACTTGGCGCGGAAGGGGACGCCGCGCCGCGAGGTCGCGTGCACCACGGGCTCGCGCCCCGACGGCCGGTACACCAGCGCGCCGTCCGGCCCCTCCTCGAACCGCCCGCCGCGGCCCAGCGTCAGCAGCGCCAGCGTGTCGAAGAAGCCCATGCCCAGGCCGCGGACCAGCACGTCCTCCCCGGGACGGATGCCGGACAGGTCCTGGTCGACCGGGCTGGCGGGCGGCACGTGCAGCAGGTCCGGGTGCTCCGCGGCGACGGCGCCCAGCGCGCGATCGGCGTCCGAGGGCTCGCGCTCGAGCCAGCCCGGGGCGAGGACCACCGCGTCCGCCACGACCGCGTCCCCGTCGGCCAGGTGCACGCGCTCGCGGTCCCCGTCGGGTCCCGGCTCGGCGGTGACGGCCGTGGCCCGGGTCCGGTGGGTGACGAGCGTCCAGCCCTCCGGCAGCGCGGCGACGGCACGGTCCCAGCACCACACGAGGTACAGGCCGTAGAGCGCGCGGCTGGGGTGGGACCACGGGAGGAGGTCGCGCAGCTCGTCGCGCAGGGCGGTGTCGGCGCGCAGGTCGGGGCGCTGCGCGGCCCGGATGGGGTGGCTGCGCCACGTCGCCCGGTGCTCGGGGGGCACCGCGTCGGCGGCCGCGCGGTGCTCCGGGGTGGGCTCGAGCTCGGCCCGCAGGAGCACGCACCACTCGAACAGCGTCGGTCCGGGCAGCCGGGGGCCCGGCGTGGTGACGCCGGGGTCGACGAACAGCGTGACCGCGCCGGCGAGCGTGTTCATGCACATCTCGCGCGGCTGGTCCGTCCGCCACACGGCACCGCTGCCGAGCTCGGCGGGATCGACGACGTGCAGCTCGAGGCGCTGCGGCCCGCCGAGGGCCCGTGCCTGGGCCGTCAGCCGCTCGAGGACCGACGTGCCGCGCGGGCCCGCGCCGACGACGGCCAGCACCGGCACGGGAGGGGTCATACGCCCTTTGTACGTCCCGCGGGTCGCGCGGGCCGCATCGGGCCGGCAACCGCCCGCCGGCTGTGACGCACCTCGCACCGTCCCGACGGACGGATGCTCGTGACGCGGAATGAATCGGCGCGGTGAGATGTCTTGACCACATGCCGGACAGCACCCCGCTCCCGGCGCCAGCTGATCGAAGGACACCCCCATGAAGCGAGCCACGAGGTCTCTGCCCGCAGCCGTCCTGGCCGCCGCGACCCTGGTCCTCGCCTCCTGTGCGAGCGACGCGGGCTCGGACGGCGGTGGGTCCGCCCCGGCGGGCGCGGCGGAGACGGTCACCTTCGGCGTCTCCGGCCCCCTGACGGGTGACCAGGCGCAGTACGGCGAGGACTGGCAGCGGGGCTTCGACCTCGCGATGGAGGAGATCAACGCGGGCGACGGGCCCGACGTGGCGGTCGACTTCCAGGACTCCCAGGGCGAGGCGAGCCAGGCCACGTCCATCGCCCAGCGCTTCGTCTCCGACGAGGACGTCCTCGCCGTGATGGGCGACTTCTCCTCGGCGACGTCCATGGTCGCCAGCCCGATCTACCAGCGCAGCGGCCTGCTCCAGCTCGGGATCACCAACTCGCACCCGGAGTTCACGGACACGGGCGACTTCGTCTTCAGCCCCTCCATCACCCAGGAGGTCGAGGGCCGCGTCCTGCAGGACGGCGTCGCGGCCACCGCGGGCTCCGTCGCCGTCTTCTACCTCAACACGGACTGGGGCAACGCGGCGTTCGAGGTGTTCGCCGACCAGGCGGAGGCCAACGGCACCGACATCGTCTACTCCACGCCGGTGGAGGAGTCCTCGACGGACTTCCGACCGCAGCTGGTGAGCGCCCGCGACTCCGGCGCGGAGTCCCTCGCGTTCCTCACGTACTACAACACCACCGCCCTGCTCGTGCAGCAGGCCGCGGGCGCCGGCCTCGGAGACACCCCGAAGATCGCCGTGGGCTCCAACTACTCCTCGGAGTTCCTCGACCTGGCGGGCGACGCCGCGACGGGCACCTTCGTCGAGACGGCCTTCTTCCCCGGGTCCTCCGACCCGGAGGTGCAGAGGTTCGTCGCCGCGTTCGAGGAGAGGCACGGCGTGCAGCCGAACCAGTTCGCGGCCTTCGCCTACGACGGCCTGAAGCAGCTGTACTGGGCGTACGGGGAGAGCGACGGCACCCGTGAGGGCCTGCGCGACGCGCTGCGCGACGGGGAGGACATCCCCTCGGTGATCTTCGGCCCGTTCTCCTACAACGCGGACCGCCGGATCGACGACCCGACCTTCACCTGGCTCGAGGTGCAGGACGGCGCGTTCGTCGAGACCGACGCGCTCGCCGTGGCCGGCTGACGGGCGGCCCGTGCTCGACATCCTGCTCGCGGGCCTCATCAACGGGAACGCCTACGCGCTCGTCGCGCTCGGGCTGTCCCTCGTCATCGGCGTCGCCAACGTCGTCAACTTCGCGCACGGCTCGCTCTTCGCCGTCGGCGCGATGGTGGGCTGGTTCGTCACGAGCGACCTCGGGCTGCCGCTCGGGGTCGGCGTGGCGGCCGCCGTCGTGGTGACGGCGGCCCTCGGCTGGCTCATCAACCGGGTCGCGGTGCGACCGTTCGCGGGCAAGGCGCCCATTGCGGCCGTGCTCTCGACGATCGCCGTGATGATCGTCCTGGACAACCTCACCCAGCGCGTCTTCGGCCCCCAGACCCGGCGCTTCGACACGGGCCTGCCGGGCACGACCTGGCAGGTCGGCGGTCTGACCGTCGGGCTGGTCGACGTGATCATCCTCGTCACGGGCGTCGTGCTCATGACGGTGCTCGCGCTGTTCCTCGCCAGGACGTCCCTGGGCCGCGCCATCCGCGCCACGTCCCAGGACCGCGAGGCGGCCGCGCAGATGGGCGTGCCGGTCGACCGGGTGCAGTCCGTGGCCTTCATGATCGCCTCGGCGCTCGGCGGCCTGGCAGGCGTCCTCGTCGCGGCGTACTTCACGACGATCGCACCGACCCAGGGCTTCGCCGTCGGGCTCGCGGGCATCGCCGCGGCGACGCTCGGCGGGCTCGGCTCCCTGCCCGGGGCCGTGCTCGGCGGGCTGCTGCTCGGCGTGCTCGAGGCGTTCGGCGTGGCCCGGTGGGGCGACTCCGTGCGCCAGCTCATCACCTTCGGCGTCCTGCTCCTCGTGCTGTGGGTGCGGCCCTCGGGCCTGCTCGGGCGGGCGAGCATCCGCCGCGAGCCGCTGACGGGGACGTTCTTCGCCCAGGGCCGGCCCATCCGCATGCGGCGCTGGCAGGTCGCGGTGCTCGTCGTGCTCGGCGCCCTGCCCGTGCTGCCCGGCCTCGTCGACGGGTACGCCGTCCAGGTCGGCACGCAGGTCATCGCCTTCGCCATCGTCGCCCTGTCGCTCGTCGTCGTCGGCGGCGCGGCGGGGCAGCTGTCGCTGGGGCAGGCCGGGTCCGTGGCGGTCGGGGCCTACACCGCGGCCCTGCTGACGAAGGAGCTGGGCTGGTCGTTCGTGCCGGCGATGCTCGCGGCGGGGCTCGTCTCGGCCGTCGTCGTCACGGTGCTCGCCGCGCCGGGCTGGCGGCTGTCGGGGCACTACCCGGCCATCGCCACGCTGGCGAGCGGGGCGGCGCTCGTCGCCCTCGCCCTCGTCTGGACGCCCCTGACCGGGGGCGGCAGCGGCATCGCGGCGATCCCCCTGCCGAGCGTGCTCGGGGTCGAGCTCATGACCGGTCCGCAGCTGTACGGGCTGGGCCTGGCGCTGCTGCTGCTGGTGCTCCTGCTCGTCCACCGGCTGCTCGGCTCGCACCTGGGCCGGACCTGGCGGGCCGTGCGGGACGACGAGGTCGCGGCCCGGGCCGCCGGCGTGGCCACCCCGCAGTACAAGTCGCTCGCGTTCGGCGTCGGCGGGTTCGTCGCCGGGGTCGGCGGGGCGTACTGGGCCGCCCAGTACGGCTACATCGACCCGCAGATCTTCTCGCCCAACCTGTCGTTCCAGTTCGTCATCATCGCGGTGCTGGGCTCCATGCTCAGCCCCTTCGGCGCGGTCGTCGGCTCCGTCATCATGGTCGGCGGCCTGGAGGTCTTGCGCGCGGCCGCCGAGACGCGGCTGGTCGTCTACGGCCTGGTCCTGCTGCTGCTCATCCGGTTCCGCCCGCAGGGCCTGTGGGTGGAGACCGGGCTCGTCGCCCGCGTGCGCGGCGCCGTGTCCCGGCGCCGGGCGGGCGGGGAGGGCGGGGACGGCGGCGGCACCGACGGTCCGGCCGGCGGGCCCCCCGCCCCCGAGCGCGTGAAGGAGACCGTGGCATGACCGCGCTGCTGGAGGTCCAGGGCCTCACCCGCCGCTTCGGCGCGCTCACCGCCGTCGACGGCTCGTCGTTCACCGTGGCCGAGGGCGAGGTCGTCTCGATCATCGGCCCGAACGGCTCGGGCAAGACGACGACGATCAACCTCGTCGCCGGCGAGCTCGCGCCCGACGCCGGGCGGGTCCTGCTCGACGGCCGCGACCTCACCGGCGCCACCCCCGACGCGGTGGCCGCCGCCGGGATGAAGCGCACGTTCCAGAACGGGCGCGTGTTCGGCAACAGCACCGTCGAGGCCAACCTGCTCGTCGGGCAGACGCCGCTGCTGCGCGCCGCGGTGCCGCTGCGCCGGCTGCGCGGGGTGCCGGTGCTGCGCTGGGTGGCCCTCGTCGCCGAGCTCGGCAAGGCGCTGGTGCGCACGCCGGGCATGCGGGCGGAGGAGCGGGCGCTGGACGAGCGGGTCGGCACCCAGCTGGCCCGGTTCGGCAGCCGGCTCACGCCCCGGCGCGACCACGTGGCGGCGACCCTGTCCTACGCCAACCGGCGCCGGACGGAGATCGCGCGGGCGCTGGCGTCCGCGCCGCGCGTCCTGCTGCTCGACGAGCCCACGGCCGGCATGAACACCTCGGAGACGAACGAGGTCATGCACCAGCTGCTCGAGCTCAAGGCGCAGGGGCAGACGATGCTCCTCGTGGAGCACAAGCTCGACCTCGTCATGACGGTGTCGGACCGCGTGGTGGTCATGGACCACGGCGTGATCATCGCCGAGGGGACGCCGGCCGAGGTCCAGCGCGACCCGCGGGTGGTCGAGGCCTACCTCGGCACGAGGCGGCAGCGCGTGCACGTCGCCGAGGTGGCGGCCGGGGCCGCGACGGGGGCGGCCGGACCCGCGGCCCCGGCGACCGCCCCGGTGCCCCTGCTCGAGGTGCGGCACGTGGACGTCCACTACGGCTCCTTCCACGCGCTCCAGGACGTGTCCTACACGGTGGGCGCGGGGGAGATCGTGTCCCTGCTCGGCGGCAACGCCTCGGGCAAGTCCACGTCCATGAAGACGGTCCTGCGGCTCGTCCAGCCCAGCGGCGGGGACGTCCTCCTCGACGGGCGCAGCACCCTGCGGGACTCCACGGCGGACGTGGTGCGGCAGGGCATCGCCTCGGTGCCGGAGGCGCGCCGGGTGTTCCCCGAGATGACGATCGAGGAGAACCTCCTCGTCGGGGCGTACACACGGCGGGCGGGGGCCTCGGCGCTGCGGGCGGACCTCGCCGCGCAGTACGAGCTGTTCCCGCGGCTGGCGGAGCGACGCACCCAGCAGGCCGGGACGCTCTCGGGCGGCGAGCAGCAGATGCTCGCGTTCGCCCGGGCGCTCATGTCCCGCCCGCGCCTCATCTGCATGGACGAGCCGACCATGGGTCTGGCCCCGGTGGTCGTCGAGCAGGTGCTCGGCACGATCGAGCGCATCAACCGCGAGCGGGGCGTCGCGGTGTTCATGGTCGAGCAGAACGCGGAGCTGGCGCTGTCCATCGCCCACCGCGGCTACGTGCTCGTCAACGGCGGCGTGCGCCTGACCGGGACGGCGGGGGAGCTCCTGGCGAACCCCGAGATCCGGGAGGCGTACCTGGGGCAGAGCGCGGAGGCGGCATGAGCACGCAGCAGGGGACCACCCGTCCGGACCCCCTCGCCCTCGTCGGCGAGGACGTGGTCGACACCCTGCTCGGCATCACGCCGGGCAGCGCGCTCGACGCGGTCCGGGCCAACCGCCCCGAGGCGCGCGCGCACGCGCAGGGGACGTTCACGGCGCTGTTCGCGCCGGCGGACGCCGCGGCGATGCCGCTGCCCGAGCGCTGGGCGGTGGCGGCGTTCGTCGCGGCGCTGCACGGCCCGGGCCCCGCGACGGACCTGTACCGCCGGGGGCTGGAGACCGTGACGGGCGAGGGGTCCGACGAGGGGCTCGTCGCCGCGGTCCGGGGTGCCGCGGCCGACGGTGCCGCCCCGGGGCCCTACGGCCGCTACCGCGAGCCGGCGCTCGCGGCGGAGTCCGTGCCCGGGCCCGTGCTCGCCCTCGCCCCCGAGGCGCGCGCGGTGCTCGGCGCTCGGCTGGCCGCGGCGCTGGAGCACGCGCACCTGCTCGTCCTGCACCCGCGCGACGCGCGCCGGGAGCACCTCGACGCGCTCCTGTCCGCCGGCTGGGACGCGACGGGCGTGGTGACGCTGTCCCAGCTCGTGTCGTTCCTGACCTTCCAGCTCCGCGTGGTCCACGGCCTGGCCGCGCTCGCGGAGCACGTCGACCGCCGCACCGGAGGTGCCGCATGACGCTCGACCCCGGCAGCGCCGGCCTCGTGCCGCCGGAGCGCTTCACGCAGGACACCCTCGACTGGCAGCCGTGGCTCGAGCCCCTCGCGGAGGACAGGCTCACGGAGGAGCACCTCGACGCCCTCGTGCAGCGCAGCCGGTCGAAGAACCCGTACTTCCGTCTGCTGGCGCGCGACCCCGCGGTCCTGCGCGAGCGCACGAGGACGGACAACGACATCTTCTACAACACGCGGCGGGGCCTGCCCCGGGCCGACCGCGAGCTCGCCGCCACGGCGGCCTCCCGGCTCAACGGCTGCGTCTACTGCGCCTCCGTCCACAGCGCCTTCGCGTCGCACCACAGCAAGCGCCGCGAGGACGTGCAGCGGCTGCTCGACGAGGGCGTCGGCGCGCCGCTCGACCCGCGCTGGGACGCGCTCGTCGGGGCCGTCGTGGCCCTGAGCGCGACCCCGCCCCGGTTCGGCACGGACGAGGTCGACGCCCTCGTCGCCGCCGGCCTGGACGAGCTCGAGGTGCTCGACGCGATCATGGCCGGGTCGTTCTTCCACTGGGCGAACCGCCTCATGCTGTCCCTCGGCGAGCCGGGCGTCTGAGGCCGGGCGTCGCGACCCGTCCCGCCCTCCGGGCCCGCCGGGCGGGTGCGCCCCGGGCGCGGGCCGACCATGCTGGGGCGGTCGGCGCCCGTCCTGGGCGCGCACGACGAGCGGCACCGGAGAGGGTGGTGGTGATGGCGCAGCCGAGCGGCGGGCGTCCCGACGAGCGGACGCAGCGGTCCCTGAACGACCGGGTGCTGCACTACGGGCTGACCAAGGGGATCGAGCGCGGGCTGGCCACGGGCCTGGCGCGCCTGCCCCTCGACGAGGCCACGCGGGCCGCCATCCGCGCGCGCAGCGGCACCATCGTCACCACGCTCGCCGACACGGGGGTCACGCTCGTCAACGGCGCCATGGCGGCCCGGGCCGCCGCGGCGGCGCGGGCGGCGACGCTGCGGGCGCCGTCGTCCCCGGAGCCCGACGTCGTCGTCCCCCCGCCGGCCCCCGTCCCGGCCGGCGGGGGGCTCGTCGACCAGCTCGAGCGCCTGGCCGCCCTGCACTCCGCGGGGGACATCGACGACGAGGAGTACCGGGCGGCGAAGGAGCGGGTGCTGCGGCGCACCCCCTGACCGGCCGGGACCGCTCCCGTCCGGCGCCCGGCGGCGCCGCCGGGGTCGCCTCCCGGGGACCGCGACGTCCAGCACGTGGACACGCGGGGTGTGGCGCGCGCGACGCCATCGGATCGATTCGACACGTCTGCGCTGGTCCGCGTCGCGCAGCGGGCGACGGGCCGTCCCGGGGGCCGCCGTTCGCGTTGACGGTCCGCCGGGGCCTTCGCACACTGGTCGTGCGCCGTCGCCTGCTCGCGACCGCGCGCGCAGAACCCGACGTCGACCCCTGGCCGCAGCCCGTCCGGCCGGGGTGGTCCGTCGCCGCGTGGCGACCGGAGACGTCCGAGGAGTGGCATGAGCATGGAGGTCCGCACGGTCGAGGTGCGGTCGCGGCAGATGCGGTACCACCTGGACCGCCAGATCCACCGCATCGCCCGGCCCGGCCCGGTGCCGACGTCGCGCCACGTCGAGCGCGCGCTGCTCGTCGCGCGCGCCTGCCCGCCCTCGCGCACCGTCCACGTCGCGGCGGCCGGCTCGGCCCTCGCCGCGCTGCTCGCGGTGCTCGTGCCGGGCGTGGCCGTCGGCGGCGCGGCGCTGCTGCTCGCGACGGTGGGCGGCCTGCTCACCGGTGCGGTGGTGCTCGTCGGCGTCGAGCTGGCGTGGCGCCTGACGGCCGGGCTGCGGCTCGCCCGCCGGTCCACCCGTGCCGCCTGGCTCGCCGAGCGGGGCTGGCGCGAGGCCGACCGGATCCTCGAGGCGCGGGCCCCCCGCTCCGTGCGCGCGGCCCGCCGGTCGCTGCTCGTCGAGATCGAGCGCGCCCGCGTGGCCCTCGACGGCGGCCGCCCCGGCCTCCCGCTGCCCCGCCCGTGGAACGCCGACCCGGCCCGCTGGGCGACCGTGACCGGCACGGAGCCCGCCGAGGTCCTCGAGGGGATCCTCATCAACGACGTCGCGCTCATCGCCGAGGTCGCCGACCGGCTCGCGGCCTTCGAGACCTGGCCGCGCGAGCGCGCCCGCGTCGGGAGGACCGTCCTCGGCGCCTGGGAGACCCTGCGCCGCTGACCGCGCCGCCGACCGTGCCGCTGACCGCACCGGCCGGACGCGACGAGGGCGCCCTCCCCGGCCGGGGAGGGCGCCCTCGTCACGTGCCGGCGCCCGCGCGGGCGCCCCGGCCCGGGCGGCCGGCAGAGCTCAGGCGGCAGCCAGGGCCGCGACGACCGCGTCCGCGCGCTCGCCCTCGTAGCTGACGAGCGTCTGGAACGTGTTGCGCGCCCGGTGCCCGAGGGCCTCCGTCAGGAGGGAGTACGGCAGGTCGACCGTGCGGAACTCGGCGACGGAGTACAGCTGCGTGTAGACGCCCTTGTCCGGCTCCGGCTTCCACAGCGCCTCGGCGAACTTCGGGTTCTTGAACTGGTAGCCGATCTTCCCGAGCGCCCAGATGCCCCCGCCGCCGGTGAAGACGACGGTGTCGCCCGCGCTGACGCGCTTGAGCTTCGTGATGTTCGTGTCGTACGTGCCCCAGAAGCGGGCCTCCTCCTCACCGTGCCGGCGGAGGATGTACATCCGCTGGTCCGCCACGAGCGCGGCGAGCAGGTCGGGGCGGTCCGCCCAGCGCACGGGGTTGCGCAGGGACAGCTCGGCGTTGATCTCACCGTCACCCTTGCCCTGGGACGGATGGACGAGGACTGCGGTCACGATGGCTCCTGTCGCGGGCCCTCGCGCGGCGGGGCCCCAGCGGGGTAGGGACGGGCGCAGGTGCGCCGCATCCGTCGGACCCCACGGTACGCGGATCGGCGCCCCGGGTGGAGCCGGGGTGGACGGCCGGTGGACCCGGGGTGGCCCGGCCGGGGGCCCGAGAGGCCGGGGCCGCGCGGTCCGAGGGTCGTCCGGAGGACCGTCGCCGGTCCGTCGACGGCCCTCCGACGGACGTCGGGTCCGTCAGACCTCGGGCTCCGGCACGCGGCCCATGACCCGCTCCGGGCGCACGGCGAGCACGACCCGGCGGGGGTTCTCCCGCGGCACCCGGTAGCGCCCGGCGTAGCGGCGCTCGCCCTCGCGCACCTCGTCGGGGGCGCGCAGCACCTGCACGGGACCCTCGAGCGTGAGCCAGCGGCCGCCCTCGACCTGGCACAGCGCGGCGCGGCCCGACGCCTCCGCGAGGCGGACCTTGACGGAGTCGCCGGAGGTGATGACGCGCGCGAGCCCGGCGTCGGGGTCCCAGGTGAAGCCCACGGGCACGACGTGCGCGGTGCCGTCGGCGCGGACCGTCGTCAGCGTCGCCAGGTGCCGGTCGGCGAGGAACTCCAGGACGTGCGGCGGCATGGCGGCGGGGTCGAACCTCATGGGGGCGGAGCCTGCCACGCGGACCGGGTGCCGGCCGCCCCGCCCGGAGCGGGGCCTCAGCCCTCGCGGCGGTGCAGCGCGACCACGGGGATGACCCGGGTCGTCCTCGCCTCGTAGTCGGCGAACCCGCGGCTCGCCGCCGTGAACCGGGCCCAGGCGGCGTTCCGCTCCTCCCCGGCGAGGACCCGCGCGCGGACGGGGACGGTGCCGTCGTCGGGCGTCTCGACGACGGTGTCCGGGTGCGCCTGGAGGTTGTGGAACCAGGCGGGGTTGCGGGGCGCGCCGTCGGCGGAGGCCGCGACGAGCCACGTGTCCGCGTCCAGCCGGATGCCGCGCAGCGGGGCGACGCGCACCTCGCCCGTGCGGGCGCCGGTGTGGTGGACGAGCACGAGGAGGCGGCCGAAGCCCATCGTCGTCACCGTCCCGTCGTTCGCGCGGAACTCGTCGACGATCTGCTGGTTCCAGTCGCTCACGGTGTCCTCCGGGGTCGGGTCCTGCTCGGGGGTGCGCCACGAACCCGCCGACGAGAGGCGGTGCGGTCTCAGCGCCAACCGCAGCCCGGTGCGCCGTATGCCCACCGCCCCCGGGAGGCACGCCCCGGGACGCGTGGGGGTGGGCTCTGCCACCATCGGCGCGTGCAGCCCCACCGGTTGACGGCCGAGAGGGCGCGACGCGTCGCGGTGCGCGCGCAGCTGCTGGACCTGCCGCGCCCCACGGACGTGCTGGACGTCGTCGAGACGCTCACGCTGCTCCAGGACGACCGCACGGCGGCGGTCGCCCCGAGCGCCGACCTCGTGCTGTGGAGCCGCCTCGGGTCGGCGTACGCGCCCGAGGAGCTCGCCGCGCTGCTGGCCGACCGGGTCCTCGTGGAGCTCGACGGCATGGTCCGGCCCGCCGAGGACCTCGCCCTCCACCGCGCCGACATGGAGGCGTGGGCGCAGGGGCAGGACCTCCTGCCGTACCAGCGCGCCACCCGGCAGTGGCTGCTGGACAACGACGCGTGCCGGCAGGACCTGCTGGAGCGCCTCGAGCGCGACGGCCCGCTGCCGGCGCGCGCGCTGCCCGACACGTGCGTGCGGCCCTGGCGCTCGTCGGGGTGGAACGACGACCGGAACGTGCGACGCATGCTGGACGCGATGGTCGCCGCCGGCGAGGTCGCGATGGCCGGCCGGCGCGGCCGGGACCCGCTGTGGGACCTCGCGGCACGGGTCTACCCCGACGACCCGGTCGTGCCCGCGCCGGAGGCCCGCCGGGAGCGCGACGCCCGTCGGCTGCGCGCCCTCGGCCTCGCGCGGTCCCGGGCGCCGCGGACCCCGCTGGAGCCGGACGACGTCGGCGAGGCGGGGGAGCCGGCCGTGGTCGAGGGCCTCCCGGGCACCTGGCGGGTGCAGCCCGAGCTGCTGGAGGGGCCGTTCCGGGGGCGCACGGCGCTGCTCTCGCCGCTCGACCGGCTCGTGCTCGACCGCAGGCGGATGGCGGAGCTGTTCGCCTTCGACTACGCGCTCGAGATGTACAAGCCGGCGGCGCGGCGGCGGTGGGGCCTCTGGGCGCTGCCCGTGCTGCACGGGGACCGGCTCGTCGGGAAGGTGGACGCGACGGCCGACCGCCGCGCCGGGGTGCTCCGCGTCGACGCCGTGCACGAGGACGAGGCCTTCGACGCCGCCCTCGCCGCCGCGGTGACGGAGGAGATCGAGGACCTGGCGCGCTGGCTGGACCTGGAGCCGCTCCACGCCCGCTGACGCCCGGCGCCCGCCACCCGCCCGTGCCGGACCGACGGGGCGCGGCTACCGTCGCCGCTGTGACGACGACGCGCACCCTCGGCCCCTTCCAGGTCCACCCCGTCGGCCTCGGCTGCATGCCGCTGTCGATGAACAACGACAGGCAGTACCCCGACGAGGCGGACGCCGTGGCGACGATCCACGCCGCCCTCGACGCCGGGGTGACCCTGCTCGACACCGCCGACTGCTACGCCCCCTCCTGGGACGCCTTCGGCCACAACGAGAGCCTCGTCGCCACGGCGCTGCGGCAGTACGGCTCGCTGCCGGAGGGGCTCGTCGTCGCGACGAAGGGCGGCATCACGCGCGGCCCGGGCGAGACGTGGGGACGGGACGGGTCGCCGGAGTACCTGCGCGGCGCCGTCGAGGCGTCCCTGCGGCGGCTGGGCGTCGACGTCATCGACCTGTACCAGTGGCACCGCCCCGACCGCGAGCGGGACTACGCCGAGGTCGTCGGCACGTTCGCCGCCCTGCGCGACGAGGGCAAGGTCCGGGCCGTCGGCATCTCGAACGCGAACCTCGAGGAGATCGCGGTCGCGCAGGACGTCCTCGGCCCCGGCGGGCTGGTGAGCGTGCAGAACGAGTTCTCGCCGCGGTACCGCTCGTCGGAGGACGAGCTGCGCCGCTGCGACGCCGAGGGCATCGCGTTCCTGCCGTGGAGCCCGCTGGGCGGGACCGGCGGCGGGGCGCGCGCGGTCGGGGAGCAGTTCTCCGTCTTCGCGGAGATCGGCGCGGAGCACGGGGTCAGCCCGCAGCGCGTGGTGCTGGCCTGGGAGCTCGCGCTGTCCGAGCGCGTCATCCCCATCCCGGGAGCGCGGCGGGCGGCGTCCATCGCCGACTCGGCGGCCGCGGCGGAGCTCGTGCTGTCCGAGGAGGAGATCGCCCGCTGCAGCGCGTCGGGCAGCTGACCTCCGGCACCGGGTCGCCGACGCGCCCGCCCCCCGACCCTGCCCCCGGGGTCGGGGCCGGTCCCCGGGTGGACCCCGACCCTGGTCGGGGGAGCTGTCCTCCCACGGGGGGATCCGTCCGCGCCGGGCCGCGGGAGACCCTGGGCCGACGCAGGACGGCGAGCAGGGGGCGGACGCATGGACAGGTTCTCGGGGGCACGGCTGTGGGAGGCCGTGGTGGGGATCGTGGTGCTGGTGGTGGCGGGCGTGGTCGTGCTGCGGCCCGTGCTGGAGGACCGGCCCGAGGCGCGGGGGCTCGTCGAGGTGCTGGCCGCGGGGTGCGTCGCGCTCGTCGTGTGGCTCGTCGCGCTCGTGCTGCCGGCGGCCCTGCGCAGCCGACGCCCGGAGCACGGGCTGCCCGTCGTGACCACGGAGCTGCGCCGGGAGGCGGCGGACGACCGCCGGCTCGACGGCGCGGGCCCGGCGCGGACCCTCGACGGGGCCGCCGCGCCCGAGGTCGTCACCGTCCCGGCGGCCCTCCGCACCCCGCGGGTCGCGGCGATCCGGCTCCCCGCCGCGCCGGCCGGGCTTCCCGCCGCGCCGGCCGGGCTCCCTGCGGTGCCGGCGGGGCTCCCCGTCCCACGGGCCGGGCTCCCCCTCCCGCCGCCGCTGCCCGTGCCTCCCGCGACGCCCGGCCGCCCGGCGCCGCCGCCGCGGTTCACGGCGTGAGCGGCACGACCCCGGCACCGGCGGCGCCCGGGCGGCGCACGGTGCAGGACGTGCTCGTCGACCTGTCCGGCGCGGACCGCGCGGTCCTGGCCGAGGCGCCCGGCGAGACCGTGAAGCAGGCCGGGCTCGGCGGCGCGATCCTCACGACGGCCGTCCTCGCGGCGGTCTCGGCGACGGTCGCGCTGCGCACCGCGGTGGACGCGCCGTGGTGGCTCGCCGTGCCCGCGGCGCTGGCGTGGGGGCTGGCGATCCTCAACCTCGACCGGTGGATCGTCGTCTCGACGCTGCGGCAGCGCCACTGGCCCCTCACGGTGCTGTTCGCGCTGCCGCGCCTCGGGCTGGCGGTCCTCATCGGCGTCGTCGTGTCCACCCCGCTGACGCTGCTGGTCTTCCGCGACGAGATCGGTGCCCAGCTGCAGGTGCGGCAGGCGGAGCAGCTCGCCGCGTTCGAGGCGGGCCTCGCCGACGACCCGCGCTTCGCGGACCTCGACGCCGACCGGGCGGAGGCCCGGGACCTCGAGGCGGCGATCGCCACGGGCGTCCCCGCCGACGCCGTCCTCACCGACCCGGAGGTCGTCGCCCTGACCGGGCGCCTGGCCGCCCTCGACGAGGAGCACCGCCAGGCCGAGCTCGCCGTGCAGTGCGAGAAGGAGGGCACCTGCGGGTCCGGGGTGCCCGGCGCCGGGATCGCCGCCGCCGACAAGGAGGCGCGCCGCGAGCGGCTCGCCCAGGAGCGTGCCGCCCTCACGGCCGAGCTCGAGGCCACCCGCGGGCGGGTCGCGACGGAGGCCGACGCCGAGGCCGCGACGGCGGTGGGCTACCAGCGGCAGCGCCTCGCGGAGCTGTCCGACGAGATCGCGGCCGACACGGCCGCGCGGGACGCGGCGCTCGCGGCGAACGGGGCGGCGGTGGCCGACGACGACGGCCTCCTCGCGCAGCTCGGCGCGCTCACCGCGCTCGAGCGGGCCGACCCCACGTTGCGCACGGCCCACTGGACCCTCTTCGGGTTCCTCACCGCGCTCGAGGCGATGCCGGCGCTGCTCAAGCTCGTGCTCCTGCTGGGCCGGCCCTCGCTCTTCGAGCGGCTGTCCACCACCGCCGACGAGCGCGTGGCGGGTCGGGCGCGGCTGCGCGGACGGCTGGAGCGCGACGAGGCGCAGGACGTCCTCGCCCACGCCCGGGCGGTGGCCGGCGTCCGTGCCGAGGCCCAGCTCGACGCCGAGACCCGCAGCGCGTGGGCCGCGTCGCGCGCGCAGGCCGACCTGGCGGAGCAGGCGGTGGCGCACTGGCGCCGGGCGCGGGCCGCACGGATTCCCGACGAGGTCGACGCGTGGATCACCGAGGAGGCGGCGGCGACGCGGGACGGCGGCCGGGGCGGCCTCCACCGCGACCTCTGACGAGCAGACCCGAGGGCGTGCTCGGCGGCACTCCTCGAAGCGCACAGGTCCGCGGTAATCCGCGGCCCGTCGCGGACACTTCCCGGTGTGAGGTCCCCCGACGCAGGCGCCGAGGCGTGGTTCGACGGGCTGTGGCGCGCGCACGCGCCGCGGGTGCAGGCGTACGCCCTGCGCCACGTGGGCCCGCGGGACGCGGAGGACGTGCTCGCCGAGACGTTCACGGTCGCCTGGCGCCGCCGCCAGGACGTGCCGGCCGACGCGCTGCCCTGGCTGCTCGTCGTCGCCCGGAACACGATCGCGAACACCCGGCGCTCCGAGCTGCGGCACGACGAGCGCGTCGCGGCGCTGAGCCGGGTGGCGGCCGCGCCGGACGACCTCGAGGGCGACGTGGCGGAGCGGGCGGTCATGCTCGACGCCCTCGCCCGGCTGCCCGCGGCCGACCGGCAGGCGCTGCTCCTCACCGCCTGGGACGGGCTGGCGCCGGCCGCCGCCGCCGCGGTGGCCGGCTGCTCCACCACCGCCTTCTCCGTGCGCGTCCACCGGGCGCGCGGCCGGCTGACCCGCCTGCTGCGGGCGGCGGAGGCGGCCGAGCCCGGAGGCGCCACCGACCGCACCACCCTGCGCACCACGAGAGGACGGTGACCGTCATGGACCTGGACACCCGGCTCCGCGCGCTCGCCCCCGTCGGCACCGCCGACCCCGAGGGGCTGGCCCGCGCGCGGGAGCGCGTCCTGCGGGGGCAGGCCGTCCCGCCGTCGGTGCTGGACGCCGAGGCCGTGCAGGCCGTCCGCCGCCGGCCCCGCTCGCGCCGGCGCCTGTGGGCCACCGCCCCGCTCGCCGCGGCCGCCGCGGTCGTCGCGGGCGTGCTCCTCACGGCCGGCCCACCGCAGCCGGCGTTCGCCACCTGGACCGCCACCCCGCAGGCGCCGGACGCGGGGGCGGCCGCCCTCGCGGAGACCTCCTGCCGTTCCGGGGCCCCGGCCGGCACGCGCCCGCGGGCCGTGCTCGCCGAGCAGCGGGGCGTGGTCGTGCTCACGGTCCTCGAGGACCGGGACGGGCCGTGGAGCACCGGGTGCGTCTGGAGCCGGCACGACCAGGCCGAGGGCTCGATCGCGGGTGCCACGGAGGTCGAGCCCCCGGCCCCGGCGCCGGGCGGCCTGGCCCTCGTCGGTCAGGTGAGCACGTGGTCGCAGGAGGACGGGGACTGGTCCGTGGTCTGGGGATGGGCCGGTGCGGGCGTCGAGCGCGTCGTGGTCGACCGCGAGGTGGGCGGGCCCGTGACCGCGACGGTCACGGACGGGTGGTTCGCCGCGTGGTGGCCGACACAGGCGCAGGCGGCGACGCTCACGCCCTACGCCGCCGACGGCACCGCGGGCCCGGCGGTCGCGGGCGGCTGGTGACGGGAGCGTTCCGGCGGGGCCAGGATGACCCGGTGGACGAGCGCGCCGACCCGGTGACCGAGCGCGCCGGGGACCGCGTCCCCGTCACCCCGGAGACCTGCGGGGACGTGCCCGGTCCGTTCTTCCACGGCACCCGCGCGGTCCTCCGGGCCGGGGACGAGCTGGTCCCCGGCAAGGTGTCGAACTTCCAGGCCGGGCGGGTGATGCGCCACGTGTACTTCGCCGCGGTCCTCGAGACGGCGGTGTGGGGAGCGGAGCTGGCCATCGCGCTCGCGGGCGACGCGGGTGACGCGGGCCGCGGCCACGTGTACCTCGTCGAGCCGCTCGGGCCCTTCGAGGACGACCCGAACGTGACGGACAAGCGGTTCCCCGGCAACCCCACGCGCTCCTACCGCAGCCGCCACCCGCTGCGGGTCGTCGGCGAGGTGGAGAGCTGGCCGGCGCACCCGCCCGAGGTCGTCCGGGGGATGCTCGACGGCCTCGCGGCACTGCGTGCCCAGGGCCGCGACGTCATCGAGGACTGAGCACCGGGGGCCGCCGGGCGCACTCAGGCCGGGCGGTCGGCGGCGGCGCGGGGGCGGACCGGGGGGATCGCCGCGAGCAGCGCCCGCGTGTAGTCCTCGCGCGGGTCGGCGAAGAGGTCCGCGGCGGGCCGGTGCTCGACGACCCGCCCGCGCTGGAGCACGAGCACGTCGTGGCTGACGCGCTCGACGACGGCCAGGTCGTGCGCGATGAACAGGTACGTCAGCCCCAGCTCGGCCTGCAGCCGGGCGAGCAGCTCGAGCACCCGCGCCTGGATGGACACGTCGAGGGAGGCGGTGGACTCGTCGAGGATGACGAGCTCGGGCTCCAGGGCGAGCGCCCGGGCGATGGAGACCCGCTGGCGCTGCCCGCCGGACAGCTCGTGCGGGTAGCGGTCGGCCCAGGCCGCGGGCAGGTCGACGAGCCTCAGGAGCTCCGCCACCCGGGCGCGCGCCCCGCCGCGGCCGCCGGCCAGCCCGTGCACGACGAGCGGCTCCGAGACCGACGTGCCCACGGTGGAGCGGGTGTTGAGCGAGGAGAACGGGTCCTGGAACACCATGGCGATGCGGCGCCGCAGCGCCTTGAGCGCCTTCCCCCGCTGCTGGAGGACGTCCACCCCCGCGAGGTCCGCCCGGCCCCCCTGCGGCCGGACGAGTCCCGTGAGGACGTTCGCGATGGTCGACTTGCCCGACCCGGACTCGCCCACGACGCCGAGCGTGTGACCGCGCCGCAGCACGAACGACACGTCGTCGAGGGCGTGCACGTGCGTCCGCCCCGCGGGTGAGGCGACGGCGAAGCGCACGTCGAGCCCCTCCACGGTGAGCAGCGGCTCGGCCGAGGCCGGCGCCGGCGCGGGCCGGTGCTGCCCGAGGAGCGGCCGCGCGGCGAGCAGCTCGCGCGTGTACGGGTGCTCGGGCCGGTCGACGAGGTCGAGCACCGGCCGGCGCTCCACCTGCTCGCCGCCGCGCAGCACCGTGACCTCGTCGGCGACCTGCCCGATGAGCCCGAGGTCGTGGCTGATCCACACGACCGCCGTGCCGAGGCGGTGCTGCAGCTCCCGGACCAGCTCGACGATCTGCGCCTGCGTCGTCACGTCGAGCGCGGTCGTGGGCTCGTCGGCGACGAGGAGGGCCGGGTCGCACGCCAGCGCCACGGCGATCATCACGCGCTGCCGCTGCCCGCCGGAGAGCTGGTGCGGGTAGGCGTCGAGCCGCGACGCCGGCTCCGGGATGCCGACGGCCTCGAGCAGGTCGAACGCGCGGTCCCGGGCCTTCCGCCCCGACAGCCCGCGGTGCGCCTCGAGGCTCTCGGAGATCTGCCGCCCGAGGGTGAGGATCGGGTTGAGCGAGGTCGAGGGGTCCTGGAAGACGAAGCCGATGCGGTCGCCGTGGACGCGGCGCAGGGTCCGCGCGGACGCGCCGACGAGCTGCGTGGTCCCGTCGCCGGCACCGGCACCGGCGGTCCCTCCGCTCCCGGCACCCGCGGTGGCCCCCGTCGAGGCGCCCCCCGCCTCCCCGACGAGCGGCGCGCCCAGCACGCTGCTGCCGTGCACGACGGCCCCGGGCAGGTCGAGCAGCCCGGTCGCGGCGAGCACCGTCATCGTCTTGCCCGAGCCGGACTCGCCGACGATGCCGAGGGTCTGCCCCGGCTCGACGGCGAAGGACACGCCGCGCACGACCGGCGTCGGCCCGATGGCGACCCGCAGGTCGTCGACCGCCAGCACGGGCGCGACCCGGCGGGCGCTCACGGGCGCACCCCCGCCCGGCGGTGGGCCCGCAGCAGCCGGCGGGTGCGCAGCAGGGAGCGCTGGCGCGGGTCGAGCACGTCCCGCAGCCCGTCGCCGAGGAGGTTGAACGCGAGCACGGTGACGAAGATGGCCAGCCCGGGGAACACGGCCATCCACCACGCCTGGGACAGGAAGCCCTGCGCGTCGAAGAGCATCCGCCCCCAGGAGGGCCGCGGCGGCTGCACCCCGAGCCCGAGGAACGACAGCGCCGCCTCCGACAGGATGGCGAAGGCCACCGACAGCGAGGTCTGCACGATGACCGGCCCGGCGATGCCGGGGAGGATGTGCCGCCGCAGGATGAGCGCGTGCCCGGTGCCCATCGTGCGCGAGACCTGCACGAACGGCTCCACGCGCACGGACAGCGCCGAGGCCCGCGCCACGCGCGCGAAGATCGGCGTGTAGACGATGCCGATGGCCAGCTGCGTCGTCGTCAGGCCCGGGCCGAGCACCGCGACGATCGCCAGCGCGAGCAGCATGACGGGGAAGGCGAACATGACGTCGACGAGGCGCATGAGCACGGTGTCCAGCCACCCGCCGGCGTAGCCGGAGACGATCCCGGCGCCGACCCCGACGACGAGCGCGAACGCCACGGCCACGACGGCGACCTGGAGGGACACGCGGGTGGCGACGAGGGTGCGCGAGAGCACGTCGCGCCCGAGGTCGTCCGTGCCGAACCAGTGCGCGCCCGAGGGCGGCTGCAGGGCGGCGGGCACGTCGACGGCGTTGACGGCGTAGGGCGCCAGCGCCGGCCCGAGCAGGGCGACCACGAGCACGACGAGCAGCACGACCGCGCTGACGACGTTCACGGGGCTGTCGAGCAGCAGCCGCCAGCCGGCGGCCGGGCGCGCGGCGGGCCCCTCGTCGGGCCGCGCGGCCGTGGCCACCCCCGACGGCCCGCCCGGCTGACCGGGCACGGCGTCCTCGGGCAGCGGCGACCCGGGCGTGAGCTGCGTCATGAGAGCCGGATCCGGGGGTCGGCGAGCGAGTAGAGGACGTCGACCACGAGGTTGACCAGCAGGAACAGCGCGGCGACGAGGAGCACGGCCCCCTGCACCAGGGCGTAGTCGCGCGAGGCCACCGCGTCGTAGGTCAGCCGCCCCAGGCCGGGCCAGGCGAAGACGACCTCGACGACGACGACCCCGCCGAGGATCGTCGCGAGCTGGATGCCCGTGATGGTGAGGATGGGGATGAGCGCGTTGCGGACGATGTGCCGGCGCGTGACGACCGCCGCCGGCAGGCCCTTCGACCGCGCCGTGCGCACGTACCCGGCGTGCGCCACGTCCAGCACGGCGGTGCGGATGTAGCGCGTCATGATCGCCGCCGCGACGAGCCCGACCGTCAACCCGGGCAGCACCACGTGCCGCGCCCAATGCGCCGGGTCCTCGGTGAGGGCGGCGTACCCGCTCGTCGGGAGGAGCCCCAGGCCCACGGCGACGCCGAGGATGAGGAGCTGCCCGAGCCAGAAGTCCGGCACGGACACGCCCGCCTGGCTCGTCACGCGCACGATCGCGTCGGAGAGGCGGCCCTCGTGCAGCCCCGACCAGATCCCGGCGGGCAGCGCGACGAGGAGCGCCACGAGGAGCCCGACGACCGCGAGCGAGACCGTCGCCGGCAGCCGCTCGAGCAGCGTGACGGCCACGGGCTGACCGGTCCGGAAGCTCACCCCGAGGTCGCCGGTCACGGCGCCGCCGAGGTAGGAGAAGAACTGCGCGGCGAGCGGCCGGTCCAGCCCGCTCGCGGCGCGCAGGGCGGTGTACGCCTCCTCGGTGTAGCGGGTGCCCAGCGCGATCCGGACGGGGTCGCCCGGCACGAGGTGCACGAGCGCGAAGACCACCACGAGCACGCCGAGCAGCACGACGAGCGAGTGCAGCACCCGCCGCCCGAGGAACCGGGCGACCCGCGCGAGGGTCACCGCTGCGCCAACGTCACGTCCCGGAACCGGATCGCGCGGTCGGAGCGCGCCGTGTAGCCCTCGAGGTCCGTGCTCCAGGCCTGGATGACCGAGGGGTTGTACAGGTAGATGTAGCTGGCCTCGTCGGCGATGGTCGTCGCGGCCTGCGCGTACAGGTCCTTGCGGGCGGCCTCGTCGGTCTCGGTGCGGGCCGCGTCCAGCAGCCGGTCGACCTCCGGGTTGGCGTAGCCCTGGGCGTTCGACCCGCCCTGCGAGTGGTGCTGGCTGTAGTAGAAGTCGTCGGGGTCGATGTTCCCGAGCCAGCCCATCATGAGCAGGTCGAAGTTGCCGCTGTTCTGCTCGTCGAGCCAGGTGGCGAAGTCGACCGTGCGGATGTTGACGGTGATGCCGAGCGGCTCGAGGTTGCTCGCGATGATCTGCGCGGCCGTCACGGTCTCGGGGTAGTCCGAGGTGGCGAGGAAGTCCATCGTCACGGGACCCGTGACACCGGCCTGGGCGAGCAGGTCACGGGCCCTGGCCTCGTCGTAGGAGTAGGTCGAGTAGTCCGTGTACCAGACCGAGTCCTCGGGGATCGCGAGCTGGTTCTCCTGCGCGGTGCCGTAGGAGACGGCCTGGAGGATCGACTCGCGGTCGATGGCGTAGGCGATGGCCTGGCGCGCCTCGACGGTGCCCCACGGCTCCTTCGCCTCGTTCAGGGCGAGGTACCAGTAGTCGTTGGACGGCGTCACGCCGACCTCGACGCCCTCCGCCCCCTCGAGCGACTCGAGCTGCTGGGCCGGGATGGAGTCCGTCCAGTCGATCTCGTCGTTCTGCAGCGCGGCGATCGCGGTGCTGCCCTCGGAGACGAACGTGTAGTGGATGCCGCCGATCTCCGGCGCGCCGCCCCAGTAGTCGGGGTTCGCCACGAGGTCGATGGAGTCGCCCGGGGTGTAGTCCGTCAGCTCGAACGGACCGGTGCCGACGGGCTTCGTGGTGATGTCGCCGGACTCGACGTTGGCCTGCTCGACGATCGCCAGGCCCTTGAAGCCGCCGAGGCTGGACAGCAGGTTCGGGGTCGGCGCCGAGACCGTGATGGTGACCGTGGAGTCGTCCGTGGCGACGACGTCCGTGACGGAGCCGAACTTCCAGGCGTTGGAGAGCTCCTCGTCGACGATGCGGTCGTAGGAGTAGACGACGTCCTCGGCGGTGAACTCGCTGCCGTCGTGGAACGTCACGCCCTCGCGCAGGGTGAACGTCCAGGTGAGGCCGTCCTCGCTCGTCTCCCACGACTCGGCCAGCGCGGGCTGCATCTCGAGGTTCTCGTCGGGCTCGACGAGCGTGTCGAACACGTTCTCGAGGACCTCGAAGGAGAAGTACGACGAGGTGCTCTGCGGGTCGAGCTGGTCCGGCTCGCCGGCGATGGCCGCACGCAGGACGGGCCCGGTGGCCTCGCCGCCGCCGGCCGCGCCGCTCGCGCCCCCGTCGAGGTCGACCGCCTCGCCGCCGCCGGAGCAGGCGGTCAGGACGAGGAGGCCGGCGGTGGCGCCGGCGAGGCCGACGGTCAGCGCCCGGGGGGCGGGGGAGCGGCGCATGGGGTCTCCGGTGGTTCGGGCGGAGGTGACGTCGGCGCCGCCTCGTCGCAGCGTCGCCGTCTCGGTCGTTCGATCAGCACAGTGATCGTTGCATCAGCATGGCCCCGGACCGCAGAATCGGACAACCCACCCCGGCGAGTCGAAACAGGACTGCAACATGCCGGGTTCCCGTGCCGGTGGCGGCGCGGCCGACCGGCGGGAGCGCGCCCTGACCTACACGATCCTCGCCGTCGACCGGCGGGCCGGCCTCGTCGGCGGGGCGACGGCCAGCTTCTCGCTCGCCGTCGGCAACTCCGTGCTCGCGGTGCAGCCGTCCGTGGGCGTCGTCGCGAGCCAGGCGTGGACGAACCGCCGGCTGCGCGGCCGGCTGCTGGCGGCGCTGGAGGCGGGCGACGAGCCCGCCGTCGCCGTCGGGCGCGTGCCGGAGTGGGACGACGAGCCCGAGCTGCGCCAGGTCGCCGTGCTCGGCGTCGACGGCCGCGGCGCGCACCGGACCGGCGCGAGGACCAGCTCCTGGGCCGGCGGCCTGGTCCTGCCCGACGTGGTGGTCGTGGGCAACCTGCTCGCCGGCGCCCCCGTCCTCGACGCGATGCTCGCGGGCTGGGCGGGCTTCCCCACCTGGCGGGACCACGCCGGCGACCCCGGCGCGGCCACGCGCGACCCGTCGGACGGCGAGGCCGCGGAGGCCTTCGCCCACCGCCTCCTCGCGGCCGTCCGCGCCGGCGAGCGGGCCGGCGGCGACCTGCGCGGGCGGCAGAGCGCGGGGCTCCTCGTCGGGCGGACGGAGGAGACGGCCGCGTGGCCGCCGCAGCTCGCCGTCGACCTGCGCGTCGACGACGGCCTCGACCCGCTCGACGAGCTCGACCGCCTCCTGCGGCTCCCGGGTGCGGTGGCCGCGCCGGCGTGACGAGCGGAGCGGTGGGCGGCGCGACGAGCGCGACCCCCGGAGGGCCCGGCGACGGCGGACCCTCAGGTCTCCAGCGGTGTCACGGACCCGAGGACGACCGTGACGTCGTCGTGGGCGTTGGCCCACCAGTGCGGGGTGGAGCAGCCGTAGGTCATGGCGTCGCCGGGGCCGAGCTCGACCTCGCGCTCGCCGTGGACGACCCGCAGGCGGCCGCGCTCGACGAGCACCGACTCCGTGCCCAGGTGGCGGAAGGGGCGGCCCTCGTTCGTGAAGCCGACGGGCAGCGTCGAGCGGATGACCTGCAGGTTCGACTGCATGCGGGGGCTGAGCAGCTCGCGCACGGGTGGGGCGTCGGCGCCGGGCGTCTCCGGGAGGTGGTGGCGCTCGTCGGCCCGGACGACCATGCCGTCGCCGCCGAGCCGCGAGAGCAGCTGGGGCAGGGCCACCTCCAGCGCGCGCGCAAGCCGGTGCAGCGACGAGAAGCTCGGGTTGCCCTTGCCGCGCTCGAGCTCGCTGATGAGGCCGAAGCTCACGCCCGAGCGCGCGCTGAGCTCCTTGACCGAGAGCCCCTGCCGCCGCCGCTCGACCTTGAGCGCGGCCCCGAGGGCGGCGATCTCGAGCTGCGTCTCGTCGGGCCCGGGCACGCGGGCGAGCCTAACGAGGGCGTCGAGGGTCCCGGGGCGGGCGCCGCCGACCGCGCGGGGCGTCGCCGACCGCATCTGAGAGCGGAGCCGGTGCGGCCACGCCCGGGGGACAGGGACGCGGGGGACCATGAGGTGTGCGCCGCCGCCCCGCCCTCGCCGTCCCGCTCGTCGCGGCCGCCGTGCTCCTCGCTGGCTGCACCTCGTCGCCGGGCGGGGACGGCGCGGTCCGGACGGACGGGGCCACGCTCGGCACGGTGACGCCGTCGGCGACCACGTCGTCCGGGACGGTCCCGGCCCTGCGGGTCGAGACGGTGCTCGACGGGCTGGACCACCCCTGGGACGTGGCGCAGGCGCCGGACGGCACGCTCCTCGTCGACGAGCGGGCCGGCGGCTTCACGGCGGTGCGCCCCGACGGCACGGTCGTCCCGGTCGCGGCCGACCTCGACGACCTGTGGGCGCGCGGCGAGACCGGCCTCATGGGCCTCGTCCTCGACCCCGCCTTCGACGAGAACCGCCGCCTCTACACGTGCCAGGGCGTCGCGGACGCCGGTCCCGCCGACGGGCCCGGCATCGAGGTGGTCGCCTGGACGGTCGCGGCGGACTGGTCGGCGGCGGAGCGGGTGGCGGACCCGCTCGTCGCCGACATCCCCGTGAACGAGGCGTCGGGGCGGCACGGCGGGTGCCGGCTACGGTTCGACCCGGCCGGCGCGCTGCTCGTCGGGACCGGGGACAACGCCGTGGGGACGAACCCGCAGGACCCGTCGACCACCGCCGGCAAGCTGCTGCGGGTCGACCCGCGCACGGGCGGGGCCTGGCCCACCAACCCGTCCCTCGACGACCCCGCGGCCTCGCCCCTCGTCGTGCAGACCGGGCACCGCAACGTCCAGGGCATCGCCGTGCGCCCCAGCACGGACCAGGTGTTCACCGCCGAGCAGGGCTCCAGCGTGGACGACGAGGTGAACCTCGCGGTCGACGGCGGCAACTACGGGTGGGACCCGGTCGGCAGCGGGGTGTACGACGAGAGCGTCCCCATGACGGACCCCGCGATCCCCGGCGCGGTCGAGGCGGTGTGGGACTCGGGCGGCCCCACCATCGCGGTCAGCGGGATCACGTTCCTCGAGGGCGGGCACTGGGGCGCCTACGACGGGCTGCTGCTGCTCGGGGTGCAGAAGGGCACGGGCGTGCTGGCGCTGCGGCTCGACGCCGAGGGCGCGCTCCTCGAGCAGTTCCGGGTGCCCGAGCTGGAGGACGTCCTCGGGCGGGTGCGCACGCCGCAGCTCGGCGTCGACGGCGCGCTGTACCTCACGACGGACGACGGCGACGGCCGGGACCGGCTGCTGCGGGTGACGCCGCAGGGGTGACGAGCCCGGTCGGTCGGGCGGCGCCGGGCAAGCGCTCCCCCGTGCCCGCCGCAGGTCGGGGACGCACAATGTCCGCCATGGAGCCCTCCGCGCTGCTCGTCGCGCTGCTGCTGTCCGACGACGCGACGGACCCCGAGACGTGGAGGGCGCTCGGCCCGCTGCTGCCCGGGCCGGTCGCGACCGCCGTCTGGCAGACCCACCCGTCCGCGGACGCCGAGACGGTCGACGAGCACGTCGACGGCCTCGACGTCACGCGCGTCCCCTACGACCGGGCGCTGCCGCTGCACACCGCGCTGCGGCGCTCGTCCCGCTCGTCCCTGGCGTCCGCCCTGCTCGACCGGGCCGACCCCGGCGCCGTGGTCTACCTCCTCACGCACGCCGACCCCGTGCCGGCCCCGGTCCTGCGCTGGCTGTCCGTGCCCGAGAACGCCGAGGACGTCGCGATGCGCCCCGACGCGCACCACGTGCTCGCCGTGCGCGCCGCCGGGCCGGGGCCGGGCGGTGTGCCGAAGCCCCTGGTCGAGCTCGTCGTCGCCCGGCTGACCGCGCTCGTCCGCGAACCCACGGCGGCGCCGGGCGAGCGGCTGCGCGCCCAGCTCGCGCTCACCGTCCACGCCGCCCGCACGAGCACGCCGGAGTGGACGCTGGGTCAGCTGCGGGCGGCGCTGGAGCTTGCCGGCACGGTGCACTCGCACGCGGTGGTCGACGAGGTGCGCCGCGCCGCGAACGCCGGCGGCGACGCGCTGGCCCAGGTCGTCGCGGAGGTGCTCGCCGCCCAGGTCGGCCGGGCGCAGGTCCTGGGCGTGCTGCCGCCGGCGGCGCTCGGGCTCGACGCGCACGAGCTCACGGCCGGCGAGGCCGCCGCGGCCTGCCACGCGCACCCCGTCGGCAGCGAGGGCTGGTGGGACCTGGCGCTGCGGGCGCTGGCCGGTGGCACGCCCGGGCCGGCGCACCTGGTCGCGGTTGGCGCGCGGCCGCCGGCGGGCGTGCTCGTCGAGCTCGTGACGACCGCGCTGGCCGGCGCCGCGTCCGGCGGGGCCGCGGCCGACCTCGTGCTGCACCTCGCGGCGCACCTGCGCGGGCGCGACGAGCCGGAGGCCGAGCGCGCCCGGCAGGCGCTCCTCGCGGCGGCGGAGGCACCCGACGCCGGCCCCACGGTCCCGGTGGCGGCGGCACTCCTCGTCGACCCCGTCGGCCTGGCCGCCCGCCCGCTGGACGCGCTCGCGGCGGCCGCCGGCCCCGACACGGGCCAGGGCACGGGGGCGTGGGTCCTCGCCGCGGCCCTCGTCGCCGACCCCGAGGTGCGGACCGCGCTCGCGGCCCTGCGCGACGCCCCCGACGGGCTCGACGCCGCGCTGCGCCGGGTCGACGGGAGCGGAGCCGCGACGGTGGCCGACCTGGCCCTGCGCGTCTGAGTGGCTGTCCGCGCCGACGGCGGTCGTGCGGGCGCCGCTGCGTAGGGTGGCCGCGTGCTGGAGACCGAGCCCGACGGCGACGCGGGGTCCGCACCGCCGCCTGTCCCGCTCGACGTCCTCGCCCGGCGCGCCGGGGGGCCGTCGCTGTCCCGCGGCGTCGCGTACGCCTCCCAGGGCCGGGTGCAGGGGCGGACCTGGGACCCCGGGGCGCGGAGCCTGTCGGCGCACGTGCGCGGGTCGGGCGTCGCGTCGTACTCCGTGCGCGTGCGGTTCGGCGACGACGGGTCCGTCCTCACCGCGCTGTGCAGCTGCCCGGTGGGGTCCTGGTGCAAGCACGTCGTCGCGGTGCTCGTCGCGCGGGCGGTGCCGGTCGCCGCGTCCGCGCCCGCGGACCCGGTCGGCGCGGAGGGGCTGGCCGCCCCGGACCCCGTCCCGGCCGCGCCGCCCGGGGAGGACGACGCACGGGACGAGGTGCCCCGCACCTGGGCCCTCGTGCTCGACGGCGTCCTGCGTCCCGACGGCCGCCCGCAGCGGTCCGCGCGCCCGGTCTACCGCGCGCCCGTCCCGACGTCGGCGCTCGGCCTCGTCGTGGAGACGCAGGACGACCCCGGCGGGCAGCACCTGGACCCGCCGCGCAGCCGTCGCCTGGCCGCCCGGCCCGTGCTGCGCTCGGGGACCGGCCGCTGGGTGCGGACCGGCGCCACCTGGCGCGAGGTGCTGCACGCCTACGGGGTGGCGTCGGCGCCGCCCGGGCAGCGCGAGGCGCTGGCGGCGCTGCACCGCGTCGTCGACACCGAGGGCAGCGGGCTGTGGGGCGGCTTCGCGGGGGGCGGCGCCGCGCAGTGGGTGTCGCTGGACCGGGCGCCGACCGGGCTGCTGTGGGCCGCGCTCGACGAGCTCCGCCGCGCCGGCGTCCCCCTGCTCGAGTCCGGCAAGCCGTTCCGCGAGGTCGTGGTGCTGCCGGCCCCGCTGCGGGCGGCGGTCGACCTGAGCGACAGGGGCGGCGACCTCGCCCTGCGCCCCGCCGTGCTCGACGTGCCGGCCGGTCTGGGCGACCCGTTGGCCGAGAGCGCCCGCGCCGGCCTCCTCGGCGGCCGGTCCGCCGGGGGCCTGCACTGGGAGGCGCCGGACGGCCGCACGGTGCTGGCTCGGCTGGCGCAGCCCCTCGACGCCCGCGGCCAGGCGATGCTCACCATGCCCGGCGCGCTGCGCATCCCCGCGGACACCCGCGCGCGGTTCTGGTCCGGCTACGCGGCGACCCTGCGCACGCTCGTCGAGCTGACGAGCGACGACGGCACGGTGGCGGTGCCCGCCCCGGCCCGGCCGGTCCTGCGCCTCCGGGTCGCCCCGGCGGACGGGCTCGGCGTGCGCACGGGGTGGACGTGGGTGTACCGGACGCCTCCCGCCGCGGACGAGACGGACCACGAGGGGGCACGGGGCCCTGAGGGCGACAGGGGCGACGTCCCCTCGGCCGAAGCCTTCCCGCCCGTGCCCGTCGGTCCGGTCGACCCCGTCGGCCAGCCGTGGCGCCGGCCGGCGGACGAGGCACCGGTGCTCGCGGCGGCCGCCGCGGCGGTGCGCGCCGCGCTCGTCGGGCTCCCGGACGGGACCGGCGACGAGGGCGGGCGGCTCGCCGCGGCGCTGCTGGCGCCGCTCGAGGGCGAGGGGCCCGGGGGCGAGGGCTCCGGCGTCGGCAGGTCCGGCGGTGCCGACGCCGAGCTCGGGGCCTGGAGCGCGGCGGCCCTGGTCGCGCACGTGCTGCCCGCGCTGGCGGGCGTCCACGGCGTCGAGGTGGACGGGGCCGGCGAGCTCCCGCGGTTCCGCGAGGCGTCCGGCCCGGTGGAGGTCCTCGTCGGGCAGACGGGCGACGAGCCGGCGGAGGAGGCGACCCCGGAGGGCGAGGGCGAAGGTGCGGGTCGCGGCGAGGGCGACGGCGACCCAGGCCGTGCGGGTGCGGGCGGAGGGGAGGCGCCGAACCTCGGGGGCGACCGGGACTGGTTCGACCTGTCCGTGACGCTGCGGGTCGACGGGCGCGACCTGCCGCTGGCGCGCGTCCTCACGGCGATGGCCGCCGGCGACGGGCGCGTCATGCTCGACGACGGGCTGTGGGCGCGCATCGACACCCCCGCCCTGGAGGCGCTGCGCACGCTCGTCGCCGAGGCGCGCGCCCTCGCCGACCCGCGCGGCCGCCCCGGCCAGGTGCGGGTGAGCCGCTACGACACCTCCGCCTGGGACGAGCTGGAGGCGCTGGGGGTCGTCGTCGAGCAGGCCCGGGCCTGGCGCGCGGCGGTCGAGCACCTGTCCGCGCTCGCGGCCCCCGAGCTGGAGGACGCCGAGCCGCCGGCGGAGGTGCTCGCCACGCTGCGCCCGTACCAGCGGTCCGGGTTCGCGTGGCTGCGGCGGCTCGTCGCGGGCGGGCTCGGCGGCGTGCTCGCCGACGACATGGGCCTGGGCAAGACGCTCCAGGTGCTGAGCCTCGTCGCCTGGTTCCGCGGGCCCGACGGGCCGCCGGCCGGGCGCACGGGCCCGGTCCTCGTCGTCGCGCCGACGTCGGTCGTCGGGACGTGGGCCCAGGAGGCGGCGCGCTTCACGCCGCACCTCGTCGTGCGGACGGTCGACGCGACCGCCGCCCGCCGGGGCGTGCCGCTCGCCGAGGTCGCCGCCGGCGCGGACCTCGTCGTGACGTCCTACGCGCTGTTCCGGCTGGAGGCCGACGAGCACCACGCCCTGCCGTGGTCCGCCCTCGTGCTCGACGAGGCGCAGACGCTGAAGAACCACACCTCCCGCGGCTACGCGGCGGCGCGGACCCTGGCGGCGCCCGTGAAGATCGCGATCACCGGGACGCCGCTGGAGAACTCCGTCCTCGAGCTGTGGGCGCTGCTCGGGCTCGTCGCGCCCGGGCTGCTGCCCGGCCTGCAGCGGTTCACGGAGCACTACCGCCGGCCCATCGAGCGCGAGGGCGACACGGCCCGGCTCGCGGACCTGCGCCGGCGCATCCGGCCGTTCGTGCTGCGCCGCACGAAGGAGGAGGTGGCGGCCGACCTGCCGCCGCGGCTGGAGCACGTGGTCGAGGTCGACCTCGCCCCGGCGCACCGCGCCGTCTACGAGACGCACCTGGCGCGCGAGCGGCAGAAGGTGCTGGGGCTGCTGGAGGACTGGGAGGGCAACCGGTTCGCCATCTTCCGGTCGCTCACCCTGCTGCGGCGGCTCGCGCTCGACCCCTCGCTCGTCGACGAGGCGCACGCGCACGTCCCGGCGTCCAAGCTCGACCACCTCCAGGCGATGCTCGCCGAGATCGTCGCCGACGGGCACCGCGTGCTCGTGTTCTCCCAGTTCACGAGCGTGCTCGGGCGGGTGCGCGCCCGCCTGGACGCGGCGGGCACGTCCTACGCCTACCTCGACGGCGGCACGCGCGCCCGCCCGGCGGTGGTCGAGTCCTTCCGGTCCGGCGAGGCGCCGGTGTTCCTCATCAGCCTCAAGGCCGGCGGCGTCGGGCTGACGCTCACGGAGGCCGACTACGTCGTCGTGCTCGACCCGTGGTGGAACCCGGCGGTGGAGGCGCAGGCCGTCGACCGCGCGCACCGCATCGGCCAGACGCGGCAGGTGATGGTGTACCGGCTGGTGGCGGCCGGCACGATCGAGGACAAGGTCATGGCGCTCAAGGCCGCGAAGTCGCAGCTCTTCGACTCGGTCCTCGGCGGCGGCGACCTGGCGGACGCCCGCCTGTCGGCCGCCGACGTCCGGGACCTGCTGGCCTGAGCGAGCGGCCGCCCGCCGGGCTCGTCGCGGGTCGCCGCTCGAGAGGTGCACCCCGCGCGCGCCACCGGTCCGCGGCGGACCCGCCCCGCGCGCGCCGGACCGCGCCGGACAGCGCCGGAGGGCGCCGGAGGGCGCCCTCCGCCCCTCCTGCCGCGCCCTCGCGCGGCCACCCGGTCAGCCCCAGAGCCGCGCCACGGGCGAGGTGTCCAGCCCCGCGAGCAGGTCCGCGACCGACGAGTACACCGCGACGGCGCCGGCGTCGCGGAGCTCGGCCTCGCTGATGCCGCCGGTGAGGACGCCGAGGCACGGCACCCCGGCGCGGCCCGAGGACTCGACGTCCCAGGTCGCGTCCCCGACGTAGAGGGCGCGGTCCGCGCCCACGCCGACCCGGCGGAGCGCCTCCTGCACCAGGTCCGGGTGCGGCTTGGCGCCCTCGACGTCGTCCCCCGAGGTCACCGCGTCGAGGAGGTCGTCCGCGTCGAGCGCCGCGCGGATCTTCTCCAGCTCGTCCGCCGGGGCGGTGGTGGCCAGGACGGTCCGCACCCCGCGCTCGCGCACGGCGGCGAGCAGGTCCCGCGCCCCGGGCAGCGCGCGCATGTGCACGTCCGCGAGGGCGAGCGCGAGCTCGGAGTGCCGCGCGGTCACGCGCTCCTCCACGTCCTCGGCCCGGTCGCCGAGCACCCGGCGCAGCAGCATCGGGCCGCCCATCCCGACGAGCCGGTGCAGCCGCCAGGTCTCGACCGGCGTGCCGGCCTCGGCCAGCGCCTGCGACCACGCCAGGGCGTGGAGATACGTGGAGTCGACGAGCGTGCCGTCGGCGTCGAGGAGCAGCGCGGAGGGAGCGGGCATGCCCCCGGTCTACGCCACGTCGTCACCCGTCGCCCTCCGGCGGCCGGTCGGCGGTGCCGCAGGGAAGGGCTGGAGGAGGGCCGGGTCGGGCCCTCGTTCAGCCGACGAGGTGCGCCCGCCGCTCGACGACCGTGCGGGCCGGCAGCGTGGAGGTCGTCGTGGCGGTGCCCTCGACCGGGTTCCACGTCGCCGCGCCGGCGACGCGGTAGCGCCCCGTCCACGTCACGGTGCACGCGATCTCGACCGGGCCCGCGGACGTGAACGTGCGGGTGACGTCGGCTGCCGGCCAGGGGCGGCCGGGGCTCGTGGTCGTCAGCGGGGCCGAGCCGTCGGAGAAGGTCCACGTCCAGCTCGACGGCGTGGCCTCGACCTCGACGGGCGTGCCGAGGACGGTTGTGGTCAGCGTGGTGGGTGCCGGCTCGGCCAGCAGGACGACGGGCATGTTCACCAGCAGGTCGCCGACGGCCGGCTGCGCCCGCGCACCGGGCGCGGGGAGCGGCAGCCGCCGGAACTCCGCCTCGGTGACGGTCGGCACGGCCGCCGCCTCCGGCGCTGCTGCGCAAGTCGCGCCCTCGACGAATGTCCACCGGCCCACGGACTCACGAGGCCGCGAGAACAGCGGGAGGAGCGGGCGTTCGCCATCACCGCACTCGGGCAGCGCGCGCACCCCTTCACCGTCAAAGCAGGGGATTTCAGCGGGGCTGTGCGTCAAATTGGACGTGCGGATGCAAGCGTGAGTTCTCAGATATTCGTTTGGATCCGTTGTCCCTTGGCCGGTGGTTACCGGTGATGCGGTCTTTCCGGCGGACACATCACGCGCATCCCAGAGGTCAACGGTTGCCCTGTCGTCGTTTCGGCCCATGGCTCCCTCGGGAGTGAAAGGTAGAACCGCCAAAGCGAGAAAGGCGACAACCTCAATCATGCCGCAGAATTCACAGCGTCGTACTCGAGCACAATCCACTGGGAGCCGTTGTGGTGCAGCAGGGCGTCGGCATTGATCGACGTCCGCTCGCCGCTTTTCGAGGATCCGTCTACTCCGGTGGAGGTCCAGGCATCTTGTTCGATGATCAAGTGGACAAGGTGATCTTGGGCACTGTTGACGCCCACAAGCGAGGCCTCCAGCACCCTGGTTTGTCCGCCCTCAAAGCGATAGTCACCCCCCGCCTCGACGTCTTCTGCTACGACTTTGCAGTACGAGCACTCGGGATCGCTCACGTCCCGCCACGCCGCAAGGTCTCCCGTAGAGACGGCATAGCCGTAGAGCTCGCTGAAATAGACGGCGGCTGCAATGGCTCCGTCTGGCGAGGGGTCCGTCACCCTCGCGACCGGGGAGGGAACCGGTGTTGGGACCGGGACGGTTGTCGCGGTCGCGACAGGGCTTGCCATGGACGGGTTGCTCGTGACCGTCGGGAGCGCGATGGGGGCGGGGTCGTCGCCGCAGGCGGCGAGGAGCAGGGCGACGGCGCCCGCCGCCGCCAGGCGTGCCGCGGTGCGGGCCTTCGTCGTCACGGGCGAAATGGTGGCATCGGTCCGATCGTCGTGGTGCGGTCCCGGCGGATCTGTGGACCGCTGGGGTGACCTGCGATCCGCATCGTCACCCGGTCGGCCCAACGGGGCGGGCTCGGGGTGCCCGCTCGTCGGCGAGCGCTGGGTGGAGCGGAGTCGCCCAGCACGAGCGGCTCGTCGTCCACCAGTGGGCGGTCCTGCGGCTCAGGCGGCTCCCGCGCGTCCGTCCGAGCCCGTGCCGGCCGACTGCCCGGGCCGGTGCGCCTGCCCCGCGCGGATGACGGCGTCGAGCTTGTCGCGCGTCGCGGTCAGCTCGTCGAGCTGTGCCTGCACGCGATCCCGCTCGGCCAGCAGCCGCTCGTGCATCTCGTCGGTGAGGATGCCGTGCTCCATGCACGGCAGGATCCCCAGGACGGCCCTGCTGCCGAGACCGGCGGCGTAGAGGGCCTGGATGAAGAGCACCCGGTCGACGGCCTCCGGCGGGTAGTGGCGCTGCCCGCTCGCGCTGCGGTCGGCGACCAGCAGCCCCTGCTCCTCGTAGTAGCGCAGCGCCCGCACGCTGACGCCCGCCCGTGCGGCGACCTCACCGATGCGCACCCGACCTCCCGACCGATCGCGATGGACTTGACCCTGACGTCAACGGTAGGTCCTAGCGTGCCGCACATGACCACTGCACTCGTCACCGGCGCCAACCGCGGCCTCGGCCGCCACTTCGCCCTCGAGCTCCTCGCGCGGGGCACGACCGTCTACGCCGCCGCCCGCGAGCCGGGCACGATCGACCTGCCGGGCGCCCGGCCGGTCGCCCTCGACATCACCGACCCCGACGCCGTCGCCGCAGCTGCCGCGCTCGCCGGCGACGTCGACCTCCTGATCAACAACGCCGGCATCTCGACCGGCACGCCGCTGCTCGGTGACCTCGAGGGCGTGCGGGCGGACATGGACGTGAACTTCTGGGGGACACTGGCGATGGTTCGTGCCTTCGCACCCGTCCTCGCGGCGAACGGCGGCGGGGCGGTCGTCAACGTCGCCTCGGCGCTGTCCTGGTTCGCCTTCCCGGGCACCGGGTCGTACGCGGTCTCCAAGGCCGCGAACTGGAACATGAGCAACGCGCTGCGCCTGGAGCTCGCCGGGCAGGGCACGCAGGTCACCTCGGTCCACCTGGGGTTGGCCGACACGGACATGGCCCGGGGGGTCGACGGTCCGAAGACCGACCCGGCCGTCGTCGTCCGCCGGGTGCTCGACGCCGTCGAGGCCGGGGACCTCGAGGTCGTCGACGACGACTGGAGCGCGATGGTGAAGGCCTCGCTGGCCGAGGACCCCCGGGCGTTCTACGCCCGCTTCCTCTCGGCCTGACGCGTCGTCCGCCGCCGGCGTGCGGCACACGACCACGCGCCGGCCGCGGAGCGGACGCCGCCCCGTCGCCGGGACCATCGCCGGGACGGGTGACCTGCCTCCTGTGGACGCGCCGGCCCGGCGGGACCGACGGATGTCGGACCTGACCGGTAGACAGGACCGATGACGCGCTTCGTCGGGATCGACCTCGCCTGGGGGCCCACCGCCAGGACAGGGGTGGCGGTGCTCGACGAGGCCGGCTGCCTCGTGCACTCGAGCAGCGTCGTGACCGACGAGGAGCTCGACGCCGTCGTGCGGACGCACACGGCGGGCGCGCCCGTCGTCTCGGCGATCGACGCGCCCCTCGTCGTGCCGAACCTCACGGGGATGCGCCCGGCGGAGCGGCTCGTGACGCAGCACTTCGGGCGCTACGCCGCCGGCGCCTACCCCGCCAACCGCAGCAACCGGCACTTCGACCCGCCCCGGGGCGAGCGGTTGGCCCAGCGGCACGGATGGACGGTCGACCCCGACGTGCGTCCCGACGCGCACACCTCGGTGGCGATCGAGGTCTACCCGCACCCGGCGATGGTGGTGCTCTTCGGGCTGGAGCGGGTGATCCCGTACAAGTCGAAGCCGGGACGCGACCTGGAGTCGCGGTCGGCCGCCTGGCGGGTGCTGCTCGACCACCTCGAGCGCGTCGCCGGGCCTCTGCTCGGGCTGGCGTCGAACGCCCGCTGGCAGCACCTGCGGGACGCGGCCGTGCAGGCGACCCGCCCCGTCGACCTCGACCGCATCGAGGACGAGGTGGACGCGATCGTCTGCGCCCACCTCGCCTGGCTCTGGGCCACCGAGCGCGACCGCATGGTGGTGCTCGGCACGGTCGAGGACGGCTACATCGTCGTGCCGGGCCTGCCCACGCCGCCGGCCCCGCGGCGTCCGGCGAGGGCCGCGGCACCGGTCGGCCTCGACGGCACCGAGGTGCGGCACCGTCGCGCGGTCGAGGCGGTCCTCGTCGAGATGCCGTCCCTCACGCGGGACGCGGCGGAGCGCCTCGTGCGGGTCGTCGCGGCGGAGCTCTCCTCCTCGCCGTGACGGACGGCCGGGCGACGACCCCCTCGCCGCCCGGTGCGCGCGTCACCAGGCCAGGACGCCCTCGCGGTCCTGCAGCGTGCCGGTCGGTCCGTCGGCGCCGATGGTCGCCATCGCGACGATGGCGTCGGTGCCCTCCGTGACCGTCTGCGGCCCGCTGTTGCCGTTCAGGTCGGTGGCGGTGTACCCGGGGTCGACGGCGTTGACCCGCAGCTCGGGGAGGGCCCTGGCGTACTGCACGGTGAGCATCGTGACGGCCGACTTCGACGCGGTGTAGAACGGTGCGACGACCTTGGACTCGATGCGGGCCTCGTCGTGCACCGCGGCGAAGGAGCCGAGGCCGCTGGTGACGTTGACGACGACGGGGGCGCCCGAGCGGCGCAGCAGGGGCAGGAACGCCTGCGTCGTGCGGACGACGCCGAGCACGTTCGTCGCGAAGACGGCTTCCGCGTCCGCGGCGGTCAAGGTCTCGACCGGCGACGAGGAGCCCGCGACGCCCGCGTTGTTGACGAGCACGTCCAGGGTGCCCTCGTGGGCCTCGACGTCGGCGACGGCGGCCGCGACGGACGCGTCGTCCGTGACGTCGAGGGGGACGAAGCGCGCACCGAGCGCGTCGGCGGCGGCCCGGCCGCGCTCGGGGTCGCGGGCGCCGACGAGCACGGTGTGGCCGAGGGCGAGGAGGCGGCGGGCGGACTCGTACCCGAGGCCCTTGTTGGCCCCGGTGATCAGTGTCGTGGTCATGGCTCCACCCTCCGGGCCACGCCGAGGGTCTGCCAGTGCCCCTCGCGACGGTAGGACCGGCGGTACCACCGTCGAGCCTGCCGCCGCACCGGCGGGGAGCGCGAGGATGGGCCCGTGACGGACACGGTGACCGAGACGCTCGGGACGGCGCTGCGGCGGTGGCGGGACCGGCTCGACCCCGCGGACGTCGGGGTGGCGACCGGCCGACGGCGGGCCCGCGGGCTGCGCCGCGAGGAGCTCGCGCACCTGGCGGGCCTGTCCGTCGACTACGTGGTGCGCCTCGAGCAGGGACGGGCGACGCACCCGTCCGCCCAGGTGGTGAGCGCGCTCGCGCGGGCGCTGCAGCTGTCCGACGACGAGCGGGACCACCTGCACGTGCTGGCGGGCCTGCTGCCCCCGCGCCCGACGACGGTCTCGACCCACCTCCCGCCCGGGATCGTGCGCCTCGTGCACCGGCTGACCGAGCTGCCGGTCGCCGTGTTCAGCGCGTCGTGGGACCTCATCACCTGGACCCCGCTGTGGTCGGCGCTGCTCGGCGACCCCGGCCTCCTGCCGGGGACGGAGCGCAACCTCGTCCGCACCCGGTTCCTCGGCACGGGCCACGCGGCGGTGCCCTCCTCGGTCGGCGAGCAGGGGTCGGGGGCCGACCGGGAGCACATCGCGGCGTTCGAGGCGGCGCTCGTCGCGGACCTGCGGGTGGCGGCCGGCCGCTACCCGGACGACCGCGGGCTGCGGGCCCTCGTCGCCGAGCTGCACCGTGACAGCCGGCGGTTCGCGCGGCTGTGGGACAGCGGCGCGACGGGCGAGCACCAGTCGGCGCTCAAGACGGTGCTCCACCCGGTCGTCGGCCCGGTCCTGCTCGACTGCGACGTGCTCACCGCCCCCGGCTCGGACGCGAAGATCGTCGTGCACTCGGCGCCCGCCGGGAGCTCGGCCGCCCAGGCCCTGGAGCTCCTGCGCGTGACGGGCGGCGCGCGGACGGCGGTCACGACGAGCGCCTGACCCGGATGCCCCGCACGACGAGCGCGTGCCCTGCCGGCCGGGGGAGGACGCGACCGCGCCGCCGACGTGTCGCAGCGGGTCAGCCCTCGACGACCGGGACGTCCGTGAGGCGGAACGGGGCCGGGGGCGGCGGGACGAGGCCGAGGTACGAGTCCACCTGGTGCGGCGCGACCTCCACGACGACCGTGTCCTGGCCCGTGTCGGGCCACACGACGCTGACGATCCGGGTGTCGCCCGGACCGACACCGGTGATCGTGCGGTCCGCCATGGGCTCGCGGCGCAGGGGCTCCGGACGGCCGACGTAGTCCAGCGGGTAGACGCGCGTGCTGCCGACAGGGAGGGTCACGTTGGTCGCCGCCCAGATCAGGGTCGTGTCGTTGGCGCCGCGGGCGTCGGAGGCCCCCAGCCCGAAGGCGGTCGCGGTGAGGTACGTCGTGCCCTCGTTCGTGACCTCCAGGTCGCCGACGAGCATCCCGCCGAGCCGCCGCACCTCCGGCAGGCGCACCTGCACGGGGATGCCGGAGTCGACGATGTCGACCCCCTCGTCGCCGGTGGCGGTCGGGCCTGCCGGCGGGGGGAGGGGCGTGCCGTCGTCGACGATCGGCGCCGCCGTGTCCACCGTCGCGGCGGTGTCCTCCGCGGCGGCGGCGGGCCGCGCGAGCAGCACCTGCACGCGGCGGTTGAGCGCGCGCGACGCGGGGTCGGTCCCCGGGACGAGGGGCTCCGCCTCACCGCGGCCGTCGACGGTCACGGTCCACGACGACAGGTCCACGAGCTGCCCCAGCCGCGACGCGACGGCGGCGGCACGGCGCCGGGACAGGTCGAGGTTGTAGGGGTCGTCCGCGACGTCGTCGGTGTGCCCGACGACCGTCAGCGCGCCACCGGCGCCGTCACCGGCGGCCGTCACCTGCGCGGCGAGCGCGGCGAGGGCGCCCTCGGCGTCAGGCCCGAGGGCGTCGGAGTCGCTCGCGAAGAGCACGTCCGACGCCAGGTCCAGCGCGACCTGCTCGGGGGTGTCCCGTGTCCGCACCTCGCCGTCGAGAAGCTCCACCCACCGTTCCAGCGGCAGGGCCCGGGCGTCGGCGACCGGCTCGGAGATCTCCTCCAGCGGCACGGTCCACTCCGACGCGTCGGCCACGTCGACGACCGGGATGCCGGCGACCGTGCCGCCCTCGGTGAGCACGACGTCGACCGTGTCCCCGGTCGGGACCGCGTAGATCCCGTAGACGACGGAGGCGCCCTCTCCGACGGCCCGGACGGCGGCGTCGGTGGCCGGCCCGCCGGGGCTGGTGTTGCTCGTCGTGGCCGGGGCGCCGGTGGCGGTGCGCGCCGGCACCAGGACCGTGCCCGCGCCGCGGTCGAGCAGCCGCACGCCGGTAGGACCCGGGCTCGCGCCCTCGAAGGACTCCGCCATCGCCGTCATGAGGAAGGTCGTGCTGCTCGTCACCGTCGCGAGCCGCAGCACGGCGACGTCCCCCTGCACGACGAGCGGGCCGACCTCGAGGCTGACCGGGTCGCCGAGGAGCGTCGTCTCGACGACCCGGGGGGCGTTCTCGGCGTCGGCGGCGCCGCTGCTCGTCGGCTCCGGGGAGGCGGTGGCGCCGGCCGCGGCCGACGGCGGGTCGGACGGTGGGGGCGTCACCTCGCCGCCGGTGCAGCCCGCGGCCAGGAGCGCCACCACCAGAGCAGCACCCGCTCGTCGTCCCTGCGCAGCCGTCATGGCCGACCTCCCCCGTCGCGGGGGCCGACCCTACCGGCGGAGCCGCTCGCTGCCGTGCGGCGCGGTGGGCGCTGCCCGTGCGGCCGGTGCTGGGGGCGGCTCGGTCAGCCCGCCAGCCCGTCGACCACCGCGGCGACGCGCCGGGCGCGGGTCGCCTCCGCCTTCGCACCGAGGACGCCGTCGACGGCGGCCTTGCGACGGCTGGGGGCGAGCGCGTCGAAGGCGGCGCGCCGTCCGGCGGCGTCGAGCGCGGCGGCCAGGTCCGCGGGCACCTCGACCTCGCGCGGGGCCTCGTCGAGCACGGCGGTGATCTCCAGCGGCACGCCGACGTCGACGGCCGCCTCCGCCCGGCGCTCCTTGTTGAGCGCGAGGAGCTGCTGCCCGCCCATGGTCCCGACGGTCGTGCGGTAGGTCAGCGCGCCGACCGTCACGACGAGGGCGGGCCGCTTCCCGGCGCCGATCGCGGCGAGGACCTCGGGCGGCACGGGGATGCCGGTGACCCCGGGGCGCGCCTCGAACAGCTCGGTCGTCCAGGTGACGGGCTCGGGCATCAGTGCCTCCGGGTGCGTGCGATGAGGACCAGGACCGTAGCGCCGTGGCCTGCCCAGGAGGGCGGGAACGGCGGACCGGTGCCTCACCGGCTCTCGTCGGGCAGTCGAGCCCGCCCAGCGCCGAGGGCGGGGCGGTCGACCGCTCTGCCACGGGCCCTGTGGACGGACGAGGGCGGCCGGTGCGCGAGCGCGGCTACGGTCCGCGCGTCGTCAGGGAGGCGACGGGTGGTGGGGCGGGTGGTCGGCATGGCGACGCGTGCGAGCAGCACGAGGACGGGAACGCCGGGCGAGGTCGGCCTCGTCGGAGGGCCCCGGCGTCGGTCCTTCGTGCCCGGGTGGCCGTACTGGGTGGTGGTCGTGCCGTTGGCAGCCGCGCGAGTAGTGCGGCACGGCGTGGTCGGTCTGCAGGTGGTCCTCGTCGTCGGGATCCTGATAGGTCTCCTGGTGCTCGGGTGGTGGCTCGGCGCGCGCCGACGGGTCGCGTCCCTGCGGTCCCTCGTCCGCCGTCACCGCCCCGGGTGGGATGCGGAGGGCGTGTTCCTCGGTGCCGTCGCGGGACCCACCGCCTCGCCGGAGGTGCGCGCGAGCGCGTGCGGCGTGCTGGCCTTCGGCCTCGGTGGTGTCGATCTCCTGGCCCGACGGCGGGACCCGCTCGTGCTCGGCGCGGCGTGGTCCGCGGTCGACCGCGTCGACGTGGCGACCGTGTCGCTGGGGCAGGGGCAGTCGCTCCCCGGTGTCCGGCTCGTGCTGTCCGACGGCCGGACCGCCGAGGTCGTGCCCATGCGCGACCGGAGGGGCGGGGTCCTCCCGGCCTCGGCCGCCGACGTCGCCCTCCTGGCCGCCGAGCTCGAGGCGCTGCGGCGGGCGGCGACCGCGCGGGCCTCAGCCGGACCTCGGTCGTCGTGCGTTTCCGCCGCTACCCCCACACCTCGCCCTGGGGCGGGTGCGGGGGTAGCGGCGAGGGGCTCGTGCGGGTCAGACGCCGGCGACGAGCTCCTCCGCCTCCGCGCGCTCGGCGGGTGAGGGCCGGCGGTCGGTCGGGCGCAGGGTGATGAGCGTCCCGGCGACGAGGGCCGCCAGCGCGAGGGCGCCGACGGACACCCAGATGGCCGTGGTGAAGCCGTGCACCGTGGCGGCGGCGGGGTCGCCGGCGCCGTTCGCGGCGATCCACGAGGCCGTGGCGGACGTGGCGACGGTGTTGAGCAGCGCGATGCCGATCGAGCCGCCGACCTGCTGGGCGGTGTTCACGGTGGCCGAGGCCACGCCGGCGTCGGGACCGCTCACACCGGACGTGCCGGTGCTCATCGCCGCCATGAAGGTCATGCCCATGCCGAGCCCGAGCACGAGGAGCGAGGGGAGGACGTGCGTGACGTAGGAGGCGCCGACCTCGAGCTGCGTGAACCACGTGAGCGCCGCGGCGCCGAGCAGCAGGCCCGGGACCATGAGCCGGCGCGGGCCGACGCGGGGGAGCAGCCGGGCGGAGATGCCGACGGAGCCGGTCATCATGCCCGCCGTCATGGGCAGGAACGCCAGGCCCGTGAGCACCGGCGACCAGCCCTGCACGACCTGCATGAAGTAGGTGAGGAAGAGGAAGACCCCGAACATGCCCGTCGTCGACAGGCCGATCGCGAGCAGGGCGCCGGCGCGGTTGCGGTCGCGCAGGATCCGCAGCGGCAGCAGCGCGTGGGGCGTGCGGCGCTCGACGAGGACGAACGCCACCAGCAGCGCGGTGCCCAGCGCGAACGAGCCGAGCACGAGCCCGGACGTCCAGCCCGCCTGCTCGGCCTCGCTCAGCCCGTACACGACGGCGAGGAGGCCGCCACTGGCCAGGACGGCACCGGGCACGTCGAGGCGGGTGCGGACGGTGCCGGCGCCGCGGCGGTCCTGGAGGAAGAGCGTCGCGCCGACGACCGCCGCGATGGCGATGGGCGCGTTCACCAGGAGGCACCAGCGCCAATCGAGGTACTCGGTGAGCACGCCGCCGAGGACGAGCCCGACGGCGCTGCCGCCACCGGCGATCGCGCCGTAGATGCCGAAGGCGCGGGCGCGCTCGCGGGGCTCGGTGAACGTCACGGTGAGCAGCGACAGGGCGGCCGGCGCGAGCAGCGCCGCGAAGACGCCCTGCAGGGCGCGGGCGGACAGCAGCATGGCGCTGTTCGCCGCGATGCCGCCGAGCGCGGAGGCGGCGGCGAAGCCGATGAGCCCGATGATCAGCGCGCGCTTGCGGCCGATGACGTCGCCGAGGCGGCCGCCGAGGAGCAGCAGCCCGCCGAAGGCCAGCGTGTAGGCGGTGACGACCCACTGGCGGTCGGCGTCGGAGATCCCGAGGTCGGCCTGCGCGGACGGCAGGGCGATGTTCACGATGGTCATGTCGAGGACGACCATGAGCTGGGCGAGCCCGATGGTCACCAGGCCCCACCAGCGGCGGGGGTCGGGTGCGGCGGCGGTCGTCGGGAGCGACGCGGCGGACGAGGGCAGGGGCGACGGCGTGGCCGGCCGGCGGGGGCCGGGACGGCGGTGCTCGTCGAGGGGGAGTTCGGGGGACACGGGCGTGCCTCTCGTCGAGGAGGTGGGGGGAGGTGCCCGCCGAGCACCGCGCGAGGTGCGGGACCGGGCGGAAGTGGGTGGGGCCTGGCTGGTGCGGAATCTCCTAGCCGGCCGGTAAGTTGATGTCGGCAACGTAGATCCGGTACTTACCGGCCGTCAAGTAGAACTCGGAGATCGACCATGGGCGTGGCGGAGGAGACGGCGAGCGGGGCCCGGCGGCGGGGGGACACCCGTGACCGCATCCGCGACCGCGCCCTCGCCCGCTTCACCGAGCAGGGCTACGACCAGACGTCGCTGCGTGAGATCGCCGAGGACCTGGGCGTGACGAAGGCGGCGGTCTACTACCACTTCCGCTCGAAGGAGGAGATCGTCGAGAGCCTCGTCGCCGAGGTCGGCACGACGATCGAGGACCTCATCTCCTGGGTGCGCACCGCGCCCCGCACGCGGGAGACCCGCCTGGAGCTGCTGCGCCGGCTCGGGGAGGCCACCGCCGGCGGCATGTCGGACGTCGTGCGGTGCGTGCAGCAGAACGAGGTCGCCCTGCAGGGGCTGCCCGGCACGGAGAACCTCGTCCACCGCATCAAGCACCGGCTGTGGGAGGCGGCGCTGCCCGAGGGCGCCGGCGTCGAGGAGCGGCTGCGCGTGCGGCTGGCGCTCATGGCGGTGCTCACCGCCCGCCACACCGGGTCGGACCTGGGCGGCACGCCGGAGGAGCGCGCCGAGGTCGCCCAGCGCGTCGCCGCGGACCTCATGCCCTGACCGTCCCTCGGGCGCGGATGCACCCCTCCTCCACGACGAGCGGCCCACGGCGGACGCGCTCGGGCCGCGGCGGGCCGAGCCCCTCGGCGAGTGCGTCGCACTTCGCCGTCAGGGACGCACCTGCAGATGCGACGCCGACGGCGGAGTGCGACGCCGACGGCAAGGGCCACCGCTCCGACTCCTGGTCCGGGCGACGAGGGGCGGCTGAGCGAGTGATGCCTGCTGCGCGCGCCGATGCGTCGTGCCTGAACGGCCGATGCGCTCGGCGTGCAGGAGTTCAGGACGCAGTCGTGGCGGCGGTACGGCAAGGCCCGGACCTACGTCGTCGACGTCGCCACAGGGGTGCAGATCGGGTACCGCGACGACGTGAGCGGCGAGCTCGTCCCCACCGACCCCAGCACCGCGAGGATCCTGGGTCGCTGGTGGGAGCTGGTGCAGAACGGCGCACCGTCGGTGATCGCGCCCGCCGTCACCGCGCCGGCGACGGTGTCGACAGCACCGTCGATCGCGCCGCCCGATCCCCGCGGCCAGCCGTCTCACACCGCACGCGAGGTCATGCCGGCGGCGGTACGGACCGACGAGGACCTCTCCGCGCACCGGGCGGGACAGGCGGCACGGGCACGGGCCGTGGAGGAGCTGGCCGCCCGACGTGCCGAGGTGGGCCGGCTCCGCACCTGGTGGGGCAGGGTGACCGACGCGCGCACGGACGAACGTGCGTGGCGCATCGGCGCCGCGGCCGAGGAGTCGATCGGTGCCGAGCTGGACGGCCTCGCCGGTCACGGCTGGCGGGTGCTGCACTCGCTGCCGGTGGGGGAGCGTGACGCGGACATCGACCACGTCCTCATCGGGCCCGCCGGCGTCTTCACGGTGAACTCCAAGCACCACCCGGGCGCATCGGTGTGGGTGGTGCCGAAGCAGGTGCGCGTCAACGGCCACCCCGTGCCCTACCTGCGCAACTCCCGTCACGAGGCCGCCCGGGCAGCCCGCCTGCTCTCCGCAGCCGCGCACGTGCCGGTCGGCGTGACGGCCGTCCTGGTCTTCCGGCTCGGCTCGGGCTCCCTGACCCTGCGTGAGGAGCCGGGGGACGTCCTCGTCGTGCGCGCGGCCGCGGCGGCAGAGGCCCTCCGCCGGCTCCCGGTGGTCCTGTCCGAGGAGCAGGTCGACCGGCTCTTCGCGGTCGCGCGGTGGCGCTCGACCTGGCAGCCGCGCTGAGCGCGCGCGTCCCCGCGAAGGAGCTCAGGGCATCCCGGGTCGCGCGAGCTGCTCCAGCCACCGCGCGGGGTCCGGGCAGCCGCACAGGGACGTGCCGCTGACGAGCCAGGTCGCGCCGTGCGCGTGGCAGCGGGCGCCCCGCTCGAGGTCGACGCTGCCGTCGACGCCCAGCAGCGGGCGTCCGGCGAGGGCGTCGAGGCGGTCGTAGGTCGTCGGCAGGAAGCCCGAGCCGGCCTGGCCCGGGACGACGGACATGACGAGGACGCCGACGTCCGGCCCGAGGGCCCGCACCTCGTCGAGCGGCGTGCCGGGGGAGACGGCGACGGCCGCCCGGCGCCCCGCGCCGCGGACCGCGTCCACCGCCTCCCGCCACCCCTCCGCCTCGACGTGGACGACGACGGTGTCGCAGAGGTCCGTCCACGCCGGCACGTGCTCGACGGGCCGCCGGACCATGAGGTGCACCTCGTGCGCCACCTCGGCGTCGGGCGGCAGCGACGCGACGAGCTGCGCCACGCCCTCGGGGTCGAAGCCCCCGGGCGCCGCGAGGTCGCCGTCGGACACGTCCCAGTGCACCCGCCGCACGCCGCCCGCGACGAGCCGCGCGAGCTCCGCCGCCCGCTCGGCCTCCGGCACCGACCACAGGGAGACGGCGACGCGCAGCCCCTCGTCGCCGCCGTCCGGCGACGTCACGGAGACCCCGGGTCGCCCGTAGGCACGACCGCCGGCAGCCGCAGCAGCTCCTCCGCCAGCGAGCGGTCGGTGACGAGCTCCGTCGTCAGCCCCGCGCGCACGGCGGCGAGCACCGCGTGCGCCTTGTCCGCCCCGCCCGCCGCCGCGACGATCCGCGGCGTCCGGCGCAGCAGCTCGGCGGGGATGGTGATGGACCGGGCGACGACGTCCGGCGCCAGCTGGGTGCCGTCGGCGGCGAGCAGCGCGGCGGTGACCTCGGCGCGCACGCCCTCGTCGCGGAGCCGGTCCCGCTCGGCGGGGTCGAGCGAGGCGTAGAGCTGGGAGTTCGGCGGGTCCCAGGACCCGACGGAGACCACCGCCGTGGTGAGCCGGTCGTAGAGCTCGAAGGCCCGGGCCACGCCGGGCTCGGCGCGCAGGGCCTCGGCGGTGCGGGGGTCGCCGACCACGAGCGGCGCGAAGATCGGGTAGGCCGCCCCGCCGGAGCGCAGGGCCACCTGGCGCAGGATCTCCACGGGCGAGTCCGCGATGTTGTGGCCCGTCACGCCGGTGAGCTGCACGACCGTCGTGCGGGGCAGCGCCGGGAGCGCGGCGCTCATCGCGGCGAGCGTGCGCCCCCAGGCCATGCCGAGGACCTCGCCGTCGTGCAGGGTCCGGCCGAGCAGGTGCGCGGCGGCCTCCCCGACGACGCGCCGCACCTCCTCCGGCGCCGGCCCGGACTCGACGACGACGACCCGGCTCAGCCCGAGGTGCTCCGCGACCCGGGCCGCGAGGGCGGGGGCCATCACGCCGCTGTCGTGGACCGTGATCGTGACGACGCCGGTCTCGCGCGCCTGCTCCAGCAGCCGCGCCACCTTGAAGCGCGAGACGCCGAGCTCGGCCGCGATCTCGATCTTGCTCCGGTCCTCGAGAAAGAAGCGACGGGCGGCCAGCGCCATCTGGCGGCGCTCGTCGTCGGGCGTCGTCGCCGCCTCATTGTCGCTCATGTGAGCACCGTAGCGGATTGGCGTTGCTCAATCGAGACCACGAGGACTTGTGCGAGGACCAGCACCGCGCATATGTTGCTCCAACAGCCACAGAAGCGCTCAGATGAGCACACTGCGAGGAGGCAGCTGCATGGCCCGACGACGACGTCTTCCCGAGGAGCTCGGGATCGCTGCGGTCGTGGTGCTCGTCGCCGCGGTCCTGTCCCTGCTGTCCCCGACCTTCCGCACGGTCGACAACGCCCAGCTGCTGCTGCTCAACGGCACGGTCATCGCCTTCCTGGCCCTGGGGCAGGCGTTCGTCCTGCTGACGGGCGGGATCGACCTCTCGACCGGCTCCAACGTCGCCCTCACGGGCATGGTCGCCGCCCTGCTCATGCGGGACGGCGCCCCCTGGTGGCTCGCGGCACTGGCGGCGCTCGGCATCGGCGCCCTCGTCGGCGCGCTGAACGGCTCGCTCATCCACTTCCTGGGGCTGCCGCCGTTCATCGTCACCTTCGCGACCTTCGGCGTCGCGGCGTCGATCCCGCTCATCCTCACCGGCGCGAGCTCGGTGAACGTGGCGGACCCGCTCTTCGCGATCGTCGGCCGCGGCGGCCTCTTCGGGATCCCGATGCCGGTGGTCCTCGTCGCGCTCTCCGCCGTGGTCTTCGCGGTGCTGCTGCGGCGCACGCCCACCGGCGTCCACATCTACGCCGTCGGCGGCAACCGCGAGACCGCGCGCCTGGCCGGCATCCCGATCGGCCGCGTCACCGTCCTCGTCTACGCCCTGTCCGGCGTCTGCGCGGGCTTCGGCGGGCTCATCGTCACCAGCCGCCTCATGGTCGGCTACCCCTCCGCGGGCTCGGGCAACGAGCTCTTCTACTCCATCGCCGCCGCGGTCGTCGGCGGGGTCAGCCTCTTCGGCGGCATCGGCTCCATCACCGGCGCGCTGCTCGGCGCCGTCCTCATCGCGACGGTGTCCAACGGCATGAACGTGCTCGGCGTCGAGAGCTACTGGCAGCCCCTCGTCATCGGCGTGATCATCCTCGGCGGCGTCATCCTCGACACCTACCGGCGCAACGTCTCGTTCGGCGACCTGCTGCGCCGCGCCCGGTCCCGCTCCGCGACGGGCGCCCCGCCGGCCGGTGGCCCGCCCACGGGCTCCGCCCCCTCCGCGACCGGCCCCTCGTCGGGCGTCTCCCGGCAGGCAAGCCCCACCGCCACTCCCACCCCCACGCCCGGCGGACCCGCCGCGGCGGGCTCGTCCCCCACCACCACCACCCGGAGGTAGCAACGATGCGCACCCGTCCCTCCCACCGCTCCCTGGCCACGCTCGGCGGCCTCGCCGCCCTCACCCTCGCCCTCGGCGCCTGCTCCGGCGCCGTCGACACCGGCACGGGCGGCGGTGGCGGCGACGCGACCGCCGGCGCGACGGGCGAGGCCGGCTCCGACCGTCCCGCGGCCTGCGACGAGGAGACTCCCTACGTCGCCGTCGCCCTGCCGAACCTCACCAACCCGTACTACGTCGCCATGAAGGCCGGCTTCGAGGCGGCGGGCGAGGAGAACGGCTTCGACGTCGAGGTGCAGATCGCCGACGACGACGACGCGAACCAGCTCTCGCAGGTCCAGTCCATGCTGCAGAAGCAGCCGTGCGCGCTGGCCCTCAACGCCGTGAAGTCCGAGCCGGCGGCGGCCATCGTCTCCGCGGCGAACGAGGCCGGCGTCCCGGTCTTCACGGTCAACGTCACAGTCGACCCCGACGCGCTGGAGGCGCAGAACGGGACCGTCGTGCAGTACCTCGGCGCGGACAACGCCGCCGGCGGCCGCCAGATGGCCGAGGCGGTGCTGGCCGACCTCGGCGCCGACGCGGCGCTCCAGATCGGCTTCGTCACGGAGCCCGACGAGGTGCCCACGCGCCTGCGCGACGAGGGCTTCGAGGAGGCCATCGCCGCCAACCCGAACGCGGAGGTCGTCGCGAAGGTGGACGGCAACGTCAAGCCCGACGACTCCCTGCGCGCCACGTCCGAGATGCTGTCGGGCAACCCCGGCATCGACGTCATCTTCGCCTCGACGGGCCCGGCCACCTACGGCGCCCTGCAGGCCCTGCCCGCGGGCAGCCCCGTGAAGGTCTACGGGTTCTGCGCGTCGGAGGAGCCGCTGACGGAGACCTACGCCGGCTGCGTCGCGCAGGAGCCCGAGGCCTACGGCCGCTCCGTCGTCGAGCAGATCCGCGGCTGGGTCGACGGCGACACCCCGGAGCCGGAGATCCTCGAGGAGCTCAAGCTCTTCACCACGGGCGATACCCCCGCGCCGGGCGAGGTGGGCTGACCGTGTCGGCCGACGAGCCCAGCGCGGCCACCGGCACGGGCGCGCGCGGGTCGGGCCTGGCGGTCCGGGACGTCGTGAAGTCCTACTCCGGCGTGGAGGTGCTGCACGGGGTCTCCCTCGACGTGGCCCCCGGCGACGTCGTCGGGCTCGTCGGCCACAACGGGGCGGGCAAGTCCACGCTCCTGCGCATCATCGCCGGCGCCACGCGCGCCGACCGCGGGTCGCTCACCGTCGACGGGCGGCCCGCGGCGATCGGCTCCCCCCGGGACGCCCTCGCCGCCGGCATCGCCACCGTCTACCAGGAGCTGTCGCTGCTGCCGAACCTCACGGTGACGCAGAACGTCTTCCTCGGCGACGAGGTGACGCGCACCGGCATGCTGCGCCGCGGCGCGATGCGCGACCAGGCGGCGGCGCTCGTCGAGGAGTTCGGGCTGAAGGTCGACCCGGACCGGCAGCTCGGCGAGTACCCCGTGGCCACCCGCCAGCTCCTCGAGATCGCCGTGGCGGTCCACCGCGACGCCCGGTACGTCCTGCTCGACGAGCCGACGACGAGCCTCGAGGGGCGGCAGGTCGACGAGTTCCTCGACACCGTCCGCGAGCTCGCGGCGGACAAGAGCCTCGGCGTGGTGCTGGTGGACCACAAGCTCGACGAGCTCTACCGGGTGGCGAACCGCATGGTCGCGCTCGTCGACGGGCAGGTGCGCATCGACGCCCCGCTGGACCAGCTGAGCCGCGACGAGATCGTCGTCGCCATCGCGGGCGAGGAGGCGCTGCCGGTCCTCGGCAGCGCCGCGGTGGAGGGGTCGTCCGGCGGTCCCGGCGCCCCCGGTGGTTCCGGCGGTTCCGCGCCGGTCGCGGCCCTGCACGCGGTTCCCGACGAGGAGCCCGCGCACCCGGCCGTCGTCGCCGGCGGCACGCGGCCCGGGCGTCGCCTCGAGGTGCGCGGGCTGCGCGGGCCGGTGGTGGCGGGCGTGGACCTCGTCGCCGAGCCCGGACGGGTGCTCGGGATCTACGGCCTCGTCGGGGCCGGACGGACCGAGGTCCTGCGCACGCTCGTCGGGCTCGACCGGATGCACGGCGGGCAGGTGCTGCTCGACGGCCGCCCCTACACGCCCCGCAACCCGGCGCACGCCCAGCGCGAGGGGCTCGTGTACCTCACGGAGGAGCGCAAGAGCGACGGCATCGTGCCGCGGCTGGACTGCGGGACGAACGTGGTGCTGCCCGTGCTGGGGCAGCACCGCCGCCTCGGCCTGCTGGACCGGCGTGCGCTCGCGGCCCGGTCCGAGGAGCTGATGGAGCGCCTGCGGGTCCGGGGCGACCGCCGCGGCGCCGTGGTGAACCTGTCCGGCGGCAACCAGCAGAAGGTGCTGCTCGCGCGGGCGCTGGCGCAGAACCCGCGCGTCCTGCTCCTCGATGAGCCGACGAAGGGCGTCGACCTCGGCGTGAAGGCGGAGATCCACCGGCTCATCCGGTCCCTGGCGCACGACGCCGGCATGACGGTGGTCGTCGTCTCGTCGGAGGAGGACGAGGTCTGCGAGGTGGCGGACGACATGGTCGTCCTCAGCCAGGGGACCAGCGACGGCCGGCTGCTGCCGCCGGAGGAGCGCACCCCCGCGGCCCTGCGGCGCGCGGCCTGGGCCGCGGCATGAGCACGACGAGAGGAACGACGGACATGAGCACGGACACCACCGGCCCGGCCGGCACGGCTGCGACCGGGGCTGGTGCCGCCGGCGCGACCTCGACCGGGTCGGACGCGGCCGGGCGGGCGGCCCTGCTGGAGGCCGCGCGCGAGCGGGTGCGGGCCGAGGGCGCGGGCGTGAGCGCGGTGGCCGACCAGCTCGACGAGACGTTCCTCGAGGTCGTCGACCTGCTGCACGCCTGCACGGGCAAGGTGTTCGTCACCGGCTCCGGCACGTCCGGGGCGGTGGCGCGGCGCATGGCGCACCTGCTGGCCGTGTGCGGGACGCCGTCGGTTTTCCTGCCGGCGATGGACGCGCTGCACGGCACGATGGGCGCCGTGACCGACGGCGACGTCCTCGTCCTCATCTCCCGCGGCGGCGAGTCCGACGAGCTGGTCGACCTCGGCCGGCGGGTCAAGGAGCGCGGGGCGTCCGTCGTCGCGCTCACCGCGGCGCCGGCCTCGACGATGGCGGGCATCGCCGACGTGGTGGCCGTCGTCTCGTCGGCGAACGACGTGGACCCCGGCAACGTCATCGCGATGGGGTCCACGCTGGTGGCCGGCGTCTGGGGCGACGCGCTGGCGTACGTCCTCATGCGGCTGCGCGGCTACGGCTGGGACCGGGTGCTGCACACGCACCCGGCCGGGGCCGTCGGGCACCTGACGGACCTGCCGGAGGAGCTGGGCGGCTTCGGGGGCGAGGCGTCGGCGTGAGCGTCGTCGCCGGGGTCGACTCCTCCACCCAGTCCTGCACCGTCGAGCTGCGCGACGCCGACACCGGCGCGCTGCTCGGCTCCGGGCGCGCGCCGCACCCGCCGACGAGCCCGCCCGTGAGCGAGCAGCGCGCGGAGGACTGGTGGACGGCGCTGGGGGTCGCCCTCGCGGCGGCGTGCGGCGAGGCCGGTGTGCGGGCGTCCGACGTGGCGGCGCTGTCCGTCGCGGCGCAGTGCCACGGGGCGGTGCTCCAGGGCGCCGACGGCTCGGTGCTGCGGCCGGTGAAGCTGTGGAACGACACGACGTCGGCGCCGCAGGCGGAGCGGATGCGCGCCGCGCTCGGGGTGGGGGAGTGGGCGCAGGCGGTCGGCTCGGCACCGACCGCGGCCTTCACCATCACGAAGCTCGCCTGGCTGGCGGAGCACGAGCCGGAGGTGCTGGCGGCGACGCGCACCGTGCTCCTGCCGCACGACCACCTGACGTACCGGCTGACCGCGCGCGCGGTGACGGACCGCTCCGAGGCGTCGGGCACCGGCTACTACGCGGCGCACGAGGGCCGGTGGCGGACGGACCTGCTGGAGCGCTTCGTCGACGATTCGCGGGACTGGGACGCGGTGCTGCCGGAGGTGCTGGGGCCGTCGTCGGCCGCGGGGCCGACGGCGACCGCCGACGCGGCGGCACTGGGGCTGTCGCCGTCGACGCTCGTCGGCGCCGGCGCGGGGGACCAGCACGCCGGTGCGCTCGGCATCGGCCTGGCGGAGGGCGAGGTGGCGTACTCGCTCGGCACCTCCGGGGTCGTGCTCACCACGGCCGCCGACCCGGTGCACGACGAGGCCGGCTTCGTGAACGGCGTCGCCGACGCGGCCGGCGGCTACCTGCCGCTGGTGTGCACGCTGAACAGCACGAAGGTGACCGACTGGGTGGCGCGGCTGCTCGACGTCGACCACGCGACGCTGGCATCGCTGGCCCTGAGCGCGCCGGTGCGGCCGGACCGGCCGGTGTTCGCCGCCTTCCTCGACGGCGAGCGCACCCCGGACCGTCCGGGCGCCATGGGCCTGCTCGGCGGCCTCACGGGCGCGACGAGCCGCGCCGACCTGGCGCTCGCGGCCGTCGAGGGCGTGCTGCTCGGCCTGGTGCGCGGCCACCGCATGATCCAGCGCAACGGCGCGGAGGCCGCGGGCGACGTGGTGGTGCTCGGCGGCGGCGCCCGCTCGCAGGCCTACCGCCAGGTGCTGGCCGACCTGCTCGGCCGACCGGTGACCGTGCGCGACGCGTCCGAGGCCACGGCTCGCGGCGCCTGCATCCAGGCCGCGGCGGTGCTGCACGGCGTGGACGTGACGAAGGTCCGCGACGCCTGGCGCCCGGCGACCCTCATCACCACCGACCCCCAGCGCGACCGCTCGGACGTGCTCGAGCGCTACCTGACCCTGGCGGACTGGGACGGCCTCGACCGCCCCGCCGCCTGACCCCTGCTGTTCGCCACTCCGGAGGGCTCGTCCCCATGCGCCTGTACCTCGACTCCGCCGACCGCTCGGCGCTGGAGCCCCTGCTCGCCACGGGCCTCTTCGGCGGCGTCACCACGAATCCGCTGATCCTCCAGCGCGCCGGCGTCCGCCTGGCCGAGGTGCCGGACCTGGTGGGGTGGCTGCTGGAGCGCACGCGAGGGGAGGTGTTCGTCCAGACGACGGCCCCCGATGAGGTCGACGCCCTCGTGGCGGAGGGCCGGTCCCTGCGGGCGCTGTCGGACCGCCTGGTGGTGAAGATCCCCGCGACGGTGGCCGGCCTGACCGCCACCCGCCGCCTGTCCGACGAGGGCGTCCCGGTCCTGACGACGGCCGTCTACTCGGCGGCGCAGGCGCTCCTGGCCGACGCCGCCGGCGCGGCGTGGATCGCGCCGTACCTGGGCCGCATGCACGCCGCCGGCCGCAACGGCCACGAGGAGATCCTTCGCATCCAACGTCTGCTGAGCGGCACCTCGACACGCGTGCTCGTGGCATCGATCAAGGACTCGTCCCAGGTGGTCAACCTGGCTGCCTCGGGCGTCGACGCCTTCACGATCTCGACGGCCGTCGCTCACCGACTTCTGGCCGAGTCGCTGACTGAGGCTGCGGTTGGCGAGTTCGCCGCCGCCGCCGCGGCTCTGCGCTGAGTGGAATCAACCCAGAGGTGATCGCGTCAGTACAGCAGTGCACGCGTAGTGGCGCAACTGTGGAGCGATGCGCCCTTGCTTGCACTGACGTTGATGCATTGTGGGCGCACGTTCCAAGACGCGCTCGCGAGAAGCATCCGTCCTGCAGGCCCTCTACGTTCACGCCAAGCCCGCACTGAGCAGGCCCAGTCGCCTACTCCGGCACCCAGTCAGCCCGGTGCTCAACGATCGTGGAAGTGAGCGAGCTCGGACGGCTGGCTGTCGATGTACTTGAGGAACTGCTCCTGCTCCTTGTCATCCTCTTTCCGGTGCAGGAAGACGAGGAGTCGGTCTGTGTCGGTGTGGCGCTTGTAGTAGATGCGGCCCATACGTGCTGCCGAACCCTTCAGCCCTGTGGGCAGGTCGTCGACCTCCCAGATGTCGGAGTAGCCGCGGCACTTCTTGGCGATGTTCTCGCGTCTGTCGAGGCGTGCGAGGGCAGCCGTCACCGCTGACAGGTCGTTGAAGCGGCGGGGGTCGGTGAGGACGTCCACTGCGGTGTCATGAAGCGTGACGCGACGGAACATGCGGCTGAGAAGGTTGTCGATCGAGGCGGCCTGGGTGCTCGAACGACTCGTGGCCGCAACCATCGCAGCCTCGCGTTCCAATTGGGCGGTCTCGAGCGTCTCGGTAGCACCATCGAGTTCTCGTCGGAGTCTCTCCACCTCGCGTCGCAGCCTCGTCTTCTCTGCCGCGCTCGCGGCCTCGGCCTGTTCCGCGTCCGCCAACAGCTCCTTGAGCGTGCGGTTCTCGCCGTCATCGGGGGACGCAGCGCCGGTGGGGTGTTGCGGGTCGGTCACCGCGTCCAGCAGCGTGAGATATTCGCGCTTGTAGCTCGTCCGCTCCTTCCGTGCGCGACGCAGCTTGCTGGCAAGTTCATCGTTCTCGAGAGTCAAGGCATAGGCTTCCGCCTCCGCCGCGGCAACAGCTCGTTCCAGCTCGGCAACCTGCTTGGCGACCTCGGCTAGTTCTGCACGGAAAGTGGCCAGCACCTCGGGTGTCACTTCGTGCGCGCCCCCTGGGTGCGCTGGGTTGGGCGCTGCCAGCGCTGCGCCGACGAGAGCGGGAACGGCGTCTGCATCGGTGTGCGCGCCGAGCCGGGCGAACCAGTCGTAGAAGTACCCGTCGGCGGCAGGGCGGTGGCTCCTGTCCCACCGGCGTACGCCGAGCCCTGCAGCGTCGAGGCGCTCGATGACTGCCTCGGCGGTCTCCTCGTCGGCGTCGAAGACGACGTAGTTGCCGTACTTGTTCGACTCGATCGCCCACCGCTCCACTGCGAGGTGGCCACGCGCGACGTCGGGCTGACGGTAGGTCAGCACCTGGTCCATGAGCACGAACGTCGGGCACGAGTGCTTGTCGGTAACTGGGTCGTCCAGGTTGATGACATCGCCCGGTCGGAGTGGGTAGACGAGCCCTCCATAGACGACGCCGCCCGTGCCGTCGGGCATCCGACGGACAGGTCGGTCCCGCAACGGCCCGTCGACGAGCAGTGCGCCCCTGTGCACGAGCACGGTCGCCTTGCGTGAAGCCGCCACGCCGCCCTCCCCTACGTTCGTGTTCCCGGAACATCGATCGGTCCGAGAGCCGTGTGGTGCGCCCTTCGCCGAAACCACTCGATCGGGTCAGCGGGCGACCCGATGCATGTACGGGCGATAGGTGCCCCGAGCGACGCAAGCGGCGGTCACCCAGAACCATCTAGAACTTTCGTGTCCCGAGCGCGACGACGACCGGTCCCAGCCTGCTTCTCTCGAGCTGCAGCGACTGCAGCCACGACGGTCGCAACGGCGTCGTCCAACGGCACGTGCTCCCAGATGCGGAGGACGGTCCAACCCAGCTCCTGGAGGTGGCGCGTGGTGTCGGCGTCGCGAGCCCGGTTGGCGGCCAGCTTCTGGGCCCACCAGGAGCTGTTCGAGCGTGGTGCATGGCTGTGCTCCGAGCAGCCGTGCCAGAAGCACCCGTCGACGAAGACGGCGACCCTTGCCCGTGGGAACGCGACGTCGATGGTGCGGCGAGGCAGACCCGGGACTCGTACGGTGACCCGGTACCGGAACCCTTGTGCGTGAAGCGCGCGCCGCAAGGCGAGCTCTCGAGGGTTGTCCCGGCGGGCGAGGGTGGACATCCGCCGAGACAGGGCTGGGTCGCTCGAACCGGGGTGCGCAGGGACGTGGAACGTCGGCACGGTCGGCGCTCCGCCCGCGGTCAGCCGGTCACGGAGTCGTCGGCTCCACCCTGAAGGCGACGTCGGACGAGGGGCGCGGTCGCGGTCGCGACCATGCCGGGGATGTCCACGAGCCGCCGCGCCACCACGTCGCGTGCTGTTCTCGCCGGCAAGGCGGCGGAGAACTTGAGGCCGTCGACCATCTCAGGGGTCACGAGCGGCAGGGCCGTCGATGCTTCTGCCGCTGCACGGATGGCTGCAGGTCCGACGTGGTGCGGCAGGTCGACGTACGCGTTCCGGGTTGAAGCGCCGTCGTCGATCCCCAGGGCCGCCAGCAGCGTCACGTTGGCGTGCGCCCCCGCCCAGGTCCACAGCCGTTGCGTGTCGCGCCGCTCCTCCAGCACCAGACCGCCGCCGTCGACGGTGGTGGCCAGGCGTTGCCGCACGATGCCCAGGCGGTCGCGAGCACGGCGCGACAGCGTGACGTCCGGGTCGGTGCCGAGGAGGATCTCGCGCTGAGCCTGGCAGAGGGCGAAGGATTCGGGTGTTGGTGTGGACTGCCAGCGGACCTTGCCCTTGTCCCTCTCCTCGCGCACGGTCACGGTGTGACGCTCCCAGTCGACGTGCTCGACGCGCCACCCGCGACCGCCGAGCAGCACGACCAGCGGCTGCCCGGGCCGCAGCCCTCGGACCGACAGCGGCGACAGGCTGCCGATCTCTCGGCGTCCGTCGGTCACGGCGAGCTCGAAGGCGGCCGTGAAGGACGCGAGCAGGTCCATGAAGTACCGGCGGCCGAACTCTTTCTCGGCACGCTCACCCAGGTGCAGCAGGCCCGAGTCCTGCTGAAGGAAGCCCGACTCGCAGAGGAAGGTCAGCACGTCGTCCCCGGCCTGCATCACGCCCAGCTCGCCCCACCAGTCGCGCCAGCGAGTGGGGCTGATCCGACCCTCCTGCAGCGTCAGCGCCAGCAGCTGCTGCGCGGCGAGGTGGTGCGGCGAGGGTGGTGGGACGACGGGCTCGACGTAGCCCTGTGCTCGCAGGTGGAGCAGGCCGGCAGCTCGGAGGAACGCGTCGTCCTCGGTGGCGAGGACCAGCAGGTTCCGCACAGTGCCGGCGCGCCGGCCGGTGCGCCCGAGCCGTTGCAGGAGGGAAGCGACCGTACGGGGCGCGTCCACCTGGACGACCCGGTCGAGGTCACCGATGTCGATGCCGAGCTCGAGCGTCGACGTCGCGACGACCACGCAGTCGGTCCCCTCGGCGAACGCCCGCTCGCTCGTCCGTCGTTCATCTGCCGACAAGGACGAGTGCGAGACGTAGGTGGTGACGCCGCGTTCGCGCAGCTCGAAGGCGAGCTCCTCGGCCTGGCGCCGCGACTCCGTGAAGGCGAGCCGCTTCTCCCCACGGTGCAGCTGCGCGACGACCGTTGCTGCATTCTCGACGGACCCGACGTGGTCGAGCACGATGTCCGGCTGCGCCGCCTCCTCGTCCGGAAGCACCTCGACCACCTGCGACGGCCTTCCACGGTTAGAGCCCTGGAGCCACGCGAGCATCTCGGTGGGGTTGCCCACCGTCGCCGAGAGCCCGACCCGCTGGACGGCGCGGCCTGCGAGCCGAGACACGCGTTCGAGGACCGCGAGCATGTGCCAACCGCGATCGGCTCCGGCGAAGGCATGGAGCTCGTCCACCACGACGGCGCGGACGTCGGCGAAGGCGCGGCGATGGTCGACGCGACGGGACACGAGCATCGACTCGAGCGACTCGGGCGTCGTCAGCAGCACGTCGGGCCGTTCGACGAGGACCCGCCTGCGGGCGCTGTCAGCGACATCGCCGTGCCACACCGCGGCGGTCCGCCCGAGCCAGGCGGTGTAGCCCTGCAGGCGGGGGAGGAGGTTGTTCAGCAGCGCCTTCAGCGGAGTCAGGTAGAGGAGGGAGGTGCCGGTCCAACCCTCGTCAGCCATGCGCGTGAGGAGGGGGAACAGCGCGGCTTCTGTCTTGCCTCCCGCCGTCGGCGCGACGAGCACGCTGTCCATCCCCCCGGCGAGGGGTGCGACGGCGCGGTGCTGCAAGGGCCGGAGCTGGTTCCACCCCAGCGAGTTGACCACGTGGTACTCGATCGCGGGCGCGAGCTGACGGTCGGCCCCGGTTCCGCTCACGGGACGATCGTGCACCACGATCGGTGGCAGCCGCTCAGGTCGGCCCGACGCGCGCATAGCGTCCGCCCGGACCACCTGTACACGTGTTCTACTTGCCCACCGTCGGCAAGGCGCACCTGGCTGCTCGACCCGCCGCGCCCGCACGGGTAAGCTGCACGGCTCGAGGTGAGACGCGTGGGTCCGCGAGCGCGACCTGGCTCGACGGTGGGAGGCGTTGGATGGACGGGTGGGAGGCCGACGGCACGATCGTCGGCGTCGATGCGACGGAGGCTGCTCCCCAGCCGGCTTTCACATTCGTCGACCTCTTCGCCGGCATCGGTGGATTTCACGCGGCGCTCAGTGCCCTTGGTGGGCAGTGCGTCTACGTCTCCGAGATCGACCAGGACGCGCGCGACGTCTACCGGGCCAACTGGGGCGAGCACGTCAACCCGTACGACGCGTCGGCGCAGCCTATGGTCGGCGAGACGAACCCGGCCATACGAGGCGACATCAACGACGACGCTCCTCAGCGTGAGGATCCGACCTACGCCGGCGACGGAACGATGAGGGTCCCGCCGCACGACGTGCTCGCGGCGGGATTCCCGTGCCAGGCCTTCTCCAAGTCGGGGTCTCAGCAGGGTGTGCTCGACAAGACGCGCGGCACGCTGTTCTTCAACATCATCCGCATCCTGCAGGAGCGGCGACCGAAGATCGTCTTCCTGGAGAATGTCCGCAACCTCGCCGGGCCGCGGCACCTCTTGACGACGTGGCAGACGATCATCGACGCACTCGAGGAGCTGGGCTACGAGGTGTCTCGTGAGCCCATGGTCGTGAGCCCGCACCTGATCCCAGCGCACCACGGCGGAACGCCTCAAGTGCGTGATCGTGTCTTCATCATGGCCATCTACAAGGGCGTCGACCGCAGGGCGCTCGCCAAGGACATCCGACCCACGTTGCGTCGTGCCGAGATGGCCAAGGACGCGCCTGTCTGGGACCTTGCGACGACCCCGATCCCGTGGCTCGGTGGCCGGCCGATCCTGCAGCAGGACGAAGAAGTCTCCGACCTCCAGCGATATGCGGTCACCGGTCCAGAGACCGAATGGATCGATGCGTGGGACGCCTTCGTGCAGATCATGCGAGGGGCGGGTGTCGCGCTGCCAGGTCACCCGATCTGGACGGAGTACTTCGTGCGCAAGGACGACCTGCCGCCCGATCGCCTGGCGGTGTTAGTGGCTATGCCCCCGTGGAAGCAGAACTTTGTCCGGAAGAACATGCTGTTCTACAAGGACAACGAGAGCCTGGTCGAGCAGTGGAAAGAACTTCCCGTCATGGCACGGTTCGACGAATTCCCGGAGTCGCGACGCAAGCTGGAGTGGCAGGCACAGGACGCAGAGAGCCTTTGGGACTGCCTGTTGCAGCTGCGGCCGTCGGGCATCAGAGCCAAGCTTCCCACCTACGTCCCGGCCCTCGTCGCGATCACGCAGACCTCCATCGTCGGCCGGCGGCGTCGCCGTCTGACCCCACGCGAGGTCGCCCGGCTCCAAGGTTTCGACGACAGCTTCACCTTTGCTGGTAAGACGGACGCAGCCGCCTACAAGCAGATGGGCAACGGGGTGTCTGCGGGTGCAGTGCACTACTCGATGTGCCGATTCGTCGACGACCACGCGGAGGAGGTCCGACGCACGCTGCCTGGGCTTGTCGATGCCGTGCGTCTCGCTGACGGCCAGGGTTGGAGGCCCCCGCGTGGCGGCGGGAACGAAGCGCCGCGGCTCCATCTGCCCGCGGCAGCGGGCAGCTACCTGATCGACAGGTCGGCTACGGCTACAGCCCGGCCCACAGCCTCTGCTGCTCGAGCGCAGCAGACGACGGGACCTGCTCCGGCTTCGCCGGCAGCGTGATGCGCTGGCCCCCGAACAGCGAGTAGTCGGTGCTTACCAGATGCTCGGCGAGGAGCACCTGGTAGCCCGACTCCGCGACCGCCAGGAGCCCGGTGTCCCAGAGCCTGTGCAGGTCGGCGCGCAGCAGGATCCCGTTGGGCACGGCGTTGCTCCTGGGGCCGGAGTACGGGCGGATGTGGGCGGCCTCGAGTGCCTCGGGGACGTCGCATCCGCTCACGGCACAACGCCCGCCGTAGGCGTTCATCATCGCCGAGCGGAAACGGGATGCGCCGTCGCGGACCGTGACGAGCCGGAGTGCCCGTCGGCGCTCGTCGGACAGCTCGAGCGCGTCGAAGACCTCCTCGCCAGATCCGTTGTCGAAGCGGGCGAGTGCGATCCGCGCCGCCGCTGCGCCGCGGACGAGGTCAGTCGTCGCGAGGCCGCTGCGCACGATGCCCTCGAGGATCTGCGCCAGTGCCTTGTCGGTCACCGTCCCGCCCGAGGAGAGGAAGGGCTCGGGATCCTCGGTGCCCACACGCCGGAGCAGCGCCGCCAGCAGCAGTTCCTTCGAGCTGTACGACTGCCTGCTGCCGTCGAGCCCGAGTGCCGTTGCGATTGCCTCGAGGAAGGGACGCTCGACCGTCGACCCAGCGGCGCAGTCGAAGTGCTCGAGGTCTAAGGAGTCTGATATGGCTGCCATGAGCGGGCGCTCCCGCTCACGATCCCCCTCGCCGCGACGGGCACGTTGCTGCACCTGGAAGACGCTAGTACCTCTCGCCGCCGACTCGGGCGATCTTGTCCGGCCGGTCAGACGTCGAGCTCGATGTCGTCCACGCTCGTAGCCCGACGTGGGTGCTCGCCCCGCCGAGCCGCCTCCGCCTCGGTCGCCGTGAGCTCGTCGTCCCGGATGGTCAGCGCGTAGTGCCGGTGCGGGTCGAAGTCGGGGAACTGGTCGACCCGGTCCAGGACGTCGCCGACGAGCTTCTTGAGGTAGACCCGCGGGGCGACGCCGGCGCGGCCGCCGAGCTCGCCGGCGACGGCAGCGGCCAGCTCCTCGACGTAGGCGTCGTCGACCACGGCCGTGATCCGCTCGGGGGCTGTGGAGCCGGCGGCGTAGATGTCGCGCACCCGCAGGCCGAGCTCGCGCAGCGACTCCTGGGTGAAACCGGGGAGCCGGATCTGCACGGCCCGAGGGTTGTCCCACCTGACGTCGGTGGTGAAGTCGGTGGCCAGTCGTTGAGCCAGGGGCGGGAGCCGCTGGACGCCCTGCTGCCCGTCGAAGAACGCCGGCGTCCCGGTCACCACCAGGTACAGGCCGGGGAAGCGCCCGGAGTCGACCTCGTCGATGAGCTGGCGCAGCGCGTTCAGCGACTTCTCGCGCACGTCGGAGCGAACGCGCTGCAGCGTCTCGACCTCGTCGAGCACCAGCACCAAGCCCTTGTAGTCCGAGTCCCGCAGCACTGTCAGCAGGCCCTGCAGGAAGCCGAGGGCGCCGAAGTGGTCGAGCTCGGAGCGCAGCCCGGCTCGCCGACGCACCGACGCGGCCACGTTGGGCTGCCCCCCGAGCCAGGCGAGCAGGCCCTCGGCCTGGGGCACGTCGCCAGCCGCCTGGGCTTGCCGGTAGCCGCGCATCGCGATGGCGAAGGTCGGTGCGGTCTCGGCGACCTTGCGCAGCCGCGCCTCGACGAGGTGGTCCGTCGCCGCCTCGAGCCCGACGGCGTCGTCGCGCGTGGTGCCGGCGGCGACGGCGTCCTCCGTGAGGACGTGGAACCACCCGTCGACGACGTCGCGCATGGCGCCCTGCGCGACCTCGCCGGTGCTGAGGTTCTCGCTGAGCCGCCGGTAGACGGTCTCGAGCTTGTGCAGCGGCGTCTCGGTCTCGCTGACCTGGATCTCGGACGCCGCGAAGCCGAGGCGCTTCGCACGTTCGACGACCCAGCGGGTGAAGAAGGTCTTGCCCGCGCCGTACTCGCCGCGGACGGCCTTGAAGACGGCGCCGCCCTTGGCGGCGGTGTCGAGCTCGAGGTCGATCGCCTCCTGGAAGCGGTCGAGCCCCACGGCCAGCACGTCGAGGCCCTGCTGCGGCACGGTCCCGCGACGCAGGGCGTTCACGACATCCTGGCGGCGGCGGTTGCTGATGGTGCTCATGCCCCTCCGATCTCCAGCTGCTCGCGTAGTGCCGTGGCGTCGAGCACCACGGTGACGCCGTCGAGGTCCTCGCCGAGCACCTCGTAGCCGTCCACGTTGAGCAGGCGGCGTGCCGCGACCAGCCGGCCGGGCAGCTCGCCGGTTGTGAGCCCGAGCACGGCAGCGAGCGTGTCACGGTGGGCCCGTCCGCCGCGGGTCAGCAGGGCGTCGAGCAGGTCGCGCAGCTCGGCCTCGCCGAGCGCCCGGCGCCCGGCCCGCTGGCGCTGCGCCGCCATCACCGGTGACGCCAGCGCGGCGTCGACGATCGTGCGTGGCGCGGCGGCCTCGGTCGTGGTGGAGGCCGCCGCAGGAACGGGTACCGGCACGGTGATCTCGAACCCGAGGTCGCCCTGGTCGGCGGACACGTCAGGCGCCTTCCCCCGGCGCCGCGGCCTCTCCGCGCGCGCCAGGTCGACGACGGCGCCACCGATCTGCCATTGCTCGCGGACGGGCTCGAGGCTCGGGACCTCGCGCGACGGCAGCGGGTCGAGCCACCACGTCGGCGTCTGCGGCGGGCCGGGCCGCCAGCCGGCGACCTCCGGCGAGGCGCCGCGGGCCATCACCAGCACCGGGATGGTGAGCTCGGCGAGGCTCGCGCCGCCGTGGTAGCCCGACGTCCGCTTGCCGTAGCGCAGCCGCTCGTCCCAGCTGAGCACCGCGCGGCCGTCGGTGAGCACGCGCGGCCCCTCGACCAGGACCTCGCCCTCGACGAGCGGGGCGGCGTCCGCGGGACGCCAGCGTGCGTCCGCGCCAGCGACCGAGCGACCCTCGGAGTTCCGCTCGAGCACGTGGCCGTGGTCGGAGGTGAGCACCAGCGTGCGGCGCGCGTCGGCGGCGGCCTCGACGATCGCGCGCAGGTGCTGCACCGCGTCGACGGTCCACGAGGTGGTAGCCGGGTCCGCCTTGGACAGGGCGTCGTCCACGGCGTTGAGCACGACGGCGACGGGGGCGTCGCGCTCGAGGGCCTCGCGGAACGCTGCCGGGAGCTGGTCGCCGCCCTCGCGGACGAGGTCGCCCTTGTGGAAGATCGCGCCCCCCAGGTCGCGACGCCACGCGCTGGCCTCGTCCGTCTGCACGCCGGCCACCGGGCGGCCGCAGAGCAGTGACGTGCGGCTGAACGTCGTCATGGTCGGCAGGGCGGCGACGGCCGCGCCGCGCTGCACGGGGAGTCCCCCCGGCGCCGGCGCGAACAGCTCGGTCCAGCCGAGCCCGAGCCCGGCGACCGACTCGGCGACCTCGCTCGCGACCGCGGCGCTCATGCCGTCGAGCACCAGGAGCAGCGGGCGGGCGCCGGCCGCGTGGAGCCGCTCGACGACGTCGGACCGCAGGTCCTCGACGTACCAGGCGCCGTGCAGGGGCTGGGAGGTGGCGGTCGCCTTCGCCAGCACGGCGGCCGCTGCGCGGTCGCGGGCCCGCCGGCCCTCGCGGACCTCGGCCATGAGGCGCTGGTAGACGGCGCCGACCTGCTGGTCGGTGGACCCGACCCACACCGCGGTCAGGGCGCGGTCCACCCAGCCGCCGTCGGCGACCTGCTCCCGGACCGCGGTGCTCAGGGTCTTGACGTGCGACGTGGTGGCGGTCTCGAGCCATCGCAGCAGCCGGACGGCCATCTCGGCGCACGCGACCTCGGCGTCGCCGGCGGCCAGGCGGTGGGCCTTGAGGTGCTGCAGCGCGCCCTCCACCCCGCCGCGGGTCTCGCTGCCGTCGAGCACCAGGTCGACCTGGGCGCCCAGGGCCCGCAGGCGGTGGCGCAGCCCGGCGCGCAGGAGGTCGGACCGCTCGGCGCCGGCGGGCCATAGGCACTCCTCCTCGAGCAGCTGCTGGGCGACCTCGAGCGCGCGCGTGGACTCCGGGCCGTGGACCGGCAGCCGTCGGTGGACGACGCGTGCCACGGCGGCGTACGCCCGGGCGGACTCGTCGTCGGCCTCGCGCCCGCCCAGGAAGTGCTGGGCGCGCACGCGCGCGGCGGGGCGCTCGGGGTCCTGCGACCCGGCGTGCGGGTCATCGGGCCACAGGGCGTCGAGCGCCAGCCCGATCGCGAGCGCGAACCGGCGCTCGGTGGGCGGAGCGACGGCCCGCAGTGCCAGCGGCGCGGCGCGGTCCAGGCCGGGGACCTGCGGCAGCGCGCTGATGATCTTGGCCTTGAGGTCGGCCGGTGCCTGCTGCCAGGCGGTGCGGTGCTCGTGGACGTCCAGCAGCCCCAGGAGGCTGACCTCGTCGAGCGGGCTGCCGGGGCGCAGCGCAAGGACCGCCTGAAGCAGGTGTGTCAGCGCGTGCGGCAGCGTGAGCGTGGGGCCGGTGGTCCGGGGCCAGCCCGACGGTGGCGCGTAGGCGAAGAGGGCCTCGGCGAGCCACGGACCGAGCTGGTAGACGGCGCGGTCCACCTGCCGGGCGCCGAAGAGGTCGGGCACCGCCGACCACGGGTCGACGACGTGCGTGCGCCGGCCGGCGGCGCGCAGCAGGACGGTGTCGCCGAGCTCCTGGTCGCTGCGGTCGGTCAGCACCAGCAGGTACTCGTCGTCGCCGAGCCGCTCGTAGGCTTCCAGCACGGCCAGCGGGGAGACGCACGCGCGGACGCGGACGGTCCGGCCCTGCTCCTCCCAATCCTGCGGGCCGTCCCAGACGGGCCGGGCGCGCAGCACCTCGACGCGCGCGACCCCGGCGTCGACCAGGCGCCTTGCGCGCTGCCGGAGGTAGCCGAGGTCAACGACGGGCACGCGTGGGTCGGCCGTGGTGGTCACGCCACGCTCCACGTGACGCGGATCCGTCGCCCGGGGTGCTTGCGCGCGAACGCCTGGAGCTGCGCGGTCACGTCGGCCAGGTGGGCGCTGCCGGCGTCGGGCAGGACGATCTCGACGGCGTCGACGTCCAGCCTCGGTGCGGTCGGCGCGGCCGGTGTCGTCGGCGTCGCGGGCTCGGGCACCGGCACGGGGTGTGCCGTCGGACCAGCCCCCGGCACCGGCACCGGAGCAGGCGCGGGCACGGGAGGCGTGGGCTGCTGCCGCGCCCACCGCAGGACGAGCGCGTGCGCGTCGTTCCCCACCGAGGACAGCACGGGCGCGAGCTTGGCGTGCAGCTCCTCGGCGCGTGCGGCCTCGCCGAGCCTCTGCAGCAGGGGCGCGCCCTGGTCGGTCCCGGCGACGGTCTGGATCTCGCTCCACCGCGCCCCGGCGATCGCGTCGGCGACGGCACCGGCGGACGCGAGCCCGGCCGCGAGGGCCTGCGGCTCGGCCGGCAGCGGCGAGCCCGCGAGGGCGCGCAGCAGGGCGGTGTCCCCGGGGGCGCCGCGCAGGTCGGCGACGACCTGCGACGCGAGCAGCGCGGTCTCCAGGCGCGGGCTCGGCGGCTGCTCCTCGAGCCCCAGCAGCCCGGCGTGCTCCCGCAGCTGGGCGACGAGCCGCAAGGCAGGGTCGTGTCGGGCCTCGACGGCGTTGCGGACCTGCTCGGCCAGGCGCTTGACGGCGGCCGATGACAGGCGGTGCTCCCCGGTCAGCCCGAGCAGGTGCGCGGCGTTGGACTTGGCCTTCTCCCACTCCTCGGGCGTCGGCAGGTCGGGCAGGAGCAGCACGACGTCGTCGCCGAGCTGCCCGATGCCCGGGTCGGGGATCACGGCGCCGTGGCGGCGGAACTGCCGGTCGGCGAGCGCCGCCCAGGTCAGCAGCAGCAGGTCCTCGACGTGGCGTGCCAGCCCGAGGTCGCGCAGGTGGGTGCGCAGCACCCCCACCTGCACCGCGCCCTGCGCGTCGGCGGACTCCTGGGCCCAGCTGGACATCTCGCGCCACCAGCCGAAGGACTCGGCACCCACCGCGAGGACGTTGTCTCGGGCCTCCCCGAGCCGCAGCGCAGGCACCACGCGGCGCAGGAGCGCGGCGCGGGTCTTGTCGACGGTGTCGAGCCGCTGGGTCGGGGTGCGCAGGGTCTCGTGCACCGCGGCCAGGGTCTTGCTCACGTCGGCGGCGGTGATCTCGAGGCCGGACGGCTCGAACCGCGGGTGGTCGGGGTACTGGTGGGTGAGCGCCTGGTCCAGCACCTTGGCCAAGCCCTCGGCGAGCGTCGCGGCCGACGGCTTGTCGATGACCAGCCCGGGCCGCAGCGAGGCGAACATGGTGTGCCCGGCGCTGTCCTGGTCGACGTCGGACGGCTCGGGCTTGGTCAGCCCGTACGCCTGCCGCAGCGCGTCGTTGACCTGGGCCCGCAGCGTCTCGCGCTGCCCCTCGAGCTGGCGGCGCGCGGTGGCGCGGTCGGCCTGGGCCAGGTGCTCGGCGTTCTGCTCGAACCGCTGCCCGGTGAGCAGGTGCTCGAGCTGGACCAGGCGGCCGACGCTGTCCATGCGCTCGGCGGTGAAGAAGTAGGGGATCCACGCGATGGTGTCCGACGCGAGCCCCGCGGCGCGCAGGCCCTCGAGCCGGGCGAAGTCGTCGGCGGGCCGCCGGCTGGAGTCGTCGTCGAACGGGTAGTCGACCACCAGGCGCCAGCGGCCGTTCTCGGTACGGAGCTGGTCGTCGCGCAGCGAGCGGTCGTCGCGGATGTTGCCGAACAGGACGTCGACCTGGCGGCGGCTGCCGCGCCACACGTGCTCGTGCGGCTTGGGCAGCGCGGCGCCGTCGGGTTGGGGCAGACCGACGGCGCCGGACAGCATCGACTTGAGCAGGGCGCGGCGCTCGTCGGGGGTGTCGACGGACTCGACCCGCTGGACCACCGACTCGACGTCGACCTCGGACAGCGTCAGGCCGATGACGGGGTCGGCGCCCGACCCGAGCGTGATCTCCGGGAGGTGGCTGGCCCACTGCTTGACCCAGCCGAGGACCTGCAGGGCCTCCTGGCCGGCGATCATCGCGCGCACCGACCCGAAGTTCAGTGCGGAGATGCGGCTGGCGGTGAGGTTCTTCAACGACGTCGCGTCGGGCGCGATCTCGGCGACCAGGAGGGTCTTGGCCAGGCGCTCGCGCACGCGGTAGGCGCTCTGCCGAGGCTGGGCCGCGACCTCGTCGAGTCGGATGCCGGCCTGCTGCAGCAGCAGCGGGCGCAGCTTCTGCTCCCAGAACGTCTTGGCGTTGGTGAACCGGCGGGCGACCTGCGGAGACAGGGCGCTCTCGAGCAGCACGAGGTCGAACAGGTCGCCGATGGGTACGACGTCGTCGACGGTGAGCTCCTCGCGCCCACGGGATAGGAGCTCGGACAGGATCTTCAGGGCCGTGCGGTCGCGCTGGAGCAGCGTCGACAGCGCGACGAGCGCGTCGATCAGCGCGGGGGAGAACGGGTATACCAGGCGGAACGACGCCTCGTCCGCGCGGGACTCGCCGCTCAGGAGCGCGTTCCACGCCGGGCGGTTGGCCTTCACGGCGTCCAGGGCGCGGCTCAGGGCTGCCGCAGCGGCGTCGTCCTTGGGCTCCAGGAGCCGCTTGTGGACGATCACCGGGAGGTCGGCGGCCGCGAGGTCGATCTTGTTGAAGCGGCCCTCGAAGAACGCGAAGCTGTCCGCGATGCTCGACTTCTCCGCGCCGGTGTAGCGGTCGCCGAGGAAGTCCTTGAGCTCGCGCTGCCGGGCGATGAAGGAGATGAGCGGCACCGCGAGGTTGGCCTGCTCGGTCTCCACGAGCTTGGAGATCTTGGAGACCTCGGTGTTGACGAACTCGGCGTTGCTCAGGCGCTGGCTGAGCCAGAGCACGAGCTCGTCGAGGAAGAGGACCAGGCCGTCGTAGCCGAGCGAGCGGGCGTGCTCGGTCATGGCGCCGAGACCGGTGGAGATCTCGAGCCAGTCGCCGCTACGGGCGTAGCCGGTGAAGTACGTTGCCATGAGCGCCTTGACCAGGCCGTCACGGTTGGTGTCGCCGGGCAGCGCCACCAGGGCCTCGTCGAACCGCTGGGCCGGCGAGCGCTGCACGCGGGAGCCGAACCCGCCGCCGGAGGCCTGCACGCCACCGGCCCAGGGGCCGAGCCCGGCGAAGAACGACTCGTCGCCCATCTGGGCGCGGAGCTTCGCGGCGTCCACCAGCAGGGAGTCCGAGCGGTGCAGCACGGGCGGCGCGGCGTCGGGGTGCAGCGCCGTGACGGTGTCGAGGTAGCCGGAGAAGAGGGCGTGCTCCACCGACTGCTTCTCGAGCAGGTGGTAGTCGACGGACAGAAACTTCTTGCCCAGCGTGGCGTCGTGCCGCGCGACGACGTGCTGCAGGCCGGTGAGCGCCCGGGCATGGGGGTTGCCGGCGAGCAGCAGGTGCATGGTCGCCATGAAATGCGACTTGCCGGAGCCGAACGACCCGTGGATGAACGCGCCGGTGGCGGACCGCCCGCGCAGCGCGCTGCCGATCAGGCCCAGCGCCTGGTCGAACGCGTCGGCGATCGACTCGGTGACCACGTACTCGTCGAGCGTCTTCTGGGCGTGCTCGACGCCCGAGTGCAGCTGGATGACGAAGTCGGAGGAGTTGATCCGCTCGGGGACGTCGATCACGTCCCGCAGCAGCTGGGCCGAGCTCATCAGGTCTCCTTGCGCTTGCGTCCCCGCGTGGGGGCCGGCGGGGTCCAGGCCGTGACGTCGGCCCGCGTGGTCTGCTCCTCGTCGAACTGCTGGTCCAGGAACTGCCGCAGCGACTCGGCCGGGCTGAACCCGTACTCAGGGAGCAGCTCGGCGTGCCACTGCTCGACCCACGGCTCGAGCTCGGTGATGCCGGCCAGCAGCGGCACGACGTCGCCGACGACGCTGCTGGCGCGGACCTCGCTGACCAACGAGGCCAGCGCGAGCCCCTGCTGCGCGTGGTCCCACCCGGCCCAGCCGAGGACGGCGGTGGGGTCGCCCTGGCGCGAGACGCCCGGGTAGAGCACGAAGCGCTCCTTGGGCACGTCTAACTTGCCGCGGGCGCGCCAGTGCTCGTTGCGCAAGAAGTCCGCGGGCTTGTACTTGGGCGGCGCGGGGACCTCGGGGCGGGTGCCGGGCGCGCCGGCGTCGATCCGGTCCTCCAGGCGCTGCAGGTCCCAGACCTCCTGCCAGGCGCGGTACTTCTCGATACCCGTGGGCTTGTAGCGCAGCGACGCCAGGTACGGCACGGCCTCGCCGAGCGCGACCTGCTGCAGCGTCGCCGTGACGTCGGCGTCCTCCCGCCCGACGAGTCGCCGCACCATCGCGGCGACCGACGCGTCGGCGCGCAGCAGGTCGGCGAGCTCGGCGACTGTCCGGACCTGCGGCTGCAGGCCTGAGCCCCACAGGGACGGCTCATCGAGCTTGTCGAGGAGGGCCTCGGTCAGGGCCCGGCGCTCGAGCTCCTCCCACGTCGCCGAGGCCCACCGCCGCTTGTACTCGGGCCGCTCCAGCAGCGCGATCTGCGGATTCGACGCGATGACCTCCAGCCGCCGCTCGACGAGCGCCCGGTAGCCGGCGGGCCACGAGGCGGGGAGCTCGGTGGTGGGCGTCGACCCATGACGGTCGAACCAGGCGGTGTCCTCGCCGGACCGCGCGAGCACGACCTCGAAGGCACGCTGTCCGAGCTCGAGCTCGTCGACGTCTGACGACTCGTAGGTGAGCGGCTCGTCGACCAACCCGAACTCGCGGTAGATGGCCCAGTCAAGTTCTTCTTGTTGGAATGCCATCGCAGCACGAAGCGTGGCGGACGAGGCTTTCGAGGCGCTGAGGGTTGCGGGCAGGTCACGAAGGTGCCCCCGTAGGACGGCGGACGGGTGATTCGCTGCGAGGCGCTGCGCGAGCGAGTCGAGAGTCCGACCACGTTCCAACTGGCACGTTTGCGGGAGTGGAAATTTCTGAAGCTTCGTACCGCCGAATTGGTAGAAGTCCTCCCACGGCGCGAGAGTCTGTCTCGCGCCCTTGGTGTCGACGGTGCTGCCCTTGTTGTGGCTGACCTGCTTAAGCCAAAAGCACGCGGTGCTGCTATTTAGCACCGCGAGGAGCGCGAGGTGATCGTCCTCGCTGGCCCCTTCTGGCAACTTGATCACCGGTGCCGTCTGCTTGAAAACCTTCCCGCCCCGATCCAGCACGAAGTGGTTGTGCGTCGCCACTTCCGCAAACGTGATGGACATCGGGGCTGTGATCGCCCATTTCGTGAACTGCATGTACGCGGACCAGCGCAGCCCGGCGTCGGCCATCGACCCTTTGAAGGTCGTACGTCGAGCCAGGGGCGTTCGCCACGGCCAGAGAACCGTGTCGAGCGCGCCGTCAGCGCGGAGGTCGTCGTCGTACGGAAAGGCGATCAGGTCGGATGCGCTCCAGCTGTAGTCTCGGACGTCTTCGCCGATCACGAATGGTCGAAAGCGCGCTGCGACGTGCGCCTCCCGCGCGACGAGGCGCGGACGCATGTAGGCCTCGTCCGCCCCCGCCCGGATCGCACCACCTATATTACGCTCGATTGCATCACCGAGGGTTCGAAAAGCCGCGCCCTCGATTTGCTCGACGACCGCTTGAGAGATGCCACCAGCCAGCGACCACGGATGCTTGGACAGCGTTGCACGATCGGTGGGGCGGACCGTCACGTAGCTGCCGTTGAAAGAACCATCGTCGAGGTGGTCGCGGATCTCACTCCAGACCAGCCCTTGGCGGGGGTCCTGAGGCTGTCCGGGTTCTCCGCGGACTCCCAGGATCGTGTTGACCGGTTCGTTCGTCGGAGTTCGGCGCCGGCCCACCAGGATGACCGTCGGTGTCCCATGGCCCGGGATGTAGGCGCCGGAGGTGTCGATGACGTCGACGAGGTCGACCCGGGTGCCCAGGTCGCGCCCCGAGAGGAGGCCCTCGATCACCTTGACGCCGAACTCGCGCTTCATGAAGGAGTTCGAGGTGATCTGACCGACGTAACCAGCCCCGTTCAGCGGTCCCGCGGGCACCGCCAGGCGGAAGAAGAGCTCCATGAAGGGCACCGTGAGCGCGTACTGGCGGTGACAGGTCGGGTAGGCCAGGCGGTAGGCCGTGTTGAGGGCCTTGTCCTTCACCGTGATGTACGGAGGGTTCCCCACGACGACGTGGTACTGCCCCTGCTCGAGGATGCTCGCGTAGTCGCCGAGGTCCTCGGTCTCGTACGTGAACGCGTCGTGCGTGCTGAGGAGGTTGAGCTCGCCCTGCCGGCCCTGTGCACCGAGGAGGGAGTCGCCGACCGCGACTCGCATCTCGAACCGAGGGGCGCCCACGAGGGACTGCTCGCCGCATGCCTGCAGTGCCGCGATCGTAAGACGGAATTTCGCGATCGCCGAGGCGAAGGGGTTCAGGTCCACGCCGTTGACGCTGCGCAGCGCTCGGGCCACACGCTCACGCGCGTCGAGGTCGGGCCGCTCGGCCTCCCAGCGGCCGACGATCCGACCGAAGGCGCCGAGGAGGAAGTGCCCGGAGCCGCAGGTCGGGTCGATCATCCGGAAGCCGTCGATCCCGAACTCGTCGAGTGCCGGGTCGAGCGTCCGGTCGAGGATCAGCTCCTCGACGAAGTCGGGGGTCTGGAGCAGGGCGTACGTGTCCCTTGCGTGCTCGGAGAGGTTTTGGTAGACGTCACCGAGGAATCGGGTGTCGCCGGGGTCGGTGGCGAACGACCGCTTCAGCGTGCCGTCGACCTCACGCTCTCGGAAGAAGTCGATCAGCGCCTTGGCGACGTGCCCGGAGAGGCTGATCGACCAGACAGGGTTGTGGCGTCGGTCGAGGAGCGCAGCGCCAGCCGGTGTGGACTGAAGCGCACCGAAGGCGTCGCGGAGCCAGTCCCCGTGGTTGTCGGCGCGGTGGTCCTCGAAGTACGCGTCCTCGTTCTCCTGAGCTCGTCGGACGAGGTCACCAGCAGGCCCCTCGGTCGCACCCGCGATCCAGGGTCCCGGGATGCCTGATGGCGTCCGGGCTCCCGCAAGAAGCCCGTTGTCCTCGCAGTAGCGCAAGAAGATGCAAGCAAGGAGCCAGGCCACGGCGCTCTGGTCGAGGCGGTCGTCGCGCCAACTGATCCACGGCGCCGCGGTGCGGTCAGCCGAGATCGCCGACTCGAACTCGTCCTTGAGCGTGTGCGACCAAGGCACCGAGGGGTCCTCAGCTCGCTCGGTGAGGTCTGCGACGACGGTCTTGAGCAGCCCCCGCAGGTCCTTCAGCAGTGCGGCGGTGTCCATCACGAGGGTGCTCCAGTCAGCGTGGGGAGGGGGTCGGCGGGCAGATCCGTCCAGCGGCCGGCGCCGACCGGCACGGGGTGCCCGTCCAGCAGCGGGACGCCGCTCGACGACGGGCGGGGGGCCAAGACCCACCGGGCGGCGCGGCGAGCGGTCGCCAGGTCGAGCAGGTGGTCCAGGCGGTCCTCGAAGCCGTGCCGCAGCAGCGGGCCGGCGTGGACCAGGAGCAGCGGGGCGTCGGTGCTGACCACCTGCTCCCAGACGGCGTCGACTGCCGCCTCGAGGAACTCGTGCAGCTGGCTGCGCAGCGGGGAGCCGTCGGGCTCGGCGTCGGCGCCCAGCACGAACGACCAGTCGGCCCCGTCCTCGTCGGCCACGCGGCGCGCCTCGCGGACCAGCGCATCGGCGACGTCGAGCACCACGAGGCCGGGCACGGCCGCGGCCAGCTGCTGGGAGGCGTGCTCGTGCCGCTCCGGGGTGACGGCGAGCAGGAGGCCCGACCGCGTCTCCACCGAGCGCTGCAGCACCGCGAGGACCTGCGGGACCGTGGACGTGCGCGTCGCGGTGATCGAGGTCAGCGTGCTGCTGGCCGTGCTGGGGTGGCTCGTCTCGCTCAGCTCGAAGGTGTCGCCGTGGCGCACGAGCGCCGGCGCCACCTGCTGCACGGCCTGGCTGAGCTCGGCTCCGGAGGGCACCGCGTCCTCGGGCAGCCACGGGAACCGGCCGCGCACGCGCCGCCGGATCCCGGCGACCTCGATGGTGCGCAACCCCTGCCCGGACAGCACCGCCGCGACGGCCAGCCGCCAGTCCAGGTCGCGCGGGGTGATCTCGGCGTAGGCGGACAGCGCGGCCGTGGCCGACGCCGCGGCAGCCAGGGACAGGCGTCGCGCCGGGGACAGCGCATCGCTGCCGGCCACGGCGTCGAGCTCGGTGCGGCCGCGGGCGTCGGGGAGCGGGGCTCCCTGCGAAGCGAGCACGTCGGCCTTGGTGCCGAGCCCGGCGGCGAGCGTCAGCAGCTCCTCAGAGCGGTCGTCCTCGCCGGCCGCGGCGAGCAGGACCGAGGAGCCGGAGCCGTCCGTGCGGCTGCGCCGGTGCACTACGCGCGGGGCGTCGTCGAACGACTCGAGCTCCACCAGCGCGCGCACCAGGCCAGCGGCCCGGCGGCGACGCGGCGCGTCGCGCAGCGTCGACCCGTGCTCGCGCAGCACGGCGTCGACGACCTCGTCGAGCGTCGCCACGCCCTCCAGCGCGTCGATCGACGCCAGCAGCTGGTCGCGCAGCTCGCGCTGGACCTTGGTGCGGCGCCAGCCCTGCACGCGCACCGCGAGCTCGGCGGTGACGTCGGCCCGCTCCGTGCCCGTGAGCGCGGCGACCTCGGGCAGCGTCGGCCACAGGACGTCGTCGTGGTCGTCGGCGCCCAGCAGGAGCCGCGCCACCGGGGTGTCCCCAGCGCCCTTGGCGGTCTTGAGGAACCGACCCACCAGGTGCTCGACCGACCCAGTGCCGAACTGCGTGCCCCCGCCGTCGCCGTCGAGCGTGGTCTCGGGGTCCGTGAGCAGGCTGCGCCACTCGCGGACGCGGGCCTGGATCTCCTTGCGGTACCGCTCGCCCAGGCCCTTGAGCTGGTTGATCTCCATGGTCGGGCGCGCCAGCAGATCTCGCACCGTGCCGGCACGCAGCGAGCGCAGGCCCGACAGCGCACGGGCGGTCAGACCGGCCCGGTCCAGTGGGGTGTCCAGGGACGCCGCGGCCGCCTCCGCGGCCAGCGTCGCCAGCTGGTCCTCGTCCTCCTGCACGTCCAGGTCGGCGAAGACGGCCCGCCACGCCTCGGCGAGGGCGCCGGTCGAGCCCGGCCGGTCCGCGGGGCGCGAGGCGAGCGCGTGGCGGAAGAAGGCGTCGAGACGCGGGGCCACGAGCTCGTCGACGAACGTGGCCTCCGCGAAGGCGAGGGTGTCCTTCGCGTCCAGCGGGTGGTCGTTGCCCTTGGTCCACCACGGCAGCACGTTGGTGGCCATCTGGAACAGCGTCACCGCGACCGACCAGCGCTCGGCGGCGCCGTCGAACTGCGACCGGTCCGCCAGGAACGGGTCCATGTAGTCCCGGGTGCCTGACCCCTTATCGGTCAGCGGCTCCGCGGCCAACGACAGGTCGAACAGCGTGAGGGACTGCCGGCGCGACCCCGGGTCGGGGGCGATCGCCAGGTTTGCGGGCTTCACGTCGCGGTGGAACACCCCGAGCCCGTCCAGGTGCGCCACGGCGTCCAGCAGCTGGGTGCCCCAGCGCTCCAGGTACTCCAGAGACAGGCGCCCCTCGGCTGCCAGCCACGCGGCGAGCGTCTGGTCGCCCGCGTCGGACATGAGCAGGGCGATGCGGCCGTTGACCTCCAGCGGGCCGTCGAGCAGCTCGACCACGTGGCGCCGGCGGCTGCCCACCCGGGCCAGGAGCTCGGCCTCGGCGCGCAGCCGGGCCTCGGCCCGCTCGTCGCGCGCGACCTTCAGGACCAGGCCCTCCTGGCCGCGCACGTAGTCCACGACCTCCAGCGCCACGCCCGTCCCGCCGGTCCCGCGGCGGCGGACCACCTCGAACCGCTCCTGCCCGTCGACGTGCAGGACGTCGCCCTTGGTGGCGTCCGCCGGGTCGATCGACGGCCGCGACGTCGGAGAGGGGGCCGTGGCGTCCTCGTAGGCCTTCTCGAGCTCGGCCAGGACGTCGGCGACCGTCGCGGTGCGCAGCTCCTCGTCGAACGCGGTGGCGTGCAGCACCGCGGACGCGAACGACTCGGGGAGCGTTGGCGCCGCGACCGCCGGGTCGAGGCCCATCGCGCCGGACTCGCGAAGCCGCATGACCTCGGCCATGGTCGCCGCCGGCGGCCGCCCGGTGAGCACCAGGTGCGCCACGGCCCCGAAGCCGTACACGTCCAGCGGGATCGGCGGGACGTCGGCCTCCTCTCCGCGGTGCCACTGCTCGGGGGCCAGGTACACGTACCGCGCCTGGTCCACGAGCCCGACGACGTCGTCGACGCCCGCGGACAAGTAGGTCTGCGTGGTCGTCGTCGTGCCGGCCTCGCGGGCGCCCGTCATCCAGTCGCGGATGCCGACTTGAGCCCCGCGCCCCGGCTCGCCGCGCACCGTGACCTGCGCCGGCGTCAGCGCCCGGTGGGTGAGTCGCTGCTGGTGCGCCCACGCCAGCGTCTCGCCGACCTCACGGACGACGGCGAGGCGGGCGTCGAGGTCGAGCTGCTCGGCGTGGGTGGTCAGCCACTCGTCGAGCGGGAGCTCGGCGGGGTCGTGCTGGAACAGGAGCGCCGCGCCGGACTCCGTCTGGACGATGTCGCGCGGGCGCACGATCCCCGGGTGGAGCATGGTGCTCGTCAGGTGGTACTCGCGGCGCGCGGCGTCGCTGATCTCCCGGCGCTGCTGCTCGCTGGCCCCCGGCGGGACGTCGAACAGGCGAATCCGGACCTTCTCGCCGGCGACCATCGGGTGCTGCGCCAGCAGGTCCTGCCACGTCGGGCCGCTGCCCAGCGGGTCCACCTTGTCCAGGACGTACTGGCCCACGGTCCGCGTCTTGGGGGTCGGGACGAACCCGGCGTCCTTGATCATGGCCGCCACCGCGCGCATGTGATGCGGGTCCAGGTGCTGGTCGCGCTGCTGCTTGTTGTCGGCCGTGCGCCGCAGGAACGCCCGCAGCCCGTGGTCCTTCCACGTCACGTCGAAGCCGTCGAGGGCCACCACGTGGTGCGCCGCGTCGTCGGGCAGGGCGACCACGCTGGGCTCACCGTGCAGCACCACCAGGGCGTCGACGAAGGGCACCAGGCGGCGGTCGACCTTCGAGTTCTCCTGCAGCAGCGACTTCAGGCGCTTGCCCTTGAGCTCCGTCAACCAGAACGGGTTCTTCTCGCTGCGGGTGGTGCCGCGCGGTGACGTCACGCGCCAATTCTGCTGCGTGCCGGTGATCCGGCCGGCGAAGTGCTTCAGCTCCACCACGAAGACTCCGGCACGGGTCACCACCACCGCGTCCAGCTCGTGGGTGCGGCCCTGGCGGTCCAGGAAGCTGAGGTTGGACCAGCCCCACGCGTGCGGGTCCTCGGTGATGATCTCCCGGAGCTTGTTGAGCGCACGCCGCTCGTGCGGCTCCTGCGACTCGGCGAGGGAGAACCACTGCGACAACGGCGGTCCCCCCTGTGGTGCCGACGAGCTGGTGGTGCGGACGTGCTGGTGACGGCCTCATCGACGATCTTGCCACCTCGGCGAAGGGCGTCGGGCGAGGTCGCCGACCAGGGAGCGGGTGAACCGTGGGTCTGTGTCGCGCTTCGAGCATCGTCGTCGTGCTAGACCCGGGCGCATGGTTCGGGAGTGGCGGGCGGAGACCTCGCGTGACCGGTGCAGCGGCTGGTTGCTCGCCGAGCACGACGCGTTGGCCGATGCCGCGCGGGACGCCCGGTGGGCCGAGGTGACCCGGGTGCTCGACGACGCGAAGGGCGTCGACGTCAACGGGTACCGCATCGGTGGGACCAGCTGGTTCGCGCCGCTGCACCAGGCCGCATGGCACGGCGCGCCTGTCGAGGTCGTCGATGACCTCCGTCGCCGCGGGGCCTGGCTGAGCCTGCCGGCGGCCGACGGGAGGACACCGGCCGACGTCGCACGGGAGCGCGGGCACCACCGGCTCGCCGAGGTGCTCTGCCCGCCGGCGCTCGACCCCTTCGTGAGCGAGGATGTCCGTGGCATCGAGGCCAGGTTGCGCGAGCTCGTCGACGGGCGTCGGCGCGACGGCGGGCTCGACCCTGGGGTGACGATGCGGCTGCCCCCGGTGGCGGTGCTCGCCGAGAGCGGCAGCGACGGCGTCTGGATGCCCGTCAGCGGGATGTACGGCGGCTTCCTGCTGCGCGCTCGTGAGAACCACCTGTACGTGGAGTCGTGGAGCCGGATGGCGGCTGGCTCGTGGCAGGCGCACGTCGTCACGCGAGGCGCCGTCGTCGTCGTTTCCGGGTGATCCTCCTCGCCTGCACGGCTGAGGTCAGAGGCGGCCTGCAGGCCCCCCCAGCATCGGCTCGACGAGCAGCGGCACGTCCAGCCGGACGGTCAGACCGTCGGGCGCGACCGCGACGACCTGTGAGCCGTCGACGTTGAGGAGACGTCGCAGCGCGGCGAAGGTCGGGGCGAAGGACACCTCGCCGAACCCCGCCGCGGCGGACAGCTGCCGCCCCGACGCGCGTCCCCCCGCTTCGACCAGCACCTCGAGAGCGGATCGGACGACCTGGTCGGGGAGGGGGCGCCGCCCGGACCTCTGCCTCTGCTCCGCGTACCGGGGTGACGCCATGAACGCCGTGACCCGTTCGCGCGTCGGAACGGAGATGTCGGGCAGCGAGACGGGCGTCCGGGCGGTGCGCGCTCCGACAGCACCGACCGGCGCGGGCTGAGGTGCGCGGAGCGGTGACGGCGCACCGGCCGCTGCCTGGGCGGCGTCGTCGACGCGTTGTCCCGCCGCTGCGCGCAGCCGGGCGGCGTACCGAGTCATCTCGTGCGGTGCCGCGAGGAACTCGTCGAGGACCACCTTGTCGAGGCGGTTGCCTTTGGTCGACCTGCCCGCGTAGTGCGGCAGCTGCGTGAAGATGTCCGACACCTTGCGCGAGACGCTGTTCGTGTTGCGAAAGCTGGCGGGGCGGTCGGTGCTCGGGTGGACCCAGTCGGAACGTAGGAGGAGCGACAGCGTCGCGATGCGCGGGTCGGAGGCGCGCATGTCGAGCCAGTCGTTCTGCCGGAGCAGGTCCGTGGCGAGGACGATCTCCTCGCGCACCCATGAGATCTGGTGAGGCACGGCTCTCCCTCGTCCTGCCGGCGTGCGGGTGAATTGCTCGTCATGCCCTCGTGGCCGCGCCCCGGGAACAGGCAGCATCGGCGGTGGTCGGAGGAGGAGCCGCTGGAGCCTCGGGAGCGCGTCGGTGGCGCAGCGTAGCCGTGGCCGGCATCGGAGTTGGAGAACACGTGGGCGTCGGGACCGACACAGCGGCCGAGCGACGGGTCGAGCAGTCGTACTTCGACCGAGCGGTCGACGTCCGCGAGCGCAAGCGGGCTGACCGCGCGGCGGGATTTGCGGCGGTCGGCGACGCCAAAGCCCGCTCGAGCATGGCGGCCAACGCGCGCAGAGACACGACCCTCGGCAGCCCGGACGACGCACCTGCGCTGGTCCGCATCGACGTGCAGGGCGGCGAGGCCGTGTACGCCGGTCTCCATGCGCTTCTCGACGAGCAGCAGGACATGCTCGTCTACTCCTGGCAGACGCCCTACGTCATGCAGCTCCGAGAGGCGACGGCGACCGAACCGGGGACGGTCGTGCGGCGACGCACCTTCACGTGCGACGGCACCCGCATCCGACGGTTCGACGACCTGGTCCTGGCAGAGATCGCCAGGAAGGTCGCCGAGCTCGAGGACCCGGAGTGGGAGGCGACGCGCTCGGACGTGCTGCTCGAGGACACCCTGTCCCGCTCTCGGACGCCTGAGATGCAGCAGATCGTCCAGACGCTCCAGGCGACGCAGAGCAAGGTCATCCGGAGGCCGGCACGCTCCCTCACGGTCGTCCAGGGCGGTCCCGGTACCGGCAAGACGGCCGTGGCGCTGCACCGGGTGTCGTGGCTGCTCCACAACCACCGCGAGGTGCGGCCCGACGACGTGCTGGTGGTCGGACCGACGCGGACCTTCACGCGCTACGTCCGCCAGGTGCTGCCCGAGCTCGGTGACGCCGATGTGGTGCAGACCGACGTGATCGGCATGCTCGACGTGTCCGTGCGCGCGTCCGGGAGAGAGGCGTCCGAGAGCGCGAGGCTCAAAGGCGACGCACGCATGATGGACGTGCTCGCACGTGCGCTCGAGCAGCGCGTGCGCGTACCGACCGGTCAGCAGCGGCTGCGTGTACGCAACCAGAGGTGGCCGCTCGTCGTGGAGCGCGCGCTCCTCGAGGAGGTGGTGCGTCCCCACGTCTCCGCCCCGTACCTCGTAGGGCGAGCACGTTTCCGCACCGCGTTGCAGCAGAGGCTGTCGGTGCTCACCGCTGCCGAGCTGAAGGCACGCGGCGTCGGCAGCCGAGGGGACGCCGGGCAGCTCCTCGACCAGGTCGAGGTCGAAGCCCTCACCGACAAGATCTGGCCCCAGACGACGACCCACGCCTTCCTTCGTGAGCTCTACGCCTCGACGGAGCGGTTGCGCCAGGCGGCGAACGGTCTGCTCGGCGCCGCGGAGGTGGAGATGCTTCGTCGCGCGCCAGGCACAAAGCTGGCTGACGTCGCATGGACGAAAGAGGACCTCGTGCTCCTCGACCACCTGGCCGATGCCATGGGCGGTGGCACGACCAAGACCTTCTCGCACGTCGTGGTCGACGAGGCGCAGGACCTGTCGCCGATGCAGCTCGACGCCCTTCGCCGCCGGTCGAGAGATGGCGCGATGACGCTGGTCGGGGACGTGGCGCAGTCCACAGGCGTCTGGGCGAGGGCGTCCTGGGACGACGTGCTCGACCTCCTGAGCTCGCCTCTGCCGCGCGAGGTGGTCGAGCTCGAATTCGGCTACCGCGTCCCGTCCTCGGTGATGGAGGTGGCTGCGCGCCTGCTGCCGTTCATCGCGCCGGGGCTAGGCGCGCCCAAGGTCCTGCGGGACGTCCCGGACGCCGTCGGCGTGCACCCGGCGCAGGACCTCGGCGACCTCGCCGAGCGCGTCGCCGCGCTGGTGCGTGACCACGCCGGTCGTGGCCGCTTCGTCGGGGTCGTCTGCCCGGACCAGTGCCGTGACGCGCTCACGTCGGCATTAAGAGCGCACGACATCCGGTGGGCAGACGCCGACGGCGGCGGCCTGAGCAACGGGATCAACCTGGTCTCACCCGTCGTGGCGAAGGGCTTGGAGTTCGACTCGGTGGTCGTCGTCGAGCCGAGGACCATCGTCGAGTCCGGCCCCGAGGGGCTGCGCATGCTCTACATCGCTCTCACCCGCGCCACGCGCTCCCTGGACCTCGTGCACGTCGAAGGTTCGTTGCCGCCCGAGCTCGGGCTGCCGGCCGCCCGGGCTACGACGGTGGTCGAGGAGGGAGGCCCCGGCGCTGCGGCGGCAACCGCTGGCGCGCAACCCGAGGACGTCGAGATGGTCGCGCCCGCGGTCCTTCCCGCGGGAGCCGCGTCGTCGCACCTCCTGTCGACGGACCGGCGGGGTCAGATGGTCCGGTTCGCAGCAGAGCAGGTCGTTGCGGATCTCCGCAGCACGGTCGCACCGGCACTTTGGGACGACGTGCTGCAAGCCGCAAAGGAACTGCTAGCCGAGTAGTGAGCCGTCGCGGATAGGTCGTCGGTGTCGGAAAGTCCGTTAACGAAATTGACTCGCGCTTCGGCATCGAGCGAGCGGCGGCATGTCGTATCGGGCGCCGCGGAGCATGACTGCGGCGAACATGCCTACCGCGCCGCCTGCTCCGACAGCCGAGGAGCGTTGTCTGGCGGTGGTTGGGCCTGACGCCAGATGGTTCGCAGCACCTCAAGTAGGCGGTTGTTGGCCTCCTCGAGGGAGACTTCGCGGTTGGCCGCCTGCATGCGGGTGAAGTGTCGAGCACAGACAGTGAATGCGCCTCCGCAGATTCGTCCCGCCGCTATGGTGCGTTGCACCATGGCTAGGCACTTGACGGGCGACCGCGACGCGCAGATCGTCGCCATGCGCGCGTCGGGCAGCACGCTCCAGGAGATCGGCGACGGTTTCGGCCTGACGCGCGAAGCCGTGCGCCAGATCTTGACGAAGCGTGGCGGCGTCTCGTCGTCGGAGGCGCGCCAGGCGCGAGCGGCCGAGGCGCAGCGCCGCGACGCTCGAGCAGTGCGAGACCTTCGTGCAGACGTCCTCGCGCACCCCGGCACTACGGTGGAGGAGGTCGCCGATCGGGTCGCCCTGCCCGTCGACGAGGTCCGGCGACTCCTGCCTGACGACGTCCGCCGGCTCCTGGTCCGTCCCCAACCCTGGGTCTCTCCACGTTGGAGCCATGACCAGACCATGCAGGCACTCGTCGATGCGGCGACGTTCGAGTGGCCCTTGAGCTCGACGGCCTACGACGACCTGCTGAGAGTCGGGGAGGTCCAGGGCCCGTCGGCCGTGCGGATCGGGCAGGTCTACGGGTCGTTCTCTGCGGCCTGCGAGGCGGCCGGCGTCGAACCGGTCAGAGCACCCCGGGACGACTACCAGTCCCGGTGGACGGACACGGAGCTCTTGGACTGGGTGGCGGACTACCTGCGGGCCCCCGGCTCGAGCGGGTCGTTCAGCGGGTACGAAGCGTGGCGTGCGGTCCACGGCAGCGACGCGCCGTCGGGCGGGACGCTCCGCAACCGGTACGGCGCCTGGAGCGCCGTCAAGCAGACAACGTTCTTGTACATGAGGGAGACGGGGCAGAGCGTGGCCGAGCTAGGTGCTGAGGCGGTACGTGTCGACCAGGCGCTGGCCAGCAAGATCGACGACGCGACGCGGACGAGCATCTGGGAATCCGCGCGCGAGGTCCTCGAGGCCGGCCCGCTGGCTGCGGGAACACCCGGTTCCACGTGCCTCGCCCTGGGCCTCGTCCAGTCGGGGAAGACGACCTCGATCATCGCGCTGCTGGCGGCGGCCGCGGACGCCGGCTACCGCATCGCGATCGCGGTCCTCGGCTCGACCAACCTGCTGCTGGACCAGAACCGTGGCCGCGTGGAAGAGGCGCTGGGGATCGGGCGCCGACAGGACTACGTCTGGGTGAGCGAGCCCAACCTCTCGGGCCCAGCCGGTGCCAAACGCCTCGCCACGCACCTCGACCGGGGCCGGGTCGTCATCGTCCCCGTGCTGAAGCACGCCGGCCGGATCGCGGCGCTCGCCGACGCCTTGAAGTCCCTCGCTCTCGACGTCCCGACGATCGTGGTCGACGACGAGGCTGACCAGGCGTCGCTCAACACCTTGGGCAGCGCCGCCGAGAGCCGCACCTACGAGTCGATCAAGTCGTTGCGCGAAGCCGTTCCCAACCACTTGTACGTGCAGTACACGGCGACACCGTACGGGCCGCTCATGCTCGACTCGGCCGACCTCCTCCATCCCGACAAGGTCGTCTTCCTGCAGCCGGGTCCGGGCTACACGGGAGGTCGGGAGTTCTTCGTCGACCACGCTGACAGGGTCGTCCGCGACGTCCCGGTGCTCGAGGAGCAGGCGACCAAGAGCCCGCCGCTGGCGCTGCCGAAGAGCTTGGAGAAGGCCTTCGCCTGCTTCCTGGTCGGAGTCGCGACGTTGATGGAGAACGGTGCCGCCGATGCCCCCTTCTCGATGCTCGTGCACTCGACCGCTCGCAACGACGTCCAGCAGCGCTACCACTTCCTGCTGCAGCGCCAGCTGAAGGCATGGCGTGCCGATGTCGAACAGGCGACGTCCTTCGCCGACGTGCCGGACGTGTTCTCCGACGAACGACAGCGCCTGGTCGGCTCAGGCGCGGAGGCCGTCGACGACGACGCCCTGCTCGTCCGTCTGCGGGTCGCGGTGCGCGAGTGCAACCTGTGGCTGGTCAACTCCGCGAGCGACCTGACGAAGGTCGACTGGACCGTCTCGCCGGTCCACGTGCTCGTCGGCGGCAACAAGCTTGATCGAGGCTTCACGGTGGAGGGGCTGACCGTCACCTACATGAACAGGCCGGCGAGCGTGCAGGTCGACACACTGGAGCAGCGGGCGCGAGCCTTCGGGTACCGGTCGAAGCTCCTTCCGTACTGCCAGTTCTTCGCCTCTCGCAGGACCGTCCGCTCGTTCCGCGACATCGTGTACACGGAGTACGACCTACGCGCACAGCTGCAGGACCACGTCGACGCAGGGGGATCGGTCCACACGTGGGCACAGGACGTCGGGCTTCTCCTGCCTGAGGGCATGAAGCCGACGCGCGACGCTGTCGTCACGGCACTGTCCACCCAACCCGCTGGCTGGCACAGCCTCCGGCGACCGTCGTTCGACGAGGTCGACAAGAAGAACAACGAGGCGCGGGTGCGAGCCACCGGGCTCCTCGACGCGCCGCTCGTCCCGTACGGCCGGCTCGCGTTCCGAACGGTCGAGGTGCCCCTCGAGGAGCTGCTGAGCGGCCTCCTGAAGCCGTGGGTGGTCGAGAGCTACAGCCCTGGTTGGCGCCGTGACGACCTCGTGCAGCACCTGGAGCGCAACGTGCCCGCCAGGACCCTGGTGCCGGTCCTCCTCATGGACGAGAAGGGCGACCCGCGGGCGAGGCGCTGGGACGAGCAGGTGGGCTTCGTCAACCTCTTCCAAGGCAAGGACCCCCGGCCGCAGGTAGGCACCCCCTCCTACGCCGGGGACCGCGCCACGCCGGGGATAGAGCTGGACCCCGACCGGGTGGCGGTCCAGGTCCACCACGTCTATCGGCGTGGCGAGGCGCCGTCGCACTCGCTGTTGACCCTGGCCCTGCACCTGGGCACACGAACCATCACCAGAAAGATGAGCGATGATTGAGACGACGAGCACGGCCGTCCGGCAAGGGGAGACCCGGTGGGTGGCGATCAAGGACCTGCGTCTGGACCGGGACAACCCCCGCATCCCGGAGGGTCACCGGAGGGACTCCCAGGAGGACCTGGCCGTGCTCCTCGAGATGGGTTTCGACGCGTTCCAGATCGCGCAGTCGCTCGCCGACAGCGGCTACTTCCAGGCAGAGCCGCTCCTCGCGGTGCCCGGCGAGGAGGCCGGGACGCTCGTCGTCGTCGAAGGCAACCGCCGACTGACGGCCCTCCTCGGCCTCGCGGTCCCGAGCATCCGGGCTGCGTTCGCCGAGCCTGCGCCGTGGGAGGCACTTGGCGCGAAGGCCGGGCTGCACGTCGACACCCTGGTGCCCGTCGTCGTGCATGCTTCCCGCGACGAGACGCACGGGCAGGTGGCTCGTGCGCACATCGTGGGCAAGCGCGCGTGGTCGCCTTACATGCAGGCGCGGTACATCGACGCGCGCGTGAAAGAGGGTCGGTCGCTCGCCGAGGTGGCCGAGCTGATCGGCGTGTCGAAGAGCAAGGCCGCCGACCTCTTCCGGGACTACGCCGTCGTGCAGCAGGCCCAGACGATCGGGATCGAGACGTCTGAGGTGGAGAAGGCGTTCTCGCTCTTGACCCTCGCCATGGGCAACACGAAGCTGCGAGACCACCTAGGCGCCCCCTTGGGTTCCCGCATGGATGTGAACGAGGCGCCGGTGCCGGCCGACAAGGTGGACCACCTCGCCGAGCTGCTGAGCTGGACCTTCGGGAACGAGAGCAGCGAGCCCGTCATCACCGACTCACGGCAGATCAGCCAGCTCGGCAACGTGGTCGCCAGCGACGTCGGGCTGCAGGCGCTGCGTTCAGGTGCCGACCTGGAGACGGCGAAGGAGAAGGTGCAGCAGACGGGGATGGACCCGCGCGACAGGCTCCAGAGGCGGCTCGGCGCCGCGAAGAGCTCCCTGTCCGCGGCGACCGCAGACATCGCAGACTTCGCCTCGGACCAGGAGGTCCGTGCGATGGTCGCCGATCTCGAGACGCTCGTGGAGTCGTTGCGGACAGCCCTCGACGAACTCGCGGCAACCCCCGGCTGACGATGGACATCGAGGTCAGGGGACGCGAGCAGGTAGCCGACTGGGTCGAGACCGCGCTCCTGGTGCGCGGTACCCGGCCGCTGGCGTACGACGAGCTGGAACGCCTGGCGCAGGACGAGATCGGCACCGGCTCGGCGCAGGTGGCGCTTGCAACGCGTGCACTCCGTCGCCGCGCCGACGTGCTCGGCGCGGCGTACCCGTTCGTGGTCAACGACTTCGCGTTGCGAGCGAGGCCTGACGCGCGCCGCTCGGTCTACGCGAGCCTGGTGCTCATGTCCGCTGGGTCTGTCGCGCGCGCGACCATGTCGACGACGGCCGCCCGGGAGATGGAGGTGCTCTTCGAGCAGCTCGCCGAGCAGGCCCTCGCTCGTGTCTGGGGCGACGTAGGACGAGCCGTCCGGTTCGGCTGGCCCTCTGAGGTAGGTCGGCCTCAGTCGTTCCCGGCCGCCATCAAGTGGCTTGCCGACCTCCTCGGCGTGCCGGCGGGGACCGGGTACCGCCCGCCGATCCGGAAGGATGGCGGGGTCGACGTCGTCGCCTGGCGGCCGTTCGCCGACGGCCGGTCCGGCTTTCCCGTGGTCCTTGCCCAGTGCACCCTCCAAGCCGAGCTCATCAGCAAGGCCTCTGATGTCGAGCCGCGGGTCTGGGCGAGCTGGCTGACCATGGACGTCGACCCCGTGACCGCGCTCGTCGTTCCGCAGACGATCGCGGACGATCGGCTGTGGGAGCAGCTCGCGCTGCGCGGCATGGTCGTCGAGCGGTTGCGGCTCGCCGAGCTGTGCGGGCAGCAGGAGGTCGTCGGTGCGCCAGCCTGGAACAACGAGGTCCTGAGCCGGCTCGAGGAGCACATGAGCATGGTCGTGCAGTGAGGACCACGAAGCGGGACCTCGTGTCCCAGATCGCCGACCGCCTGGGCGTCCCCGCACCGAAGATGTCTACCGGGTCGACCGAGCCGAAGGAGATCTTCCTGCTCGTCAACGACGTCCTGGGCCTGGGCCTGGATGGCGGTCTCACCAAGCCCGAGCTCGCGAGGGCCATCGTCGAGAGCACGGGGGAGGTGTGGTCGGCGACTTGCGAAAGCCGCGGTGGAACGGTGACGCTGGAGGGGCTCCGAGCCATCGAGGCAGCAGTGTCATTCTTCAGCGCCTGATACGCGCGCACGAGGACCGCGTCCCGCCAATACGCGTGGCGTCTGTTCCGATGCTTTGACGGCAACCAACCACTCATTGCTGGACGCAAGGAATCGAGGGTGCGCCTGGCGGTAGGCGACCAACCCACCCAGACGGTGACCTTTCCACGATGACCCAGTAACCGCGCGCAGGATGCTGAACGAGTAGGCGACGACCGGCGACTCGAGTGGTGACAGTCGTTCGTTGGAGGCCGAATGTCCTGCACGCGAGGCGGATGGTCGTCTACGGAACGTGACGGTGGTCGCGTTGCATAGTCTTGTAGGGCGGGGTCTGCCGCCGCCCACGAGTGTGCCCAAAGCAGCACAAGGTCGCACAATTACCTCTGGCCGTACGGAGCCTCTCTGCAATACAGGTGTGTGGATCAGTCACTCACGCCGGCATGCCGAGGGCTATGCTGCGTGCGGGCGACGGCGGCGGCGACAGGAGCGGTGATGAGCAACGAAATCTTGATGGTGTCCGTAGATGATCTGCGATTCGATCCGGAAAACCCGAGAATCCCTCCGCATGTTGATGCTAGGGACGATCAGGCCGTGTTGGATTGGATGCTCGAGGACGCAGGCCTCGTGGAGTTGATGGGCTCGATAGCCGCGAAGGGATTTTTCCCTGCTGAGCCCCTTCTGGTGACCGCAGCCGAGGGAGGGTCTGGTTGGATTGTGCTCGAGGGCAACAGGAGGCTCGCCGCAGTTATGCTGCTTCTCGAGCCCGACCGCGCGCCTCGACGCAAGGCGGCGGTTCGAGGCATGGCAGAGGAAGTGACTTCAAGAGAGCAGTTGGCCGCGCTGCCATGCGCGATCTTCGGCGACCGCTCGGATGTCCTTGATTACCTTGGCTATAGACACATCACGGGCATCAAGCAATGGGAACCGGTCGCGAAGGCGCGCTATCTCGCTGAATTGTACAATGCCCATAAGAGCGCGCGAGGTGACGAAGTATACCGGTACATCGCTCGCCTGATCGGCAGCAGGCAAGATTACGTCCGGAGGTTGCTCGGCGCCCTCGCGTTGCACGAAGAGATCCGTCGCATAGATTCGCTGAAGAGTATAGAAGTATCCTTCTCTCTCTTCACGCTCGCTCTGAATTATGCATCGATCGTGAAGTATCTCGAGGTTGAGACCCTCGACGAGGTTGGTTTTGGGGGTGTTAATCGAAGCCATCTGAAGGACGTGGCAGAGTGGCTGTTCGTCGAGCGGCCGGTTCTTGGGAGGACCCAACTCGGCGACAGCCGAAACATGCGACTTCTCGCTGCAGCAGTAAGCGAACCGTCGGGCGTCCAAGCACTCGAGCGCGGCGAGGCGGTCGAGCAGGCGGCACTTGCAGCGATCAGTCCAAGAGACGTTCTAGGTCGCAATCTGAAACTAGCGGGTGAGCGGCTCGTCGCAGCGCAGGCGACGCTCCACGAGGTCGAGATCGACGATATCGTCATGGCTGATCTGGAGCGAATTCTGAACCTCGTGGAGCAGATGCAACTGATCGCGGCCCGTCGCTTGCGACGGAAGGCTATTGCAGATGCTTGAGGTCGAGGCGTTGTCTACGCCGCCGGCGCAGAAGGAGTTGTACTACCTTGCCGACTTTCTCGAACTGCTCTGCATGACTGATCCGGAGCGCTCATTCAGTGCCGATCGCTTGAGCAATTTGCTCGAATTCTCGGCCGACTTCGGATCGCTGTCAAAGGATGCGCTCGATGGAGATCTTGCGGACGTTGTAGATCAACTCTCTGGAGTCGTGGTCGAACCGGACGCGCTCGATCTATTCCCGAGCGCGGCCCCGGAGGACGTCGACAGGGGCTCAGTCGAGGACGAGGAGGATGATGAGGCCTTGCCTCACTTCGGGAGAGAAGCGGAGCTCTCTGAGGAGCGCGTCGTGTGGTGCCGGAACCTTTTTGCGCTCCTAGCACGTCGCGAGCGCTCGTTATCCGCGGACTACCCCTTCCGGGTTGAGCGCGAACTCATGCGCATAAAGTTCGTAGAGCCAGCCTCAGCCAGTGGCCGCCTGTACCTGTTCTACTTGGCTTGTTCTACTTTGAACTATAGTACAGCGGCGACTCGATCGCGATTGACAAAGTCCTTTGAGCGCGTGTCTAAGCAAGTGCAGGAGAGGCTGACTCCGAACTTCAACGTCGAGATTTTCGGCACCAGCGAGGAAGGTCGTTTCGCGGGAGGTGCCTTCGATAAGCTCGAAGCGCTCGCAAGAGAACTTGAGACGACGGTCATGGCGACTCGGTCGGAGTTCCACCCCTCCGACTCCGGAGACCACGGTCTCGACATAGTTGCGTGGTACGCCTTCAACGACTCAGCGGGTGCGGTACCGGCTTACTTCGGTCAATGCGCGTGTGGGAAGAAGTGGGACGGTAAGCAGTACGAGGCCTCGCCGATGCGGTGGCGGCAGTTGCTCCACCTGAAGGTCGACCCGCAGGTTGTTATCTACATACCGCACTACTTCCGCGGCTCGGGTGACGATTGGTACGCGCCTAGCGACGTGAGTACGGTGCTGATCGATCGTCTTCGAGCTGTCCGACTCGGCTCGGAAATAACCCTGCAGAGCGACGCCGCGTCCCTGGTGGACGAGTTGCTCAGGGTGCGACGTGCGTTGGTCTAGCCTCCACGCCTCTTCGAGTTGTTGCGTGAGCCAGAGCTTGGGAGCGGCTGAGGACGTCGGCGAACGGGGACCTGGTGGCGTGGGCGCCGGGGCAGGACACGTCGACGTGGGACGAGCACCGCGTGCCGGGCTTCGGCGTGCGCGAGTGACCGACGTGCCATACGAGGAGCTGCGTGCGGCACTGCTCGTCGTGGCGCGTCGGGCGCACGGGATCGGCCGCGACGACCTGTTGCGGGAGGTGTCGCGGGAGTTCGGTGCCAGCAGGCTGGCCGCCAAGGGTCGCGCGCGGCTCGAGGGGCGCTCGCGGCCGCGATCGGCGACGGAGCGCTGCTCGTCGACGCCGGGATGGTTCGGCCCGCAGGCCTCTACAGCTAGCGCACGCGTCGAAGTCACCCGCGCTATCCGGCCCAATCGGGCGCAGCCTCGCTCAGGATGACCATGCACGACCGGCGGATGTCGCCGATCCTTCGTCAGGAGTTCCACCATGGATGCCGAGATCCAGCTCGTCCGCGACGACGACGGAGTAGCAGTCATCGGCGATGGAGCCGCCGTGGAGGCCTTCATCGACTCCCACGGGTGGGCGTCTCGGGACCTCGGGCTGTCGCGGCTGGGGAAGGCGTCGGCCGTCGTTGGGGCCGTCGCGCAGGCGGGCGGTGTGATGGCCGAGAACTCGGGGCGGTGGGTCAAGCTCACGAAGGAGTCGGCTGAGCTCGCCAAGAAGCTCCAGCTCATGTCCGGTTCTGAGTCCGGGGTCGTGCGCGCCATCCTCACGGACAAGGGGCAGATCAAGCACGTCCTCGAGTTCGCGAAGGCGCCCGGGGCGCTCGCGCTCAATCCGGCCGCGCTGACGAGCGTCGGCGGGCTCATGACGCAGATGGCGATGCAGCAGGCGATGGACGAGGTGAACGACTACCTCGCCACCATCGACGAGAAGGTGGACGACATCCTTCGCGGGCAGAAGGACGCCGTCCTGGCGGACATGATCGGTGTCGAACTGGTGATCGACGAGGCGATGGCGATCCGCGAGGCGGTCGGCGGGGTCTCGGACGTCACCTGGTCGAAGGTCCAGGACGCCTCGGGCACGATCGCGCGGACGCAGGGTTACGCGCTCCGTCAGCTCGACGGCATCGCGCAGCGGATGGAGGGGAAGGAGAAGGTCGGCGAGCTCGTGAAGTCCGGCGGCGACGCCGAGGCGTCGGTCCAGGAGTGGTTGGCCGTCCTGGCGCGGTGCTTCCAGCTCCAGGACGCCGTGTCGGTGCTCGAGCTCGACCGCGTCCTGGGTTCGTCGGCCGCCGACGAGCTCGAACGGCACCGCGTCGGGGTGCGTACTGCCCGGGCCAAGCGGTTGGCGGTGATCGAGCAGACCACGCAGCGGCTCCTCTCCCGGATCGATGCGGCTGCAGGGACGGCGAATGCGAAGGTGCTGCTGCACCCCGGCAAGTCGCACGTCGTCGTCCGCACGAGCAACCGCATCGGCGACTCTGTCGTGGCCCTCCACGAGGCGCTCGGCATCACGGACGGCCGCGAGTCGGTCGAGGCGCGGCGGTGGAGGGATGCCGCGGCCGAGATGCGCGACGACGCGCTCGACCGGGGCGCGGACGGCTTCGACGCGGCGAAGAACCTCGGTGCTGAGGCACTCGGGCGGGCTCGCGCGGTCGGCGGCAAGGCGTCGTCCGGCATCGGCGCCCGGCTTACACGGCTGCGCGACAAGGGCAAGGCGCCGGATCTGGGGAACGAGAGCTGAGAACTGCAGCGTCGCTGACGGCTCGGTGTCAGATCCAGCCGCGGCCTGCGCATGTTGCTCTGCACACGGGCACCGGTCTCTGGTGCGACGGACCGACCACGAGGGGATGTACACATGGGGGAGACGACGGACCACCCGGTAGTGCCGTGGGTGCTGGAACCACGGTGGGCCGATGTGGGGCGACGGCATCTCCGCGACTACTTCTTCGGGCAGGGCGCGCTCAGCTTCACCGGCGCTCACTTCGAGACCTTCGGCCGACCGTGGACGGACCCGGCCGTCCGGGACGTCTTCACCGCCGAGGACCTCGTTGCCGTGTCGATGCTGTCGGTGGAGGTGTCCGCACGAGCGGCGATCGCCCTGCTCGAGGCTCGGCAGGACGCCTTCGCGTCTCTCTTGGCACAGATCCCGTGGGATGTCGACCTCGTGGTGGCTCCTGATGCACTCATCGAGGACCCGTCGCCAGCCGCACGGCTGTGGAGGACGCTCAGGGCCGAGCACGGGCTCGGCCCGGTGACGACGAGCAAGCTCCTCGCCCGCAAGCGGCCGCGGCTGATCCCCGTGTGGGACAGCGTCGTCGGGTCGGTCCTCGGCATGAGCGACAGCAAGGGGCACTGGCGAGGCGTCCGGGACCTGCTCAACACCAGGGTCGCAGGCGACGGCGGTACCGGCATGTCCCTCCATGAGCACCTCGAGGTCTTGCGCCGTGATGTCGCCCTTCCGGTGGTTGTCACGCCGCTCCGCGTGCTCGACGTCGTGCTCTGGATGCACGGCCGGCACCCTAGCCGCTCCGCCGACGCAGCCCGAGAAGCAGGCCTCGTACCGCCGCAGGAGGAGAGCAGATGAACCCGGTGGAGCCGGTGCTCCCGACGCGCTCCCCGACGATCGAGCAGGCAGCGCTCGCCGTCGCTCGCTGCCCTGAGATCGACCGCGCTCGCGTGAGGTCGTCGCACCCCTGCCGCGCCATCGTGCAGCTGCAGTCCCCGAGTCCCGACCGCTTCCAGGTCCCTGAGGCGTGGGCCGGCAACCTCCAGCAGGCGCGCATCGCGTTCGTCTCGTCGAACCCGTCCATCAGCGAGGCCGGCGACGGGCAGAGCGGAAATGTCGTCGAGAGGTATCCGACCGCGAGCTGGCCCGACGCACGCCTCGTCGAGTTCGTGAGCGAGCGATTCGTTCCGGACCAGGCGTTCGACGCCGGGGATGGATTCGCCTCGGCGTCGGGGCGCTTCCGGAGGAACGACGGGTCAGGGTCACCGAAAAGGGTCGCGTTCTGGAACAACGTGCGCCGCCGAGCGGCCGAGCTGGTCGGTCAGGACGCGTCGCCGGTCATCGATTACGTGATGACCGAGGTGGTCCACTGCAAGTCGAAGGGCGAGAAGGGCGTGGCCTCCGCGTCGAGCCTCTGCGCGCCGCTGCACCTGGATCGGGTGCTGGCCCACTGCCCGGCGCCGCTCGTCGTCGTGCTCGGGGCCAAGGCACGGGCGCGAGCTGCGGAGGCGTGGTCGTTGCCGTCCACCTTTGGCTTCTCCACATCCGGTGCCTGGCAAGAGCGCGACCACATGGCGGTCCTCGACCTCGCCGGCCGCAAGCGGCTGGTGGTCTACCTCTGGCACCCGACAGGCTCGACAGCACCCAAGACGTTCGCCGGCGCTTACCCCGCGTCGCTCGCGCTGCTCAGGGAACTCGTGGCGGGGCGGATCTCACCTCAGCAGGTGCTCGACGGTCTCAATGGCGCGGTACGGGCCTGATGAGGCATCGCCGGGCATGAGCAGTGAGAGCGGCACCTTCGGCCACGCGGACCTCGGCGCTACCTCGACCAGCGCGTCGGACGACGTCGTCGTCTCGCGCTGGGATCGCGGCGGACTCGGGGACGCCGGCTTCCACGGGTTCGTGCGGTTCTCCGAGCTGCCGGCTGCCGACGTACCGGCAGAGGAGGGCGTCTACGTCGTCGTCCGGCCGTCCGTGGAGCCGCCATCGTTCCGGGCTGTCAGCCCGGCCGTATGGTTCAAGGGCCAGGACCCGACAGTGCCGGTCGACATGCTGCGGGCGGCGTGGACCGATTCCGCGGTGCTGTACATCGGCAAAGCGGGGCGGGTGCGTCGGGTCGGCGTGGCCTGAGCAAGCGGTTGGACGAGTACCGCAGGTTCGGCGAAGGGTCACCCGTAGGGCACTGGGGCGGGCGCTTCGTCTGGCAGCTCGCCGACAGCACAGACGTGCTGGTCGCGTGGCGGGTCACTCCAGGCCAGCGGTCCGCCGAGGTGGAGGCACGACTCGTCGAGCAGTTCGTCGTCGCGCATGGCCGACGTCCCTTCGCCAACCGCAAGCCAGGCGGAGGGCGGTGAGGCTCCTCTGCGACGTCTGCAGCCGGACGCGCTGATGGGACGCCTGATGCCGCCCGAGCCTGACCACGGGGCGACCGACGGTGGTGCCGAGCGCGCCGTATGGGAGGCGCTGCGCGACCAGCTCCCCGACGACGTCGTGGTGTTCGTCAACCTGCTGCTGCTCGACGGGCCCGACGAGCGGGAGATCGACGCGCTGGTCGCTTGGCCGGACCTAGGGCTGTGCGTCGTGGAGGTCAAGGGTGGGCACGTGAGCCGGCGCGACGGGCAGTGGGTGCAGGGCAGCGGGACCAGGGCGTACGAGATCGACCCGGTCTTCCAGGCGCGACGGGCCCGGCACACGTTGCACGACCTGCTGCGTCAGCACGGCCTCCACGCCTGGAGGGCGCGGACGGCCGACCTCGTCGTGCTGCCGCACACGGTCGTGCCCCACGGGTGGGCGTCGGCGGGTTCGCCGGCCGGCACGGTGGTGGGTCGCGAGGACCTGGACCAGCTGGCGGCGCACGTGAAGCGCGCGATCGACGTGCACGGCACCGGGCACGCGCACTTGGCGGCCGATGACGTGGCTCCGCTCGTGGACTTCCTGGGCGGCGCGTTCCCCTCGCAGGTGGAGGTACTGGCCAGTGCCGCACAGATCGAGGACCGCGTCGAGCAGATGACGCGCGACCAGGCGCGGATGTTGGACCATCTGCGGAGCTTCGACCGGCTGCGGATCATCGGCGGCGCGGGGAGCGGGAAGACGTGGCTGGCGCTGGAGCAGGCGCGGCGGCGTGCGGCGGCGGGGGAGCGGGTGGCCCTGGTCTGCTATTCCAGGGGCCTGGGGCGGTACCTGGAGCGCATCACCGCCACGTGGCCGCCCAAGCAGCGGCCGGCGTTCGTCGGGCTGTTCCACGACCTGCCACTGCAGTGGGGCGCGGCGCCGGGCAGCGACGACGACGCCGACTACTTCGAGCGCCGCCTGCCGTTGCAGCTCGCCGAGCTGGCGGACGCGCGCGACGAGGCGGAGCGCTTCGACTGCGTCGTGGTCGACGAGGCGCAGGACTTCTCAGCGCTGTGGTGGCCCTCGCTGGTGCGGTGCCTGCGCGACCGGGAGGCCGGTGGGCTGTGGGTGTTCATGGACGAGGACCAGCGCATCTTCGACCGTGACGGGTCGGCGCCGATCACGCTGCCGCCGGTGCGGTTGGACGAGAACCTGCGCTCGACGAAGCAGATCGCGCAGTGCTTCGGCTCGTTCGGGACCTCGACGGTCAAGCCGCGCGGAGCGGCCGGAGCGCCCGTACGGCTGGTGGACGTGCCGGCCGACGGGGCGGTCACCACGGCCGATCGGGTCGTCGACGCGCTGCTGGACGAGGGGTGGCAGCCGGGCCAGATCGCGCTGCTGACCACGGGGCGGCGGCACCCGGAGCAGGTCAACGCCGTGGAGATGGGCGGGCACGCGGTCTACTGGGACCGGTTCTTCGCGGGCGAGGACGTGTTCTACGGGCACGTGCTGGGGTTCAAGGGGTTGGAGCGCACGGTCGTGGTGCTCGTCGCCAACGGTTTCCGCGACTCCGGGAGGGCGCGGTCGATGCTCTACACCGGGCTGTCGCGGGCCCGGGTGCTGCTGGTGCTCGTCGGGCCACGGGGCGAGGTGGAGCGGATCGGCGGTGACGGCGTGCGGTCACGGCTGCGGCATGCGTCGTCGTGGTCCGTCGAGGGGGACGACGACGACTGACGGCCCGGTGTCGCGAGCGGCCGCCCCGGCTCGCCCTCACCCGGCAGCGGCGGCCCCTTCGTCAGCTGTCCTCCGGGCCGAGTGGCGTGACGGCACCGGACTCGCCGACGACGTAGACGGTGATGCCGAGCAGGCGGCGTACCTCCCCCGCGACGCGGAGCGCCGCCGTCCGTCCCTCCGTGGGAACCACGACCCCGAGCCGGACGCCGGCTCCGGCGACGGTGGGGACACGCCGGAGGAGCTGTCCGTACAGCGTGTCGACATCGAGCCCGATCGAGGCGGTCCGGCCTTTCGCCTCGGCGAAGAGCCGTTCTTCGCCCCGATGAGCGACGACGTCGCAGTAGTCGACCTCGCGGTGCACCTGCCACCCCTCGGCAACCAGCCACCGCTCGAACTGCCCGACCACCCGGGCCTCGTCGCCTCGCACTCGCACACGCTACGACCCGAGCGAGGGCAGGCGGGAGCCCTTGACCATCACAGGATCGCCGGCACAGGCAGGGGCTCGTCGCTGTAGCAGTACCAGCCCGGCGTGGACGCACCGTCGCCCTGGAACGTCACCTTGTTGACCTTCCCCTTGGTGTTGGCCACGACGCGCCAGACGAGCGTCCCCGCCGCCGACTCCGCAAGCAGGGCCTTGACTGCGGATCGTGACGTGTCGGCGTTCACGTGGACGGGGACACCGCCGATCACGGCGTGGAGGGCGGCCGCACCACCGAAGGTGCCGACGTCCGCGAGCGTGGGCGAGCTCGAGGACGTGACCCAGTGGTGCAGGTGGGCGACCAGCTCGATCCCGGTGAGGGGCTGCTCCGTCGCAGGCGCGGGACTGGCCGGGGCGACGCCGACTGCAGGCGGGAGCAGCGGTCGTGCACCACCGCGAGAGGTGTTGCTGACCCACGTGCTGAGCTGCTCGATGAACTGCGCCCCGACGCCGGCGAACGGTGCTTGGAGGTTGGTGGACCACCCGAGTGCCCGGACGCCGCCGATCTCGCCCACGTACAGCTTCGTCGGGGCACCGTCCGGCTTGATCTGCTTCGACTCCACGAGGTCGAGCTGCGCCAACCCGGCGTGCTGCACCTGATCGACGACCTGCTTGCCGTTGAGCAGCACGAGGTCCAGCGACGTCGCCTCGAGCACGGAGGCCAGCACGGGAGCGCCGGCATCGAGCAGCTCCTTCCTGGTCGTCGCCTCGGTGATCTGGCCCCAGACCGGCGTGGTCGCCCACGGCACGACGTCGAGGTGGCACGCGGAGCCGTCGGAGAAGGACGCACCCGTCCCCGTCTGCAGCACCTTCTCCAGCGGAGCGAAGTACTTCCAGTAGGGGTGGTGCTGGAAGTAGCCGGAGCACACGGCGAGGAGTCGCTCGGCTTGTTCGACGGTGGCAGGGGTGCCCGTCGACGTCCCGAGCGCCGAGGCCGTGAGCGCGATCGGTGGCTGCACGCCGGCGAACTCGGCGTCGCTGGGGTTGATCCCCACCGTCGCCACGCGGGCGTGCAGGGCGTCACCGAAGGCGACGATCGGCACGGAGTCCGGAACGCCGTACGCGCCGACGGGTGGCTCGACGTCGAGCAGGGCCCGGACGTGGGCGACGAGAAGGTCCTTGGACGGAGTGGCGGGCACGCGCCGATCCTGGCATCGCGATCGCTCGTGTGACCGCCCTTTGAGGAGGCTCTCGACATGCAAGCAGTCGCTTCCCTATGGTGAACCCGTGCCCGATCCCCTCCGGGCGTTCGCGGACCCGACGCGGCGCGCGCTCCTGACCGAGCTGCGCGCCCGCGACGGTCAGACGCTGTTCGAGCTGTGCACGCGGCTCGCGCAGCACCACGGCCTGACGTCGACGCGGCAGGCGGTCTCCCAGCACCTCGACGTCCTGGCGGAGGCCGGCCTCCTCCACCGACAGAAGGTCGGCCGCACGATCGTGCACCACATCGACCTCACCCCGCTGCGGCAGGCGCTCGCGCCGTGGGCGGACCTCCTGCAGCCCGACGACGCGCACCCCGAGGAGAGCCATGAAGATCCACCTGACGAGCATCCACGTCGATGACCAGGCGAAGGCGCTGGCGTTCTACACCGACGTGCTCGGCTTCCTGCCCAAGAACGACGTGCCGCTGGGGCAGCACCGCTGGCTGACCGTCGTCTCACCGGACGCACCCGACGGCGTCGAGCTCGTCCTCGAGCCCGACGACCACCCCGCTGCCAAGGCGTACACGGCCGCCCTCGTCGCCGACGGCATCCCCATCACGAGCTTCGCCGTCGACGACGTCGTCGCCGAGCACGCGCGGCTCGAGGGGCTCGGCGTGCGCTTCACGCAGCCGCCGGTCGAGATGGGGCCCGTCATCACCGCGGTGCTCGACGACACCTGCGGCAACCTGCTCCAGATCGCCCAGATGCGCTGACGCCCCCCGGCCAAGGTCCTCGTCGGCAGTGCCGCGGCGGGGTAGCCGACGGCGACGCGCCACGAGAGGGTGCGCCAATGCGGACGTTCCTCCTGACCCACAACCCGCAGCGCTGGCGCATGCCGGCCGACGAGTGGGCCGCCCTGGTCGCTCGGACGGGCGCGAGCGAGCGCGTGCCGGGCAGCTGGTCCACCGGCGGCCGGCGGGACATGGACCCCGGCGACCGCGTCTTCCTGCTGCGTCAGGGCCCGCAGCCCCGCGGGATCGTGGCGTCCGGCTGGACCACCGGCACGGTCGAGCGGCGCGAGCTGTTTTCCGGGGCGGGGGTGCGGAATAACGTGCCGCTCGAGTGGGAGAGGGTGCTCGACCTCGACGACCCCCTGCCCACGGAGCTCCTCCGGCGGGAGGTGCCCCTCGTGCCGTGGCACGCGCTGCTGGGCAGTGGCGTGCAGGCGGCCCCGGCGGCGTGCGAGCGCCTCGAGGAGCTGTGGGAGCGGCATCTCGACGAGGGGCGGCCGGCGACTTGAGGACGCTGCGCCTCGGCCGCGCCGGCCCCGCGGGGGGTCAGCGGCGGCCGCGGCCCGTCGTCGCCAGGGGGCGGACGCGGCCGCCTCGCTGGCTGGGGATCGCACCGACCGCAGGAGCGGGCAGGGCGGCCTCGATGAGGCGGCGGTCGGCCGTGTCCTCCGGGGTGAACCAGGTGGCGGGCAGCTCGTCGTGCAGGGGCACGTCGGCACGCTGCGCGAGGAGGGTGTGGACCCGGCGGAGGCGCCGCTCGACCAGGCGGACCGACGGCTCGAGGGCCGACAGCGGGGCGTCGTCCTCGAGGGTGGACAGCGTCGAGGCGAGGATGTCGACGGCGGCGAGCATCTGGTCGACCGCACCGTGTGCTGTCGTCATGGCGGGCTCCTGGGATGGGGTGCGGACGGACCCTCTGCCCTTCGGTCCGCCCCCGCTGCCGACGAGGGCATCACCGGCGCGTCCCCCGTCCGCGCCGCGCCGTCCCCCGGTCGGGTCGCCGGCGCCACCTGGGGACGCCGCTGGGAGGTCAGTCCTCCGCCGGCGCCTCGCCTGCGCGCTGGAGCCACTCCAGCACCCCGGAGATGTGCACGAGCGTCCGGGCCGCGGCCAGGTCGGGGTCGTGCGCCTCGATGGCGTCGACGATCCGCCGGTGCTCCTCGATGGTGCGCTCGATGGCGCTCTCGTCGGTGAGGCCGCGCCAGTAGCGGGCGCGCTCGGTCGGCATCGACACGGAGTCGACCATCGACGCCAGGACGGTGTTGCCCGTGCCGACCGCGATCGCCGTGTGGAAGGCCAGGTCGTGCCGCACGAGCTCGGCCACCTCCGACGAGGCGCGGCTGTCCTCGACCGCGCTGCGCAGCGCCGCCACCTGCTCGGGCGTCATGGTCCGCGCCGCCAGGGCCGCCGCCGCCGGCTCGAGGATCTGCCGCACCTGGAGGAACTCGACCACCCCGGAGTCGCGACGGAACTCCAGCAGGAAGCTCAGCGACTCCAGCAGGCTCTCCGTGCTCATGCTCGACACGTACGTGCCGTCGCCCTGCCGCACGTCGAGGATCCGCACGAGGCTCAGCGCCCGCACCGCCTCGCGCAGCGAGTTGCGCGAGACGCCGATCATCGCGGCGAGGTCCGCCTCCCGCGGCAGGCGGTCCCCGGGCTTGAGGTCGCCAGAGGTGATCATCGCCTTGATCTGCGTGATCGCGTCGTCGGTCAGCGCCACGACCGGTCCCTCCCGCGTGCCCCGCCCTGCGCCGTCGGCAGAGGTCGGATCTTTCTACCATCCTGGGCGTGCCGCCCCGCCCCGTTCCGCCCGGAGGTCGCCGTGCCCGATGACGCGCCCGCACCCGACGAGCCGCTCGTCGACACCCACGTCCACGTGTGGGACCTCGACGGCGACCCGCCGACGGTCACCTACCCGTGGCTGACGTCCGGGCCGCTCCACCGGACGCACGCGCTCGCCGAGGTCGCGCCGGCGATGCGCGCGGCAGGCGTCGGCGCGCTCGTCCTCGTGCAGGCCGCCGACAGCCTCACGGAGACGGACGCCCTGCTGGGCGTGGCGGCATCGAGTCCCCTGTCCGCCACGGTCGTCGGGTGGCTGCCCCTCGCCGACGCCGACGCCTGCCGCCGCCGGCTCGACGCCTCCGACGCGCCTGCCCTCGTCGGGGTGCGGCACCTCGTGCACGACGAGCCCGACCCCGGCTGGCTCCTGCGCGCCGACGTCGACGCCGGCCTCTTCGTGCTCGAGCGGGCCGGGCTGGTCCTCGACGTGCCCGCCGAGCGTCCCGACCTCCTCGACGTCCTGCCGGTGCTCGCGGACCGGCACCCGGGGCTCGTCGTGGTCCTCGACCACCTCGGCAAGCCGCCCGTCACCAGTGGCTGGGGGAGCGAGGCCGCGCGGCTGTGGGCCCGGCAGGTGGCGGAGGTGGCGCGACGTCCGACGACCGTCGCGAAGCTGTCCGGGCTGGAGCTGGCGCGCCCCGACGGCAGCACCGCCGGCGACGACGACGTGCGCCCCTTCGTCGAGCACGCGCTCGCGTGCTTCGGCTCGGACCGGATGCTGCTCGGCGGCGACTGGCCGGTGAGCACCCTCCAGGCCGACTACGCCACCGTGATGGGACGTCTCTCCAGGATCGCCGACGCCCTAAGTCCCGACGAGCGCGCCGACCTGCGCCACCGCACGGCTCGCCGGGTGTACCGGGTGGGCGTCTGAGCAGCAGCGACGCTCCTCCCGACGAGGGGTCGGGCGCCACCGCAGTCCGGCCACCCGGGACCGCGGAGGTGGACGAGGGCTGGTCGCCGCACCCGCATCCGTGCTAGACATCGGACCTCTGCACGGCGTGGCGACGAGAGGACCGGCGGCCCCCCATGGCGACGATCACGGCACTGGAGACCCGGGACGTGCGGTTCCCCACGTCGCGGCACCTCGACGGCTCTGACGCCATGAACCCCGACCCGGACTACTCCGCCGCCTACGTGGTCCTGCGCACGGACGAGACGTCCGACGACGGCGAACCCGACGGCCTCGCCGGGTACGCCCTGGCCTTCACCATCGGCCGCGGCAACGACGTCCAGACCGTCGCGGTGGAGGCGCTGGCGCACCTCGTCGTCGGGCTCGACCTCGACGAGGTGTGCGCCGACCTCGGCGCCTTCTCCCGGCGCCTGACCGACGACTCGCAGCTGCGCTGGCTGGGGCCCGAGAAGGGCGTCATGCACATGGCGATCGGCGCGGTGGTCAACGCCGCGTGGGACCTCGCCGCCCGCCGCGCCGGCCTGCCGCTGTGGCGGTACCTGTCGGACCTGACGCCGGCGCAGCTCGTCGCGTGCGTCGACTGGCGCTACCTGTCGGACGCCCTCACCCCCGCCGAGGCCCTCGCCCTGCTCGAGGAGGCCGCGCCCGGCCGCGCGGCCCGCCGCGCCGAGCTCGACCGCCACGGCTACCCCGCCTACACGACGACCCCCGGCTGGCTCGGCTACTCCGACGAGAAGCTGGCCCGCCTGTGCCGCGAGGCGGTCGCCGACGGGTTCGGCATCCTCAAGCTCAAGGTGGGCCTGTCCCTCGACGACGACGTCCGACGTCTGGGGGTGGCGCGGGCGGCGGTCGGGCCGGACGTGCGCATCGCCGTCGACGCCAACCAGCGCTGGGACGTGGACGACGCCGTCCGGTGGCTCACCGCGCTCGAGCCCTTCGACCTCGCGTGGATCGAGGAGCCGACGAGCCCCGATGACATCCTCGCGCACGCCCGCATCCGGGCCTCCGTCGCGGTGCCGGTCTCCACCGGCGAGCACACGCAGAACCGCACGATGTTCAAGCAGTTCCTCCAGGCCGGCGCCGTGGACCTGCTGCAGATCGACGCCGCGCGCGTCGGTGGCGTCAACGAGAACCTCGCGATCCTGCTCTTGGCCCGCAAGTTCGGCGTGCCCGTGTTCCCGCACGCCGGCGGCGTGGGGCTGTGCGAGATGGTGCAGCACCTGGCGATGGCGGACTTCGTCGCCATCTCGGGGTCCATGGAGGACCGCGCCGTGGAGTACGTAGACCACCTGCACGAGCACTTCGTCGACCCGGTGCGGGTCGAGCGCGGGCGGTACCGGCCGCCGACGGCTCCCGGCATGGGCGCGCGGATGTGGCCGGCGTCCGTCGAGGAGCATGCGTTCCCCGACGGGGCCGCGTGGCGTCCGGAGCCCGCGGCGGCGCGGCTCGTCGCCCGGGTGCCGGCGTGACCGGCGGCAGGGAGGCCCGCGCCGCGGTGGCCGATGCCACCGGCGCCCTGACCCGCGACCCGGTCGCCGCCGACCCCGTCGAGCCCCGCGACCCCTCCGACCTCACCGGGCTCGTCGCGGTCGTCACCGGCGGCGCGTCGGGGATCGGCCTGGCGACCGCCCGGCTGCTGGCGCGGCGCGGGGCGCGCGTGGCGGTCCTCGACCTCGCCCCGGCACTGGCGGCCGGACTGCCGGCGCCGCTCGTCGGCTTCCCGGCGGACGTGCGCGACGACGCCGCCGTCCGCGCAGCGGTCGAGGCCGTCGTCGCCCGGTTCGGCCGGCTCGACGTGCTCGTCAACAACGCGGGCATCGGCGCGCAGGGCACGGTCGCGGACAACGACGACGCCGAGTGGGCGCGGGTGCTGGACCTCAACGTCGTCGGGATGGTGCGGGTGACCCGCCATGCGCTGCCGCACCTGCGCCGCTCGCCCGCCGCCGCGATCGTCAACACCTGCTCCATCGCGGCGACGGCCGGCCTGCCGCAGCGCGCGCTGTACTCCGCCTCGAAGGGCGCGGTGCTGTCCCTCACGCTCGCGATGGCGGCCGACCACGTCGCCGACGGCATCCGCGTCAACTGCGTGAACCCGGGCACCGTCGACACGCCCTGGGTGGACCGCCTGCTCGCGTCCGCCGCCGACCCGGTCGCCGAGCGCGCCGCCCTCGAGGCCCGTCAGCCGCTGGGGCGCCTCGTGAGCCCGGAGGAGGTGGCCGCGGCCGTCGTGCACCTGGCCTCCCCGGCCGCGGGCTCGACGACCGGGACGGCGCTCGCGGTCGACGGCGGCATGCAGGGCCTCCGGGTGCGGCCGCGTGCCCGGTGACGCACAGGCCGCCGTGGTCCTCGGCACGGCCGAGCTCGGAGGCCTGTACCGACCCATGACCGACGACGAGGCGCAGGCCGGTCTCGCGGCGGCCTGGGAGCGCAGGGTCCGGGCCTTCGACACCGCGCCGCACTACGGCGTCGGCCTCGCGGAGGAGCGGCTCGGCCGGTTCCTGCGCGAGGGCCCGCGGGAGGCCTTCACCGTGTCGACGAAGGTGGGACGGCTCCTCGTCGACGACCCCGGCGCCCCGGACGCCGCCGAGGGGTTCGTCGGGACGCCGCGCCGACGACGCGTCCGCGACTACTCGGCCGACGGCGTCCGGCGCTCGATCGAGGAGTCGCTGTCCCGGCTCGGGCTCGACCGGGTGGAAATCGCTCTCGTGCACGACCCCGAGGACCACCTGCCCCAGGCGCTCGACGAGGCCGCCTCTGCCCTGTCCGGGCTGCGCGACGAGGGCGTGATCGCCGGATGGGGCGTCGGCACGAACCACGCCGACGTCGCCGAGCAGTTCGTGCGCGCGACCGACGCGGACCACGTCCTCGTCGCCGGGCGGTACTCCGTCCTCGACCGGCGCGCCGAGCGCACGCTCCTGCCCGCCTGCGCCGAGCGCGGGGTGCGGGTGCTGGTCGCGGGCGTGCTGAACTCCGGGCTCCTCGTCGACCCGCGGCCCGGGGCGCCCTTCGACTACGCGCCCGCGCCGGACGGGCTCGTCGCGGCTGCCCGCCGCATGGCCGACGCCTGCGCCGCCCACGGCGTCCCGCTGCGCGCCGCCGCGCTGCAGTTCCCCACCCGGCACCCGGCCGTGGACGCGGTCGTCACCGGCGGCGCCCGGGCGGCCATGGTGGCCGACACCGCCGCGCAGCTCGCGGTGCCCGTCCCCGACGCGCTCTGGGCCGAGCTCGACGCGCTGGTCCCCGACCCGGCCCTGCTCCCGTGAGGGCCTGCACCACCGACCCCACCGGCCCCACCGCCGACCCGCACCACCGAGAGGCACGACCGTGAAGCTGCTCCGCCACGGCCCCCCGGGCCAGGAGGTCCCCGCCGTCCTGCACGACGAGCGGACGTACGACCTCACCCCGCTGACGGCCGACCTCGACGGCGCCTTCCTCGCCGACGACGGCCTCGCGCGCGTCCGGACGGCGCTCGCCGACGGGGCGCTGCCGCCCGTCAGCCTCGCCGGGCGACGCCTCGGGCCGCCCGTCGCGCGCCCCTCGGCGGTGGTGTGCGTCGGGCAGAACTACGCCGCGCACGCCGCGGAATCGGGGGCGGTGCCGCCCGTCGAGCCGATCCTGTTCCTCAAGACGCCGAACACGGTCGTCGGGCCGGACGACGACGTGCTCGTGCCGCCCGGGAGCACGCGCACGGACTGGGAGGTCGAGCTCGCGGTGGTCCTCGGCCGCCGTGCGTGGGCCCTGCCCTCGCCGGAGGCGGCCGCCGCGTGCATCGCCGGGTACACGATCTCCAACGACGTGTCGGAGCGGGAGTGGCAGCTCGAGCGGTCCGGCGGCCAGTGGTCGAAGGGCAAGTGCGCGCCGACCTTCAACCCGCTGGGCCCGTACCTCGTGCCGGCGGACGAGGTCGACCCCGGCGCGCTGCGGCTCGGCTCGACCGTCAATGGCGACGTGCGGCAGGACTCCACCACCGCGGACCTCATCTTCGACGTGCCCTTCCTGATCTGGCACATCAGCCAGTTCCTCGCGCTGGAGCCCGGGGACGTGGTGAACACCGGCACGCCCGAGGGCGTCGCGCTGTCGGGGCGTTTCCCCTACCTGCGCGACGGCGACGTCATGAGCCTGAGCATCGAGGGCCTGGGCCGGCAGACGCAGCGGGTGCGCGCGACGCCGTCGTCGTAGGGCTGCGGCGGCGCGCCGCGCCCTACGCTCGCCCGGTGGTCGCCGACGCCCCCCTCGAGCCGTGGGCGTGGCGACCCCTGGGCGCGGCGCGGCGCGCGGTGCTGCTCGACGTGCTCGTGCACGGGCCGCGCTCGCGGGCGGAGCTGACCCGGCGCACGGGCCTGTCGCGCACCACGCTGTCCCGGCTCACGCGCGACCTCACCGCGGACGGGCTGCTGGCGGACTCCGGGCCGGCGGCGGCCACCGGCCCCGGGCGGCCGTCCGACGTGGTCGCGCTCGTGCCGGACGCGGCGCACCTCGTCGGGATGAAGCTCACCGGCGACGCGCTCTACGTGGCGGTCACCGACCTCGCGGCGCAGGTGCGGTCCACGGCGGAGGTGCCGCTGGCGTCCCGGGCCTTCGACGACGTGGTGGCGGAGATGGCGGCCGCGGTGGCGCGGGTGCGGGCCGCCGTGCCGCGGGTGGCGGCGGTCGGCGTGTGCCTGGCCGGCGACGTGCGGCTCGTCGACGGGCTCGCGTGGGTGACGGGGTCGGACTTCCTCGGCTGGGACCGGGTGCCGCTCGAGGCCGCCCTCGTCGCGGCGACGGGGCTGCCGACCGCCGTGAGCAACGACGTGCAGTGCCTGACCGTCGCGCACCACTGGTTCGGCGCGGGCGTGGGGGCGGCCACGTTCGCCGTCGTCGCGGTGGGGGAGGGCATCGGCGCGGGGCTCGTCGTCGACGGCGACCTCGTCCGCGGCGCGCACGGCCGCCCGGGCAAGGTGAGCCACGTCCCCGTCGACGCCGACGGCCCGCCCTGCGACCGCGGCCACCCCGGCTGCGCCTCGGGCGTGGTGACGGTCCCCGCCGTGCTCCGGGCGACCGGGGCGGCGTCCTTCCCGGCCGTGCTCGAGGCGGCCGCCGCCGGCGACGCGCGCTGCGACGCCGCCCTCCGCGCCGCCGCCCGGGCGCTCGGCGCCGTCGTCGCGCAGCTCGTCAACCTCACCGACCCCGAGAAGGTCGTCGTCACGGGCGAGGCGCGCGAGGTCGCGACCTACGCCCGCGCGCAGCTGGACGCGTCCCTGCGGCGGCGCCTGGACCCGTCCGTCGAGGCGCCCCCGGTGGAGGTCCACCCCTTCGCCTTCACCGACTACGCCTGGGGCGCCGCCATCTCCGCGATCCGCCACCTCCTGTAGCCGCGGCGGCGAGGAGCCCTAGAAGCGGGCTGACAGCCACTCCGCCTGGCGGACCCAGTGGGGGACCTGGCCGCCCTCGTGGCCGTTCCACGCGTAGACCTCGATGGCCTTCTCGGCGCCCGCGTAGGCGTGGAAGGCCGCGTACACGGTCGACGGCAGCACGATCCCGTCCATGAGCGCGACGGAGAAGAGCGCCGGCGCCGTCGCCCACCGCGCCAGCACGGCCGCGTCGACGTAGGACAGCGTGCGGAAGACGGCCTCGTCGCTGCCGCGGTGCACCGCCAGGTAGCGGCTGATCTCGGTGAACGGGGGCTCGGGCGTCAGCGCCACCGCCCGGCGGAAGTGGCAGAGGAAGGGCACGTCGGGCAGGCACGCGGCGACGTGCTCGGGGGCCAGGGCCGCGGCCGCCAGCGCGATCCCGCCGCCCTGGCTCGCCCCCGTGACCGCGACCCGCGCCGGGTCGACGAAGGGCAGGTCCCGCACGGCGTCGAGCAGGCGCACGGCATCGGTGAAGACGCGCCGGTAGTAGTAGGTCTCCGGCCGCTCGATGCCGCGGGTCATGAAGCCGGGGACGGCGGGGCCCGCGCCGTGCGGGTCCGGGGTGTCGCCACCGCTGCCCCAGCCGCTGCCCTGGCCCCGGGTGTCCATGACGACGTGGACGTAGCCGGCCGCGGCCCACTGCAGCTTCTCGGCCGGGAGGCCGCGGCCGCCGCCGTAGCCGATGTACTCCACGACGCAGGGGAGCCGCCCCTCCCGCCGGGGCCGCACGACCCACCCGCGCACGGGCTCGCCGCCGAAGCCGGGGAAGGTGAGGTCCTCGACGACGAGCTCGCGCACCGGCGTCGTGACGGGGCGCAGGACCGCCCGGTCCTCCGACCTCCGGGCCTCGTCGAGCGTCGTCGCCCAGAACTCGGCGAGGTCCTCGGGGGCGTCGAGCACGGGCGCGTAGCGCTCGAGCTCCTCGAGGGGCAGGTCGGTCAGCGGCACGGGGACCTCCGGACGGGGTGCGGGCGGGGAGGAGCAGGCTAAAGCAGGTTACAGACATCCGATCTTTGGCTTGACAGTATGTTGCGCGCAGCGACAAACTCGGTGCGGGCCGACGAGGGCCCGACCGGCGACCGGAAGGACCGTCCCGTGGACGCGACGCAGCTCTTCTCGAACGGCAGGCGGGGGCGCACGGCGCTCGTCGCCGCAGGCCTGGCGGCCTCGCTCGCCCTGGTCACGGCCTGCTCCAGCGGGTCCGACGAGGCGGCCGCGGGCGACGACGCCCCCGCCGGCGGCACCACCACCGTGGACTTCTGGGGCTGGGTGCCCGGGCTCGAGGAGCTCGTCGCCCAGTACAACGAGGCCAACCCCGACGTCGAGGTCACCTTTCATCGGATGACCGGCGACGACGGGCAGAAGGTCGAGGCCGCCGTGGACGCCGGCGCCGGGCCCGACCTCGTGCAGCTCAGCTCCCACGACCTGCCCGACTACGTCATCCAGGGCCGGGTGCAGCCCATCACGGAGTTCGTCGCCGACGACGAGGCCAACTACACCGAGGCCTCCTGGACCTCGGTCACCTTCGACGGCGAGGTCTACGGCGTCCCGCAGGGCATCGGCCCCAGCGGGATGATGTACCGCACGGACCTGCTCGAGCAGCACGGCATCGCGGTCCCCACGACCTGGGACGAGTACCTCGAGGCCGCCCGCGCCCTGCACGCCGCCGACCCCGAGCTGTACATCGCGAACCTCTCGCCCGGCGAGATCGGCCAATGGGTGCAGGAGGTGCAGCAGGCCGAGGGCTCCTGGTTCGGCATCGAGGGCGACTCCTGGACAGTCGGCATCAACGACGAGGCCAGCCTCCGCGTCGCCGAGCGCTGGCAGACGCTGCTCGACGAGGGGCTCGTCACCACCGAGCTCATGTGGACGCCGGAGTACTGGTCCCGCGTGAACGCGGGCGACATCGCCACGATCAGCTACGCCGCCTGGTTCCCCGTCGCGCTCATGGAGAACGCGGCCGACACGTCGGGCCTCTGGCGCGTGGCCCCCCTGCCGACCGAGCCCGGCTCGACGAACCAGGGCGACTCCGGAGGTGCCGCGGTCGTCGTCCTCAAGGGCGCCGACGACCCCGGGGCCGCGGCCGAGTTCGCGTCCTGGCTCAACGGGTCCGACGAGACGCAGGACGCGCTCATCACCGAGGGCGGCCTCTTCCCGTCCACGCTCAACGGGCTGGCCTCGCCCGCCCTGCTCGAGGAGCAGGAGTTCTTCGGCGGCCAGGTCATCAACGAGGTCTTCATCGAGTCGGCCGAGAACACCCCGGCGACGTGGAGCGAGGGCCCGAACTGGGGCACCGCGCAGACGGCCGTGCTCGACGAGTTCGCCAAGGTCGTCGCCGGCCAGCAGACCTTCGCGCAGGCGCTGGACAACGCCCACGACGCCACCGTCGCCGACCTGGAGTCGCGCGGCCTGTCCGTCGCCGAGTGATGGTCGCGCTCGCCCCCGCCGTCGTCCCCCGCCGCCGCCGCGCGCTCGGCGGGGGGCGCCTGGCGCCGTACCTCTTCGTCGCCCCGTTCGTCGTCGTCTTCCTGCTCTTCATGGTGGCGCCGATCGTCATCGCGGTGAGCAACGCGATGTACTCCAGCCGCAGCTCCGGGCTGGGGTTCGGCGGGGCGGAGACGGTCTTCGTCGGGCTGCAGAACTACGCCACCGCCCTGCGGGACGGCGACTTCCTCTTCGGGTTCGCCCGGGTCGCGCTGTACGGCCTCGTGCAGGTGCCCGTGATGATGCTCATCGCCGCGGGGCTGGCGCTGCTGTTCGACTCCGCGCTCGTGCGGGCGCGCCGGTTCTTCCAGTTCGCGGTCTTCCTGCCCTACGCGGTGCCGGGCGTCATCGCCGCGCTCCTGTGGGGCTTCTTCTACCAGCCGTCCGTCAGCCCGCTCGTGCAGGCGCTGCAGGGGCTCGGGGTCGACGCGGACCTGCTGGCCCCGGGGACCGTGCTGTGGTCGGTGGCCAACGTCAGCGTCTGGTCGAACGCCGGCATCAACATGATCATCCTGTTCTCCGCCCTGCAGTCGCTGCCGCGGGACACCTTCGAGGCCGCCCGCCTCGACGGGGCCGGGGAGCTGCGGATGGCGCTGAGCCTCAAGCTGCCGATGATCGCGCCGGCCGTCCTGCTCACCACGCTGTCCACGGTCATCGGGACGCTGCAGCTGTTCAACGAGCCGCAGGTGCTGCAGTCCATCACCCCGCACATCGCCAGCGACTGGACCCCCAACATGGCGATCTACGCCGTCTCGACCCTCGGCGGCGACACCCGCCTGGGCTCCGCGATGGCCGTGCTCCTCGGGCTCGTGACGCTCGTCGTGTCCCTCGTCCTGGTCCGGGTCACGAACTCCTCCTCCCGGGAAGGCCTCTGATGACCGCCGACGTGCAGGACCGCGAGCGGTCCGCCGCCCCGGCCCCGGCCGGGTTCCGCGCCCGGCGCTCCGCCACCGTGCTGTCCGGCGGCGACCGCGTCAGCCGGGGCTGGACGACCGCGGCGACGATCGTCGTCGCGCTCGCCTCGATCTACTTCCTGGCGCCGGTGGTGTGGCTCGTCATCGCCGCGACGAAGTCCTCCTCCGAGCTGTTCACCACCCCGGGCTTCGCGTTCGGCGACTGGCACCTGTGGGACAACGTCCGGGCGCTGTCGGCGTACGACGGCGGCATCTTCTGGCGCTGGGCGCTGAACTCCGTCATCTACTCCGTCGTGGGATCCGCCCTGACGACCCTGGTCTGCGCCGCGACGGGCTACGCCCTCGCGGTGTACCGCTTCCGCGGCCGCAAGGCGCTCATCGCGGTGGTGCTGGGCAGCCTGCTCGTCCCCGGGACCGTGCTGGCGCAGCCGACCTACGTGCTGCTCGTCGACCTCGGCCTCAACAACACCTACTGGGGCCTGCTGCTGCCGGCGCTGTCCTACCCCTTCGGCGTGCTGCTGGCGTGGATCTTCGCGCAGAACGCCGTGCCGACGGAGCTCGTCGAGGCCGCCCGCCTGGACGGCGCCGGGGAGCTGCGGACGTTCGTGTCGATCGGCCTGCGGCTCATGTCGAGCGGGCTCGTGACCATCCTGCTGTTCACGTTCCTCGGCAGCTGGAACAGCTACCTGCTCCCGCTGCTCGTGCTCACCGACGTGGAACTCATGCCGCTGACCGTGGGCCTGACGGGGTGGAACCAGGCGTCCATCACCATCCCCTCGCTGCAGATCCTCACGGTGGTGGGGTCGATGCTGTCCGTGGTGCCGATCGCGGTGGTGTTCGTCGCGCTTCAGCGGTTCTGGCGGGCGGGGCTGACCGCGGGCGGCGTGCGCGGGTGACGGCGTGACCCCTGGACCCCGACGCCCCGGGCGAGGACCATCGGGGCCCGTAGCCGTCCGTCGACGAGGGGCTCGTCCATGCTCGTGCAGGAGGTGGTCCGCGGCGTCGCGGGGCTGACGACGGGTGACGCGCGCCGGATCATGGAGCGCGACGGGCTCCTGTGCGCGGCGCTGCGGACGGGACGCGTCACGACCGCCGACGAGGCCGAGGTGCTGCTCGGCGCCGAGGCGCTCGACCAGCATGTCCATGAGCACCACGTCGTGCGGGAGGGGTCGCCGTACGTGTCGACGTCCGCCGGGACGTACGTGACCGACGACCGGTGGCACACCCGGTCGGCGTTCGCCGTGGACACCGCGATCGACTTCGCGGTGCTGGGGCCCCGGGCCGATGGCTGGGTGTTCTACGGCTACGTGTTCCTCCTCGGCCGGCCCGCGGGCCACCACGCCGAGTTCGCGGAGGAGGTCCGCGACGTGCACCAGCACCCCGCCTGGTCGCCCTTCCGCGCGGAGGGGGAGGTGGCCGTGCCCGTCCGGCTCCCGCCGCGGCGGCTGCTGCGGGCCGAGCTCTACCGGTACGCCGAGGTCGCCGCCGCGCTCGCGGCGGGCCGGTGGCCGGCTGTCCCGAGCGCGGTGATCGACAACGAGGCGGAGGGGCGCTGCGGCAGCCCCGGCGAGCTCGCCGCGGCCCGGACGGCCGTCTGATGCCGCGTCTGGACGGCGTGATCGACCGCCTCGGCCTGGTGCCGGACGTGGTGGAGGACGTCGCCCGGCACGGGCTGCTCGCGTCCCGCCGTGCCCTGGCACAGGTGGACCCCGAGGGCGCGCCGCCCGAGGCCGTCGACTTCGTGACCACGCGCGGCCTTCGCGCGCTCGGGCTGGTCGCCCTCGTCGACGGTGGTCTGGCGGCCGGGTTCGGCTCGGACCTCGGGCGGTGGCTCGCCCTCGCCGGGCACCCGGCGTGGCCTCTGGCGCACGCGTTCCTCCCGCGGGCGGACGTGCCGGGGTTGCGGGTGGAGGGGCCCGCGCCGGTCGCGGGTTACCCGTTCGACCTGCTGATGCTGGCCCTGGGCCGGTTCGACCGGGACCCCGGGCCGGACGAGCCCGCCCGCTCGCGCTGGGGGCGTGGCGCCCTGGCACCGTTCCGCCTCGACCTGCGGCTGCTCGCGGCGCTCGTCCGCGGCGGGACGACCACCGAGCCGGGCCGCGTCTCCGAGCCCAGCGCCCCGGCCGTCGCCGCGGTCCTCCTGGGCTCCCTCGAGGACGCGCTGGAGCAGCAGCGGGACGACGAGACGCACTGGCGCATCGGGGCCGGCCGCATCGCGGCGACCGACCCCGAGGTGGTCCTGACGGTCCGCGCCCTGCTGGGGTCGCCGGTGGCCTGGGCCACCGCGCCGGCGGCGCAGGAGCGCCCGCTGGTGGGCGCGGTCGCGTCCCTCGTCGACGAGCGGGGTCTCGACCGGTGAGCGGGGTGACGCTCGCGGCGCTCATCGACGCGGTCGTGCCGTTCCTCACGCTGGTCGCCGTCGTCGTCGCGCTCCTCCTCCTGCGGCCACGGCTGCTGCGGATGCTCGACCGGGCCACGAAGGTCGGGATCGGTGGGGTGCTGGAGCTGGAGGTGTCCGCTGAGCCCCTCAGGGACGCGAGGGCCGGCGCGCCCGTCGACGAGGGAGCGGTCCGGGGCGTGGAGCACCGGCTCGCCCGCGCCCGTGACCGGACCGTGGGAGCCCGGTTGCTGTGGGTCGACGACGAGCCCGCCGCCAACCGGGCGGAACGGCAGGTGCTGCGGTCGGCGGGCGTCGTGGTGCTCGTCGCGACGACGACGCAGGAGGGGCTGGCCCTGCTCGACCGCGAGGACCCCACCATCGTGGTCACCGACATGGCGCGTCCGGAGTCGCCCACGGCCGGCCTGGAGCTGGCGGACGCGGTCCGTCGTCGGCACCCGGACCTGCCGGTCATCGCCTACGTGACGGACCTGCGGCCGGGTGTGCCGGCCGACCTCTTCGGCATCACGGACCGTCCCGACGAGCTCGTGCACCTGGTGCTGGACGCCCTCGAACGGCGGGCCTGAGCTGCCCCGCGAGCCCTGTCGTCCACGCCGGCAAGTGACGGGTCGCGACCATTGTCACGGTGCACCGCGGGGCCTACCCTGACCGGATCGGTGGTGCTCCTGGGAGAGGCGCGCGCCATGCCGAACGTCACGTTCGTGAAGAACCTCAAGCCGGACGCCGTGCAGGCCGCGGCCAGCGGGATGAGCCCCCTCGCAGGCTTCCTGGTCGCGCCCGGCAACGCCACCGGCCAGGCGCTCGAGCTGACGCGCTTCGTCCGGCGCCTCGGGGCGGACCTGCTCGTCGACAACGGGAACTTCGCGCTGCTCGGTCCGGTCACGCAGCACTTCGCGCCCGAGGCGCGGGTGCTCCACCGCGGGGTCGGGGCGGTCGAGCGCACCCTCGGTCGGACGGCCAGGGCCTCGACCGACCTGACGGGCGACCTGAGCGCCCGGTACGGCGACCTGGCCGACCGCGTGCGTCGTGCCGCGCTCGACGCGGTGCCCTCCGACGCCTCCATGGCGCAGGCCCAGGAGGCGCTCGACCCGACGAGCCGCATCGGGGTGGAGGACCTCACGATGGCGTGCTGGTTGCGGCTCGACATCGAGCCCGCCTACCTCCGCCGCCCGCGCCGCGACTACCGTCGCATGAACCGGTCGGTGGCTCGACGCGCGGTGCGCGCCGCGGCGCGCGCGGACCCCGGCGTGCCCGTCCTGCCCGTGGCGTCGGCCCTGTCCTTCAACACGGCGAAGGACGCGGGGCGCGAGTTCGCCGCCGCCGGCCTCGGTGCGGTCTCGATGGGCTTCGGCGCGTTCATGGCCGACGACCACTTCGCCGACCACTACTACCGCGACCGCCGCCGCATCGACCTCGGTGCGAACCTGCCGCAGCGCTACACGCGGACCGTCGCGGCGGCCGTGGGCTTCTGGGAGGGCTACGTCGAGGTCGCGCACCACCCCCCCGCCCGCTTCCACTTCCTCGGCATCGGCGCCCCGATCATGATCGCTCTCCTCGCCCTCGCCGCGCGCGAGACGCCGGACGTGAGCTTCGACGCGACGAGCCCGGTCCTCGACGCGACGCAGGGCGGGACCGTCTACAGCGATCGCCCGGCCCACCTCAAGCTCCGCACCCGGAAGATCGCCCACCGGCTCGCGAGGGAGGTCGCCCTCACGTGGGACTGCCCGTGCCCGTTCTGCACCGACTTCACGCGGCGATCCCCCTTCGACTACGCACAGGGGCACGCCTGGTTCGCGGCGACCGGGGCGACCGACGTCAGGACGGCCGACCTCGCACCGGGCGGCGCCCTCTTCCACGCCTTCCCTCTCCTGTCGGAGCCAGGGACGGGCGAGCTGCGGCGCGAGGTCAACTTCGCCCGTGTCGGCCACAACCACTGGATCGTCGATCGGCTCGCGCGCTCACTGACGCGGGCCTCGGAGCGCGGCACCCTGCCCGTCCGGGTGACGTCGATCATCCGGGACTACCAGGCCCGCACGACCCCGGTCTTCGCGCGGGCGGTCGAGGTCGGGCTGCAGCTCGCGGCCGGCTGACGCCCGGCGACGACCCGAGCAGGACCAGCGCAGGTGCGATCCGGACGGGAGGACCTCGCCTCACCTCCGTCGGACACACCCTTCGAGAAGGACGACCATGACGGGCTTGTCTGCACTGCCGCTCGAGCTGTTCCCCCCTTTCACGTCCACGGCGACGGTGAAGATCGCGGCGGCGAACGCCGCCGAGGAGACCTTCCGGAGCCTGCTCGTCGCCCGCAGCTGGGACCTCCTGCACGCGCACTCCGCGACGCTCGCCGGGCACGCCGCAGCCCTGCTGGCTCATGCCCAGGCACGCGCGCACCTCGTCGCCCGTCAGACCCCCGCTCTGGCGGAACGCGACGCCGGCCTGGCCCAGGCCTTCGCGGCGCTCGCGGCAGACCGCTCGGCCGGGGCGACGGCGTTGCGTGATGCCGTGCTCGCGCAGGCCACGGCGCAGCTCGGCGACGCGGCGGCCGCGCAGGCCCTGCTCGACGCCCTCCTCGCGGGGAACCACCCGCTGTTCGAGGCACGCGCCGCGGAGAGGTCTGCGGCGGTCGCCGAGGTCGACGTCGTCGGCACCGCCTGCGTCCAGCTCGCCGTGCTCTCCCACCGGGCAGCGGGTGAGTCGGCGCTGCACAAGGCGTACGACGTCACGCGCGACCAGGGGGTGGGCCCCGACCGGCCCGCGGATCTCCAGGTCCTGCGGGACGAGGCCGACGGTCTGAGGTCGCTGCACGACGACGCGGTGGGGGCCTTGTTCGCCCACCTCGACACCGAGGACGACCGCGACGGCTTCGCGGACCTCGCCGTGGCCCTCGCGGCGCGCATCGAGGCGCGCGGGCCGGTCGCCGCGATGCTCGTCGGCTCCTACCTCGCTCTGCTGAGCCGTCGCCCGGACGTGCAGGGCTCTCTCGCCGAGCACCGCGCCGCGCTCGACGTCGTGGAGCTGGTCGAGCGGCTCCGCGTCGTGCACGCCTACTCCTGGCTCGTCCGGACCGAGCTCGTGGGGCCGGACGCCGGTCGGTGGTACTCCCACGAGCGCCGCCGGACGGACGCACGGACGCAGCCCTCGCTCGTCGTGACGGGGCAGTCGCTGGCCGTGCAGGAGCTCGTCGACGGGACGGGCGCCGAGGGGGACCTGGTCACGGTCGAGGGCGTGGTCGACGCGCTGGCGATCGACGACGACCCGTCGCCGCCCAAGTTCTCGACGTTCTGCGACATCGTCGACCTCGCCTCCGGCGGGTCGCTCCGGGTGCGGGCGCACATGTTCAGCCTGCTCAACAACGGCCTCCAGGACGGCGCGTTCACCCGGTTGACCGGCTTCGTGCGCCGCTCCGCGCCATGGGCGGGCCCCGTGGGCCTGGACGTCGACCGGGTCGACCTGACCGATCTCGCGAGGCAGAGCTGGTACGACGACATGACAGCGCGCCTGCGCCCTCACGTCCTGCTCCGTCCCGACGGGATGAGCATGTTCTTCACCCCTCCCGTGCGAACGGAGTGATCGCCATGCCCTGCACCGTGGAGCTCAACCGGCAGGACGACAAGTTCCAGGCGTGGCAGAACGGCTACGCCGACTGGCAGGAGGCGCGGAACCTCGCGCTCGCCGCTGATGCGGCCGTGCTGGGGACGTGCGGCGCGGCGGTGTACACCGCCGGGGGCTTCGGCTTCACCGCCGCCGCATGCCTCGCGGCCGTCACGGCCCTCGCCATCGCGGTCGCCAGGAACGACACCGCGCTGGACAAGCTGTACACGGCGAAGGATGCGTACGGCCTCGCGGTGCGACGCTACGACGACTGCCTCGCGAGGTGCCGGCCGGCCGCCGGCTGACGCGCCACCCGGGCTCGCGGGTCTCCGGCGGGGGCGCTCTCCGCAGCACCGCCGCGCCGGCATGCCTCCGGGTGGCGATCGTCGATCCGGGAACGCCCTCGGGGTCGTCCTCCTGCCCCTGGGGGCCGAGCACGGGTCGAGAAGCTCGCCCGGCTCGAGGCCGTCGACCGGGGCAGTGTCTCCGTGCGTCAGGTGTGCGCTGGAGCCCCGCTCACCGGCCTCGGCATCACCGCTGACGTCCTCCTGGGTGGCTGAGGACGAACCCCTGGCTCTTCGGGCGGCCGGGGCCAGGGGGTGGTGCTCGTCACGCAGTGGCGGCTCCGCGGCGGCGGTGGGTGGCGTGGAAGGGTGACGGCGTGACCCTCCTCGAGCACGACGGCCCGGCGACGCAGTGGCTGCACGCCCTCCCGCTCGGCAACGGGCGGCTCGGCGCGATGTGCTGGGGCGGCGCCGACGGCCGGTTCGACCTCAACCACGAGGGCGTCTGGTCCGGCGCGCCGCGAGGGTCCCGTCCGGCCGCCGTTCCCGACGAGCGGGCGCGGGCGCTGGTGGAGGAGGCGCGCCGGGCGGCGCTGGAGGACCGCGGGCACGACGCCACGGCACCGCTGCAGGCGCTGCAGGAGCCGTGGACGCAGGCCTACCTGCCGCTGGGGTCGCTCACGCTGCCGGGCTCGGGTCCGTCGGCCGGCGCCGGCGACGACGAGGCCAGGGGCCGGCGGTCGCTGGACCTGCGCACGGGCGTGCACACCTGGACGACGAGGGGCGGGCGAGCGCGCACCGTCGTGTCCGCCGTCGACGACGTGCTCCTGCACGTGGCCGAGGGGGCGGACGCCGCCCCGGGGCCGCTGACCCTGACCTCGCCCCTGCGCGAGCTGCGGCGGGTGGCGTCCGACGACCGTCTCGAGCTGTGGCTGCGTGCCCCCTCGGACGTCGCGCCGGGGCACGAGCCCGACGCGCCCGCCGCCGTCTGGGGCGAGAGGGCGGTGCAGGCGTGCGTCGTCGTCGCGCGCCGCCGGCACCGGGACGGGTGGGTGCTGGCCCTCGCCGTCGAGACGACCTACGACGGGCCGGGCCGGCCGCTGCTCGCCGGCGCGGAGGCCGTGGCGCCGCGGGCGCGCGAGCGCGTGGACCGCGTGCTGGCCGAGGACCCGGAGGCGGTGCTGGCGCGGCACGTGGCCGAGCACGTCGCCCTGGCGGAGCGGTGCGTGGTGACGTTCGGGCCGCCCGCGGGCGCCACGGGTGCGACCGGGGCACCGGCAGCACCGGGCGGGACCGTCGAGGAGCGGCTGACCGCCGCGCGCGCCGACGCCCGGCCCGTGCTCGACGCCGACCCCGCGCTCGCGGGCGTCCTGCTCGAGCACGGCCGCTACCTGCTCCAGTCGTCGTCGCGCGGCTGCCGCCTGCCGGCCACGCTCCAGGGCATCTGGAACGACGACATGCGCCCGCCGTGGAGCTCGAACTTCACGCTGAACATCAACACGGAGATGAACCTCTGGTCCGCCGAGGTGCTCGGGCTGCCCGAGACCGTGCAGCCGCTGGAGGACCTCGTCCTCGCGCTCGCGGACACCGGCCGCGACGAGGCCCGCCGCCTCGGCGCCGAGGGCTGGGCCGCGCACCACAACAGCGACGCCTGGGCGTTCAGCGGGAGCGTCGGCGCGGGGCACGGCGACCCGTCGTGGGCGTTCTGGCCCATGGGCGGCCTGTGGCTGGTGCGGCACCTCGTCGAGCGGGTGCGGTTCGGCTCGGTTGACGACGACCACCTGCGCACGGTCACCTGGCCCGTGCTGCGGGGCGCGGCGGAGTTCGCGCTGACCTGGCCGCTGCGGGGGGCGGACGGCGCGTGGGTCAGCGCGCCCTCCACGTCGCCGGAGAACACCTTCCTCGACGACGAGGGGCGGACCGTCTCCGTCGCCACCTCCAGCGGCCTGGACCGCGCGCTCGTCCGGGACGTGCTGCGCGCCGTCGTCGAGCTGGCGCCGCGGCTGGGGGCCGGTGCCGACGGGGCCGACGACCTCGTCGAGAGGGCGCGTGCCGTGCTGGCCGAGGTGCCGGCCGTGCTCGTCGACGACGCGGGGCGGGTCGTCGAGTGGGACCGGCCGCGCCCGGAGGTCGACCGGCACCACCGCCACGTGAGCCACCTCTTCCCGCTCTTCCCCGGCGACGAGGTCCTCACGGCCGACGAGCGCGACGCCGTCACGGCGACCCTCAAGCACCGCCGCGACGACTCCTCGGGCTGGTCGTTGGCCTGGAAGATCGCGCTGTGGGCCCGCCTGCACCGCCCCGACCGCGTCGCGGCGCTGCTGGAGCTGGTGTTCCGGGACGCGGCGGCCGTCGAGGGCGAGTTCGCCGGCGGTCTCTACCGCAACCTGTTCGCCGCGCACCCGCCGTTCCAGGTCGACGGCAACCTCGGCGTGGCGGCCGCGCTGGCCGAGTGCCTCGTGCAGAGCCACGCCGGCGTCGTCGAGCTGCTGCCCGCGGTCCCGGACGCCCTGGGGACGGGCACCGCGACGGGGCTCGTCGCGCGGCCGGGGCTGCTCGTCGACCTCGAGTGGGCCGACGGGGAGCTGGTCCGAGCCGCGCTGCGCCGGCGGGAGGCCGCGGCGGGTTCTTCCCGGCAGCGGACGGTGACCGCGGACGAGCCCGTCGAGGTCCTCGTGCGCTGGCGGGAGCGCGAGCTCCGGTGCACCCTCCCGGCGGACGGCCTGGTCCTCACCGCGGAGGCCTTCACCGCCGGCGCCGCCGCCGGTGCTCGGGACGGCGGTCGCCGGGCCGGCTGAGGCCGCGCGGTCGGTCGGGCCGGTGGTCGCGGGTCAGGAGCCCGTGAGGTCAGGAGGCCAGGCGGCCGATGCGGATCGGGTTGCCGAAGGGGTCGCGCAGGCCGAAGTCCCGCGCGTAGCCGCGGTCCTGCGGCGGGTCGGTGATCGTCACGCCCTGCGCGACGAGCTCCGCGTGCAGCGCGTCGACGTCGCCGTCCGTCGCGAAGGCGAGCCAGCCGCCCCCCGCGCCCTTGCTCACGAGCGCCGACACCTCGGAGGCGGTGGCCGGGTCGTGCGAGGGCGGGCCGGGCTTCTCGAGCAGGATCTCCTTCGCGTCGCCGGGGACGCGGACCGTGAGCCACCGCATGAAGCCGAGGTCGTGGTCGGCGCCGACCTCCAGGCCGAGGACGCCGACGTAGAAGGCGAGCGCCTCGTCGTGGTCGAGGACGAAGATCGAGGACAGGTTGTTCCGGGTGAGGGCCATGGCTCGACGGTAGGGCGACGGCCCGGCGCGGTGCTTCTCCAGAACCGGCGTCCCGCGGGCGGCACGGCGGGCGCGCTGCTCGCGCCCGCCGGGGCCGAGCGCCTCAGGCTCCCCGGGCGTGCTCGCTCGGCCGGGACCAGGAGCGCACCACGCACCCGGGCACCGCAGCGGGCGGGCGTCGCGGGCGCGCCCGGTGCTCCGTCGGCGGGACGCCGACGACCCGCGCGAAGGTCCGGGAGAAGGAGCCGAGGCTGGTGAACCCGACCGCGAGGCAGACCTCCGTCACCGGCAGGTCAGTCGTGTCGAGCAGCGTCATCGCCCGCTCGACGCGGCGCCGCTGCAGGTAGCGGTAGGGCGTCTCGCCGAAGACCGTCCGGAACGTGCGGATGAGGTGCTCGGGCGTCACGTGCACCAGCGCGGCGAGCGCCGCGAGGTCGAGCGGCTCCGCGTGACGCACGTCGATGGCGTCGCGCACCCGCAGCATCGCGCGGTTCCGCTCGACGCGGGCGTCGGCGAACGGCGTGCGGGTGGCGTCGGCGGTCATGCCAGGAGCAGGACCGCCGCGACCACGGAGGCGGCGGCGATGGTGAGGGCGATGACCGTGAGCACGAGGTGCGCGCGGTAGAAGGCGGTCCGGCGCCCCTGGGCGTCGCGGGCGCGCGCATCGGCGGACACCCGCTGCAGGAAGCGCGGCCAGGCCACGACGTTGAACACGGCCCCGAGGAGCAGGACGACGACGGCGAAGGCGATCACGCGCAGAGCCTAGGCACGCGGCGCCGGGCGGGAGGGGCGGGGCCTCGAGCCGTGCACCGTCGCCGCCTCCCCCCCGCGACGAGATGCCGGTTCCGGTTCCTCCGAGGCCGTGCGGTGCGACGAGAACCGGCATCTCGTCGGGAAGGGGAGGGCAGGCCGAGGAGCGGGGCGGGTCGGGGGCGTCGTCGCGGGCTTCAGGGGACGATCGGACGGGCGGTGCCGCGGACGACGATGCCGCCGGTCGGCGGGATGTCGACCGTGAGGAGACCCGGGCGGCCGACGTGGCGGCCCTGGTGGACGGTCACCCGGGCCGGCGGCTCGACGAGGCCCTCCGCGCGCAGGTACGCGCCGAGCGCGGCGGCGGCCGAGCCCGTCGCCGGGTCCTCGACGATGCGGCCGACGGGGAAGGGGTTGCGCGCCTCGAAGGTCGTCGGGCCCGTCCGATGGACGACCGTCACCGTGCCGCGCCACCCCTGCTCGTCCATGAGCGCGCGCAGCGGGGCGGGGTCGACGACGAACCCGTCGAACACCGCGGCGTCCGCCAGTGCCAGGACCGGGTGCGTGTTGCCCGCGAAGGCCAGGCGCGGCGGGAGGGCCGGGTCGAGGTCCTCGTGGCTCAGGCTCAGGACCTGCAGCACCGCGTCGAGGGCCGCGGCGGGCACCTCGTCGACCCGCGGCTCGACGCTCGTGAAGGACGCGACCACCCCGTCCGGAGAGGCCTCCGTCTCCAGCCGCACGGGTCCCACCGGGGTCTCGAACAGGAGCGGGCCGGTGCCGTCGCGCTCGGCGAGGGCGACGGCGGTCGCCACCGTGGCGTGACCGCAGAACGGCACCTCGGCGACGGGGGAGAAGTAGCGGATCGCCAGCCGACGCTCGCCGTCGACCGTCTGCGGCGGCCGCACGACGAAGGCCGTCTCGGCGTAGTCGACCGCCGTCGCGACCTCCTGCATGCGGGCCTCGCCCCACCCCGTGGCGTCGAGGACGACACCGGCCGGGTTGCCGCCGGCGGGGTCGGTCGTGAAGGCGGCGAGGCGCAGGACCTCGTCGAGGTCGGTCGTCGTGGTCACGGGCGACATCCTCGGGAGCCGGGGCGGTGCGGCGCCAGGGCCACCTGCACCCGGGTGGCCCGGCGCGACCCGGGTCCGGCGCGGACCGTCAGCGGGCCTGCGCCACGGGCTCGGGCAGCGCCTCCACGTCGGCGCGCCGCCGCACCCGGACCAGGGCGATGGCGACGCCGACGGTCGCCAGCGCCGCCAGGCCGCCGGTCACGGCCAGCCCGTGCCGCACCCCGAGGTGCTCGGCCAGCCAGCCCTGCAGCAGGGCGCCGCACGCGTGCCCGCCCATGAGGAGCGGCGAGTACAGCCCGAGCACGCGACCGCGCAGCGACGGCGCCGCCGCGAGCTGGACGAAGGTCGCGGCGCAGGTGAGGAAGAACAGCGTCGCCGCGCCGACCGCCACGAGCGCGACGACGAACGAGGCGTGCGTCGGCATGTACGCGGCGGCGGTCTCCGTCACGGCGAACAGCCCGGACCCCAGCAGGACGACGCGCGGGCCGACGTGCCGCAGCCGCGCGGCGACCAGCGCCCCGCCGAGCGCGCCCACCGCCGACAGCGAGTTGTAGAGCCCGAGTCCCTGGGCGCCGGAGTCCCAGACCCCGTCGGCGAACGCCGCGAACACCACCGGCCCGTTGAGCCCGAGCGCCCCCATGAAGCCCGCGAGGACCATGACGGCGGCCAGCCGCGGGCGGTCGGTGACGAAGCGGACGCCCTCCCGCAGCTGGCCGCGCGCCCGCGGCACCACGGGCGCGCGCTCGAGCTCGGACGGCCGGATCGCGCCGAGGAGCGCGACGACGGACAGGCACACGAGGGCGTTGATGCCGTACGCCAGGCCCTGGTCGACGCCCGAGATGACGATCCCGGCGAGCGCGGGCCCGACGAGCCCGCCGCCCTGGTGCAGCGCGTTGTTCGTGCTGATCGTCGCCTGGAGCGAGCTCTGGCCGGCGACCTCGCTGACGAGGGCCTGCCGCGCCGGCATCTCGACGGCCGTGATGAGCCCCAGCACCAGGGACGCGGCGTAGAGGTGCCACACGACGACGGCGTCGGCGAGGGTCAGCGCTGCGAGCGCGGCCGCGACACCGGCGGAGGCGGCCTGCGTGACGAGGACGAGCCGCCGCTTGTCGTGCCGGTCCGCCACCACCCCGCCGTACGGCCCGATGACGAGCAGGGGCAGGAACTGCAGCGCGACGAGCACGCCCACCGCGGCGGGCGAGCCCGTCAGCTCCAGCACCAGCCAGTCCGTGGCCATCCGGAGCATCCACAGCCCGCTGCTACCGAGCAGCTGCGCCGACAGGTACAGCCGCACCGCACGCCGGCGCAGCAGGGGGACGGGGGCGCCGCTCATGCCGACCCCCGCCGGACGATCGCGGTGGCGAGGACGTCCACGCGCGGGGGTGCGCCGTCCAGCGCCGCGACGGCGAGCTCGGCCAGGCGCGCGCCGATCTCGACGAACGGCACGCGCAGAGTCGTGAGGACGGGGTCCGTGTGCAGGGCGGCGGCGGAGTCGTCGTGCCCCACGACGCGCACGTCCTGCGGCACCCGCAGGCCGTGGCGCCGCAGCGCGCGCAGGGCTCCGGCGGCCATCGTGTCCGACAGCACCGCGAGCCCGTCGACGCGGTCGTCCTCGGCCAGCAGGGCGGCCGTCGCCACCTCCCCGCCGGCGCTCGACCAGTCGCCGTGCACGACGCGGACGGGGACGCCCAGGGGCGCGACGGCGGCGGCGAACGCGGCGACCTGGGTGGCGGTCAGCGAGCTCTCCTCCGGACCGGCGACGAGGGCCGGCCGCCGCGCACCGCCCTCGACGAGCACCGCCACCAGGGCGGCGACCGAGGCCTCGACGTCGACGACGACGCCACGGCCGAGCGCCCGCACCGTGGCGGGGTCGCCGGTCGCCACCACCGGCATCCCCGTCGCCTCCATGCGCCGCGGCAGGTCGTCGAGCAGCTCGGGGGCGACGACCAGCACGGCGTCGACGCTGCGCCCCTTGACGTCGGCGAGGACCTGCTGCCGCTCCCTCTCGGTGCTGGCGAGGAGCGTGACGAGCTGCCGCCCGGTGCCCGCGAGCGTGCGCCCGGCGCCCGAGGTGATCGCGGCGACGTTCGTGTCCCGCAGGAGGTCCCGCTCGGCGACCGGAACCACCAGGGCGACGGCGTCGGTCCGGCGCGTCACGAGGTGCCGGGCGCCCCGGTGCGCGACGAACCCGAGCGCCTCCTGCGCCTCGTGGACCTTCTGCCGCGACCGCTCGCTGACGTACGGAGCGCCGTTGACCGCGCGCGACGCCGTCATGAGGGAGACCCCGGCGAGCCGGGCGACGTCCTCGAGCGTCGGCGGGCGGGTGGTGCCGCGATCCGGCGGGTGCACGGAGGTCCCTCTCGTCGTCGACCGGACGGAGACCCGTCCGGACCGCTTCTGGTAGCGCTACCAGAAGGGTAGGCGACGCGGTCGGGAGGCGCAGCGGCGCGTGCGGCGGCCGTCGCCGGGTCGGCCCCCGGGGGCCGGCACCGGGAGCCCGCCTGACAGGTCGGGCGGCCCGACCCGCCCGGGCTCAGCGCCCCTGGCGCCCGGCGGCGGGACCCGGCTCCTTCAGCAGCGCGAAGCCGGCGCGGTCCACGGACGCGGTCGTGGCGGAGACGACGACGGCGCCCGTGCCGGCGGCCCGGTCGAGCCCCAGCCAGGAGCGGAAGCCGCCGGTGCCGCCGTTGTGGAAGGTGAGGCCACGGCCGCGTCCCGCGAGCGTCATCCAGGCGGCGCCGACGCGCAGCCCGCGGGCGAGCGGCGCGACGGGGTCCAGCGCCGCCACGCCGGGCGCGGTCCCGTCGAGGAGCGCCGCGACGAGGAGCCCGGCGGCCTCGGCCGACGCCCGGATGCCGCCGGCGGGTGCCATGGCCTCTCCCGTCCACGGCGCGCGCTCCCGACCGCGCCGGTCGCGTCCGACGACCGCGCCCGGCCGCAGCCCCGACGGCTCGGACGGCGCGTAGAACGGGTCGAGCCCGAGCGGCCCGGCCACCCGCCTCTGCAGCAGGTCGGCGTAGGACGTCCCGGCCGCGGCGGCGACCGCGTGCCCGAGGAGCTCGAACCCGAGGTTGGAGTAGCGCGGCCGCGGCGGCCCGGGGACCGTGCGCCGCGCCTGCTCGAGCAGCTCGGGCAGCGTCTCGCCGTAGGGGTTGGTGCCGTGGCGCCACAGGTCGAGGGTGGCGCGCAGCACGGGCGTCGACGTCGGCAGGCGGGGCAGACCCGAGCGGTGCGTGGCCAGGTCGGCCAGCCGCACCGCCGCGACCGGCGTCCCGGCGACGTCGAGGAGGTCGCCCAGCGTCGTCGCGGCCGACACCTCCCCGCGCTCGAGGGCGTCGACGTAGAGCAGGCCGGTCACGCCCTTGGAGACCGAGCCGAGCTCCAGGTCGGACCCGGGGTCGGCACCGAGCGTCGCGCTGTCGACCACCCCCGCGCGCACGGTCGCGACGGCGACGACGCGAGGACGGGGCCCGAGGAGCGTACGGACGCGCTCGGTGAGAGGGGTGGCGGCGGACGGGTCGGTGGCGGGCACGGGAGGATCGTGGCGTCCCCGCCGCCGCCGCGGACCCGTCCCGCGGCGGAGATCAGCGCTGCAGGGTCCGCCCTGCGGTGGAGGGCGTGCCGCGCTCGGCGACGAGCGCCGCGTAGATCGGGGTCTGGCTCAGGCGCGGCGGCCGCGGTCGGGTCGCGGTCAGGGTCATCGTCGGCGCTCCTCGCGTGTCGGCATCGTTGCCGGTCCATCGTCGGACGAACGCCTGGGAGACGTCCCCCGTCCGCCTGGGGACTGCCTGGGAGTCGCCCGCTCACGGGGAGCGGGCGGGTGCCGGGACGGCCTTGACGGCGGCCGGCGCGACCTCGACCGTGAGGCGCGTGCCGTACCGGGGCGAGGAGCTCGGCGCCCACCTCAGCCCGCAGCAGGACCCCCAGGCAGCAGCCCCAGCAGCACCCCGGAGAGGCCCGTCATGACCCGAGTCCGCGTCGACCTCAACATCTCCCTCGACGGCCGTGCGACGACGACCGACCAGACGCCGGAGGACCCCTTCGGCCAGGACTGGCAGCGGCTCACGGCCGCCTACGCCGCCACCCGCACGTTCCGCGCCCGCGTCCTGGGCGACACCTCCGGCGCCGGGACGACGGGCGTCGACGACGCGTTCGCCACCCGCTACTTCGAGGGGATCGGCGCCGAGATCATGGGCGCGGGCATGTTCGGCCTGCACGCCCACCCCGACGACCCGGACTGGCGGGGGTGGTGGGGCGAGACCCCGCCGTTCGGCTGCCCGGTGTTCGTGCTGACCTCGTCGCCGCGCCCGACGCTGGAGATGGACGGCGGCACCACGTTCCACTTCCTCAGCGCCTCGCCGCAGGAGGCGCTCGAGCGCGCGACGGCGGCGGCCGGGGGAGCCGACGTCCGCGTCGGCGGCGGCCCGACGACCGTCCGCCCGTTCCTGGCGGCGGGGCTCGTCGACGACGTGCACGTCGCGATCGCGCCGATCGTCCTCGGCAGCGGCACGCCCTTCTGGGAGGGGCTGCGCGGGCTCGAGGACGGGCGCGACGTCGAGTCGGTCGTCGCGGAGAGCGGCACGGTGCACGTCTCCTTCCGCCGCCGCTACGGTGCGCGGTGACGGGCGGCACCGGCCGCCCCCGCGCCCTCGTCCACGCCGGGCGCCCCTTCGTGGCGGGACCCGCCCGACCCGCACGGGGCACGGCGTGCGCCTCGGTGAGCCCGGCGACGCGGAGGGCCGCCGCCGGGGCGCGGCCGGCCTGCTCGACGCGCCGAGGGCGTCGCCGGCGCGCCGACCCGGCCCGGGCTCAGTGCACCCAGGGGGAGTCGACGCCGAACTCGTGCGCGACGGCGCTGATCTCCTGGTCCGTCAGGCCCTCGGCCCGGCCGCCGGCGACGAGGTCCATGTACTCGTACCTCGCCCCCGTCTCGGCGTACTCGATGCGGTCGACCGCCCGCGTCACGGACACGTCGGAGCGCGCCATGACGCCGTGCTTGGACCACAGGACGATCTCGAACTCGCGCAGCCCCTCGACGTTCGCCGACATGAGCTCGGACGACCCGGGGATCATGAAGTCGAGCACCCCGATCCCGGCCGAGAGCGACACGATGGACTCGGGCTCCCACCGCAGGATGCGCGCGTTCATCGCCTTCGTGCCGCGGTAGGCGGGCACGTGCGACAGGTACGTCAGGTGCACGGGCTGGGCGTGGACGACGGCCTGGAACGAGACGCCGCGGCGGGCGACCTGGTCCTGGTGCACCGCCAGGTGGGAGTTGAACTCGCTGGTCAGGCGCTCGAAGAGGCGGCGTGGCGAGGTGAAGAGGGTGCCCGTCACCCCGTCCTCGTGGACGCGGACGGCGCCGACGTTGGCCTCGGGGTCCTCGTGGATCTGACGCAGCCGACGGCCGGAGCCGGTGACGAGCACGGTCCGGCCGGCGAGGGCGGGCGCCGGGACGGGGAGGGCGATCGGCTCCGCGAGGGGGAACCGGCGCCGCACCTCCATCTCCCAGCCGACGAGCACGGAGATGTTGCCCGCGCCGGCCTCGGAGGCGTCGATCTCGCTGATGCGGGCGCCGGCGACCCCCATGGAGCGCAGCAGCTCGTCGAGCTCGGGTCGGGGCGGTGTGGTGCTGGCGTCGGTCATGGCGAGGTCCTCGGGTCGTGGGGAGACGGTCTGAACCGTTTCACCCATCGAACCGCGGGGCGACGAGGGTCGCGCAGGCCCTAGGTCCTGGCCGGAGCGCGCCCCGCCCCTGGCGCGTGCGGCGCCCCTCTGCCCGAAGGGCCGGAGGGCTCACACGGTCGTCGTCAGCACGCCGCCGTCGGCCCGGAGCGCCGTGCCGTTCGTCGCCGACGCGAGCGGGCTCGCCAGGTACACCACCAGGTGCGCGACCTCCGCCGGCTCGAGGAACCGCTCGAGGAGGGTTGTCCGGTTCGCGCCGATGATCGCGGCCTTCAGCGCCTCCTCGGGGACCCCCTGCTGCTCCGCGAGGTGCCGGACCGTGCCCGCCACGCCGTCGGAGTAGGTGGGCCCGCCGAGGACGGTGTTCACGGTGACCCCGGTGCCGCGCGTGAGCTTGGCGAGGCCGTTCGCCAGCGCCAGGGCCGCCGCCTTCGTCGCGCCGTAGTGCAGCATCCCGGCGGGGACGTCCACGGCCGACTCCGTCCCGACGAAGAGGACCCGCCCCCAGCCCGCCGCCAGCATCCGGGGGAGCAGGTGCCGGGAGAGCCGGACCCCGCTCATGAGGTTGAGGTCGACGTGGCGCTGCCAGTCCTCGTCGGTGAGGTCGGCGAGCTCCTTGACCTCGAAGGTGCCGACGTTGTTCACGAGGACGTCGACGTCGCCCAGCCGCTCGAGGAGGCGCTGCGTCTGCCCGGCGTCCGCCAGGTCGGCGGCGAGGCCGGTCACCTCCGCCCCGGGGACGACCGCCCGCAGCCGCTCCGCGGCGGCCGCGACCCGCTCCTCGTCGCGCCCGTTGACGACCACGGCGGCGCCCTCGCGCAGGAGCGCCTCGGCGACGGCGTACCCGATGCCCTGCGTCGAGCCGCTCACGAACGCCCTCTTCCCGGCCAGCCCCAGGTCCATGCCTCTCCTCGTCCTCGTCGGCGCGCACGCCAGATCACTTGCCTGGGCAAGCCAACGTAGGTCGGTATGACTTGTCCAGTCAAGCGAAGCGGGCTCGCGTGACGTCCCGGCGCCTCTACGCTGACGCCATGCCGGACCTCCGCCCCTCCGCACGGCTGGCCGACGAGGACCTCACGACCTGGTCCGCCCTCGCCACCGTCCTCGAGTGGCTGCCCCCGGCGCTCGACGCCCAGCTGCAGCAGGACGCGGGGCTCACGCACTTCGAGTACGGCGTCCTCTACGCGCTCGCGGCGGCGCCCGACCGGACGCTGCGGATGAGCGTCCTGGCCGGCTACGCGAACAGCTCGCTGTCCCGGCTGTCCCGCGCGGCGACGCGGCTGGAGCAGAAGGGGTGGCTGCGGCGCACCCCGGACCCCACGGACGGGCGCTACACCCTCGCCGTCCTCACCGACCTCGGCGTCGGCGCGGTCGACCGGGCCACACCCGGGCACGTCCGCACGGTGCGCCGGCTCGTCCTCGACGCGCTGACCGGGCCGCAGCGGCGGCAGCTGCAGGAGATCAGCCGCCGGATCCTGCGGGCCGTCCGCGACGAGGAGGGGTGGCAGCCGCCCACCGCAGCCGGACCGGGGCCGGCGGCCTGATCAGCCCTCGTCGCGTCGGCGGAACACCGCGGCCGCCAGCGCGACGAGCACGACGAGGCCGACCCCGAGCACCGCCGCGCTGTGGCCGATCTCGATGACGTGCTCGACCCCGTCGCAGACGGTGCCCTGCGGCCCCGGCGAGCAGGTCTGGGTGTAGTAGCTCGTCCCGCCCTCGACCCACCCCAGCGCGTTGACGCGGACCGACACCAGCGACAGCACCGGCACCTGCGTCACGAGGATCGCCTCGACGACGACGAGCCAGCCGAGCACCGCGCCGAGCACCGCCGCGGTGTGCCGCAGGAGGATGCCCAGGGCCGCGCCGGCGGTGGCCGCGGCGACGGTCAGCACCACGACCCGCAGCGCCCGCAGCACCAGGCCGCCCGACCCCGGTCCCGTCAGGGCCGTCGAGGCGCCCTCCACCGCGTACAGCGCCGCGGTCCCGCCGGCCAGCAGCGCGAGGGTGACGACCGCCATCGGCACCACGCCGAGCGCCGCCGCGCCGACCTTGCTGGCGTAGACCCGCAGCCGGCGCGGCTCGAACGTCAGCCACGTGCTCATGGACCGGGTGCTGAGCTCGGCGGCGGTGGAGGTGCCGCCGATGCCGAGGCCGGCGAGGGTGAGCACGAGCGCGGCCGCGCCGAGCAGCTCGGGCAGCAGCTGGCCCAGCGGCGGCACCACCGGGAAGAACCACTCCCGCTGCGGCTCCTGGGCCTCGCAGGCGAAGTCGAGCGTGTCGTCCCCGGTGCGCTCGCGCTCCTCGGCCTCCTGCTCCTCGCACTCGGCGACCTGCTCCGCGCCGTTCTCCTCCCACTCCTGCACCGCCTCGGCGTAGAACCGCTCGGCGTCCGCGCTCTCGGCGGGGGACAGCGGCTGGAGCCCGTCCCAGGCGGCGAACAGGGCGAGCCCGGCGACGACGAGCACCGCCAGGTGGGCGACGAGCACGAGCCGCCGGTGGCGCAGGCGGCGCAGCTCGACCCGCAGGAGCCGGCTCACACGGTCACCCCCGGCGTGCCGGTACCGGTGGTGCCGGTGGCGGTGGCGGTGCCGGTGGCGGCGGACGCGGCCGGAGGACCGCCGCCGTCGGGCGCCGGCGCCTCCCCGGTGAGCTCGAGGAAGGCCGCCTCCAGCCCCGCCCGCAGCGGCACGAGCTCGCGCAGGAAGATCCCGCCCTGCGCCAGCGCCCAGGTGATCCGCCCGGGGTCCGCCTCGCCGAGCACGCGCAGCGCGTCACCGTCGTCCTCCACGGTCATGCCCGCGGCGACGAGCACGGCCCGCGCGGCCGCCGTGTCGGGCACGACGACCCGTGCCGCGGCCGTGCGCTTCCCGACGACGTCCGCGAGCGTCCCCGTGGCCAGCAGGCGGCCGTGGGCGACGATGGAGACCGTGTCGGCGACCTGCTCCACCTCGCCGAGGATGTGGGAGCTCACCAGCACCGTGCGGCCGCCGTCGGCCAGGGCGCGCATGGTGCCGCGGATCTCGTGGATCCCGGCGGGGTCCAGCCCGTTCGTCGGCTCGTCGAAGATGAGCAGGTCGGGCTGCTTGAGCAGCGTGGCCGCGATCGCCAGGCGCTGCTTCATGCCGAGGGAGTAGCCGCTGTAGCGGTCGCCGCCGCGCTCGCGGAGGCCCACCTCCTCCAGCACCTCGTCGACCCGCGTCCGGGGTGCCCCGATCGCGCCCGCGAGGAGCTCGAGGTTGAGGCGGCCGGAGAACGCCGGGAAGAAGGTCGGCGACTCGACGATGGCCCCGACGCGGCCGATGACCTCCGGCAGCGCGTCGGGGACCGTCCGGCCGAAGAGCCGCATGTGCCCGGAGTCGGCGCGCACGAGCCCGAGCAGCATCCGGATCGTCGTCGTCTTGCCCGACCCGTTCGGCCCGAGGAACCCGTGGACGCCGCCGACGGGCACCCGGAGGCTGAGGTCGTCGACGGCCACGTGCCGGCCCCGGCGCGTGCGGTACGTCTTGCGCAGCCCGCGGGTGGTGATCGCGAACTCCTCCGGCGCGGCCATGCGTCCCCCTCAGTCGCGTGGCCACAACCTAGGGCAGCGTGCCGGCGTCAGGCGGCGGGCTCGCGCGGCGGACGTGCGACAGCACCGCCGCGGCCACGTCGAGCGGCCGGTGCTCGGGCAGCCAGTGGTCGGCGTCCAGGTCGAGGTGCCGGACGGGCGCGTCCACGCACGCGGCGGTCGCGTCCACCGACGCCCGCGCGAAGAACGGGTCCTGCCGGGCGCTGAGGTAGGTCGTCGGCACGCGGGTCGGGCCCGTCCGCATCCGCGCCAGCGGCAGCGCGCGGTACCAGCCGAGGGCGGCGGTGAGGGCGCCCGGCTCCTGCATCCGCCGGACGTACGGCTCCGCGAGGTCCGCCTCGAGGCCGGAGCCGACGAGCGCCTCCCGCAGCCGCGCCGCGCCGCCGGCCAGGAGCGCCCGCTCGGGGAGTCCCGGCACCTGGAACGCGGCGACGTACAGGGACCGCCGTGCCTGGTCGCCGTGCCGCAGGCCGAGGCGCAGCGCCGCGGGGTGCGGGGTCGCGAGCGCGGTCAGCGAGGCCGTCCGGCCCGGGTGGCGCCCGGCGAAGGCCCAGGCGACGGAACCGCCCCAGTCGTGCCCGACGACGTGCGCCGCGCCGACGCCGGCCGCGTCGAGCAGCGCGCGCACGTCCTCGACGAGCCGGGGCAGCGCGTACGCGGCGCGCCCGGGCGGGCGGGCGCCGGGCGAGTACCCGCGCTGGTCCGGCACGAGCACGCGCACGCCCGCCGCGACGAGGGGCGGCACCACGGCGTCGTACGCCGACCCGTCCTGCGGGAAGCCGTGCAGGAGGACGGCGACGGGCGCGGTGCCGGGCGCGGTGCCGGGCGTGCTGCCGGGCGTGCTGCCGGGCGTGCTGCCGGGCGTGCTGTCGGGCGCGCTGCCCGCCGGGGCGTGGTCGCGGACGTCGAACCGCAGGCCGTCGTGCTCGAGGGCGTCCATGCCGCCGGTGTCAGCCCACCGCGCGCCGGACGAGCGCGGCGACCCGCTCCTCGTCGGCGTCCGTGAGGCCGGTGAGGGCGAAGGACGTCGGCCAGAGCGTCCCCTCGTCGAGCCGGGCCACGTCCTGGAACCCGAGCGTGGCGTAGCGCGCCTTGAACTTCGCGGCCGCCTGGAAGAAGCACAGCACCGTGCCGTCGAGGGCGTAGGCGGGCATCCCGTACCAGGTCTTCGGCGCCAGCTGCGGCGCCGTCGTGGTGACGATCGCGTGGACGCGCTCGGCCAGGACGCGGTCCTCCTCCGGCATCGCGGCGATCGCGGCGAGCACCGCCGCGGCGTCCTCCGCGGCCTTCGCGGCCTTCGAGCCGCCGCGCCGGGCCGCCTTGGCCTCCTGGGCACGCTCCTTCATCGCGGCGCGCTCCTCGGCGGTGAAGCCCGCCCCCTCCGTGCCGCGCTCGTCCTGCGTGGTGGTCATCGCCGTCCTCCTGCTGGTGGGTGTGCCGCCCGTGGTCCGCCGCCAGCCTAGGGACGGCCTCGCCGCCGGGGCTTCTCCGTTCCTGACCGGTCCGCACCCGGCTCGACGAGCTCCGCCAGCCGCGCCGCCGCCGCCCGCCAGAGGCCGGACGCCGGGTCGACGACCGCGAAGTGGTCCCCGGGCCCCTCGACGAGCGCGGGACGGCCGAGGTCCTCCCGGGCCGCGAGGCGGCGGTTCATCTCGACGAGGTCCGGGTCGTCGTCCGTGCCCTGCACCAGCAGCCACGGCACGCCGCGCCGGGGGAAGCGCGCGGGGGAGGCGGCGTCGTAGCGGGCCAGGTGCTCGGCGGGGTCGCCCAGCGCCGCGCGGGCCGCCCCCTCGCTGAGGCGGCGGTGCGCCGCGGCGTCGAGGTCGACGACCCCCGCCAGCGACACGGCCAGCGCCACGCCGGGGACGGACTCGGCGGCCTGCAGCGCGAGCTGCCCGCCGGCGGAGTGGCCGACGAGCACGAGCGGCCGGCCCGGCGCCAGCGCGGCGGCCGCGACGACCCCCGCGCGCACGTCGTCGACCGTCGCGTCCCACCCGTGCCGGTCGGGCCGCCGGTAGCCCAGGACCGCCGCGCACCACCCGCGGCCGGCGAGGTCCGCGGCCAGGCGCGTCATGAGGGCGGGCGTCCAGCGGCTGCGCCAGTAGCCGCCGTGGACGAGCAGGGCGACGCCGGCCGGGGGCCCCGCCGGCGCGTGCACGGCGAGGCGGCGCTCCTCGTCGGGCGCGGCGGGGCGCGCGGGGTCGTCGAGCGCGACCGTGCGGTCCGGCGGCGTCTCGACGCCGGCGAGCAGCCCGTCGAGCACGAGGGGGAGCGCGGCCAGCCCGTGCGCGTCGGGCCCCGTCATCGGCACGACGAGGGCCGGGGCGCCCGGCCCCCAGGGCGGCACCGGGTCGCCGGGGCCGACGAGGTGGAGGACCGCGTCGGCGGGAGCGGCCGGGTCCGGGGGCGCTGCGCCGTCGACGGCCCAGCCGCGCCGGTCGCCGAGCCGCCGCAGGGTCGCCGCGAGGGTCATGCGGTCGACGTCGACCCCCGCGCCGACGACCACCGCGAGCCGGCGCGCGCCCGTGCCGCCTCGGCCGCGCCCGTCCGTGCCGTCGGGGTGCACCGGTGCCCCCGGCCCGTCGTCCACGGGCCGAGCATGCCAGCGCGCCGGTCGGCCCGCGGCCCGGCCCGGGGGTGCCCGGCGACGCGGGCGTGCCTACTGTCGCCGCATGCAGCCCGACGCCCCGGCCGACGCCCGGGTGGCGCACGACCTGCTGCTGGCGGCCGTCGAGGGCCGACCCGTGACGCCGCCGCCCCTCGACGACGCCGCGGCCCTGGCCGTGGGCCTGCGGCTGCGCGACGAGGCGGCGACCATCCTGCGCGCCGCGGACCGGCCGGACGAGCTGCTCGACGCGGTGCGCGCGCTCCTCGTCGCCGGGGCCCCGCGCGAGCCCGAGGCGCGGGAGGACGGCGGGCTGACCTGGGCCCAGGGGCTGGCGTACGGCGTGCTGGCCGCCGAGGTGCGGGGCGCGCGGGCGGACGCGGCCGACCGGCTGCGGCTCGTGCTGGTGGTCGACCCGTCCACGGTGCTCGGCGCGCTCGCGCGGGCCGTGGCGCACGTGGTGCGGGTGCACGAGTCGCCCGGCGGGGCGGCCGCCTACGTGCGCGCCCGCGCGCCGCGCGCCGGCGGACGCTAGCCGCCGGGGTCGCCCCCACCCCCCGACGAGGTGCCGGTCCCGGCCGTCCGCCGGCACGTCGTCGCGACCGGGAACGGCTTCTCGTCGTGACGACCGGAGGTCGGTGCTCCGGGGGGCGTCGGCTCAGCGGCCGCGCAGCGCCGTGACGACCTGGACGAGCGCCGCCTCGGCCGCCTCGTGCGCGACCTGGCACGTGCCGGCCGCCGCGTGGCCGCCGCCGCCGTGGGCGAGGCAGACGGCCCCGATGTCGGCGGTCGAGGTGCGGTCGAGGATGGACCGGCCGCACGCGAGCACCGTGTTCTGCCGGTCGCGGCCCCACATCACGTGCACGGAGACCCGCGCCTGCGGGAAGAGGGCGTAGACGAGGAACCGGTTGCCGGCGTGGATGACGTCCTCGTCGCGCAGGTCGACGACCGCGACGTCGCCGTGCAGCGTCGTGACGCGCTCGAGCTGGGCGCGGAAGAGGTCGGCCTGCGCGCGGTAGAGGTCCACCCGCTCCGCCACGTCCGGCAGCGCGAGGATCTCGGTGACGTCCTGGTACCGGATGCAGTGCTCGATGAGCTGCATCATCAGCGCGTAGTTCGAGATGCGGAACTCCCGGAACCGGCCCAGGCCCGTCCGGCTGTCCATGAGGAAGTTCAGCAGCGTCCAGCCCGACGGCTCGAGCACGTCCTCGAGCGAGTACTGCGCCGAGTCGGCCTGGTCGACCGCGCGCATGAGGTCGTCGGACACGTCCGGGAAGCGCGCGGCGCCCCCGAGGAGCGTGTGCACCACGCGGGCCGCCGAGGGGGCGTCGGGGTCGATGACGTGGCGGGGGTCCGCGCCGTTGCGCACCGTCTCGGAGCGGTGGTGGTCCACGACGAGGTGCGCGCGCGGGTCGAACGGCAGGTTCGTCAGCACGTCGCGGCCCGTGACCGCCACCGTGCCGTCCTGCACGTCCTTGGGGTGGACGAAGAGGATGTCGTCGATGAGACCGGCCTGGCGCAGCAGCACCGCGCACACCAGCCCGTCGAAGTCGCTGCGCGTCACGAGGCGGAACGGTCCGCCGGCGAGCTGCGGGGGGTCCTGCACGAGGGTCTCGGTCACGCCCCACGTCATCGGCAGCGGGGGCACGGTCGTGAGGGACCGGGACCGGGACCGGGACCGGGACCGGGATCGGGACCGGGTCCGGTGCCGGGTCCGGTCCCGGGTCGCGCGGGGAGCCCGACGACGACCGTGCCGGGCTCACCCGTTCCGCTCCACCAGGGCGGCGCCGATCGCCGCGAGCGCCGCCCGGACCTCCGGCGGGCCGACGACCTCGACGACGTCCCACCAGCCGGCGAGCTGGCGCGCCAGCATCGGGACGGTGTCGGCGGAGACGGCTGCGGCACGCCGTCCGTCGGGCAGCGCCTCCCCGGGCACGACGTGCTGGCGCCCCAGGACGTCGCCGAGCGGGCCGAGCGCGGCCGGGTCGACCCGCACCTGCGCCACCACCCGCGACCGCAGCGCCTCGACCTCGGCGGCGGCCTCCGCCCACGCCGCCCGGACCTCGGCGTCGGGCGGGCGCCGGGACGGGGCGTCCGTCACGACGACGTCCCGCACCCGGTCGACGCGGAGCAGCCGCCGCCCGCGCGTGGTCCCCGCGAGCAGGTAGGGGGTGCCCGCCTTGTCCACCAGCGCCCAGGGGTCGGCCGACCGGCGTCCGGTGCGGCCGCGGGCGTCCGTGTAGCCGAACGTCACCGCGCGCTCGCGGGCGAGCGCCTCCTGCAGGGCGGCGACCACCCCGGTGCCGCCGCCGGGCGCCGGGCCGGCCGCGGCCCCGGCCTCCGCCCGCTCCTCCGCCGGCTCCTCCGCCCGCGGCTCCGACGGCCCCCCGGGCCGGGCCGGTCCGGCGCCCCACCGGGCCGCGTCGACGACGAGCGCCCGCCCCGCCGCCTCCGCCTCCGCGCGGAACGCCTCGGGCAGCGCCCGCACGAGCTTGCGCAGGGCCGACCGCACCCCGGGGTCCGCCCGGGCCGCCGGGCCGAGCAGCAGGAACAGCGCCCGCACCTCGGGGGCCGACAGCCCCGACAGGTCCGTGCGCCCGCCGCCGAGCAGCGCCCAGCCGCCCCCGCGTCCCTGGACGGCGTAGACGGGCAGGCCGGCCGTGGACAGCGCCTCCAGGTCCCGGCGGGCGGTCGCGACGGACACCTCGAGCTCCGCGGCGAGCTCCCCGGCCGTGACGCGGCCGCGGCGCTGCAGCACCAGGAGGGTGGCCACGAGGCGGTCGGCGCGCACGGTCTCATCCTGCCGCCGGAAGTGCGCAGAGGGTGAGCACTTCTGCGACGCACGCTGGTCCCGACCGACCGCACCACCCGGCACCGCACCCGTACCCGCAACCGCACCCGACCCCGGAGGACCCGAGATGAGCACCCCCCTGCGCGGCATGGCGACCCTCAACCTCTACGCCCACGACCTCGAGGCGGCCGACGCCTGGTACACGGACCTGCTCGGGCTCCCGCCGTACTTCCGCGTGCCCGGCGGGTACCTGGAGTGGCGGGTCGGCGACGACGAGGACGAGCTCGGCATCATCGACGCCCGCTACCGCGCCCCCGACGACGCGACGGCACCGGGCGGTGCCGTCGTCCACTGGCACGTCGACGACGTGGCGGCGGCCCTCGCCGACCTCCTCGCCCGCGGCGCCACGCCGCACGAGCCCGTGCGCGAGCGGGGTCACGGCTTCCGGACCGCCTCCGTCGTCGACCCCTTCGGCAACCTCCTCGGCGTCATGGAGAACCCGCACTGGAAGAGGCGCCACGACGGCGCGCCCGTGCCGCCCGTGACCACGGCGTCCTGACGCGCAATCCGTCGCCCCGGCCGGCGGCCCTCGACGGGCGGCCCACGGGGCGGCCGGGCGCGGTCGATACGATCGCCGCATGCCTGCCGCCGCGGTCCCGACCCCGCGCCGCCGCTCCGTCTACGAGGCGATCCGCGGCCGGATCCTGCGCCTGGAGCTGGCGCCGGGGGCGCTGCTGTCGGAGAACGAGCTCGCGGCGGAGCTGGGCGTCTCGCGCACCCCGGTGCGCGAGAGCCTCATCCTCCTCGTGCAGGAGGGGCTCGTGCAGGTCTTCCCGAAGATCGGCACCGTCGTGGCACGCGTCGACCCGCGTCGCGTCGCGGACGCGCAGTTCCTGCGGGAGGCGGTGGAGCTCGCCGCGCTCGCGGACGTCCCCGCGGACCCCGACCCGGCGGCCGTGGCCGCGCTGCGGGAGAACCTCGTCCGGCAGCGGGAGGCCGAGGGCGACCTCGAGGGGTTCTTCCGGCTCGACGAGGAGTTCCACCAGGGCCTGCTGCACCTGTCGGGGCACGGCGGCACGTGGGCGCCCGTCGCCGCGGCGAAGGGCCACCTGGACCGGGCCCGCCGCCTCGGGCTGCACGAGGTCTCGCCCCCCGGCGTCTTCATCGGCCAGCACGAGGCGGTGCTCGACGCGGTCCTGGCGCCCGGCGCGCACGACGAGGCCTGCCGGCTCCTGCGGAGCCACCTGCGCGCGGTCATCGACGACATCGAGCGCGTCCGCCGCCAGCGGCCGGACCTGTTCGCTGCCGAGGAGCCCGGGGCGCCGGTGCGCCGCGCCGTGGCCGTGTGGCGGTGACGCCGACGGTGCGGGCGCGCCCGTGAGCACGCCGGAGCGGGTCGACGTCGTCGTCGTCGGGGGCGGGGCCATGGGCCTGGCCGCCGCGTGGCGGATCGCCGCCCGCGGGCGGGACGTCCACCTGCTCGAGCGGTACGCCCCCGGGCACGCGCACGGCGCCTCGCACGGCGCCACCCGCAACTTCAACGAGGCCTACGACGAGGACGACTACCTCGCCCTGGTCCGCACGGCCCGCACGCTGTGGGACCGGCTCGCCGACGAGACCGGCACCGTGCTGCTCGACCCGGTCGGCCTCGTCAACGCCGGTCCGCGCGACCGGCTCGAGGCGATCCGCGCCGCGGGGCAGCGGTACGGGGTCGCGAGCGCATGGGTGGCGCCCGAGGCGGCGGCCGAGCGCTGGCCGGGGCTGCGCCTGCCCGGGACGCTGCTGCACGTGCCCGGCAGCGGGCGGGTCCGCGCCGCCGACGCGCTCGCGGCGCTCGCCACGGCCGTGCAGGCCCACGGCGCGCACCTGTCGTGGGGGACCTCGGTCCGCCAGCTGCGGGTCCTGGCCGACGACGAGGTGCTCGTCGTGACGGACACGGGAACCCTGCGGGCCCGGACGGCCGTCGTCGCCGCGGGTGCCTGGACGGCGGACCTGCTCGGCGGCCTCGTGACCCTGCCGCGGCTCGTCGTCACCCAGGAGCAGCCCGCCCACTTCCCCCTGCGCGACCCCTCCGCCGACCCGGTGGCCGAGCGTGCCGCGTGGCCGAGCCTCAACCACTGGCCGGACCCGGCGGCCGGCACCGACCTGCCCGCCCCCGTCTACGGGATGCTCACGCCGGGCGAGGGCCTCAAGGTCGGCCTGCACGGCACGGGCCCGGTCGTCGACCCCGACCGCCGCCCGCCGGTGGACCCGGGCCGGCTCGCGGCGCTCCAGGAGCACGTGCGCCGGTGGTTCCCCGGCCTCGACGCCGACCGCCCGGCGCCGATCAGCTGCACGTACACGAGCACCCCGACGGAGGACTTCGTCCTCGAGCGCGTCGGCCCGCTCGTCGTGGCGGCCGGCTTCTCCGGGCACGGCTTCAAGTTCGTGCCGGCCGTCGGGGAGACGCTGGCGTCCCTCGTCGACGGCGTCCCCGCCCCGCGCCGCTTCTCGCCCGGGCTCGCCCGCCGCCCGCGCGGCTGAGGCCTCTGCGGGCCCGACGCCCGGCGTGCAGGACGCCCTTCGGGGCGGCCCCTCCGGCGACTCCCTCGGCGCGGGGCTACGGTCCGCAGGTGCGGCCCTTCCTGCTCCTCGCCACGCGCGCCGACGACGCGGTGGCCGACGCCGAGCACGCCGCGATCCTGCGCTACGGAGGGCTGCGACCGGACGAGCTGCTGCGCGTCCGCCTCGAGCGGGCACCGCTGCCCGACCTGGACCTCGCGGGACTGTCGGGGGTGGTGGTGGGCGGCAGCCCGTTCTGCACCAGCGACCCGGAGGAGGACAAGCCGGCGGTGCAGCGCCGCGTGGAGCGCGAGCTCGCGGGGCTGCTCGACCGGGTGCTCGCCGAGGACGTGCCGTTCCTGGGCGCCTGCTACGGCGTCGGCACCCTCGGGGTGCACCAGGGCGGGGTGGTGGACCGCACCTACGGCGAGCCGATCGGCACGGTGCCCGTGACGCTCACCGACGCGGGCCGCGCCGACCCGCTCTTCGCCGGCCTGCCGCCCGTGTTCGACGCCTTCGTCGGGCACAAGGAGGCCCTGCGCACCCCGCCGCCGGCCGCCACGGTGCTCGCGACCTCGCCCGACTGCCCCGTGCAGGCCTTCCGCGTGGGCGAGCACCAGTACGCCACCCAGTTCCACCCCGAGCTCGACGTCGACGGGATCGTGGAGCGGGTGACGGTGTACCGGCGGTCGGGGTACTTCCCGCCCGAGGAGTACGAGGACCTGGTCGCGCGGCTCCGTCTCGCACGGGCGGAGGTGCCACCGCGCCTGCTGGCGGCCTTCGTGCAGCGGTACCGGCGCTGAGGACCGCCCCCTCGCCGTCCCCGGGTCCCTGCCGCGCAGCTGCCCGAGCGCCGCACGGCCGACGAGGACCGGGAACACCTCGGGGAGCACTCGCCGTTGCAGACATCGGCAGCACGGAGGGCGCGACCGACGAGGTCGTGCGGCGCCTGCTGCAGGTCCGACGACCGGGGCACCTCACGGGGCGCCGGTGGTGGCCGATAGGGCCTGAGCAGCGGAGTTGCGTCGGGGCGGTCGACCGCGTAACTTCATACAGCCGCCTCGCGAGGAGGAACGGACACCGCAGGGCCCACGGCCCCGGTGGCTGGTCCCGCAGGCGGCAGACCCCCAGCAGAGCGCAGGGCGCCTCGTGCGCCCTCGAAATGGTGGGAAGAATGTGCGGGACGGCAGTGTTCGGAGCATCGCTCGGAATGTGCCAGACTGCTCAGGTCGAGCCGGACCGGCAGCGGGAAATCTTCCGCAGAGGGTGCGGTACGGTAGGACCAGGGAAATGCGGAGCGGCGAAAAAGCCGCCCTGGATGACCTAGACTGGAAAGCGAGCCCCAAGAGCTCGACCCGCAGGGGTCGGGGGTGGGTGCGTCTGCTCCTTGAGAACTCAACAGTGTGTCAAAGTAGTCGATGCCAAGATGGTCTG
>NZ_RWJX01000019.1 GCF_004123805.1 Cellulomonas endophytica | reverse complement strand
CCGGCACGGCCCCGGGCGCCTGCCCCGGCGCGGGGCCGTCGAGCGGCCGCACCGCGGCGACGGCGGCGGCGCCGGCCGCGGCGCCGTCGTCGTGCCCGCCCATCCCGTCGGCCACGACGAGCAGCCGGGTGCCGGCGAACGCACGGTCCTCGTTGTCGGCGCGGGGTCCGCGGTCGCTCCGCAGCCCCGTGCGCAGGACGACGCCCACCGCCGCCTCCCTAGGAGGCCCGGTCGACGAGCGCGTCGGCGAAGTCGACGAGCGCGTCCTTGACGGGCCCCGCGGGCAGGGGCGCCAGCTCGTCGACGGCGGCGCGCGCCAGGCCGACGGCCCGCTCCCGCGTCTGGTCGACCACGCCGTGCCCGGACAGCGCCCGCACCGCGTCGGCTAGGGCGGCGTCCGTGCTGAGGTCGGCGTCGAGCATGGCGAGCAGGTCGCGGTCGGCGGGGGCGGCGCCGGGCCGGCCGGCCCGGTCGCGGAGCAGCAGCGCGGGGAGGGTGGGCACCCGGTCCCGCAGGTCCGTGCCCGGCGTCTTGCCCGTGACGGCGGCGTCCGAGGTGAGGTCGATGACGTCGTCGGCGAGCTGGAAGGCCACGCCGAGGGTCTCGCCGTAGCGCTCCACCGTGCCCACGACCTCGGGGCGGCAGCCCGCGAACATCGCCCCGAAGCGGGCCGAGGTGGCGATGAGGGACGCCGTCTTGTCGCTGAGCACCTGGAGGTAGTGCGCCACCGGGTCCTCGTCGGGCCGCGGGCCGACCGTCTCGTGGAGCTGGCCCAGGCAGAGCCGCTCGAAGGTGGCCGCCTGGATCCGCACCGCGTCCGGGCCCAGGCCCGCGACCGTCGCCGACGCGCGCGCGAACAGCAGGTCTCCCGTGAGGATGGCCACGGAGTTGCCCCACACCTCGTGCGCGGCCGGGGCGCCCCGGCGCAGGGGCGCGGCGTCCATGACGTCGTCGTGGTACAGCGTGGCCAGGTGGGTCAGCTCGACGACCACGGCGGCGTCGAGCACCTCCCGGCGGGTCCCGTCGCCCAGCTCCGCGGCGAGCAGCGCCAGCAGCGGGCGCAGGCGCTTGCCCCCCGCGTTGACCAGGTGGCGCGACGCCTCGTCGGCCAGGCGGTCCGTGGAGGTGACCGCGTCCCGCAGCCGCTCCTCGACGAGCGTCATGCGGCCCTCGAGGCGCGTGGCGAGCCCGGGGTCGACGATCGGGAGGGCGGTCGTGGAGGTCACGGCACGAACCTACTTTCCGCGCGGCCCCCGGGGCACATCCGGTGGTCCCGCTCACAGGCGGCGCCCTCCCCCGGCGCCGGGCCCGGTGCCCGGTGCCCGGTGCCTGATCGTCAGGGGAGGAAGACCGCCACGCGCCCCACGAGGTCGAGCACGGGCTGGGGCAGGACGCCGACGAGCACGGTGGCGACGAGGCACAGGCCCACCGCGACCGCCGCCGGCCCGGAGGTCACCGCCCGCACGGGCCCGGCGGCCCGCACGGCTCCCGACGGGGCCGGCGGGGCGTCGAGGACCGCCGTCGTCGCACCGGCCGGCGCGCCCGCGGCCGCCGCCGGGGACGGGCCCGTGGTCGTCACCCCGCGCGCGTCGGGGGTGACGGGCAGCCGGCCGCCCGCGCTCTCGGCCGCCGCCGCGCCGCCCGGCACGCCCCCGGCGGGGGCGAGGTCCTGCGTCGCCGCCGCGTCGTCCGCGGTGGCGACGGGCGCCTCGTCGCCGGTACCGGCGCCGCCCGTGAAGTACATCCGGACGATGACGCGGACGTAGAAGTACGCGGCGGCCGCGGACGTGAGCACCCCGACGAGCGCGAGCGGCCAGGCGCCGCCCGCGACCGCGGCCGAGAAGACCCCGAACTTGCCGAGGAAGCCCGCGGTCAGCGGGATGCCGGCGAAGGACAGCAGGAACACCGCGAACGCGAGCGCGAGCAGCGGGTGCCGGCGCGCCAGCCCGTTCCACTGCGCGAGGTCGGTCGCCTCCAGGTCGCCCGCGTCGCCGGGGCCGCTCTGCCGGACCATCGCGACGACGCCGAAGGCGCCGATCGTCGCCACCCCGTAGACGAGCCCGTAGAAGAGCACCGCGCCGACGCCCAGCTCGTCCAGCGCGACCACGCCCGTGAGGAGGAAGCCCGCGTGCGCGATCGAGGAGTAGGCGAGCATCCGCTTGACGTCGCTCTGCACGGCCGCGACGACCGTCCCGCCGACCATCGTGACGATCGCGACGGCCCACAGCATCGGCGCGAGGTCCCACTCCAGACCCGGCACGACCACGTACGCGAAGCGCAGCAGGGCGCCGAGGGCGGCGACCTTCGTGCACGCGGCCATGAAGCCCGTGATGGGGGTGGGGGCGCCCTGGTAGACGTCCGGCGTCCACGAGTGGAAGGGCACGGCACCGACCTTGAACAGCAGCCCGACGAGCACCAGCACCGCGCCGAGCACGAGCAGCGCGTCCAGGGCGGACGGGTCGGCGGTCGCGGCGGCGATGTCGGCGTAGCGCAGGGAGCCCGCGTAGCCGTAGAGCAGCACGATGCCGAAGAGCAGCAGCGCCGAGGCGAACGCGCCGAGGAGGAAGTACTTCAGCGACGCCTCCTGGGAGAGCAGGCGGCGCTCCCGCGCGGTCCCCGACAGCAGGTACAGCGGCAGGGACAGGACCTCGAGGGCGACGAAGAGCGTGAGCAGGTCGCCGGCCGCGGGGAAGACGAGCATGCCGCCCGTGGCGAAGAGGACGAGGGGGTACACCTCCGTCTGCACGAGGCCGCGGCGGCGCGCGAGCCGCTCCGTCTCCGAGCCGGGGACGGCGGCGACGAGCGGTGCGATCGCCCCCTGCCCGGCGCGGGAGCGGTCCGCCAGCACCAGGAGCGACAGCAGCGCCAGGAGGGCGACGACCCCCTGCGTCACGAGCGCGGGGCCGTCGAGCACGACGGAGCCGCCCAGGACGACGGTGCCGCCGGTCCGCTCGACGTCGCCCCACAGGAGCGCCACGGCGACGAGGGCGCCCGCCACCGCCGCGAGCGCCAGCAGGGGCTGGACGATGCGCCGGGCGGCCGGGGGCGCGAACGCCTCGACGAGCACGCCGAGCACCGCCGCCCCGAGCACCACGAGCACGGGGCTCAGGGCCCCCCACGCCACCTCGGGCGCCACGAAGCCGTTCACTCGTCCTCCTCGCCGTCCTGCGTGCCCTGCGTGCCCTGCGTGTCCGGGGGCGCGGCGGTCCCGCCGCCCGCGACCGGTGCGGTGTCCGCGACGCCCACCTCGGCCAGCGCCCGCTCGGCGGGCGGCCGGACGAGGTCGAGCGCCGGCCCGGGGACGAAGCCCAGGACCAGCAGGAGCACGACGAGCGGGGCCACCGCCCAGCGCTCGCGACCGCTGACGTCACGCATCGTCTCGAGGCCCGGCCGGACGGGCCCGGTGAACACGCGCTGGTACGTCCAGAGCACGTACACCGCGGCGAGGACCACCCCGAGGCAGGCCACGACGGCCGCCGCGGGGTACCGCGTGAACGCCCCGACGATGACCGTGAACTCGCTGACGAAGGTCGACAGCCCGGGCAGCGACAGCGCCGAGAGGCCGACGACGAGGAACAGCCCCGCCAGCACCGGCACCACCCGCTGGAGCCCGCCGAAGGCGTCCACGGACTGCGACCCCCGCCGGGCGGCGAGGTAGCCCGCGAGCAGGAAGAGCCCGCCCGTGGAGAGCCCGTGGTTGACCATGTAGAACGACGAGCCCGACACGGACGTCGAGGTGAAGGCGAAGATGCCGAGCACGATGAAGCCGAAGTGCGACACCGACGTGTAGGCGATGAGCCGCATGAGGTCCCGCTGGCCGATCGCGAGCAGCGCGCCGTACAGGACCGACACGACGGCCAGCACGACGACCACCGGCGCCGCCCACCGGCTCGCCCCCGGGAACAGCGGCAGGCACAGGGTGAGCATCCCGAAGGTGCCGACCTTGTCGAGGACGCCCACGAGGAGCGTCGACGTGCCGGCGGGCGCCTGCTCCGCGGCGTCGGGCAACCAGGTGTGCACGGGGAACATGGGCGCCTTGATGGCGAAGGCGAGGAAGAACGAGCAGAACAGCACGCGCTCGGCCGTGGTCGACAGCTCCGCGCCGACGAGCCGGTCGAGGAGGAAGCCGTCGGGCCCGCCCGGTCCGGCCAGGTACAGGGCGATGACGCCCGCGAGCATGACGAGCCCGCCCACGAGGGAGTACACGAGGAACTTCACCGCCGCGTACTGCCGGCGCGCGCCCCCGTACGAGCCGATCATGAAGTAGACCGGGATGAGCATCGCCTCGAACAGCACGTAGAACAGGAACAGGTCCCGGGCGGCGAAGACGCCGACCACGGCGGCCTCGAGGGCCAGCACGAGCGCGAGGTAGGTGCGCAGCCGGTCCGTCGCGGCGCCGGAGGCACCCTGCTCGCGCCAGGCGGCCAGCACGACGAGCGGGACGAGCACCACCGTCATGAGCACGAGGGAGATCCCGACGCCGTCGACGCCGAGGGCGTAGGAGGCGCCGATCGCCGGGATCCAGGCGTGCGTCTCGACGAGCTGGTGCTCGCCCGCCCGGCCGGTGTCGAACGCGAGGAGGGCGGCCACGGCCGCGGCGAGCTCGAGCACGGCGACGGCGAGCGCGACCTCGCGCGCCCGAGCCCGCAGCGGGGCGGGCAGGGCGACGAGGAGCACCGCGCCGACGAGCGGCAGGGCGAGCAGGACGGTGAGCCAGGGGGTCTGCGTCACGGGGGCGCGCCTCTCTCAGGACCCGAGGGCCAGGACGACGCCGCCCAGGACGACGACCCCGAGGAGCGTCGTGGCGGCGTAGGAACGGACGAGCCCGGTCTGGGCCCTCCGGGCGGCGGTGCCCGCGCGCACCGTCAGCGCGCCGACGCCGACCGCCGCGCCGTCGACCGCGGCGCGGTCGGCGAACACGAGCGTGCGGGTGAGGTGGGTGCCGGGCTCGACGAGCGCGGCGTCGTTCACCGCGTCCTGGTAGAGGTCGACGCGGGCGGCCCGGGTCAGCGCCGTCCCCACGGGCGGCACGACGGGCACCTCGTCGCGGGCGTAGCGCAGGGCGGCCAGCGCGAGCCCGGCGGCCACGACCACGAGGGTCGCGGCGATGATGACCGGGACCGGCAGCACGGGCTCCTCGTGCTCGGCGTGCCCCGTGACGGGCTCGAGCCAGGTCGTGAAGCCGCGCGTCGCCAGGACGAGGCCGAGGACGGCGGACCCGATCGCCAGCACCACCATCGGCACCACCATGAGCAGGGGCGCCTCGTGCGGGTGGTGGACCGGCGCCGGCGTGCCGACGGGGTGCGCCCCGGCCGGCGCGGGGGCCGTGCCCCGGCCCTCGTCGTGCCCGTCGCTCCAGCGCCGGCGGCCGGCGAACGTCATGAAGAACAGCCGCGACATGTAGAACGCGGTGACGCCGGCGCCGAGGAGCGCGACGAGCCCGAAGACCCAGGCCCGCCACGGCGCGCCCTCGACGGGGACGAAGGCCGCCTCGATGATGCCGTCCTTGCTGAAGAAGCCGGCGAACGGCGGCACGCCGAGGATCGCGAGCCAGCCGAGCCCGAAGGTCACGGCGGTGACGGGCAGCAGGCGGGCCAGGCCGCCGAAGCGCCGCATGTCGACCTCGTCGTCCATCGCGTGCATGACGGAGCCGGCGCCGAGGAACATGCCGGCCTTGAAGAACCCGTGCGTGACGAGGTGGAAGATCGCGTAGGCGTAGCCCACCGGCCCGAGCCCGGCGGCCAGCATCATGTAGCCGATCTGGGACATCGTCGAGGCCGCGAGGGCCTTCTTCAGGTCGTCCTTCGCGCAGCCGACCACGGCCCCGAACACCAGGGTGATGGCGCCGACCACCACGACGACGAGCTGCGCCGTGGGCGCGCCGTCGAACACGGACGCGGACCGGACGACGAGGTACACCCCGGCCGTCACCATCGTGGCGGCGTGGATGAGCGCCGACACGGGGGTCGGGCCCGCCATCGCGTCGCCGAGCCAGGACTGCAGCGGGAACTGCGCCGACTTGCCGCAGGCGGCGAGCAGGAGCATGAGGCCGACCGCGGTGAGCGTGCCCTCGGACAGCGCCCCGGAGCGGGCCGCGGCGTCGACGGAGGCGAAGTCCAGCGCGCCGACGTGGGCGAGCAGGAGCCCCATGGCCACCAGCAGCCCGATGTCCCCCACCCGGTTGGCGACGAACGCCTTCTTGCCGGCCACCGCGTACGGCGTCCGGTGGTTCCAGAAGCCGATGAGCAGGTAGGACGCCAGACCGACGCCCTCCCAGCCGACGAACAGCAGGAGGTAGGAGTCGGCGAGGACGAGCAGGAGCATCGCCGCGACGAAGAGGTTGAGGTAGGCGAAGAAGCGGCGCCGGTCGCGGTCGTGCGCCATGTACGCCACGGAGTAGACGTGGATGAGCGAGCCGACGAACGTCACGAGCAGCACGAACGTGATCGACAGGGGGTCCAGGCGGATCCCCGCGTCGACCGCCAGCGACCCGGCGTCGAACCAGCGGCCCACGGTCACGTCGACGACGCGCTCCTCCGCGGGCCGGCCGAGCAGGTCGAGCGCGAGCACGGCGCCGACGACGAAGGCCGCCCACGACGCGAGCACGGCGAGCCAGTGGCCCCACCGGTCCGCGGCGCGGCCGAGCACGAGCAGGAGGGCCGCCGCGGCGAGCGGGACGGCGACGAGGGCGGGCGCGAGGGCCTCGACGTCGGGCACGGGGTCAGCCCTTCAGCAGGTCGGCGTCGTCGACCGAGGCCGACCGCCGGGTCTTGAAGATCGCCACGATGATCGCGAGGCCGACGACGACCTCAGCGGCCGCGACGACCATGACGAAGAACGCGAGCACCTGGCCCTGCAGGTCGCCGTGGTGGCGGCTGAGGTGCACGAGGGCGAGGTTGGAGGCGTTGAGCATGAGCTCGACGCCCATGAAGGCGATGACGGCGTTGCGGCGCAGGAGCACCGTCATCGCCCCGAGGGTGAACAGCACCGAGGCGAGGACGAGGTAGTTCGTCGGGTTCACGGGCGGACCCCCTCGGCGGCGGCGTCGGAGGCGGCGTCCGAGGCGGCGTCGGAGCCGGCCTCCGCGGCGTCCCGGCCGACCGTCGGGTCGGGGCGGGCCTCGACCTCCCGACGCCGCCCGGCGTCGCCCGCGGACCCGGCGGGGGCCAGGGTGACGGTGCCGTCGGGACGCGTGGTCGGGACGAGCGTGCCGGGCGAGTCGGCGGCCTGGCCGCGCACGCGCAGGACGCGCGAGACGGACTGCTCGAGCGGGCGCCCGTCCGGCCCGAGGGCCGGCACGTCCATGGCGTTGCTCCGCGCGTAGACGCCGGGGGCGGGCAGGGGCGTGAGGGGGCCACCGGCGCGGACGCGGGCGACGGCGCGCTCGCGCTGGCCCCGCCGGGGCGTGAGGCGCTCGGCGTGCGTGAGCACGAGCGCGCCGAGGGCGGCGGTCACGAGCAGCGCACCGACGACCTCGAAGGCGAACACGTGCTGGCCGAAGACGAGCCGGGCGACGCCGACGGGGTTGGAGTCGGCGTTGGCCTCCGCCAGCCCGACGGGCGTCGCCCAGGTGGCGCGCCCGACGACGGAGACGAGCACGACCCCCAGGCCGATGCCCGCCAGCCAGCCGATCCAGCGCTGCCCCCGGATGGTCTCCACGAGGGAGTCGGAGGCGTCGACGCCGACGAGCATGAGGACGAAGAGGAACAGCATCATCACGGCGCCGGTGTAGACGACGACCTGGACGACGCCGAGGAACACCGCGTCCTGCGCCACGTAGAGGAACGCCAGGCTGATCATCACGAGGACGACGCTCAGCGCCGCGTGCACCGCCTTGCGGGCGAACAGCAGGCCGAACGCCGCGACCACGGTGATCGGGGCGATCACCCAGAAGAGGACCGCCTCCCCCGTCGTCGTGCGGCCCGACTCCGTCAGGGACATCACCACCGCCGGTGCCAGCACGGCGGCGTCCAGCGCAGCGCTCACCGCGAGCCCTGCCGGGTCGCGGCGGCGGCGGTGGCGCGCACGGCGGCGGCGGCCGCCCCCGTTGCGGGGGCGGGGGCACCGCTGCCGGGCAGCGTCGGGTCCTCGGGCCGGTGCTCGGCCACCCAGGCGACCTGCCCGGGCGTCGTGCCGGTCACCTCGCCGCGGTAGTACTCCGTGTCCGTCGTGCCCTCGACCATCGGGTGCGGGGCGGACAGCATCCCGGAGCGCAGAGGGGCCAGGAGGTCCTCCTTCTCGAAGATGAGCCCGGCGCGCGTCGGCCCGGCCAGCTCGTACTCGTTCGTCATCGTCAGCGCCCGCGTCGGGCACGCCTCCACGCACAGGCCGCAGAAGATGCAGCGCAGGTAGTTGATCTGGTACACGCGGCCGTACCGCTCCCCCGGCGAGTACTGCGCGTCCGGGGTGTTCTCGCCCCCCTCGACGTAGATGGCGTCGGCGGGGCACGCCCAGGCGCACAGCTCGCAGCCGATGCACTTCTCGAGGCCGTCGGCGTAGCGGTTGAGCTGGTGGCGGCCGTGGTAGCGCGGCTTCGTCGGCGGCTTCTCCGAGGGGTACTCCTCGGTGACCGTCGGCTTGAACATGTTCGCGAAGGTCACCCCGAAGCCCCCCGCCGGGGCGAGCGCCCCCGCCAGGCCGGTGCGCGGCGGGATGAGCGAGCGGTAGCCGGGCTCCTCGGGGCGCGCGACCTCGCGGCCGGAGCCCTCGCGACCGGAGCCCTCGCGGCGGGCGGGGCTCGCGCCGCGCCGGGCCGGGGTGGCCCCCTGCCGCGCGGGGGTCGCCCCGGTCGCCGCCCGGGCCCCCTCCGCCGGCCGGTCCGTGCTGGGGTCGGGCCGCGTCGGCTCGCTCACCGCGTCACCTCCGGGGTCTCGGTCTCGGGCCCGTCCGCGGGACGGGCGGTCTGCGCCAGGGCGCGGTCCTTGCGGGGCGAGGGGGGCAGCGTCTGCCCCGGCAGCGGCGGGACGGGGAACCCGCCCGCGAAGGGGTCGAACGGCTCGTCGCGACGGCGCCGCGGCGGCTCGGGGCGCCTGCCCTCGGGCAGCGCCAGCGCCACGACGAACACCACGGCGAACAGGGCCGCGATGGCCAGGAGCAGCGTGCGCAGGTCCACGTCGGCGAACTGGCGCACGCCCTGGACGACGGCCACGCACACGACCCAGGCCAGGGCCGCCGGGATGAGCACCTTCCACCCCAGCTTCATGAACTGGTCGTAGCGGAAGCGCAGCACGGACCCGCGGATCCACACGAAGAGGAACATGAAGCCCCAGACCTTCGCGAGGAACCACAGCACGGGCCACCAGCCCGTGTTGAGGACGCCGTCGCCGATCGCGGACAGCGGCCAGGGGGCCCGCCACCCGCCGAGGAAGAGCGTCGTCGCCACGGCCGAGACGTTGAGCATGTTGATGTACTCGGCGAGGAAGAACCACGCGAACTTCATCGACGAGTACTCCGTGGTGTACCCGCCGACGAGCTCGCCCTCGGCCTCGGGGAGGTCGAAGGGCAGCCGGTTCGTCTCGCCCACCATGGAGATGACGTAGAGGACGAAGGCCGGCAGCAGGGGCAGCGCCCACCACAGCGGGCGCTGGGAGTCGACGATCTGCGACGTCGACATCGAGCCCGACATGAGGAACACGCTGACGAGCGACAGGCCCATGGCCAGCTCGTACGAGATGACCTGCGCCGTGGAGCGCACCCCGCCGAGCAGGGGGTACGTCGAGTTGGACGCCCAGCCGCCGAGGACGAGGCCGTAGACGCCCACGGACGCGCAGGCCAGCACGTAGAGGACCGCCACGGGGAAGTCCGTGAGCTGCAGCGGCGTGAGGACGCCGAAGATGCTCACCTCGGGGCCGAACGGGATGACGGCCAGCGTCAGCAGGGAGCAGAACACCGCGATGAGCGGCGCCAGCACGTAGACGAGCCGGTCGGCCGCCCGGACGGTGACGTCCTCCTTGACGAGCAGCTTCATGGCGTCGGCCAGCGACTGCAGCAGGCCGAGCGGGCCGTGCACGTTCGGCCCCGGGCGCACCTGCATCCGGGCGACGACCCGCCGCTCGAACCAGATCGCGATGAGCACGCTCGTGAGCAGGAACGCGACGAGCGCGACCGCCTTGAGCAGCCAGATCCAGCCGTTGTCCTGGCTGAAGTCCGCCGTGACGGGCACGTTCGCCGCGGTGCCGAGGCCCGCGTCGACGGCTCCGAGCAGCGCGCTCATGCCTCCCCCTCCGTGCTGCGTCCCGTGGGTGCCCCCGGCAGCGGCGCGCCGCCGCCGACGAGGCCGGCGTCGCCGCCCACGCGCAGGGCGGTCGCGGGCTGCGCGGCGGGCGCGCCCGTCACCGCGCCCGGCGCGAGCGCGACGACCGCACCGGCGTCCGCGCCGAGCGTGGCCCGCACGGCGCAGGCCGGGGCGTTCGTCGGCAGCCAGACCACGCGGTCGGGCATGACCGTGACGACGACGGGCAGCGTGACCGCGCCCGCCGCCGTGGCGACCGTCAGGGGCTCCCCGTCGGCGACACCCGTCGCCGCGGCGGTCGCGGCCGACAGCCGCGCGACCGGCCGGGGCGCCGTGCCCGCCAGGTGGGGGTCGCCGTCCTGCAGCCGGCCCGCGTCGAGCAGCTCGTGCCAGGTGGCGAGGACCGCGTGGCCGTCGGGGACGGCGGGCGGGTCGCCCGCGGGCACGTCGGGCGCCGCGACCCGCGCGCCGGACCAGCCGCCGAGCACGTCCAGCTCGTCGTGCACGGCCGCCAGCGAGCCCGTGCCCAGGTCCGTCCCGAGGGCGTCCGCGAGCGCGTGCAGCACGCGGTGGTCGGGCATGGCCGTGCTCGTCAGGGCCTGGGGGAACGGCCGCGGGCGGCCCTCCCAGGTGACGTAGGTGCCGGCCCGCTCGACGGGCGGCGCGACGGGCAGGACCACGTCGGCGAGCTCCGTCACGGCGGAGGCGCGGACCTCGAGGCTCACGAGGAACGGCACCGCGGCCAGCGCGGCGCGCGCCAGGGCGGGGTCGGGCAGGTCGTCGGGGTCCACCCCGCCGACGAGGAGCGCCCCGAGGCGTCCCTCGGCCGCGGCGCGGAGGACCTCCGTGGCGTCGGCCCCGGGCGCGGTCGGCAGCGCGGGCACGTCCCACACCGCCGCCAGGCCCGCGCGCGCCGCCGCGTCGGCGACGGGACGGCCACCGGGCAGCAGGGACGGCAGCGCCCCGGCCTCGACGGCCCCGCGCTCCCCGGCGCGCCGCGGCACCCAGGCCAGCCGGGCACCGGTGCGCCCCGCCAGCCGCAGGGCCGCGGACAGCGCCCCGGGCGAGGTCGCCAGGCGCTCCCCGACGAGCACGACCGCACCGGGCTGCGCGAGCAGGTCCGCGGCCTCCGCCAGCACCGGGACGCCCGCCCCCGCGGCCACGCCGTCGAGCACCTCGGCCTCCGTGCCGGGCGCGGCGGGCAGCAGCGTCCCGGCCAGTCGCTGGAGGCCGCGCGAGGCGAACGCCGCGACGGACAGGACGCGCGTGCGCCGGGCGGTGACCGCCGACCGCAGGCGCAGGAACAGCACGCCGGCCTCGTCCTCGGCCTCGAGCCCGGCGAGCAGCACGGCCGGGGCCGCGACGACGTCGGCGAAGGTGACGGACACCGTCCGCCCGGCCACGGCGTGGCCGAGGAAGGCCTCCTCCTCCGCCGAGTGCGGCCGGGCCCGGCCGTCCACGCTGTTCGTGCGCAGGGCCGTGCGGGCGATCTTCGCCCAGGCGTAGGCGTCCTCGAGGGTGAGGCGGCCGCCGGGCAGCACGCCGACGTTCCCCTCGCCGGCGGAGGCCGCCGCGCCGAGCCCCGCGGCCGCGGCGTCGAACGCCTCGGCCCAGCTCACGGGCTCGAGGTCCCCCCGGGTGCCGTCCGCGCCGCGGGTGCGCACGAGCGGCGTCGCGAGGCGGTCCGCCGCGGCCTGCCAGCGGAACGCGAAGCGGTCCTTGTCGGTGATCCACTCCTGGTTGACGGCCGGGTCCTCCGCGGCCAGCCGCCGCAGCACCACGCCGCGACGGTGGTCGACGCGGATGGCGGAGCCCTGCGCGTCGTGCTCGGACACCCCCGGCGTCGAGACGAGGTCGAAGGGCCGCGAGCGGAACCGGTACGCGGCGCTCGTCAGCGCGCCGACGGGGCAGATCTGGATGGTGTTGCCCGAGAAGTAGGACGAGAACGGCCGGCCGCTGGTGTCCGGCAGCGCGACGCCGACGGGCCCCTCCGGCGAGACGAGCGCCGAGTCCACCCCGGGGGCCGTGCCGTCGGCGCCGCCGTCGGTCGTGCCCGGGTCGTCGGCGAAGTCCAGGACGCGGGTGTCGAAGGTGCCGATCTGCTGCGCGGCGCCGCGCTTCTGCAGGTCGATGAAGACGTCGCCGGCGATCTCCTCGGAGAACCGCGTGCAGCGCTGGCACAGCACGCAGCGCTCGCGGTCGAGCAGGATCTGGGTCGAGATCGCGATGGGCTTGGGGAAGGTGCGCTTGACGTCGACGAAGCGGCTCGTCGCCCGGCCGTTGCTCATCGCCTGGTTCTGCAGCGGGCACTCGCCGCCCTTGTCGCAGACGGGGCAGTCGAGCGGGTGGTTGATGAGCAGCAGCTCCATGACGCCGTGCTGCGCGCCGTCGGCCTCGGCCGAGGTGTGCTGGGTGCGCACCTTCATGCCCTCGGTCGCCTCGAGCGTGCAGGACGCCTGGGGCTTGGGCATCTTCGCGAGCGCTCCGTCGCGCCCCGGGGCCCACACCTCGACGAGGCACTGGCGGCAGGCGCCGGCCGGGGCGAGCAGCGGGTGGTCGCAGAACCGCGGGATCTGGATCCCGAGGCGCTCCGCGGCGCGGATGACGAGCGTGCCCTTCGGCACGGTCGTGCTCACGCCGTCGATGTCGAGGGTGACGGTGGCGGCCGGCGCGGGCTCGACGGGCGCGGGGACGGACGGCACGAGCGGCCGGCCGGGCTGCCCGACCGAGCGGCCCACCGCGCCCTCGGGGTGGGTGAGGGTCATCGGTGCGCTCCGACCAGCTCGGGGGCCCGCCGGGGCGTGTACGCGAAGCGCGACGAGCGCTCCGGCGGGAAGAGGACGTCGGCCGGCGTGTGCGTCCCGGCCTCGAACTCCTCGCGGAAGTACTGGATCGCGGAGGTGATCGGGCTCGTGGCGCCGTCGCCGAGGGCGCAGAACGCCCGGCCGAGGATGTTGCCGCACAGGTCGAGCAGGAGCTGGATGTCGTCGTCGGTGCCGCGCCCGGCCTCGAACCGCCGCAGCACCTGCACGAGCCAGTACGTGCCCTCGCGGCAGGGCGTGCACTTGCCGCAGGACTCGTGCTTGTAGAACTCCGTCCAGCGCGTCACGGCGCGCACGACGGACACGGTCTCGTCGAAGACCTGCAGCGCCCGCGTGCCCAGCATGGAGCCGGCCTTGCCCACCGACTCGTAGTCCAGGGGCACGTCGAGGTGCTCCGCGGTGAAGATCGGCGTCGAGGAGCCCCCCGGCGTCCAGAACTTCAGGGTGTGGCCCTCTCGCACGCCGCCGGCCATGTCGAGCAGCTCGCGCAGGGTGATGCCCAGGGGCGCCTCGTACTGCCCAGGCCGCGTCACGTGCCCGGACAGGGAGAACAGCCCGTGCCCGGCCGAGCGCTCCGTCCCCATGGAGGTGAACCACGAGGCCCCGCCGCGCAGGATGCCGGGCACGGACGCGATCGACTCGACGTTGTTGACGACCGTGGGCCGCGCGTACAGGCCCGCGACCGCGGGGAAGGGCGGCTTCAGGCGGGGCTGGCCGCGCAGGCCCTCGAGGGAGTCGAGCAGGGCCGTCTCCTCGCCGCAGATGTAGGCGCCGGCGCCGGCGTGCACCGTCACGTCGAGGGAGTACCCCGAGCCCATCACGTCCTCGCCGAGCAGCCCGGCGGCGTAGGCCTCCTCCACCGCGCGCAGGAGCCGGCGGTAGACGTGGAGCACCTCGCCCCGCACGTAGATGAAGGCGTGCCGGCACCCGATGGCGTAGGACGTGATGGCCACGCCCTCGACGAGCAGCTGCGGGCTCGCGAGCATCGTCGGGATGTCCTTGCAGGTGCCGGGCTCGGACTCGTCCGCGTTCACGACGAGGTACCGGGGGCCGCCGTCCGGCGCGGGCAGGAAGCCCCACTTCATGCCCGTGGGGAAGCCCGCGCCGCCGCGGCCGCGCAGGCCCGCGTCCTTCACGGCCGTCACGACGTCGGCGGGGTCCATCGCCAGGGCGCGGCGCATGCCCTCCCAGCCGCCGTGGCGGCGGTAGGACTCCAGCGTCCAGGCGCGCTCCTCGTCCCAGTGCGCGCTGATCACGGGCGTGAGGGTGGTGGGCATCAGGCGTCCCTCCCGGCGTCGCTGCCGTCGGTGGTGGTGCGGCTCGTGCGCTCGGACGTCTCGGCGCGCCGCTGCGGTGCCGACGACGCGTCCGTCGGCGTGGTGACGGGGCGCTCCGCGTCGTTGCGCGGCGCCCCCGTGGGGATCTGGGGCCCCGCGGCGGCGGCCGCGTCGCCGTCGGCCCCGCCCCGGTCCTGGCCCGCGGCGTCGCTCGCGTCCTCGTCCGGGAACGGGGGCGCGACCCAGCCGCGCTCGCGGGCCAGGCGCGTGCCCCGCAGGGTGGCCTCGCCCGCGGCCGGGCCCTCGTCGGCGCGGCCGTCGGGGAAGCCGGCGAGCACGCGGGACATGGCCCGGAAGTCGACGACGTCGTCGGCGCCGCGCGTGGGCCGCACGGGCCGGCCGGAGCGGAGGGTGTCGACCAGCGCGGTCACGGAGCCCGGCGTCTGCTCGTCGAAGAACTCCCAGTTCACCATCACGACGGGCGCGTAGTCGCAGGCCGCGTTGCACTCGACGCGCTCGAGCGTGACGGCGCCGTCGGGCGTCGTCTCGTCGTGCCCGATGCCCAGGTGGTCCGTGAGCGTCTCCCACAGCGCGTCGCCGCCCATGACGGCGCACAGCGTGTTCGTGCACACGCCGACCGTGTACCGGCCGTTGGGGTGCCGCTTGTACTGGCTGTAGAAGGTCGCCACGGCCGAGACCTCGGCCGTCGTCAGCGAGAGCGTCTGCGCGCAGAACGCGATGCCGCGGGGGCTGACGTAGCCGTCGACGGACTGCACGAGGTGCAGCAGCGGCAGCAGCGCCGAGCGCGGCTCGGGGTAGCGGGCGACCACCGCCGCCGCGTCCGCCGCGAGCGCGGTCAGCGTCGGCTCGTCGTAGCCCGTGCGGTGCGTCCTGCCCGACGCGCGCCGCGTGGCGGCGTCCGGCGACTGCAGGCCGGCGTCGTCGACGGTCATCGGTCCACCCCTCCCAGGACGGGGTCGAGCGAGGCCACCGCGACGACGACGTCGGCGATCTGCCCGCCCTCGCACATCACGGACACGGCCTGCAGGTTGTTGAAGGACGGGTCCCGGAAGTGCGCGCGGTACGGCCGGGTGCCGCCGTCGGAGACGAGGTGCACGCCGAGCTCGCCGCGGGGGTGCTCCACGGTCTGGAACACCTGCCCCACGGGGACGCGGAACCCCTCCGTCACCAGCTTGAAGTGGTGGATGAGGGCCTCCATCGAGGTGCCCATGATCTCGCGGATGTGGTCGAGGGAGTTGCCCATGCCGTCCGTGCCGAGGGCCAGCTGCGCCGGCCAGGCGATCTTCTTGTCGCCCACCATCACCGGCCCCGGCCCCTGCGCCTCGAGGCGCTCGCACGCCTGCTCGACGATCCGCATGGACTGGTAGCACTCCTCCAGGCGCAGCACGATCCGCGACCAGGCGTCGGCGTCCGTGGCGACGGGCACGTCGAAGTCGTAGGTCTCGTACCCGCAGTACGGCGCGGCCTTGCGCACGTCGTAGGGCAGGCCCGCCGAGCGCAGCACCGGGCCCGTGATCGCCAGCGCCATGCAGCCGGTGAGGTCGAGGACGCCGACGTCCTGCGTCCGGAGCTTGAGGATGGGGTTGGCGAGCATGAGGTCCTCGAGCTGGCGCAGGTAGACCCGCACCTGGGTGAGCGCCGAGCGCACCTCGTCGACCGCGCCCGGGGGCAGGTCCTGGACGACCCCGCCGGGCCGGATGAAGGCGTGGTTCATGCGCAGGCCCGTGACGAGCTCGAAGATCCGCAGGATCTCCTCGCGGGCGGTGAACCCCGCCGTCATGATCGTCGTCGCGCCGAGCTCGTTGCCGCCCGTGGCCAGGCACACGAGGTGCGAGGTGATGCGGTTGAGCTCCATGAGCAGCACGCGGATCGTCGTGGCGCGCTCGGGCACGTCGTCCGTGATCCCGAGCAGCTTCTCCACCGCCAGGCAGTAGGCCGCCTCCTGGAACAGGGGCGCCACGTAGTCCATGCGCGTGCAGAAGGTCACGCCCTGGGTCCACGTGCGGAACTCCATGTTCTTCTCGATGCCCGTGTGGAGGTAGCCGATGCCGGCCCGCGCCTCCGTGACGGTCTCGCCGTCGATCTCGAGCATGAGCCGGAGCACGCCGTGGGTCGACGGGTGCTGCGGCCCCATGTTGACGACGATGCGCTCCTCGCCCAGGCGTGCGGCCTCCTCGGCGATGTCGGACCAGTCGCCGCCGGACGCCTCGAAGGAGGGCACGCCGGTGGCGTCGTCGTCGACGACGTGGCCGGTCGCGGTCGTGGTGCTCATCAGGTGTAGGACCTCCGCTGGTCCGGGGGCGGCACGGTGGCGCCCTTGTACTCCACGGGGATGCCGCCCAGCGGGTAGTCCTTGCGCTGGGGGTGCCCCGGCCAGTCGTCGGGCATCTCGATGCGCGCGAGCGCCGGGTGCCCGTCGAAGACGATGCCGAAGAAGTCCCACGTCTCGCGCTCGTGCCAGTCCGCGCCGGGGTAGACCGTCGTCACCGAGGGGACGTGCGGGTCCTCCTCCGGGCAGGTGGTCTCCACGCGCAGCCGGCGGGAGTGCGTGACCGAGCAGAGGTGGTGGACCGCGTGCAGCTCGCGGCCGCGCTCGTGGGGGTAGTGCACCCCCGAGACGCCCAGGGACAGCTCGAACCGCAGGTCCGGGTCGTCGCGCAGGTGCCGGGAGACCTCGACGAGGTGCTCGCGCCGCACCTGGAGCGTGAGCTCCTCGCGGTCGACGACGACGGCCTCCACCGCGGCGTCGAAGCCCGTGCCGCTCTCCTCGAGCAGCTCGGCCAGCACGTCGACGGCCTCGTCGAACCAGCCGCCGTAGGGGCGCGCGGACGGGCCGGGCAGGACCACGGGCACGACGAGCCCGCCGTAGCCGGAGGTGTCCCCGCTGCCGTGGGCGCCGAACATCCCGCGGCGCACGTCCACGACGTCGAGCGGCGTGCGGGGGCCGGGATCGGGGGCCGCGCCGGCGGCCGCGGGCGTCCGCTCGACGTCCCCGCCGGGGGTCACGGTCATCGCAGCAGGCCCGTCATGCGGGAGGTGGGGGTGGCCTCGAGCGCGGCGGCCTCCGCGGCCGCGACGGCCTCGCGGCGGTTCGCCCCGAGGGGCTCGTTCTGGATCTGGTCGTGCAGCGCGAGGATCGCGTTGATGAGCATCTCCGGCCGCGGGGGGCAGCCGGGCAGGTAGATGTCGACGGGGACGACGTGGTCGACGCCCTGCACGATCGCGTAGTTGTTGAACATCCCGCCCGAGGACGCGCACACGCCCATGGACAGGACCCACTTGGGCTCGGACATCTGGTCGTAGACCTGGCGGACGATCGGCGCCATCTTCTGGCTGACCCTGCCGGCGACGATCATGAGGTCCGCCTGGCGCGGCGAGGCGCGGAAGACCTCCATGCCGAAGCGGGACAGGTCGTAGCGCGGCGCGCCCGAAGCCATCATCTCGATCGCGCAGCAGGCCAGCCCGAACGTCACCGGCCAGAGCGAGCCCTTGCGGAAGTACCCGACGAGGTCCTCGACCGTCGTCAGCAGGAAGCCCGAGGGCGCCTCCTCCAGCCCCATCAGCGTGCCCCCTCCGTGCGTGCGCGACCCTGCGCTGCGTCTGCTGCGTGTGCTGCCTGCCGTGGCGGCCCTGCCTGCTGCCGCCGCCCCCTCAGTCCCACTCGAAGCCCCCGCGGCGCCACTCGTAGACGAACGGCACGGTGATGAGGACGAGGAACGCGAGCATCGCGACGAGCCCGAACGTCGCCAGCTCGGCGAAGCTCACGGCCCACGGGTAGAGGAAGACGACCTCGATGTCGAAGACGATGAAGGTCATCGCGACGAGGTAGTACTTCACCGGGAACCGCCCGCCGCCGACCGCGTGCGGGGTGGGGTCGATGCCGCACTCGTACGCCTCGAGCTTCGCGCGGTTGTACCGCTTCGGCCCCAGGACGACGCTGGCCGCGAGCCCGCCGACGGCGAGCACGGCCGCGATGCCCATGAGCACCAGGAGCGGCACGAAGGGGTTCGTCACGGCTGTCCTCCGGCGGTGGCGGTCAGGTCGCGGGGTCGGGTCCGGCTGCGGGTGGTGGCGCGGGCGGTCATGCGGCCGGCGCCATCCGCGAGAGCGCGGCGATGGTGCGGTCCGCCCAGTCGCCGCCGCGCGGCTCCCAGCAGTCGGCGAGGAGCTTGAGCACGAACTTCATGAGCAGCGGCCGCGGCAGCCCGTAGCGCGTGCACACCCGCATGACCTCGGGCCGCTCGATGAGGGAGACGAAGACGCGCCCGAGCGTCCAGTAGCCGCCGAGGTCGTCCTTGAGACGGCTCTCGTAGGCGGCGAAGGCCCGCTCGCGCCCGGCCGCGGTGCCGCGCGCGAGCCCCTGCACGGCGGCGTCGGCGGCCTCCCGGCCCGCCTGGAGCGCGTAGGCGATGCCCTCCCCGTTGAAGGGGCTGACCATGCCGCCCGCGTCCCCGGCGAGCATGAGGCCGTCCGCGTAGAGCGGCCCGCGGTTGAAGGCCATGGGCAGCGCCGCGCCGCGCACGGGGCCCAGCTGGTTCTCCGGCGTGAAGCCCCACTCGGCCGGCACGTGCTCCATCCACCGCGCGAACAGGGCGCGGTAGTCCACGTCCGTGGCGGCGGCCGTCGAGCTCACGGACCCCAGGCCCACGTTCGCCGTGCCGTCGCCCAGCGCGAACACCCAGCCGTAGCCCGGCATGAGGTCCGACCGGCCCGGCTCGCCGTCCCAGAGCTCGAGGTGGCTCTCCATCCACGGGTCCTCGTGCCGCGGGGTGCGGAAGTAGGTCCGCACGGCCACGCCCATGGGGCGGTCGTCGCGCTTGGCCCGGCCGACGCCGGTCGCGACGCGGGCCGAGACCCCGTCCGCCGCCACGACGAGCGGCGCGCGCAGCTCCGTCTCCTCGTCGTCCAGCCGGCGGCCGCGCTCGTCCAGCGGCCGGGTGCGGACGCCGACGACGCGACCCGTGCGCTCGTCGGTGACGACGCGGGTCACCTGCGTGCGCTCGGCCACCTTCGCCCCCGCGGCGCGGGCGTGGTCGACGAGGAGGTGGTCCAGGCTCATCCGGGTGCGGGCCAGCCCGTAGGACGGGTAGGAGGACAGCTCCGGCCAGGGCAGCTCCACGACGTGCCCGCCGCCGAGGACGCGCAGGCCCACGTTGCGGATCCAGCCGTCCGACTCCCGCAGGCTCACACCCATCCGCACGAGCTCGGCGACGGCGCGGGGCGTGAGGCCGTCGCCGCAGATCTTGTCGCGCGGGAAGGAGGCCTTGTCGAGCAGCAGCACGGACAGGCCCGCGGCGGCGCAGTGGTACGCGGCGCTCGCGCCCGCGGGCCCGGCACCCACCACGATCACGTCAGCGGCTTCGCCCCTGAGGTCCTGCACGGCAGACCCACCTCGTCACGTCGTCGTCACGTCGTCGTCCGGGCGTCACTGTACGAGGCGAATCGCGGGATGTCTGCCAAGTCACACCTCACCACGCTCAGGAGATGTGCACGTCATGGGGCTGTGGGCGTGCCGACGGCCCGGCCGGCCGGGACGGAGGTCCCGACGCGCCGGCGGTCGACGGGGCGAGGGCGGGGCGACGGCAGGGCGACGACGGGGTGACGGCGGCGTGGCGGCGGGGTGGCGCCGGGGCCAGGACCGGGGCCAGGACGGGGCACCGGCGCTCAGGCCGGGCGCGTCCCCCGGTGCAGCGCGACGGCGCCGCCCGACAGGTTCCGGTACGCGACGGCGCCCCAGCCCGCGTCCTTGAGCATGCGCCCCAGGCCGTGCTGGTCCGGCCACCCGAGGATGGACTCGGACAGGTACGCGTAGGCCTCGGACTCCCCCGCGACCGCCCGGGCGATCCGCGGCAGGGCGAGGGTGAGGTACCGGTCGTACACGGCCCGGAACGGCGCCCAGGTGGGCCGGGAGAACTCGCACACGACGAGCCGCCCGCCCGGGCGCGTCACGCGGAGCATCTCGGCCAGGCCCGCGGCCGGGTCGACGACGTTGCGCAGGCCGAAGGAGATCGTCACGGCGTCGAACGAGGCGTCCGCGAAGGGCAGGGAGGTGGCGTCCCCGGCGACGAACGGCAGGTCGGGCCGGCGCCGGTGCCCGACGGCCAGCATCCCCGTCGACAGGTCGCAGGGGACGACGCGCACGCCGCGGTCCGCGAGGGGCTCGCTCGAGGTGCCCGTGCCCGCCGCGAGGTCGAGCACCGTCTCCCCGGGCCGGGCGTCGAGCGCCGCCAGCGTGGCGCGGCGCCAGAGGCGGTCCTGCCCGAGCGAGAGCACGTCGTTCGTGCGGTCGTACCGCCGGGCGACCGCGTCGAACATCGCGGCGACGTCGTGCGGGTCCTTGTCGAGGGAGGCGCGGGCCATGGCGCCATCGTGTCAGGTCGCCGGCGTCCGGCCGGCGCCGGGACCCCGCCCGCGGTGGACGGACGACCTGGGCGCGGGCACCGCGCGCTCCGGGAGGCGTGCCGGCCGGGCCGCCCGCTCAGCGCGCTGCCAGCCCGCCGCACGACCTCCACAGCGCCCGGGACCTAGGCTGGCGGGACGATGAGCGGCTCGACCTCCCCGATCCCGGCCCCCGACGGCGGCACCCCGGACCGCGGCACCCCCGAGGGGCCCGTCCGACGCGGCCGCCGCGAGCCCCTCCTCGTCCGCACCGTGGCGCTGGACCCCGACGCGCTCGGCGACCTCGTCGACCTCGTGCCGCGGGAGGCGCCCCTCGTGTGGGTCCGCCGCGGCGACGGGCTCGTCGCGTGGGGCGAGGCGCTGCGCGTGGAGGTGTCGGGCCCGGACCGGTTCGCCGACGCCGACGCGGCCTGGCGCGAGGCCCTGCGCCACGCCATCGTCCGTGACGAGGTGGGGCTGCCCGGCACGGGGCCCGTCGCGTTCGGCTCCTTCGCCTTCGACGACGCCTCGCCCCGCGGCGGCGTCGTCGTCGTCCCGCGGGTCGTCGTGGGGCGGCGTGGGCGGCACGCCTGGCTCACCACGGTGACCACGGGCGCCCGGATCGGCACGGCCCCCACGCTCGCGGACGTCACCGGGCACCGGCCGCCCGTCGAGGCGCCGGGGGCCGTCCTCGACGAGGGGCCCCCCGCCGACGCGTGGCGCGCGGTCGTCGGGCGCGGCATCGCCGCGGTGCGCGAGGGCGAGGTCGAGAAGGTGGTCCTCGCGCGGGACGTGCCGGTGCGCACGGAGCGGCCGCTGGACCCGCGCTGGCCGCTCGGGCGGCTGGCCGAGCGCTACCCCTCCTGCTGGACCTTCAGCGTCGACGGGCTGCTGGGCGCGACGCCGGAGCTGCTCGTGCGCTCGGAGAAGGGGCTGGTGACCTCGCGCGTGCTGGCCGGCACCATCCGGCGCACGGGCGACGAGGCCGCCGACCTCGCCCGCGCCGCGATCCTGGCGCACTCCTCGAAGGACCTCGAGGAGCACGAGTACGCGGTGCAGTCCCTCGTCGAGGCGATCACGCCGTTCCTCTCGTCGACGAACGTGCCCGACGCGCCCTTCGTCCTGCACCTGCCGAACGTGCTGCACCTGGCGTCCGACGTCACCGGCGTGCTCACGGACCAGCACGCGCACCCGTCCTCGCTCGCGCTGGCCGCGGCCCTGCACCCCACGGCGGCGGTCTGCGGCACGCCCACCGCCGCGGCGCGGGCCGTGATCCGCCGCGTCGAGGGGATGGACCGCGGGCGCTACGCCGGTCCCGTGGGCTGGTTCGGCGCCGACGGCGACGGCGAGTGGGCGCTGGCCCTGCGCTCGGCCGAGGTCGACCCGGACGACCCGCACCGGCTGCGGCTGTTCGCGGGCTGCGGCATCGTCGGCGCGTCGGACCCCGCGGCCGAGGTCGCCGAGTCCGAGGCGAAGCTCGAGCCCATGCGGACCGCGCTCGGCGCCTGACGCGCACCGGGCGGGGGCGCGTCGGACCCCCTCACGCCGCGAAGAGGTCGCCGGCCAGGTACTTCAGGCCCGTGTCGCAGGCGACGGTGACCACGGTGGACCCGGGCCCGAGCTCGGCCGCCACCGCGAGCGCGCCGAGGACGTTCACGGCCGTCGAGGTGCCCGCGAACAGGCCCTCCTCCCGCGCCAGGCGTCGCGCCAGCGCGCGGGCCTCGCCCTCGTCGACCGTCCGCGCCCCGTCGAGGTCGCCGGGCGCGAGCAGCGGCGGCACCGACCCCGTCGCGATGCCCTCGACGCGGTGCGCGCCCGTGCGGCCCCGCGTGAGCAGCGGCGCCGACGCGGGCTCGAGCGCCACGACGCGCAGGGGGCCCCGCGCGCGCAGGGCCCGGGCCGCCCCGACGAGCATCCCCGCGGTCCCCACCCCGGCGCAGAGGACGTCGACCCGCCCCCCGTCGGCCGCCACCTGCGCCGCGACCTCCTCGCCGAGCCCGGCGTAGCCGACGAGGGCGTCCGTGTTGTGGAACTGGTCCACCCACCACGCGCCCGTGGCGTCCCGCAGGCGCAGGGCCTCCTCGCGCATCCGCGCGAAGAGGTCCGGCGTGAGGCGGCCGCCGTCGCTGGGCACGACCCGGACGTCGGCCCCGAGGGCCGCCATCGTGCGCAGCTTCTCCGCGGCGAAGGCGTCCGACGAGACGAGCGTGAGCGGGTGGCCGGTCACGGCGCAGACGAGCGCCAACGAGGACCCCGTGCTGCCGCCCGTGTACTCGACGACGGGCTGCCCCGGGGCCAGCCGCCCGTCCGCCTCCGCGGCGAGGACCACCGCCCGCGCGAGGCGGTCCTTGTAGCTGCCCGTGGGGTTGCCGCCCTCGAGCTTGACGAGCAGGCGGGCGGCGCCGGGGGGCACCACCGCCGCCAGCGCCACGAGCGGCGTGCCGCCGATCGCGTCGAGCACCCCCGCCCCGACCCCGTCGCCGCCCATCCCGCAGTCGTACTCCTGCGCCCGGCGCGGCGGAAGGGGGGCGGCGCCCGCCGGCGCCGCCCCCCTTCGGTCCTGCCCGGCGCGCGCCGGGCCCGCTCAGCCCTGGCCCTCGCCGACCAGGCCCTGCTCCTGCAGCCACTCCCACAGGTCCTCGGGGATGTTGTCGGGGCGCACGTCGGAGGAGCCGTCGCCGCTGCCCTCGCCGCTGCCCTCGTCGCCCGGGGCGGTGCCGCCCTGGTCCGGGGTCGCCGCCGTCGTCTCCTCGCGGGTCGCCAGCGTGGCGGGCACCTCGAGGGACCGCCCGCCGCGGACGACCGTGAGCGTCACGGAGTCGCCGGCGGACCTCTCCCGCACGTACGCCGTGAGGGACTCGGCCCCGACGACGGGCTCGCCGTCGATCGCGACGACGACGTCGTCGGCCTGCAGGCCCGCGCTCTCCGCGGGGGAGCCGGCGGTGACCTCGCCGACGAGCGCCCCGCGCCGGGTGACGCCGTCCGCCGTCGCCGTGCCGTCGCCGAGGCTGACGCCGAGGAACGCGTGCTCGGCGGTGCCGTCGGCGATGAGCTGCTCGGCGATCGTCCGCGTGAGGTCGACCGGGATGGCGAAGCCCAGCCCGATGGAGCCCGACGCGCTCGACAGCGTCGCGATGGAGGAGTTGATGCCGATGACGCGGCCCTCGCCGTCGAACAGCGGGCCGCCCGAGTTGCCGGGGTTGATGGCGGCGTCGACCTGGAGGGCGTTCGTCACCGACCCCTGGTCCGTGCTGCCCTGCTCCGAGGCCGACACGGGGCGGTCGATCGCGGAGACGATGCCGGTCGTCACGGTGTTGGCCAGCCCCAGCGGGTTGCCGACGGCCATGACCGGCTGCCCGACGACGACGTCGTCCGACCGGCCGAAGGTCGCGGGCGTGAGGTCCTGCGGCGGGTCGGTGAGCCGGATGACGGCGAGGTCGGTGGTCGGGTCGGTGCCGACGACCTCCGCCTCGAAGAGGCGCCCGTCGCTCAGGGTGACCTGGACCGTCTCGGCACCGGACACGACGTGGTTGTTCGTGACGACGTGCCCCTCGGCGTCGACGACCACGCCGGAGCCCTCGGCGCCGCCGCCGGCGGTCGCCACCTGGATCGCCACGACGGAGTCCTTCACGGCCTCGGCGACGGCCTCCCAGTCGGGGCTCGTCGTCGCGGCGGTCTGCACGGGGCCGTCCTCGGCGGGGCGGTCGAGGTCGGCGATGGAGGTGCTGGCGGCGGGCGGCGCGTCGTCCGCGGCGCCGACGGCGAGCGCGGTGCCCGCGGAGGCGGCGCCGGCGGCCAGCAGCGCAGCGACCGTCACGGGGAGCCAGGTCGAGCGGCGGCGGGGGCGCGGGGCGGGCCGCTGCTCCCTCGGGGTGCCGTCGGGGCCGAAGGGGCCGAAGCCCCCGGGTCCGCCGGGTCCACCGGGTCCGCCGGGTCCGCCGGGCACCGCGAGCGGGGGCAGCGTCTGCGTCGGCGCGCCCTGGGGGTGCCCCTCGGACCCCCGTCCGCCCCCCTGGGCCACCGCCGGGTGCTGCCAGGTCGGGGCGTCGGCGCCCGGGGCGGCCCCGGCCGGCGTGCGGGGCTCGTAGCCGCTGCTGTTCGTGGTGGTCACGGTGCTGCCTCCCTCTCGTCGTGCTCATCAGACCCCCCGGGTCTGAGGGCACGCTCGGACCTCGCTGGACGGCGCCTGTGAGTCCGGCGCGCCGGCCCCAGCCGCACGGACCTGCCGACCGCGCCCGTCCCGCCCGGTGCCGTCCCTAGGACCAGGGTCCGTCCAGGGCCCGCAGGACCGCCACCCGGAGCCGCTCGCCCAGCCCCCGGCGGTCCGTCCGGTCGACCCGCACCTGCACCACGCTGCGACCGGTCCCCGGCGCGGCCAGGGCAGCCGCCAGGGCGTCGGGGTGGCTCACCCGGGTGTGCCGGACGCCCAGCCCGGCGCAGAGGGCGGCGAGGTCGGCCCCCTGGGGCGTGCCGAAGACGCGCTCGAAGCCGGCCGCGCGCTCGGGCTCCCCCGGCTCGAGCGTGTGGAAGATGGAGCCGCCGTCGTCGTCGGCCACGACGACCTGCAGGTCCACGTCGCGCTCCAGGGTCCCGACGAGGAGCCCGCCCACGTCGTGCAGGAAGGTGAGGTCCCCGACGAGGACCCGCACGCGGCGGCGGGGCAGCGCGAGCGCGACGCCGACCGCCGTCGAGAGCGTGCCGTCGATGCCGGCCAGCCCGCGGTTGGCGAGGACGAGCGGCGGCGCGTCCCACCGGGCGAGCAGGTCGAGGTCGCGCACGGGGTTGGAGGAGCCGACGACGAGCACGTCCTGCGGCGCCGACGCCGCGGCGACGGCCCGCGCCACCTCGGGGCCGGTCAGGGGCGGGAGGGCGCGGGTCGCGGGGGCGTCGGCGCCCCGGCCGGCGGCGAGGACCGCGTCGACCGCGGCGTCGGCCCGCCGCCCGGCCTCCGTCCACGCGGCGGACCACGGGGAGGTCGGCGGCTCGTCCCGGCCGGGCTCCAGCCAGGCGGGCGGCACGCCGGGCAGCACGAGGTCCGCCGCGCGGGCGGCGTCCGGCCACGGCGCCCCGCCGAGGGCGACGACGACCGTCTCGACGTCCGGACGGCCGAGGAGCCGCTGCACGGGGCGGCTCAGCGTCGGCCGGCCGAGGACGACGGCCCGGCGCACCCGGCCGCCGAGCGCGGGGTGCTCGAGGAGCAGCCGGTAGGCGGCCGGCCCCGCCGATGCCGTGCGGGCGCCCGAGGACGGCTCGGCGAGGACGGGCCAGCCGCGGGCCCGGCCCAGCGCGGCCGCGACGCCGCCCGCCCCGTCACCGGCGACGACGACCGTCGGCCGGTCGTCGGGCAGCGGCAGGTCCGGCCCGGCCCCGGGCGCGGCGGGCACCACGCGGGCGGCCGGGCGCGGCGGCGGCCACGGGCTGCCGACCACGGGCAGCAGCGGCTCGCGGTACGCGAGGTCGAGGTGGACCGGGCCGGGGGTGCCCGTGCGCGCCCCGGTCGCCGCCGTGACGGCCCGCACGGCGACGGCGCGCAGGTCCCCGTCCTCGCCGGGGCGGCCCGTCGGGGCGGGGACGTCGACGGCCAGCCGGACGGCGCCCGCGAAGAGCCCGACCTGCTCCGTCGTCTGGTTCGCCCCCGTCCCGCGCAGCTCGTGCGGCCGGTCGGCGGTGAGCAGCAGCAGCGGGACCCCGGCGTGGTGCGCCTCGAGCACGGCCGGGTGCAGGTTGGCCACGGCGGTGCCCGACGTCGTGACGACCGCCACCGGCGCCCCGCTCGCGCGGGCCAGCCCCAGCGCGAGGAAGCCGGCCACCCGCTCGTCGACCCGCACGTGGAGGTCGAGGGCGGGAGCGCCCTCCGGGCGGGCGTCGTCGGGCAGGCTCGCGTCCACGAGCGCGGCGGCCAGCGGCGCGCTGCGCGAGCCCGGGGCGAGCACCACGGCGCGGACGCCGAGGTCCGCGAGCGCGGCGAGCAGCACGCGGGCGGCGTGCGCGGCGGGACCGGCGGACCCCGACGGGTCGGCGCCGGACGGTGCGGCGCCGGACGTGTCGGCGCCGGTCACCGGACGCCCCCCGCCGCGAGCGCCGCCGCCTCGATCGCGGCCAGCCGGGTGCGCCAGCGCGCGTCGAGGTCGGCGTCGGCGCGCGCGGCGGCCAGGCGTGCGGCGTCCGGCTCGGGGCGGCGCACGGCGATGCTCCCGTCCTGCGGCAGCAGGGGCTCGGCGACGAGGTCCTGCGCGAGCAGCTGGGCCGTCGCCAGCCCGCACGCGTAGGGCAGCTCGGGCAGCGCGGCGGCCAGCGCGAGCCCGGCCGCGAGCCCTACGGAGGACTCGAGGGCGGAGGACACGACCACGGGCAGGCCCGTGCGCTCCGCCAGCCGCAGGCACGCACGCACGCCCCCGAGGGGCTGGACCTTGAGCACGAGGACGTCCGCGGCCCCGGCCCGCGCGACGGCCAGCGGGTCCTCGGCGCGGCGGACGGACTCGTCGGCCGCCAGCGGGACCGGGGTGCGGCGGCGCAGGGCCGCGAGGTCCGCCACGGACGGCACGGGCTGCTCCGCGTACTCCAGGCCCCCGGCCGCCCGGTCGAGCACGGCGAGCCGGGCCGCGGCGGTGTCGACGTCCCACGCCGCGTTGGCGTCCACCCGGATGCGGCCGTCGGGGCCCAGGGCGTCGCGGACGGCCTCGAGCCGGGCGACCTCCTCGTCGAGCCCCTGCCCCCGCTCGGCGACCTTGACCTTGGCCGTGCGGCACCCGCCGGAGGCGAGCACGATCGCGCGGGCGGTCGCGGCGTCGACCGCCGGCACGGTGACGTTGACGGGCACCCGGTCGCGCACGGGGTCCGGCCACCCGGTGTCGGCGGCCTCCCGCGCGGCGCGCAGCCAGGCGGCCGACTCCGCCGCGTCGTAGTCCCAGAAGGGGCTGAGCTCCGCCCAGCCGGCGTCGCCGCGCAGGAGGACCCCGTCGCGACGGTCCAGGCCGCGGAACCGGGTGCGCAGGGGCACGTCCCAGACGACCGGGGGCGGCGCGGCGGCAGGGGTCACAGCCGCCCAGGCTAGGCGCGCGCGCCCGCCTACGCTGACGGCCGTGACGACCGCCCCCGTGCCCCCCGCACAGCCGACGCCCTCCCCGCTGCCCGCGACCGTCTCCGAGACGTTCGACCCCCGCCGCTGGCGCACCGTGCCCGGCTTCGAGGGGCTGACGGACGTGACCTACCACCGCGGCGTCGCCCGGCCGACGGACGCGGAGGCCGCCGCGGGGGCGACGGAGCGGGACGTCCCGGTCGTCCGGGTGGCGTTCGACCGGCCCGAGGTCCGCAACGCCTTCCGTCCCCACACCGTGGACGAGCTCTACGCGGTGCTGGACCACGCCCGGCAGACCTCCGACGTCGGCACGGTGCTCCTCACGGGCAACGGGCCGAGCCCCAGGGACGGCGGCCGCGCCTTCTGCTCCGGCGGCGACCAGCGGATCCGCGGTCGCGACGGCTACCGGTACACCGGCGACGTGGCGCAGGAGACCGCCGCCGGCTGGGACCCGGCGCGCGCGGGCCGGCTGCACGTCCTGGAGGTGCAGCGCCTCGTCCGGACGATGCCCAAGGTCGTCGTCGCCCTCGTCAACGGCTGGGCGGCCGGCGGCGGGCACTCCCTGCACGTCGTCGCCGACCTCACGATCGCCAGCCGGGAGCACGCCCGCTTCATGCAGACGGACGCGAACGTCGGCTCCTTCGACGCCGGCTACGGCTCGGCGCTGCTCGCCCGCCAGGTGGGCCAGAAGGTCGCGCGCGAGATCTTCTTCCTCGCGCGCGAGTACGACGCGGAGCAGGCGCGCGCGTGGGGCGCCGTGAACGACGTGGTCCCGCACGCCGAGCTCGAGGCGGCGGGCTGGGAGTACGCGCGGGTCGTCGCGACGAAGTCCCCGCAGGCCATCCGCATGCTGAAGTTCGCCTTCAACCTCGCCGACGACGGGCTGGCCGGCCAGCAGGTCTTCGCCGGGGAGGCCACCCGGCTGGCGTACATGACGGACGAGGCCGTCGAGGGCCGCGACGCGTTCCTCGAGCGGCGCGCGCCGGACTGGTCCGGCTTCCCCTACGCCTACTGACCGCCCGGCGCCCTGCTGGACGCCCGGCGCCGCGCCCGCCTCAGCCCGTGGTGATCGCGCCCGTCGTCACCGGGACGAGCTCCACCCACGTGGTGCCGGGGGCGAGCGTGACCGCCGCCCCGGTGTCCGTCGTCACGGCGAGCGGCGACCCGGTCGCCCCCATCGACCAGCGCACGGGGAGCACCTTGCCGCCGGAGGCGAGGAGGCCGTCGCCGCCGCTGTTCGCGACGATCGTCTCGGGGATCGGGTTGCCCGCCGGGTCCCGGCCCACGTCCGGGTTCACCTGGACGCGGAGGGCGAGGACGTTCGTCGCCGCCAGCCGGGCGCCGGACGCCGACACCGACGCCGTCGGCCCCTCCGACCGCAGCCACGTGCCCGAGGCGCCGTCCCACGTCCAGCCCGGGGAGGCGGACCGCGAGAAGGTCGTCGTGAGCGACGCCGCCGGGGTGCCCAGCTGGGCGGCGGTGGCCGCGTCCGCGCGCAGCGCGACGGGCAGCAGGGGGGCCGGCGGGGACGTGCGGTCCGCCGCCGCCTGGCCCCAGAACGTCTCGGGCGTGCCGTAGACGTTGTGCGGGGCGGGGGCGACCCCGCGCTTGCGGTAGAACCCCGGCGCACCGGCGTCCATGCTCAGCACCTGCACGCCGGCGTCCTGGATGCGCTGGACGAACTGCGGCTGGCCGCCCGAGAACGCCAGCAGCCCGTGCAGGGGCGCCATGAGGTCCGCGTCCATGGGACGGATGGAGCGGATGGGGCCGACCTCGCCCGGCACCTGCGAGTGGTAGACGGCGATGAAGCGCGTGATGCCGCCCTCGACGACCTCCTCGACGACGACGTCCGCCTGCTCCAGGCCCGTCTGCGGCCGCGCCACGGCGGAGTTCTCGATCTTGACCGCCAGGGCGGGACGGGCGGCGACGGCGTCCGTCCCCACCCCCGTCAGGGGCCACACGACCGGCACGGCCGGCTCCGGCGGGGCGGCCTTCGTCGGCTCGACGACGCCGGGGACCCGCACCGTGGCCGTGGTGGTCGGCGCGGCCGCGCCGTCGTCCCCCGAGCAGGCCGCCGGGGCGAGCACGACGAGCGCGGCGAGGGCCGCGAGGGCGGTGCGCCGGGGGCGGCGCGGGGCGGCGGCGGGCGGCACGGCGGTGGGTCGCACGGCGACGGTCACGGGGGTCCTCCTCGAGCAGGGCCGGGTCAGCGTACGGCCGGGGCCCGGGCCCCCGGGCCTAGGCTGGGCCGGTGAGCCGTCCCCTCCTGCGCGTCCCCGCACGCGCGGAGGCCCTGCTCCCCCGGCTCGCCGCCGCCCTGGAGGGCACCGGCCCCGCCCTGCTGCCCGTGCCCCGGACGGGTCCCGACGAGGGGCGCGCGCCGGGGGCCGGCGCCGACGGGGACCCGGACGGCGTGGTGCCCGACGCCACGGCCCTCGCCCTGACGACCTCGGGCTCGACGGGCGAGCCGAAGACGGTCCTGCTCGGCCGCGACGCCCTGCGCGCCTCCGCGGCGGCGACGGCGGCGCGGCTCGCGACCGCCGGGACCGCCGCGGGGCCGGCGGCCGCCGACCGGTGGCTGCTCGCGCTCCCGGTCGACCACGTCGCGGGCGTGCAGGTCCTCGTCCGCTCGGTCCTGGCGGGCACGGCGCCGGCCGTCCTGCCGCCCGGGCCGTTCCGCGCCGACGCCTTCACCGCCGCCGCCGCGCCGCTCGTCGCCGCGGCCGCCCCCGCGCTCACGAGCCTCGTGCCCACGCAGCTGCGCCGCCTGCTGGCCGACCCCGCCGCCACGGAGGCGCTGCGCGGCTTCGCCGCCGTGCTCGTCGGCGGTGCGGCCGCCTCCGCGGAGCTCGTGGCGCGTGCCCGCGCGGCCGGCGTCCGCCTCGTCCTCACCTACGGCATGACGGAGACCTGCGGCGGCTGCGTCTACGACGGGGTGCCCCTCGACGGCGTGCGGGTGCAGCTCGACGGCGTCGACGCCTCGGGCGCCGGGCGCGTCCTGCTCGGCGGGCCCGTGCTGGCCCTCGGGCACCGCGACCGGCCCGACCTCGACGCGGCGGCGTTCGTGCCGGGCGCGGACGGCCTCCGGCTGCTGCGGACCTCGGACCTCGGCCGCCGCGACGCCGACGGGCGGCTCGCGGTGCTCGGCCGGCTCGACGACGTCGTGGTCACCGGCGGGGTCAACGTGGCCCCCGCCGCGGTCGAGGCGCTGCTCGCCGGCGTGCCGGGGGTGGCCGAGGCGCTCGTCGTCGGGGTCCCGGACCCCGAGTGGGGCCGTGCCCTCGTGGCCCTCGTCGTCCCCACCCCGGGAGCCGGCGGGACGGGGGCGCCCGACCTGCTCCCCGCCGCGCGCGCCGCGGTGGCCCCGCGCCTCGGGCCGGCCCACGCGCCCCGGGCCGTGCTCGTGGTCGACGCCCTGCCGGCGCGCGGCCCCGGCAAGCCCGACCGCCGCGCGGCCGCCGCCCTGGCCGCGGCGCTGCTCACCTCCTCTGCCCTCCCCGCTCCCGACGAGAGGACGCCCGTGGCGCCCACCGCCCCCGCCCCGCAGCCCGCGACCCCCGCGACCCGCCCCGGGACCCGCCCCGCCACCCACGGTGCGGGCCACGGCACGGGCCACGGCACGGGCCACGGCACGGGCCACGGCACGGCCCACGGCACGGGGGTGCCCCGGTGACGACGGCCGCCCAGTGGGTCGCGGGCGCGCGACCGCGGACCCTGCCCGCCGCGGTGGCGCCCGTCCTCGTCGGCAGCGCCGCGGCCGCGCAGACGGGGGGCGGGCACCTGGGTCGCGCGCTCCTCGCCGCGGGCGTGGCGCTCGCCCTGCAGGTCGGGGTGAACTACGCCAACGACTACTCCGACGGCGTGCGGGGCACCGACGCGGACCGGGTGGGCCCGATGCGGCTGACCGCCTCGCTCACGGCGCGCGCGCAGGACGTGCGCACGGCGGCGTTCCTGGCCTTCGGCGTCGCGGGGGTCCTCGGCACCGTGCTCGTGCTGCTCAGCGGCGACCCGTGGCTGCTGGCCGTCGGCGCCGTGTGCGTCGCCGCCGCCTGGGGCTACACCGGCGGGCGCCACCCCTACGGCTACCGCGGCCTCGGCGAGGTCGCCGTGTTCGTCTTCTTCGGCCTCGTCGCGGTGCTGGGCACCACGTGGACGCAGGCGCACGCGCTGCCGTGGCCGGCGTGGGTCGGCGCGGTGGCCATCGGGCTCGTCGCGTGCGCCCTGCTCATGGCCAACAACCTGCGCGACATCCCGACGGACGCCGTCACCGGCAAGCGCACGCTCGCCGTGCGGCTCGGGGACCGCCGCGCCCGCCGGGCGTACGCCGTCCTCGTGGTCCTCCCCGTGCTGCTCGCCGCGACGTGCGCCCTCGTGGCGCCGTGGTCGCTGCTCGTGCTGCTCGCGCTGGGGCCGGCCGTCGTGCTGGCGACCACCGTGCTGCTCGGGGCGCGGGGCGTCGCCCTCGTGCCCGTGCTGGCCGGGACGGGCCTCCTCGAGCTGGTGCTCGGCCTCCTGCTGGCGGTCGGCCTCGTCCTGTAGCCCGTCGCCCGGTCGTCCTCGGGCCCGGCCTCAGGCCGTCGGGTCGCCCGCGTCCTGGCCGGGGACCCGGCCGGGGCGGACGGCCTCGACGTCCGCGTCCTCCTCGTCGGCGTCCCGCTCCACGCCCCTGCGGGGGGCGGCGGCGCGGCGGGCGCGGCGCGCCTCGTCGCGCTCCTGCAGCCACACCGCCGCGGCGGCGCGGGGCCGCGCGAGCAGCAGGTAGGACAGGCAGGCGGCCAGCACCACCGCGACCACCACGCTCAGCCACGACCCCATGCCGACGAGCACGAGCGCGACCCAGCACACGGCGAACAGCGCGAGGCGCAGCAGGGAGTAGACGAGGAGCGGCACCCCCTCAGGGTACGGCGACGACCTGGCACCCCCCCGGCACCGGTGGTCGTCCGGGCGCGCACCCGTCCGGACCCGGTCGTGACCCTCTCGTGACCACGGGCTGACCGGCGGCGGGCGAGCGGCTCAGGTCGGCGGGCTACCGTGGAGCGGTGAGCCGCATCCTGCCCGCCCTCCTCCTGGTGGCCTTCACCGTGTACTGCATCGTCGACGTCGCGCAGAGCGACGCCCGCGACCGGCGCTCGGTGCCCACCTGGGCGTGGCTGCTCGTCGTCATCCTCCTCACCCCCTTCGGGGGCGCGGCGTGGTTCGTCTCGAGCCGCAGCGCCCGCCGTGCCCGGGCCGCCGGCGCGACCGCCGGGGAGGGTCCCGGCCGCGGGCCGCGGCCGGGCGGGGCGTCGGGCGGGCCCGTGCGGCGCGGGCCGGTGGCCCCCGACGACGACCCCGAGTTCCTCTGGCGCCTCGAGCAGGAGCAGCGCCGTCGTCGGGCCGCCGAGCCGGGGGCCGCCGCCCCGCAGGACGCGCCCCGCGACGAGGCACCCGACGCCGACGGCGGGCAGGGCGACGAGGGCACCGACGGCGCGGACGGCCCCGGGCCGGGACGGACCCCTCAGAGGCCCGAGTAGGAGTGCTTGCCGTCGACGACGAGGTTGACGAGCGTGAAGTTCGCGAGCACGACGGCGTAGCCGGCGACGACGAACCACGCGGCCCGGCGCCCGTTCCACCCGCGGGTCGTGCGCGCGTGCAGGTAGGCCGCGTAGACGACCCAGGCGACGAAGGTGCCGACCTCCTTGGGGTCCCACCCCCAGTACCGGCCCCAGGCGTGCTCCGCCCAGATGGCGCCGCCGATGAGCGTGAAGGTCCACAGCACGAAGCCGACCGCGTTGAGGCGGAAGGACAGGGCCTCCAGGCGCTGCGCGCTCGGCACCTGCGCCAGCCAGGCGAAGCGCGGGCCCGTCACGCGCCAGGCGGCCAGCCGGGTGCGGCTGCGCCCCTCCTCGCGCGCGTCGACGAGCATCTGGAGCACGGCCGCCCCGAAGCCGACCGTGAACACCCCGGTCGCGGAGATGGCGACGCCGACGTGGATGATGAGCCAGTAGCTGTCGAGCGCGGGCTGCACGGCGTCGGCCTGCACGAAGAAGACGAGCAGGCCCAGGGCGAGCGCCAGCACGACGATGCCGAGCACGAGCACCCCGAGGAACGCGACGGCACGGCGGCGCTGCACCACGGCGAGCACCGCCACGGCCACGAGGGACCCGACGAGCGTGAACTCGTACATGTTGGCGGTCGGCCAGCGGCCCGAGGCGACCCCGCGCAGGACGACGCCGAGCGCGAGCAGGACCAGTCCCAGCCACGTGGTGGAGCGGGCGATGCCCTCCGCGCGGGCGGACCGGCCCAGGGCGGGCGCGTCGTCGCCGGCCCGGCCGAGGCCGCTGCCGGTCGTCGTCGTGAGGCTGAAGCCGTCGGGGTCGTCCCCGGCCGCGTCGGCGCCGCCGGACCCGCCGCCGGACCCGCCGCCCGTCACGGGAGCGCCCACCGGGACGGCCGCGACCGCCACCGCGGGGGCCCCGACGCGCCCGCGCGCGGCGACGGCGCGCCGGCTCGCCTGCGTCGCCGCGTCGGCGATGCGGGCCAGGTCCACCGTCCAGGCCACGAGGGCGATGGTCAGGGCGGTCATCGCCGCCCAGACGAGGAGGGTGCTCAGGTCGCCGGTCGTCATGACCTCGCCCTTCCCGGGCGGGGTGCCCGATCCGTCGGTGGGGTGCTGCGTGCCGCCGTGCCGGCGGGAGGGGTCCGGGCCGGGTCCGCGAGGACCGAGCGCAGCAGCCGCCCCACCTCGCCGCCGAGCGCCAGGTCGTCGCCGCGCGCGAGCCCGGCCGCCGTCACCACTGTACGGCCGGCGGCGTCGCCCGTTCCGGGCGCTCCGCGCAGCCACAGGCGCCGCCGCGGCGCGAACAGGGAGACCGCGAGGCCGCCGAACGCCAGCAGGGCGAAGGCCAGGACGCCGGCGAGCGCCGGGTCGTGCCGCAGGTCGAACGCGGCGAAGCGCGGCAGGCCCTCGAAGGTGAAGGTGCCCAGCCCGCCGGGCAGCTCGACGGTCTCGCCGGGCCGCACGTACAGCGTGACGGGCCGGCCGTCGGCGTCGACCGCCTGCGTCATCCGGGCCGTGTCGAGCCGGTAGACGTTCTGCGGCACGCCCGTGTCGAGGCCGAGGTTGCCCGACCACACGGACAGGACGAGGACCGGGTCCTCCGGCTGCGGGTCGGTGGACCGCCAGAGGTCGGGGGCCGCCTCCTCGGCGGTGGGCAGCAGGAACCCGACGATGCCGATCTGCTCCCCCGTCGCCACCTCGGGCACCTTGACGACGCCGCGCGAGGTGTAGACCTCGTCCTGCGGCAGGAACGGCACGGGCCCGGCGAAGGCCACGGCGCCCGTCGCGTCCCGCACCGTCACGTCCGGCGCGTAGCCGTTGCCCTGGAGGTAGACGTTCGCGCCGCCCGCCTGCAGCGGCCGGTTGACCTCGATGGCGTGCGTGCGGGGCTCGTCCCCGGGCTCCGTGAGCGTGACGTCCGCGCGGAAGTAGCGGCTCTGGAGGGTGTCGGGGTCGAACCGGGACGTGAACTCGTCGAGCCGGAGGGTGAAGGGCACGAGCGACTCCGGCCGGAAGGCGGTGCCCTGCTCGAAGGAGTCGTAGGAGACGACCGCGTTGGCGAAGCCGCGCCCCTCGACCACGAGGACCTGGCCGCGGTAGTGCAGGAGCTGGCCCGTCGCCACGCAGACGAGCAGCCCGACGAGCGCGAGGTGGAACACGAGGTTGCCCGTCTCGCGCAGGTAACCGCGCTCGGCCGCGACCGACCACGTGCCGCCGCCCTCGTCGTGGACGTCGACCCGGTGCCGCCGCACGAGGGGCAGCAGCGGCCAGGGGCGGCGCAGCTCGGCCGCGGCGCGCTCGACGAGGGCGCGCGGGGCCTCGTCGGACAGCGCCCGGCCGTGCGCGGGGAACCGGTCGAAGCGGCGGGGGGTGCGGGGCGGGCGGCCGCGCAGCGCGGCGAGGTGCACGCGGCTGCGCGGCAGGATGCACCCGACGAGGGACACCGTCAGCAGCAGGTAGACCGCCGAGAACCAGACGGAGGAGTACACGTCGAAGAACCCGAGGCGGTCCAGCCACGGGCCGGCGGTCGGGTGGTCGGCGAGGTAGTCCTGCACGCGCGCCGGGTCCTGCGCGTTCTGCGGCCACACCGTGCCGGGCACGGCGGCGACCGCCAGCAGCATGAGGAGCAGCAGTGCCACACGCATGCTCGTCAGCTGGCGCCAGCCCCAGCGCAGCCAGCCGGCGACGCCGAGCTGCGGGAGCGCGACGGGGGCCTCGCCCGGGGTGCCCGCCGGCCCCGGCGCGGGCGGCGACGCGGCGGGGGCGGGCGCGTCGCTGCCCGTGGTGAAGGCGTCGTCGAGGCCCTCGGGACGGTAGGGGCGGGTCGGGGAGGCCATCAGACCACCGGCACGAACGGGTCGCCGCCGACGAGGACGCCCTGGAGCCAGCCCGCCCACGTCCCCCACACGCCCGTGACGAGCGCGAGGCCGAGCACGACGAGGAGCGCGCCGCCGAGCCGCGTCGTCGCGCGCCGGTGCCGACCGAGGAACCGGAGCACGGCCCCGACCCGGCCCACCCCGAGGGCGACGAGGAGGAACGGCAGGCCGAGCCCGACGCAGAAGGCGACGGCCAGGCCGGCGCCGCGCCCCGCGGAGCCCTCCTGGAGGCCGAGCGTGAGGATCGCGGCGAGCGTCGGGCCGATGCAGGGCACCCAGCCGATGCCGAAGGTCGCGCCGAGCAGGGGTGCGCCCCACAGCCCGGCGCGGGGTGCCAGGTGCAGACGCCGCTCCCGCTGGAGCGCGGGCACGGCGCCGAGGAAGACCAGGCCCATGACGAGCACGACGACGCCGAGCACGCGGGTCACCACGTCGTCCCAGCGCAGGAGCAGCGCGCCCAGGGACCCCGCCAGCGCCCCGTAGGCGACGAAGACGAGCGTGAAGCCGAGGACGAAGAGCGCGGTCGCGACGACGAGGGCGCGGCGGGCCCCGGCGGCGGGCGCGGCACCGGGGGCGGCACCGGGGGCGGCGGTCGCGGCGGCACCCGGGGCGGTGCCGACGGCGGGGACGGCCGCCGTGGCCCTGCCGACGGAGGACCGTCTCGCCGCGGGCGCGCCGAGCACCCCCGCGGCGACGGGCAGGGCCGCACCGCCCAGGCGCGGCCCGGGGGCCGCGCCGGCGGCGGCGCCCAGGCCGCCGAGCAGGCCGAGGTAGCCCGGGACGAGCGGGAGCACGCACGGGGAGGCGAAGGACACGAGCCCGGCGAGGACCGCCACGGGCACGGCGAGGAGCAGGGACCCGCCCGCGACGGCGCGGCCGAAGGCGTCGCCCACGTCGGCCGGCACGGCGAGCGCGAGCGACGCCGCGCCCACCGCGCCGGGCAGGCCGGTCGCAGCCGTCACGAGGGGGTCGGCACTCACGCCGGCTCCTCGGCCAGCAGCTCCTCGACGACGGCGCGCAGGGTCGAGCCCTCCACGAGCCCGAGCACGCGCGCGGCGACGCGTCCCTGGCGGTCGAGCACGACCGTCGTCGGGACCGCGTTGACGGGCACCGTGCCCTGGAGCGAGGCGACCGCGGAGCCGTCCGTGTCCTCCAGGCTCGGGTAGGGCACGCCGAACCGCTCCTGGAAGGGCTGCGCCGCGCCGGCCGCGTCCGTGCCGTTGATGCCGAGCACGTGCACGCCGCGGTCGGCGTACTCCTCCGCCACGGCGACGAGGTCCGGGGCCTCCGCGCGGCAGGGCGGGCAGGCCGCGTACCAGGTGTTGAGGACGACGACGTCCCCGCGCCACGCCGACACGTCCTGCGTCCCGCCCTCGTAGTCCGTCCCGACGAGCTCCACGGGCCCCGGGCGCTCGGCCGCCGGCCACTGGGTCGTGCTGCCGTCGCCGGACTGGTAGCCCTGGTCGACCACGTCGGCCGTGCCGCCGCCCCCGCCGCCCCCGCCCGCGGAGCAGCCGCCGGCCGCGAGGGCGACGAGGAGCGCCGCCGCGAGCGCCCTGCGCGCGCGGCCCCACCTGCCGCCCGCCAGGACCTGCACCGGGACCTGCACCGTGCTCACGCCCCCGGGACCGGGTTCGCGCCGGGCAGGAGAGCGGCCGCCGGCTCGCTGTAGCGGATGCCCACGAGGGTGTCGTCCTCGAAGCGGAACGACGTCAGCGAGGCCAGGGAGCACTGCCGGCGGCGCGGGTCGTGCCAGAGGGGACGCCCCTCGGCCGCCAGCCGGGCGATCCACACCGGCAGCTGGTGGCTCACGAGGACGGCCTCGTGCCCGCGGGCGCGCACGCGGGCGCTGTCGACCGCGGACAGCATGCGGTCCGCCTGCTGCCGGTACGGCTCGCCCCAGGACGGCCGGAAGGGGTTGCGCAGCAGCGGCCAGTGGCGCGGGTGGCGCAGGGAGCCGTCGCCGACGCCGAACGTCAGCCCCTGGAACGCGTTCTCCGCCTCGAGCAGCCGCTCGTCCGTGCCCACCTCGAGCCCGAAGGCGTCCGCGAGCGGGCCCGCGGTCTGCTGGGCGCGCTCGAGGGGCGAGGCCACGACGAGCGTGACGTCGTGCCGCTCGCCGCCGTCGACGCCCGCGAGGTGGTCGGCCACGGTCCGCGCCATGGCCTCGCCGCGCTCGGAGAGGCGGTACCCGGGCAGACGCCCGTAGAGGACGCCGGCGGGGTTGTGCACCTCGCCGTGCCGCAGCAGGTGCACGGTGGTGGGGAGCATGGCCCCCAGTCTCACAGACGTTCCTGGGTGCCCGGCACGCCCCCGGCCGGCCCGGGACGGGCCGCTCTCAGCCTCGCGCTACCCGCCCACGTGGGTCGCCCGGACGGGGCACCCGATGCGGTCGAGGTCGGCCCCGACCGCGCGCATCGCGTCGCCCAGGGCCCGGAACTGCTCGGGCGTGAGGACGTCGACGAGGTGCGCGCGCACCGAGGCGACGTGGCCGGGGGCCGCGGCGACGAGGGTGGCCCACCCCTGCTCGGTCATCACGCACTCGACGCCGCGGGCGTCGGAGGCGCAGGCCCGCCGCTCGACCATCCCGGCGGACTCCATGCGCCGGACCGTGTGCGTGAGCCGGCTGCGCGAGTGCGCGAGGCCCGCGGCGAGCTCGGACATGCGCAGCGTCCGGCCCGGCGCCTCCGACAGGCGCACGAGCAGCTCGTACTCGTGCAGGGACAGCCCGCTCCCCGCGTCCAGCTCGTGCGCGAGGACGTCCAGGAGCCGCGCGGTGCCGTCGCGGAAGGCGCGCCAGTGCCCCTGCTCCTCCTCCGTGAGCCAGCGCACCGGCGCGGCCCCCTGCTCCGGGCCCTGCTCGGGAGCCTGCCCCGGACCCTGCCCCTGCCCCTGCGTCTCGACGCCCTCGGTCACGGCCACGGGGGCCGGTGCGGTGCTGCTCATGTCGCCTCCACTCCGTGCGGACCATCGCCCGATGCTTGCGGGAACAAGAACAGTGTAGTAGAAAGTTCAACCATCGAGCGGTTGAGGTTTCAACCGTCGGCCCACCCCTCGCCCCGCACCAGGAGACACGCCATGACCACCACCGCCACCGCCCTGCCCATCGGTCTCGTCGCCGGCACCTACGCGCTCGACGCGTCGCACTCCGAGGCCGCCTTCACCGTCCGTCACGCCGGCATCTCCAAGGTCCGCGGCACCATCGGCATCGTCGAGGGCACCGTCGTCGTGGGCGAGGGCCTCGAGTCCTCCTCCGTCCAGGTCACGCTCGACCCGGCGACCGTCTCCACGAAGGACGCCAACCGCGACGGCCACCTCAAGAGCGCCGACTTCTTCGAGGTCGAGACCTACCCGACGTGGTCCTTCGTCTCCACCGAGGTCCGCGCCCAGGGCGACGCGCACGTCGTCATGGGCGACCTGACGATCCACGGCGTGACCCGCTCCGTCGAGCTCGCCACGGAGTTCAACGGCACGGCGACCGACCCCTTCGGCAACCGCCGCATCGGCTTCGAGGCCTCGACGACGATCTCCCGCAAGGACTTCGGCCTGACCTGGAACGCCGCGCTCGAGGCCGGCGGCGTGCTCGTCTCCGACAAGGTCGTCATCACCATCGACGCCTCGCTCATCGCCCAGGCCTGAGCACCCCCGCGCCCACCGGCGCACCGCAGCAGCACCGCCCGAGGGCCGGTGCCGGGACCGCCCGGCGCCGGCCCTCGGCCGTGCGACCGCCCCCGCCGGCGCGACGCGGCGGTCAGGGCGTCGCGAGCGCCCGGCGCAGCCGCGCCGGGTCGATGCGCCAGAACCCCCGGCGCACCCCGTCCACCTCGACGACGGGCACGAGCTCGGACAGCTCCTCGCGCAGTGCAGCGCCCACCCCGGGGTCCGTGTCGACGTCGACCTCCGCCCACCGGGCGCCCGCGTCGTCGCAGACCTGCGCGACGACCGCTCGGGCCTCGTCGCACAGGTGGCACCCCGCCCGCCCGTACAGCACCACGCGTGCGTCGTCCCGCCCGGCCCCGTGCCCCTCCTCGCCGCCCATCCGGCCAGCGTAGGCCGCGCACCTCGACACGGTCGCGGCCCTGGTTACAGTGGCCCCGTGCGCCAGGGCGAGAGGGCCGAGGAGCCCGGCACCGCCGGCGCGGGCACCGCCCCGCCCGACGCAGCCCTCGCCGCACCGCCCGCCCCACCGCCCGGCGCACCGTCCGTCGGGCCGCGCGCCGCGGCCGCCGTGGCCGCCGAGGTGGCCGGCGTGACGCCCGCGCCGTCCGGCTCGCCCCGGGTCGGGGCGTTCTTCGACGTCGACAACACGATCATCCGCGGCGCGTCGGCCTTCCACCTCGCCGTGGGCCTCTACCAGCGGGGGTTCTTCCGCAAGCGCGACATCTGGCGCTTCGCGGCGATCCAGGCCCGGTACCTCGCCTTCGGCGAGAGCCGCGAGCAGATCGACCAGGTGCGCTCGCGCGGGCTGTCGATCATGCGGGGCCACAGCGTCGCCGAGGTCACCGCGATCGCGGAGGACGTGTACGACGAGGTGCTCTCCCTGCGCATCTACCCCGGCACGCAGCGGCTGCTCGACGCCCACGTCGCCGCCGGGCACGAGGTCTGGCTCGTCACCGCGACGCCTGTGGAGATCGGGGCGCTCCTGGCCCACCGCCTCGGCGCCACCGGCGGCCTCGGCACCGTCGCCGAGCACCGGGACGGGTACTACACCGGAGCGCTCGTCGGGGACCTGCTGCACGGCGAGGCCAAGGCCGAGGCCGTGCGCGCGCTGGCCGAGCGCGAGGGCCTCGACCTGTCCGCGTCCTACGCCTACGGCGACTCGGCCAATGACCTGGCCATCCTCACCAGCGTCGGCCACCCCTGCGCCATCAACCCCGACCGCCGCCTGCGCCGCCACGCGGCCGACCGCGGCTGGCCCGTGCGCGAGTTCCGCGGCCGCGCCCGCACCGCCCGCCGGCGCGGCACCGCGGCCGCCGCCCTCGCCGGCGCGGCCTGGGTCCTCTCCGTCACGGGCCGCGCGCTGCACCGCTCCCTGCGCGGCTGACGCCCCGACCCGCGCGGCGGCGGGCACCCCCTGCCGCGGCCGTCCTCCGGCGCGCCCGGACCACCCCTCCGGTCGATCCCCGGGCAGCCGGGCGTGCCGTACCTTGAACACGTTCAGGCTGAACACGTTCAAGAACACGTTCGAGGAGCCCGATGACCGGCAGCACGCGCGACCTCGTCCGCGACACCGCCCTCCGCCTCTTCCGGGAGCACGGCTACGAGCGCACGACGATGCGCCGGGTCGCCACGGAGGCCGGGGTCGCCACCGGCATCGCGTACTACTACTTCCCCTCCAAGGGGCACCTCGTGCACGAGCTGTACCGGGAGGTCGTCGAGGACCACCACGCCCGGGCCGTCCCGCTGCTGGGCGACGGCGACGACGGCGACGACGGCGACGACGGCGGGGACCGTGCGGACCGTGGGGACCTGGCCGCCCGGCTGGGCGCGGTCCTGCACGCCGGCCTCGACGCCTTCGCGCCGTACCACGGCTTCGGCGCGGAGTTCGTGACGGTCGCCCTGCGGCCCGGCTCGGGCGCGAGCCCCTTCTCGGAGGCCTCGGGGCAGGCGCGCGAGCGGGCCCTCGACCTGCTCCGCCGGACGGTCGACGGCGCGCGGCCCGCGGTGCCGCGGCGGCTGCGGGCCGACCTGCCCGAGCTGCTCTGGCTCGCCGAGCTCGGGGTCCTCCTCCACTGGGTGCACGACGCCTCGCCCGGGCAGGCGCGCACGCGGGCCCTCGTCGACCGCGCGGTGCCCCTGCTGGCCCGGCTCGTCGGGCTGGCGCGGCTGCCCGTGCTGCGCGGGCCCGTGGACGACCTGCTCGCCCTCGTCGCGGCGGCCCGCCCGTGAGCCCGGCCGCCCGGGTGGTCGTGGACCTCGTCGTCGCGCTCGGGCTCGTCGTGCTCCTGCCGCTGGGCCTGCGGCTGCTCGGCGGCGTGCCGCGCCTGCGGTGGTGGCCGGTCGTCGGGGCCGCCGGGGCCGCCTCCCTCGCCCTCCCGCGCGGGCCGGTCGCCGTCGCCCTGGCCGCGCTGTACGCGGCGGCCACGCTCGTGCTGCTCGGCCTGGGCGTGCGGCGCGCGGCCCGGTGGTGCCGGACCCGGCGGGCGGGTCCCGCACCGACGACGGCGGTGCACGAGCTGGCCGCCCTCACCGCCCTGGGCACCCCGCTGGCCGGCGCCACGGCGCTCGTCGCGGAGCGGGCCGGCACGGAGCTGTTCGGCTTCTCCCTGGGGATCCTGGCGCTCACCGTGCCGCACCTGCACGTCGCCGGGTTCGCCGCCGCGCTCGTCGCGGGGCTCGTCGGACGCCTGGTGCAGGACGGGGCGGCCGGCCGACGGGCCCAGGTCGCCGCCGCGACGGTCCCCGCCGGCACGCTCCTCGTGCTCGTCGGGTACTTCCTCGGCGACGCCGCCGAGCTCGTGGGCGCCGTGGTCCTCACCGCCGGCATGTGGCTCGTCGCGCACCTCGTCTGGACGCGGGTGCTCCCCGCCGTGCGCACGGGCGGGCTCGGCGCGGGACGGGGCCGCGCGGTCGAGCGCCTGGCCGCACCCCTGCTGGGCACGAGCGCGCTCGTCCTCGTCGTCACGATGGCCCTGGCCCTCGTCTGGGCCGTCGGGGAGGCGACCGGGTGGCCGCACCCGTCGCTGTCGTGGATGGTGGCGACGCACGGCCTGGCGAACGCGCTGGGCTTCGGGCTCTGCGGGCTCGTCGGGTGGCGCCTCGTCGCCGGGGAGAGGGTGCTGTGAGCCTCACGTACGACGCCGTCGGAGCCACCCGCGCCGGCACCCCGCCCGCCGGGCACCGCCGCCTCGGCGTGCGGCACCGCCTCGGGCCCGGGACCGCGGCCGACCTCGCCCGCGTCGGCGAGGACCTGCTCGCCTGGCGGGTCCACGCAGCCGCGGGGGTCCGGCTGCGCACGGGCGCCCCGCGCGCAGCCCCGGGCGTGGACGTCGAGGCCCTGCTGGGCCTCGGCCGCGCCCGCGTCCCGGCGCCGTGCACGGTGGTGTGGACCGTGGCCGACGCGCGACGGGTCGGCTTCGCCTACGGCACCCGACCCGGGCACGTGTTCTCCGGCGAGGAGGCCTTCGTCGTCGAGCGCGACGCCGCGGGTGACCTGTGGTTCGTCGTGCGCGCCTTCAGCCGGCCGGTGCACCCGCTGACCCGGGCGCTCGGCCCCGCCGTGCCGGTCGGCCAGCGGGCGTTCGTCGCGCTCCTGGCGCTCGGCGCCCGGCGCCGGCTGCGGCGCGGGCGGGCGGCGTAGGGCCGGTCCGACCGCGCCGCCGCGGCGTCACGCGGGGTCGAGAGCCACCCAGCGCACCCCGTGCGGGGGCACGTGCGCCTCGAGCTCCCCGCCGACGAGCGCGAGCCCGCCCTCCGGCGCGTCCTGCGTCCCCGCCCACAGATCCGTGAGCGCCCACGGGCGCGCCCCGGCCCCGGTGCCGACGACCGTCGCCACGGGCACGCGCACCGTGCGGGCGGTCGGACCGGTCCAGACGAGCGCCCCGTAGGCCCGGTCGGTCGTCGCCGACCGCGCCGCCCAGACGACCAGCTCCCCGTCCTCGACCGGCTCGCGAACGACCTCGGCACCGTCGGTGCTGCCGTTCAGCACCTCCGGCACCGCCGGCGCGGTGAGCAGGCCGAACGTCGCCTCGTCGGTGGAGGGCAGGTCCGCGCCGAGCATGAGCGGCGAGCGCGCCATGCACCACAGGGTCAGCAGGGTGCGCTGCTCGTCCCACGTGAGGCTGCTGTCCCTCGGCTCCCCCCGCTCGGCCCGCAGCCCGATCCGGCCCAGCGGCAGCATGTCGGCGTCCGCCCAGCCCCCGGGCCGCTGGAACGGCGCCCACCGCGCGAGCCGGGCGAGCTGGGCGTGGACGTCCTCCCACCGGTCCCACAGGTCGTCGGAGATGCGCCACATCTGGGCGGTGACCCGCAGGTGGTCCACGTGCCGGGTCGACAGGTGCGTGCCCGGCGACAGCGACAGCACGATCGGGCGGCCGCTGCGCTCGATCGCCCGGCTGTAGGCGGCGATCTCCCGCTCGTAGAACGGCGCCTGCATGTCGTCCACCTTGAGCAGGTCCACGCCCCACGCGGCCAGCTGCGCGACCTGCGCGTCGTACCAGGCCTGGGCGCCGGGGTGGCCGTGGTCGAGGCCGAGGTTGTCGGGGTTCCACGCGCACACGTGGTCGGGGTCGGCGATCTGCGACGCCGTCCAGGACGTGCCCTCGACGGGCAGGTCCAGCTCCACCGCGCGGCGCGGGATGCCCCGCATGACGTGCACGCCGAACTTCAGCCCCAGCGCGTGGACCCGCTCCGCCAGCGGGGCGAAACCGGCGCCGCCGGCAGCCGAGGGGAAGCGGTTCGTCGCGGGGAGCTGACGGCCGAAGCCGTCGAGCTCGACCGGGGCGCCGTCGTTGTAGCCGTGGGCGCGGGCGGTCGGGTCGTACCAGGCGATGTCGACGACGACCGTGTCCCAGCCCTGCGGCAGGAGCCGCTCCGCCAGCACGCGCGCGTTGGCGAGCACCTCCTCCTCGGTGACCGTGGTGCCGTAGCAGTCCCAGCTGTTCCACCCCATGGGCGGCGTGCTCGCGAGCACCTCAGCCCCTCCCCTCGTCGTCGTCCTGCTCGTCCCGGTCGTCCTGCTGCTCCTCGGCCGTCGTCGCCACCGGCCAGCCCTCGTCGTCCCACGCCAGGACCCGCAGGCCCAGCGTCGCCGCGCCCGAGCGCGTCCCGTCGTAGACGTGGTGGGCCAGGACGCCGCCGCTGACGGACTGCCCGCCGGGGCCGATCGCGTCCCCGCGGGTGAGGAGCACGTCCTCGCTCGCCCCGTCCGCCATCCGCCGGCCCTCGCGGTCGACGTAGGGGCCGGTGACCTCGCGGGACCGGCCCACCCCGATGCTGTAGGTGGAGTCGACGCCGCGGCAGCACGTGTCGCGCGAGACGAAGAGGTGGAACCAGCCGTCGTGGGCGACGACCTGCGGCCCCTCGATCGAGTTCACGGCATCGCCCCGGATCGCCAGCCGGACGGGGTCCGCCGCCGGGTCGACCGGCTTCCCGTCGGGCCACGCGAGCTCGAGGAGGTGGATGCCGCCCCAGAAGGAGCCGAACGCCATCCACGGCGTGCCGTCCGCGTCCTCGACGAGGGAGGGGTCGATGGCATTCCAGTCGTCGACGGGTCCCGAGCTCCACACCTCGCCGCGGTCCGTCCAGGCGTAGGCGGGGTCGTCGGGGTCGAGGGTCGGGCTCGTCGCCAGGCCGATGACCGAGGTGTTCTTCCCGAAGGTGGACGCCGACCAGTACAGGTACCAGAGACCGTCGTGCTCCCAGACCGCCGGGGCCCAGAAGTTCGACACGGTCGGGATGCGCTCGTAGACCCAGCGCGGGCGCGTCTCCTCGTCCCAGACGGTGCCGACCGGCTCCCAGGTGAGGCCCGCGTCGAGCGAGCGGCGGACCTGCGGGGCGCCGTAGCCCACGCGCAGGTCCCCGGTGGAGAACACGTACCAGGGCTCGCCCTCCTCGCCGACGACGAGCGCCGGGTCGTGGACGGCCAGGTCGCCCGTCGCGGGGACCACGGTGGCCGCCGGCTCGCGGACCCCGCCGCCGTCCGACCCGCCGGAGGGCCCTGCGAAGGGGCCCGCGTCGGCGAGCGCGAGCCCCGCCACCGCGCCGCCGGCGACCACGAGCGCCAGGGCGGCCGCGGCGGTGGCGCGCACGGTCCGCCGCCGGGCCGCCCCCGTCACAGCGCGAGCCGCAGGACGCTCCACGACACGGGGGGCACCGTCCCGGAGAGGCGGCCGTCGGCCACCGCGACCGTGCCGTTGGGCTGCGGCCGGACGGAGGTGTCGTCGTCCGCGGACGCGGTCCACGTGTGGTCGGGGTTGCTCAGCGACGTCGCCTCGACCAGGCGCAGGCCCGGGACGGAGCGCAGGTCCACGTCGAGCGCGACGGGGTCCGTCGTCGAGCGGTTGACGACGAAGACCGCCAGGGCGCCGGCCTCCGCGTCCCAGGTGGCGACCGCGTCGACGAGCGGCACGTCGCCGAAGCGGGCCGTCTCGTACGTCGGCGCCTCGACGGCGACCCGCAGCACCTCGCCCGCCGCGTGCTGCGAGGCCTGGGCGAAGGGGTGGAAGGTCGTCTGGCGCCACAGCCGGCCGCCGGGCTCGGTCATCATCGGCGCGATGACGTTGACGAGCTGCGCCAGCGAGGCGGCGTGGACGCGGTCCGTGTTGCGCAGCAGGGAGATGAGCAGGTTCCCGACGACGACCGCGTCCGCCACGTTGTAGCGGTCCTCGAGCAGCACGGGCGCCACGGGCCAGTCCGCGCCCGTCGGCGGCCGGGACTCGGCGCGCTTCTGGTACCAGACGTTCCACTCGTCGAAGGAGATGTGGATGCGCTTGGACAGCTTCTTGTGCGCGCGCACCGTGTCGGCGGCGGACGACACGGAGGAGATGAAGTGGTCCATGTCCACCGCGGAGGCGAGGAAGGAGCCGAGGTCGCCGTCCTCCTCCGCGTAGTACGCGTGCGCGGAGATGTGGTCGACGAACTCGTAGGTCTCGTCGAGGACCTCGCGCTCCCAGGCGCCGAACGTCGGCATCGCGCTCGACGACGAGCCGCAGGCGACGAGCTCGAGGTCGGGGTCGATCATCCGCATGGCGCGCGCGGTCTCCGCGGCGAGGCGGCCGTACTCGTGGGCCGTCTTGTGGCCGATCTGCCACGGGCCGTCCATCTCGTTGCCCAGGCACCACATGCGGATGTCGTAGGGCTCGGGGGCGCCGTTGCGGCGGCGCAGGTCGGACCAGTAGGTGCCGCCGCGCACGTTGCAGTACTCGAGCAGGTCGAGGGCCTCCTGCACGCCGCGGGTGCCCAGGTTCACCGCCATCATCGGCTCCGTGCCGGACTTCGCCGTCCACCGCAGGAACTCGTCGACGCCGACGAGGTTCGGGTCCGTGGAGTGCCAGGCCAGGTCGAGGCGCGCCGGCCGCTCGTCGCGCGGGCCGATGCCGTCCTCCCAGCGGTAGCCCGAGACGAAGTTGCCGCCCGGGTAGCGCACCGTGGAGATGCCGAGCTCCTTCGTCAGCGCGATGACGTCGCCGCGGAAGCCGTCCGCGTCGGCCGTCGGGTGCTCCGGGTCGTGGATGCCCGTGTAGACGCAGCGGCCCAGGTGCTCGACGAAGGACCCGAACGTACGTCGGCGGACGGGCCCGACGCGGAACGCCGGGTCGATGGTCAGACGGACGGCGGCCATGGGTCCTCCAGGACGGGGTCGGTGCGGCCCGCGTGCACGAGGTACGGGGGCGGCGCGCGAGAGGGGACGAGGCGACCGCGCCGGTCGCTACATCGTTGTAACGCCACAGTCGCACGGTCCGCGCGAGGGCGTCAACCACCGCCCGTCGACCACCGCCGGCTGCGGGCGAGGTCGGCCGGCCCGGGCTCAGGCCCCGGCGCCGAGGGTCGAGGCGCGCGCCACCAGCGCGAAGTCCGCCACGACCCGCCGGGGCGGGCCGGGGTCCTCGCCCCCGGCCGCCACGCGGGCCAGCACGAGGTCCACCGCGGTCCGGGCGATCTGGTCACGCCCCGGAGCGATCGTGCTCAGGGTGGGCGAGGAGAAGGCCGTCTCCTCCACGTCGTCGAACCCGATGACCGCGATCCGCCCGGGCACGTCGACGCGGCGGTCGTGCAGCGCGTGCAGCGCCCCGAGCGCCAGGGCGTCGTTGAGCCCGAAGATCGCGTCGACCTCGACGCCCTCGTCGAGCAGGGCGGACGTCGCCTCGGCGCCCGTGGAGCGGTGCCACAGCCCCGCCTCGCGGACGAGCTCGGGACGCACGGGCAGGCCCGCCGCCGCCAGGGCCTCGCGGTAGCCCTGCACGCGCAGGGCCGCGCTGCCGACGCTCTCCCCGGGGTGGGCGCCGACCACGGCGATGCGCCGTCGGCCCAGGTCGAGCAGGTGCTGGGTCGCGGCCCGGGCGGCCGCCACGTTGTCCATCGTCACGTGGTCGGCCGGGGCGTCGAACACCCGCTCGCCGAGGAGCACGAGCGGGTAGTCGACCGCGAACGCCTCGAGGTCCCCGGGCCCGAGCTCCAGGGGCGAGAAGATGAGCCCGTCCGTGAACTGGCGCCGCGGCCCGCGCAGCACCTCGAGCTCGCGCTCGCGCACCGACCCCGTCTGCTCGACGACGACGGTGACGCCGCGGGCCTCCGCGGCGCGGATGACGGAGTCCGCGAGCTCGGCGAAGTACGGCAGGGACAGCTCGGGCACCGCGAGCCCGACGAGGTCCGTGCGGCCCCGGCGCAGGTTCCGGGCCGAGACGTTCATCTGGTAGCCCAGGTCGGCGATCGCCGCCTCGACCCGGTCCCGCGTGGCAGGGCGGATGTACGGGTACCCGTTGAGGACGTTCGAGACCGTCTTGATGGAGACGCCGGCGCGGGCCGCGACGTCGTGCATCGTCACGGCGGCGGCCCGGCGGCCTCCCGCCCGGGCGCCCGGCGCGGCGGCGGTCGTCACGGGGCGACCTTACGACGTCGTAGGACGCTCGGGCGACGAGCCCGTCGGGCCCCGGTCCGCCGGGGCCCGGGGGCCGTGCGTCGGACCCCGCCCACCCGGGGCGCCCGGGCAGCACGACGGGCCCGGCAGCGGTGCTGCCGGGCCCGTCGCGGGGGTCACTTCTTGTTGCGGCGCTGGTGGCGCGTCTTGCGCAGGAGCTTGCGGTGCTTCTTCTTGGCCATCCGCTTGCGGCGCTTCTTGATGACGGAGCCCATGGGCGTGTCCTCGCTCGATCCGGGGACGGTCGCGACGGGCCGTCCGGTTGCTGACGTGGCGGCCGGCGTGCGTGTCGTCGACGCGGGCGCGCCGGGCCGGCGCACGCCGACAGGTCCGAGGGGCCACCCTACGCGATGCGCGGGCCCCGGCGCGACGGCCTTACGACGAGAGGCGTCCGGCGGCCCGGGTCCCGCCGTCCTCGGGGCGCGCCGCGGGCGAGGTCGCGAGGAAGCGCTCGAGCGCGTCCTGGGGCACGCGGAACGAGCGGCCGACCCGCACGCCGGGCATCTCCCCCGCGTGCAGCAGGCGGTACACGGTCATCTTGGAGACCCGCATGGTCTCCGCGACCTCCTGCACCGTGAGGAACCGCGTGCGCGCCGGACCGTCCCCGGTGCGGGCGTCTGCGGGTTCGTCCATGGGGGCCATCCTCGTCCGGGCCGGGTCCACCGGCATCCGCGCGGCCCGCGTCCGGGTGCGCAGGCGACACAGTAGTGGGACGGGGCCTCCCGTGGGGGCGCGACCGGCGCGGCCGTCAGTCGAGGTCGACGTCGAGGCCGAGGGCGGGGAACACCGCGGTCCGGGTGGCCCGGACGGCCCGGTCGAGGTCGTCCGCGGGGTCCCAGCCGCGCGACCACGGCACGACCGCGACGAGGGGCCCGTCGCCCATGCGCGTCGGGGCGGCGTGGCCCGTGCGCTCCTCGACGCGCGTGCGCCACGGCTCGGGCACGGCGGCGGTCGTGCCGACGGGGTGGTGGGCCGCCACCCCGACGAGGTGCGCCCACACCCGCGGCACGGCGTCGAGCACCGCGTAGCCGCCGCCGCCCAGCGCCACCCACCGGCCGTCGCACAGCTCGTGCGCCAGGTCGTGCAGCCGCTCGGCGGCGGCCCGCAGGCCCTCGACCGTCAGGCGCAGGTGGCTCAGGGGGTCGGCGCGGTGGGCGTCGCAGCCGTGCTGCGTGACGAGCACCTGCGGGTCGAACGCGCGCAGGACGGCGGGGACCACGGCGTCGAAGGCGCGCAGCCACCCCGCGTCGTCCGTGCGCGCCGGCAGGGCCAGGTTCACCGCCGACCCCTCGGCCCCGGCGCCGCCGGTCTCGGTCGCGTGGCCCGTCCCCGGGAACAGGCCGACGCCCGTCTCGTGCACCGACACCGTGAGCACCCGCGGGTCGTCCCAGAAGACGGCCTGCACGCCGTCGCCGTGGTGGGCGTCGACGTCCACGTAGGCCACCCGCTCGGCGCCGGCGTCCAGCAGCTCCCGCACCGCCACCGCCGCGTCGTTGTAGACGCAGAAGCCCGACGCCGCGCCCGGCATCGCGTGGTGCAGCCCGCCCGCGACGTTGACCGCGTGCGCGACCTCGCCGTCCCAGACCGCGCGCGCGGCGACGAGCGAGGCGCCCACCGCCCGGGCGGACGCCTCGTGCATGCCGGGGAACACGGGGTTGTCCTCCGTGCCCAGGCCCCGGGCGAGGTCCGTGACGCCCTCGGCGTCCGCGCGCCGGACCGCCGCCACGTAGGCGGGCTCGTGGACGGTCGTGAGCACCGCGTCGTCGACGGGGTCGGCGCCGACGACCTCGACGCCGGGCGCCGTGAGCAGCCCCAGGGCGTCGACGAGGCGCAGGGTGAGGTCGAGCCGCTCGGGCGTCATGGGGTGCCCGTGCCCGAAGTCGTAGCCGAGCATCTCCGGCGACCACACGACGCGCACCGTCGCGCCCCGTCCGCCCTCGCCCGCTCGCACGAGCCACACCGTTGCACCCCGTCGCGCCGGTGTCGACCGAGCGGTGCGGCGGGCGGTGCGGCGGGCGGCGCGGACCAGCCGCCCGGGCGCGCCCCGGGGCGTCCCGGCGCGTCCCGGGCGCGGACGCGGCAGGATGGCGCGGGTCCCGCCCGGGGGCCGCGGGTCGAGGCAGGGAGGCGCACGCGTGGACACCGCCCAGCTCGCCATGCCCCGCCGCTCGCGCGACTTCCTCGACCGGGCGGCCCGCCACTCCCCCGCCCGGCTCGCGATCGGCGTCTTCGCCTCCGTCATCGGCCTGGTGACGCTCGGCCTGTGGGGGCCGTGGGCGACGGTGTCCGGGGAGCGGCCGCTCTTCGTCGACGCGCTGTTCACCGCCACCTCCGCGACCACGGTCACGGGGCTCGTCGTCGTCCCGACCGGCGAGTACTGGTCCGTGCTCGGCCTCGTCGTCATCCTCGTCGCGATCAAGATCGGCGGCCTCGGCGTCATGACGCTCGCCTCGATCCTCGGGGCCGCCGTGTCCCGGCGCATCGGGCTGACGCAGCGGCTGCTCGTGCAGTCCGAGACGAAGTTCACGCGGCTGGGCGAGGTCGGCTCGCTCGTGCGGACCGTCGTGCTCACGTCGACCGTGCTCGAGGCGTCCATCGCGCTCGTGCTGTTCCCCCGGTTCGTCATCGACGGCGAGGGCGTCGGGACCGCCGCCTGGCACGCCGTCTTCTACGGGGTCTCGGCCTTCAACAACGCCGGGTTCGTGCCCACGGCCGAGGGCCTGGTCCCCTACGGTTCGGACTGGTGGGTGCTGCTGCCCATCATCGTCGGGGTCTTCATCGGGTCCCTGGGCTTCCCCGTGCTGCTCGACGTGCTGCGCCGCCTGCGCGAGCCGCGGCGCTGGTCCCTGCACTCCAAGCTCACCATCACGACGAGCGCGGCCCTCGTGGTGGTCGGTGCGGTGCTCGTCGCGGCGTTCGAGTGGACGAACCCCGGGACCTTCAAGCCGCTCGACGCCGCGGGCACGTTCCTGGCCTCGCTCTTCGCCGGGGTCATGCCGCGCTCCGGCGGCTTCTCGACCGTCGACGTCGGCGAGATGCACGAGGGCACCTGGCTGCTCATGGACGCCCTCATGTTCGTCGGGGGCGGCTCGGCGTCGACGGCCGGCGGCATCAAGGTGACGACGCTGGCGGTCATGCTCCTGGCGATCGTCGCGGAGGCCCGCGGCGACCGGGACGTCGAGGCGTTCCGCCGGCGCATCCCGCGCACCGCCCTCCAGGTCGCCATCGCCGTCTCGCTCGTCTCGGCGACGATCGTGCTCGTCTCGTCGCTGCTGCTGCTGGCGATCACGGGCTACACGCTCGACATCGTGCTCTTCGAGGTCATCTCCGCCTTCGCCACCTGCGGCCTGTCGACGCAGGAGCCCGGCGGCTGGCCCGACCCCGCGAAGTACGTGCTCACCGTGCTGATGTTCGTCGGCCGGACGGGCACGATGACCCTCGCGGCGGCGCTCGCGCTGCGCAGCCGCCGCCGCGTCATCCGCTACCCCGAGGAGAGGCCGATCATTGGCTGACACCGACCGCCCCCGCGTCCGCGGTCTGCGCGGCCTGCGCGAGGCCCGGGAGGGCCGCGAGCCGGCCCGCCCCCGGGACCGCGGCACCGGACGCGAGGAGGCGCCCGCCGGCGGCGGCGTGCTCGTCATCGGCCTGGGCCGCTTCGGCTCCGCGATCGCCGAGACCCTCGAGGGCCTCGGCCGCGACGTCCTCGCGGTCGAGCGCCAGCCCGACCTCATCGCGCAGTGGTCGGGGCGCCTGCCCCTCGTCGAGGCCGACGCGACGAACCCCGACGCCCTCGAGCAGCTCGGCGCGCGGGACTTCCCCACCGCCGTCGTGGGGGTGGGCTCCTACCTCGAGGCGAGCGTGCTCATCACGGGCAACCTCGTCGACATCGGCGTCCCCCAGATCTGGGCGAAGGCGATCTCCAACGAGCACGCCCGGATCCTGCGGCGCATCGGCGCGCACCACGTGGTCCTGCCCGAGGCCGACGCCGGCGCGCGGGTGGCGCACCTCGTCTCGGGGCGGATGCTCGACTACATCGAGGTCGAGGACGGCTTCACCGTGGTGAAGATGCGCCCGCCGAAGGAGACGCAGGGCTTCACGATCGCCCAGTCGAAGATCCGCGAGCGGTACGGCGTCACGGTCATCGGCGTGAAGAGCCCGGGCGTCGACTTCGTGTACGCCGTGCCCGAGACCCGGATCTCCGCCAACGACCTGCTCATCGTCTCCGGCAACGCCGACCTCCTCGAGCGCTTCGCTGCCCGCCCGTAGCGGGCCGTCGCCGGCGTCACCACCCGCGGCCGCCCGCCGTCACCCCTGCGTCACCCGTCCGGCCCCTCATGCCGGTCGCCGGGGGGCCGATCGGCGGGAGGGGCACCCGTCCGGGGCGCCGACAGCCGAGGGGGTGCCGTGGTCGAGCTCGTCGACGTCGGCGTCCCCACCCCCGTCCGCACCACGCCGGCGGCGCTGCCCGCGCCGTCCGCGCCGGCCCAGCCGCCCGCGCCGCCGGTGGCGGACCCGCGCTGGCGCGCGGCGCTCGACGCCGTGCTGCGCGAGCCCGCCCGCCTGCGGCTGCACCCGCAGCCCCTCGTCGAGCTCACCACGGGCCTCGTGACCGGCTACGAGATGCTCTCCCGGTTCGAGGGGCCCTGGCGCGCCGCGCCCGACGTCTGGTTCGAGGCCGCCGAGCGCTGGGGCCACAACGCCACGCTCCAGGCGCACGTGCTGCGCACGGCGCTCGACGCCCGCGCGGACCTGCCGCCCGACACGTTCCTCACGGTGAACCTCGACCCGCACCTGCTCGGCGAGGGTCCCGTGCGGGAGGTGCTCGAGGGCACGGGCGACCTCGCCCGCACCGTGCTCGAGCTGACGGAGCACAGCCAGATGGTCGACCCCGTCGTCGCCGACCGCGTCCTGGAGCACGTGCGCGGCGCCGGCGGCCTCCTCGCGATCGACGACGTCGGCACGGGCTACGCCGGCCTGGAGCAGATGCTCCGGCTGCGCCCCGACATCCTCAAGCTCGACCGGGTGCTCATCACCGGCGTCGACGCCGACCCCGTCAAGCGCTCCCTCGTCGAGCTGCTCGGCGACCTCGCCGGCCGCATGGACGCCTGGATCCTCGGCGAGGGCATCGAGACGCGCGAGGAGCTCGAGACGCTCATCGGGCTCGGCGTGCCGCTCGGGCAGGGGTGGGTCCTCGCCCGGCCCCAGCCGACGATGCTGCGCGCGCTGCCCCTGGAGCTCATCGCCCACATCCGCCGCACCTCCGCCCGGCGGTCCCTGCGCGACCACGTCGTGAGCCTCCTGCGGCCCGCGCGGGTCGTGGCCGCCGGGCGCGAGGACGGCGACGTGCGCCTCGACGCCCGCGGCATGGTCGCGGACGTCCGCGGGATCGCCGGCACGTGGGCGCCCGCCACCACCGTCGCCCCGCGCGAGGGCGTCCCGGAGGTGCTCCGCCGGGCGCTCGCCCGGTCCGGCCCCCACCGGTACGACCCGCTCGTCTGCACCGACGACGAGGGCCGCGTGCTCGGCGTGCTGCCCCTCGACGTCCTCGTCGAGGCCCTGGCGGACCGCCGCGCGAGCGCCTGACCCCACGTCCGCACCACCGACGCACCACCGGCACCACCCCCCGGCGCTCCGCCACCACCCGAGAGAGAGGCACACCCCCATGAAGGCTTTCCGTTGCGGCGACGTCGTCCCCGGCTGCGGCCGCGCGTTCCGAGGCACCGAGGAGGAGATCCTCGGCGAGGTCGCCGCGCACGCCACGCACGACCACGGGCTCGTCGAGATCCCCGCGGAGCTCGTCGCGCAGGTGCGCCGCTCGCTCGTCGACGCCTGACGCCCCTCGTCCCACGACGACGCCCCCGGTCCCGCGCGTGCGGGGCCGGGGGCGTCGTCGGTGGGGGGGTCCTGCCCCGCCGGGTCAGAGCGCCTGGGCGATCCGGTGGTAGACGGAGTTCCAGCGCACGGCGTCGCGGAAGCCGCGGCGGGTCGTCGCCTCGTCGATGACGAGCAGCTCCACGCCCGACATGTCCGCGAACATCTCCCACGCCTCGATGCCGACGGCCGTGGACATCGCCGTGTGGTGCGCTCCGCCCGCGGTGAGCCAGCACTCCGCGGAGGTGGAGAAGTCGGGGCGGGGCTGCCAGACGGCGCGCGCGACGGGCAGGTGCGGCAGGTCGGCGGGCGGCACGACGACGTCGACGACGTTCGCCGTGAGGCGGAACCGGTCGCGCATGTCGGACAGCGCGACGACGACGCCGGTGCCCGCGTCCGCGTTGAACACCATGCGGACCGGGTCCTCCTTGCCGCCGATGCCGAGCGGGTGGATCTCCACGCGCGGCTTCGCGGTCGTCAGGGAGGGGCAGACCTCGAGCATGTGGGCGCCGAGGATGAGCTCCGCGCCGGGCGTGAGGTCGTAGGTGTAGTCCTCCATGAGGGAGGCGCCGCCGGGCAGGCCCGCGCCCATGACCTTCGCGGCGCGCACGAGGACGGCCGTCTTCCAGTCGCCCTCGGCGCCGAAGCCGTAGCCCTTCGCCATGAGTCGCTGGACGGCCAGGCCCGGGAGCTGGCGCAGGTCGCCGAGGTCCTCGAACGTCGTCGTGAACGCCTTCGCGCCCACCTGCGTGAGGAACCCCTCCAGCGCGATCTCCTGGCGGGCCGCGTAGCGCAGGCTCTCGTGACGGGCGCCGCCGGCCCGCAGCTCGTCGGCCACGTCGTAGAGGTCCTCGTACTCGGCGACGAGCGCGTCGACCGCCGCGTCCTCGACGGCCTCGACCGCCGCGACGAGCTCGTTGACGCCCCAGGTGTTCACCTGGACGCCGAAGCGGACCTCCGCCTCCGTCTTGTCGCCCTCCGTGACGGCGACGTAGCGCATGTTGTCGCCGAACCGGGCCAGGCGCAGGTTCCGGGTGGCGTCGACGCCGGCCGCGGCGCGGACCCAGGTGCCCACGCGCGCCTGGACGGCCGGGTGCGAGGCGTGCCCGACGACCGTGGTCCGGGAGACCCCGAGCCGCGACAGGATGTACCCGTACTCGCGGTCGCCGTGGGCGGCCTGGTTGAGGTTCATGAAGTCGAAGTCGATGGAGTCCCACGGCAGCTCGACGTTCGCCTGCGTGTGCAGGTGCAGCAGCGGCTTGCGGAGCTGGTCCACGCCCCGGATCCACATCTTGGCCGGGGAGAACGTGTGCATCCACGTGATCACCCCGAGCACGGCGTCGTCGGCGTTCGCGTCCAGCACCGCGCGGCGGATGGCCTCGGAGTCCTTGAGGACGGGCTTCCACACGATCCGCGCGTGGACGGCGTCGGAGCCGTCGAGCAGCGCCGCGACCGCCTGCGACTGCTCCGCGACCTGGCGGAGCGTCTCCTCCCCGTAGAGGTCCTGGCTCCCGGTGAGGAACCAGATCTCCTTCTCGGCGTAGGCCTTGCTCATCGTGCGTCCTCCGGGGTGGTGTCGGTGCTGCTCGAGGTGGTGCTGCTGGTGCTGCCGGGCGCGGCGACGGCCGTCAGCGGCGCGCGCGAGGCGCCGCCCTGGCCGTAGACGTACTGGTACCGCTCGTAGAGGGCGTCGACGTCGGCCTGCGGGATCGGGACGAGCTCGCCGAGCTGGCGGCTGACGTGCACCGTGCGGGCGACCTCCTCGACCATGACCGCGGCCTTGACGGCGTCCTTCGCGTCGCGGCCGATGGTGAACGGCCCGTGGTTCTGCATGAGGACGGCGCGCGAGCGGCCGCCGCCGAGCGTGGCGACGATGCCCTGCCCGATGGAGTCGTCGCCGATGAGGGCGAACGGGCCGATCGGGATCGGCCCGCCGAACTCGTCGGCCATCATCGTCAGCACGCAGGGGACGGGCTCGGCGCGCGCCGCCCACGCCGTGGCGTAGGTGGAGTGCGTGTGCACGACCCCGCCGACCTCGGGCATGTGCGCGTAGGTGTACGCGTGCGCGGCGGTGTCGCTGGAGGGCTGGCGGTCGCCCTCGACGAGGGTCCCCTCCAGGTCGCACACGACCATCGCCTCGGGCGTCAGCTCGTCGTACGTCACGCCCGAGGGCTTGATGACGAGGAGGTCGCCGCTGGCGTGCCGGATGCGCTGGGACACGTTGCCCGCCGTCCACACGACGAGCTCCCACCGCGGCAGCTCCGCGTGCAGGCGGGCGACGACCTCGCGGGTGCGCGCCACCTCGGCGCGGAACGTCCTGTCCCAGGTGGTGGGGTCCGTGCTGATCACGGTGCTGGTGCTCACGTGCCGGGCCTCGCTTCTCGTCGGGTGGTGCGGTCGTGCCGGGGAGGTCAGAGCGCCCGCGCGGCGGCGCGCTCGACCGCCAGGCCGGCGGTCCAGCGCTCGAGGTAGGCGGCGAACCCGGCCGCGTCGGCGGGGTCGGGCTCGACGACGACGGTCTCCGCCGTGGCGAACACCGTGCGCGCGAGCCAGTCGCCCAGGTCCGCGCCGCCGCCGTGCGCGCGGAAGGACGCGAGCAGGGCCATGCCCCACGGGCCGCCCTCCCCCGCGCCGCTGCCGACCGCCACGGGCGTGCCGACGGCCGCGGCGAGCAGCCGCTGGGCCACGCCCGCGGTGCGGAAGAGCCCGCCGTGCGCGAGCAGGGTGTCGAGCGCGACGCCCTCGTCGGCGAGCACGCGCATGCCGAGCGCGAGCGTGGCGAAGACGCCGTAGACCTGGGTGCGCGCGAAGTTCGCCAGCGTCAGCCGGCTGTCGGGCGTGCGCACGACGAGCGGGCGGCCCTCGGCGAGCCCCGTCACGGGCTCGCCCGAGAGGTAGTTGTAGGCGACGAGGCCACCGCCGTCGGCGTCGCCCTCCAGCGCGGCGCGCAGCAGCGCCCCGAAGACCTCGTCGGGAGGCGTCGCGAGCCCCAGCGCGCCGGCGAACTGGCCGAACAGCTCCGCCCAGGCGCCGAGCTCGCTCGCCCCGTTGTTGCAGTGCACCATCGCGACGAGGTCGCCCGCCGGGGTGGTCACGAGGTCGACCTCGCCGTGCACCTGCGACAGCGGCCGCTCGAGGACCGCCATCGCGAACACCGACGTGCCGACGCTGACGTTGCCCGTGCGGCGCGCGACCGCGTTCGTGGCCACCATGCCCGTGCCCGCGTCGCCCTCCGGCGGGGCGACGGAGGCACCCGGGGCCAGGGTGCCGCTCGGGTCGAGGAACGCCGCCCCCTCGGGCGTGAGCGTGCCCGCGTCCTGCCCGGCGACGAGCACCTGCGGCAGCAGCGCGGTGACGCTGAGCCCGGTGCGGGAGGCGACGAGGCTCTCCACGCGCGCCAGGCGGTCGGCGTCGTAGTCGCGCGTGGCCGGGTCGATCGGGAACATGCCGGACGCGTCGCCCACGCCGAGCACGTGGCGGCCGGTGAGCAGCCGGTGGACGTAGCCGGCCAGGGTCGTGACCGAGGCGATCCGGGCGAGGTGCGGCTCCTCGTCGAGGACCGCCTGGTACAGGTGCGCGATCGACCAGCGCAGCGGGATGTTGTACCCGAGCAGCTCGGTGAGCTCGGTCGCCGCGCGCTCCGTGCTGGTGTTGCGCCAGGTGCGGAAGGGCACCAGCAGCTCGCCGTCGGCGTCGAACGCCAGGTAGCCGTGCATCATCGCCGAGACGCCGAGGGCGGCGAACGTCGTGGGACGCACGCCGTGGCGCCCCTGGGCGTCGGCGAGCACGTCGGCGACGCACGCCCTCAGGCCGTCGCGCACCGCGTCGAGGGAGTAGGTCCAGACCCGGTCCACGTACTGGTTCTCCCAGTCGTGGCTGCCGCTCGCCAGCGGGGTGCCGTCGGGGGCCACGAGGCTGGCCTTGATGCGGGTGGACCCGAGCTCGATGCCGAGCACGGCGCCGCCGGAGGCGAGGAGGGCGGACGCGTCGGCGGCGTCGGGGCCGGCGGGGCGGGGGGCGGGGTCGGACGTGGTCATGCGGAGGCTCTCCATCGCGTCGTCGCGGCACGGCGGCCCGGCCGGGTCGCGACCATGTTAGCGCTCACACGGGCCGGGGTAAAGCCCGGCGGGCACGCCGCCCACCGCGCTCGGCGGCGTGGCCGCCGGGCGGCTCACACCTCGGCCGCGGTGCGCTCGAGGTGCGCGCGCACGGCCGCGTTGCGCTCCGCCGCCGCCGCCGCGAGCAGGGCGGCACGGGCCTGCGGGCCGCGGCCGGCCGACGCCAGGAGGTGGCCCCGCACCGCGAGCGCCTGACGCCGGGCGGCCCCCGCCAGCGGCGCGGCCGCCTCGAGCGCGTCGAGGTCCCGGAGCGCCCGCTCGGGCCCGGCGGCCGTCCGCGCGAGGGCGACGAGCCGGGCCAGCGCCGCGGCCGGGCTCGGCCACCGGGCCAGCAGGCCGTCGTAGAGCAGGACCACGCGGTCCCAGTCCGTGCGCTCCCACGAGGGCGCGACGGTGTGCAGGCCGGCGATGCCCGCCAGCAGCCCGTACCGGCCCCCGCCCTCCAGCCCCCGTGCCGCGAGGACGAGCCCGCGCGTCGTCAGCGCCCGGTCCCAGCGCCGGCGGTCGGCGTGCTCGAGCGTGACGAGGTCGCCGCCGTCGAGGACCCGCACCCCCGCCCGCGCCTCCGTCAGCAGCAGCACGCCGCGCAGGCCGGCGATCTCGGCCTCGTCGGGCCAGAGGCGGTGCACGGCGGCGGCGAGCTCGAGGGCCGCCCGCCGGGTGGCGGCGTCCCCGAGGGCGGTGCCGGAGGGCGCCGTGTGGCCCGTCGTGTAGAGCAGGTGGACCGTGTCGAGCAGGTCGGGCAGGCGCGCGTCCCGCTCGGCGGCGTCGGCGGGCGGCGCCAGGCGCAGGCCCGAGCGCTGGAGCCGCCGCTTCGCGCGGGTGAGCCGGGCGCTGAGCGCCGCGTGCTCGACGAGGAGCACGTCCGCGAGGTCCGCCGTGGGCACGCCCAGCACGAACCGCAGCGACAGCGCCAGCCGGTCCGCCGGCGGCAGGTCGGGGTGGCACGCCAGCAGCAGGAGGCCGAGGCGGTCGTCGCCGCCGGGGGCGACGAGCGCGGGGTCCTCGTCGTCCCCGGTGCCCGTCGCCCCCGCGGGGGTGCCGTCGCCGGCCGCCGCGGGGTTCCCGGGACCGGCCGCCTCGACGAGGTGGGCGCCGAGCACCGGCAGCCGACGGCGCAGGGAGGCGTCGCGGCGGACGGCGTCGACGACCACCCGGCGCGCGACCGTGAGCAGCCACGCCTCCGGGTGGTCGGGACGCTCCCCCGGGGGCAGGGCCGCCGCCCGGGCGAACGCCTCGGCGAGCGCGTCCTCCGCGAGCTCGACGCCGCCCGTCCACCGGATGAGCGTGGCCAGGAGCCGCGGCCACGCCTCGCGGTGCACCGTCGCCAGGTCGCGCGGCGCGGCCGGCCCCGGCGGCGGCCCTCCCCCGGCCGCCGCCGTCGTCGCCGCCGCCGTCGTCGGTCCGCTCGTCGTCAGGCGGGACCCCCCGCGGGGACCGCCGCGGGCTCCGCGACCGCACCGGCGCCCGCGTCCGTGCCGTCGCCCGCCAGGTCGAGGCAGGGCACGAGGAGCAGGTGGCCCCACGTCGGGCACAGGGCCGCGAGCTGGCGGGCCTGCGCCGCGTCCGTCACCTCGAGCTTGTAGTAGCCGGTGACGAACTCCTTCGTCTCCGCGAAGGGGCCGTCGGTGTGCACGGCGGGACGGTCCGCCGTGGCGGGGTCGATGCGGACGTGCCGCTTCGAGCCGTCCAGCGCCGCGCCGTCGAGGATCCGCGCGCCCGCCGCGACGACGGCCGCCTCGAACGCCTCGAACGCCTGCATCACCTCGGTCCACTCCTGCGGCCCCACGTCCGCCGGGTCCCAGTCGGGCTCGACGATGAGGATCATGTAGGTCTCGGCCATGGTGCTGTCCCTCCGTGGGGCCGCCGCGGCGGCGCTGGTGTGATCGTGCACCAGGGGGACGGACGGCGGGAGGGGTTTTCGACACCTCGGACCGACGGACCACCCGCGGGTCGGGGCCGCCGGCAGCAGGGCCCGTCCGGGCCGGGCGTGCGGCCTCAGGACGGGCGGTGCGAGGACGCGCGCACGACGAGCTGCGGCGTGAGCACCACGTCCGCGGGGTCGCCACCGGCGAGGGCCGCGGTCAGCGTCTCCAGCGCCGCGCGCCCGAGCGCCGCGAAGTCCTGGCGCACGGTCGTCAGCGGCGGCGAGTAGAAGGCGGCGCCGGGCTCGTCGTCGAACCCCACGACCGCCACGTCCTCGGGCACGCGCACCCCGGCCTCGGCGAGGGCCCGCAGCAGCCCGAGGGCGAGCTGGTCGTTCGCGGCGAACACGGCGCTCGGCACGCCCTCGTCGAGGAGGCGGCGCCCCGCGGCGTACCCGTCGGCGGCGTCCCAGCCGCTCGTGATCGGCGCCCGTGTGCGCACGCCCGCCACGGCGCAGGCCTCGCGCCACCCGGCGACGCGGTCCTGGGCGTCGAACCAGTCCTGCGGGCCGGCGAGGTGGACGACCTCACGGTGACCGGCGGCCAGCAGGTGCTCCGTGGCCAGCCGCGCGCCCTCCTGCTGCCCCACGGCCACCGCGTGCACCCCGACCGGCCGCGGGCCGCCCTGCAGCCCCGCCACCCACGACGAGACGAGGAGCACCGGCACCGACGCCCGCACGTGCTCGAGGACGGCCGCGACGCCGACGGTGGGCGCCACGACGACGACCGCCTCGACCCCGACGTCGAGCAGGCGGTCCAGGGCGTGCCCGATCGAGGCCTCGTCGCCCCGGCGCAGCGTGGCGACGGTGACCACGTAGCCCGCGGCCCGGGCGGCGTCCTCCAGCTCGAGCAGCGTGCTCGTCGGCCCGTAGTCCGTGCCGCCGACGGTGATGGCGCCGAGCACGCCGCTGCGCCGGGTGACGAGGGCGCGCGCGGCGCTGTTGCGGCGGTAGCCCAGCGCGTCGATCGCCGCCAGCACCCGCTCGCGCGTGCCGGGCAGGACGCTGGGGTGGGCGTTGACGACGCGGCTGACGGTCTGGTGCGAGACGCCGGCGCGGGCGGCGACGTCCGCCATGGAGGGCGGGCGCGGCTCGGCGGGCGGCCGGGGCGGGGCGCCGTCGTCGCGGTCGTCACGCACGGGCGCCCCCGCGTCGGGCCGGTCCACCACGGTACCGCTCAGGCGCCCGCGGCGAGCTCGCGCGAGCGGTCGCGCGCGGCCTCCGCGGCCGCGAGGACGGCGGCGCGCACGCCGTGGGCGTCGAGCTGCCGGACGGCCGCGACCGTCGTGCCGCCCGGGGAGGAGACGCGCTCGCGCAGGACGACGGGGTGCTCGCCGCTCTCCCGCGCCAGCGCCGCGGAGCCCTCGACCGTCGCCACGGCGAGCGTGCGCGCGAGGTCGCGGGGCAGGCCGAGCAGCACGCCCGCCTCCGCCATGGCGTCGATGAGGTAGAACGCGTACGCCGGGCCGGAGCCGGAGATCGCCGTGACCGCGTCGAGGTCCTTCTCCCGCACCCGGACGACGAGCCCCGTCGCCGCCAGGACCCGCTCCGTGAGGGCCAGGTGCGCCTCGTCGGCGGACGTCCCCGGGGCGATGGCGCTCGCGCCGTGGCCGACGACCGCCGGCGTGTTCGGCATGACCCGGACCACGGGCGTCCCCGGCGGCAGCCGGCGCTCGTACGCCGCGACCGGCACGCCCGCCGCGACGCTGACGACGAGCGCCCCCGGGGCCAGCACGGGCGCCACCCCGTCGAGGACCGCGGCCACCACGTCGGGCTTCACCGCGACGAGGACCACGTCCGCGCCGGTGACGGCCTCGGCGTTCCCGGCCGTCGTCGCGACGCCGTGCTGCCGGGCCAGCTCCTCGCGGCGCCCCGGCGCGCGCTCGGCGACGACGACGTCCGCGGCCGCCCAGCCCCCGCGCAGGAGCGCCGCGACGAGCGTGCCGCCCATGACGCCGCCGCCCACCACCGCGACCCGGGGGGTCGTGCCGTCCTGCGCGCCCATGGTCGTCCGTCCCCTCGGGGCCCCGTCGGCCCGTCCGGCCGGAGCCTACCGGCGGGCCAGGCGGCGCCGGGTGCCCGTCCGAGCGGACGCCTGAGGGGACGCTGCAGCGGCGGGGCGACCCGCCGGACGGCGGGCCGGCCGCCACGGCGCGCCGCCGCGCCGGTGCAGCGTCCCTTCGTGCCGAGGGCTGCACCGGCGCGGTGGGCCGGGGTCGGGGGGGGCGGTGCTCAGCGGGCGATGGTGCGGCCCAGCTCCTGGGCCGTCGCGACGAGCTCCCGGGCCGCGGCGCGCACGCCCTCGAGCTCGGCCGTCGTGCGACGGCTGGCGTCGCCGACCTCGTCGATCGTCGCGGCGATCTCGCGACCGCCGTCGGCGGCGCGGGCGACGCTGGCCGCCATGGCGCTCGTCGTGGCGGTCTGCTCCTCGACGGCCCCCGCGATGGTCACCTGGTAGTCGTTGATGGACGTGATGATCGCGCCGATGTGCGTGATCTCCTGCGCGGCCTGCGAGGCGGCGGTCTGGATCGCGTCGACGCGCACGGCGATGTCGCCGGTCGCCCGGGCGGTCTCGCTCGCCAGCTCCTTGACCTCGCCGGCGACGACCGCGAAGCCCTTGCCGGCCTCCCCGGCCCGCGCGGCCTCGATCGTCGCGTTGAGCGCCAGCAGGTTCGTCTGCTCCGCGATGGCCGTGATGACCTTGACGACGCTGCCGATCTCCGCGGAGGACTCGGCGAGCAGGGCGACGGTGCGGTTCGTCGCCTCCGCCACGCTCACGGCCTCGCCGGCGACCCGTGCGGCGGACTGCGCGTTCTGCGCGATCTCGGTGATGGAGGCGCCCATCTCGTCGGTGCCGGTCGCGACGGTGTCGATGCCGCTGCTGACGTCGCGGGCCGCCGAGACGACCTGCGCGGTGCGCTGCTCGGCGCGCTCGGCCTCTCCCGTGACGACGTCGCTCGTCGCGACGAGCCGCTCCGCCGCCTGCTGGAGCCGCCCGACCGCGCCCTGGACGCCGTCGACGACCTCGGCGGACCGGTCGAGGTTCGCGTTGAGGGCGACCGCGAGCCGCTCGAGCTCCGTGCGGCCCTCGCCCTCGGGCAGGCGGGTGCGGCGGTCGCCGGACTCGAGCAGGGCCGTGGCGCCGCGCACCGGGCGGACGACGGACCGCGCGACGCCGAGCGCGACCGCGCCGACGCCGACGACCACGAGGAGGCCGACCAGGAGCAGCCGGACGACCTCGGCGGTCGCGGCGGTGCGCACGTCGTCGACGTAGGTCCCCGAGCCGACGACCCACCCCCACGGCTCGTACCCGGCGACGTAGGAGACCTTCGGCTGCGGGGCCTCCTCGCCCGGCTTGGGCCACTGGTAGGCGACGAAGCCGGAGCCGTCCGCCTCGACGACGCGGACGAACTCCTCGAAGAGGTGCAGCCCGTCGGGGTCCTCGATGCCCGACAGGTCGGTGCCGTCGAGCTCGGGCTTGACGGGGTGCACGACCATCGTCGGGCCGAGGTCGTTGATCCAGAAGTACTCCTCGCCGGAGTAGCGCAGGGTGCGGACGGTGTCGACGGCTGCCGCCTGGGCCTCCGCCTCCGTCAGGGCGCCGGAGGCGGCGAGGTCGCCGTAGCGGGCGACGACGCCGAGCGCGGTCTCGACGACCTGGCGCGTGGCGGCCTTCCGGTCCTCGAGGGCCGACGTGTACGCCTGGCGGGCGGCCACGCCGGTGACGGCCAGGACGCCGACGGCGACGGCGACGACGAGCAGGGCGAGCCGGGCGGTGAGGGACCGCAGGGCGGGTCGGGGCACGGTGGTCTCCGGTGACGTGGGTGTGCGGGTACGGCTGGTGCCGCCTCCTATCGGCCGCCCGGCGGGTCCTGTGAGCGGTCGACGGCCGGGTCGGCCTGCCGGTCGGCTCGGCCCGCCGGGACCCGTCCCGTCCCCCCTCGCCGCGCGTCGCGCAGCGCGCGACCACTCGCAAGGATCCTTTCGCAACACCTCTTGCGCAACGGTCGTTGCACTTCCTACGCTCGTGCCATGCCCCCCGCCCCCCGCGACCGGCTCGTCGTCTCCGACCCGGCCCGGGTCCGCGCCCTCGCGCACCCCGTCCGCCTCGACCTGCTCGCGCTCCTCGACGAGCGGGGCCGGGCGACCGCCACGGAGTGCGCGCAGGCGCTCGGCGAGACCGTGGCCAACTGCTCGTTCCACCTGCGCACGCTGGCGAAGGCCGGCTTCATCGAGCCCGACGCGGCCCAGGGGCGCGAGAAGCCGTGGCGGCCCGTCGCGAAGGAGCGGACGCTCGAGCCGGACGACGCCGACCCCGCCTCGACCCGCGCCCTCACGGAGGTCGCCGCCCTGGCGATGCTGCGCGAGGTCGAGCGCGTCCGGACGTTCCTCGACACCCACCCCGTCCGGCCGCCGGGGTGGCACGACACCATCACCGTGAACACGTCGGCCTTCTGGGCCACCGCGGACGAGATGCGCGCCCTCGTGCTCGAGATCCGCCACCTCACCGACCGCTTCGACGGCCGCGCCGCCGACCCGTCGACGCGACCCGAGGGAGCCCGGCTCGGCCGCCTCTTCGCCACCGTCAACCCCGACGACCTCTCCGACCTCCTCGACGGGGCCGCCCCCGCCCCGCGCCCCGACCCCTCCGCCGCTCCGGACCCGAGGTGAGCACGATGACCGCGCTGCCCGTCCCGCCCCGCACCCTCCGCCTGCCCGTCCTGCACCTGGGCCGCCTGCGCGGCGCCCTGGTCCTCGAGGTCGGCACCGTCCCGGCCGCCGCCGCCCGCCGGCGCGACCGCTCCGGCCTCCCGCGCTCCCCACGCCGCGGTGCCGACGCCGCCGCGCGGTACCGGACCGCCGCCGCCCGGATCGACGACGCGCGCACCGCCGCCCTCGCCGCCCGGCTCGGCGCCGGGGTGTGAGGGCCTCCGGCCCGCCGCTCAGACGCCGCCGGCGCTGACGAGCAGGGGGGCGAGCGCGTCCCAGCGCGCGATCTCGCAGCCGTCCGTGCGGGCGAACGTCACGTCGACGGCCCGGCCGCCCACCGTCCCCGTCACGGTGGCCCGCTGGGGGCCGTCGTACTGCTGGGTGCACACCGCGCCGCGTGGCGGCGGCTCCAGGGCCCCGGCACCCGCCGCGGCCAGGGCGGCGCACGCGCCCGCCGGGTCGGGGTGGTCCCCGCCGGCCGGGTCGCACGTGAGCGTCCACGTCCTTGGGGCGGTGCCCGCCCCCGTCTCGTCGAGCGCGACGACGAGGAGGGTGCCGGCGGCGCCCGGCGGGCTCGTGGGAGCCGGGGTCGGCGGCGCAGGGGTCGGTCGAGCAGGCGTCGGTGGGGCAAGGGTCGGTGGGGCCGGGACGCCGGGGCTCGGGTCCGGCGTGGGCGTGGCGCCGTCCGAGGCCCCGGGCGAGGGGACGGGCGCCGCGGACCGGCCCGCCGGCTCCGACGGCGGGGGCGCCCCCGGGCCGCCCGAGGCGCACGCCGCCACGAGCAGGAGCACCGCCGCGCCCACCAGCGGCACCGCGCGCCCCGTCCTGAGCCCCGTCCTGAGCCCCGTCCTGAGCCCCGTCCTGAGCCCCGTCCTGAGCCGCGTCCTGCCCCTCCGCCCCGCCATTTTGTCCCCCTGCCGTCGCGCGCCGGTCCCGCCGTCCGCCGCGGGCCCCACTCTCCTCTGTCGCGGCGGGGCCCACGCCTGCACCCGGCCGGCTACGGGAGGGCGACCTGCACCCGCCGCACCCGCCCCGCCTCCACGAGCAGCCCCCGCCCGACGGGCAGCTCGGCCCGCGCCGTGCGCGGCACCGGGGTGCGGAAGAGCGCCTCGCCGTCGCCGGGGTCGGGCTGCAGCACGAGCCCGCGGCGGCCCGAGCGGACCTCGGCCAGCAGCGGCCACGCCGACCCCCACGCCGCGGTCTCCGCCTCGGCGACGAGGAGGTGCCCCGCCCGACGCAGAGCCCGGACGAGGTCCGTGACGGGGTGCTCCGCCGCGGTGCCGAGGAGGTCTCCCACGTGCTCGACGACCACCGCCAGCCGCACGGGCGGACCGGCCGGCCCGCCCTCCCCCGGCGGGGCGAGCAGCACGCCGAGGTCCGCGAGCGCCGCGACGACGCCCCCGCCCGGGCCACCCGCGCCGTCCGTGCCCGTCACGAGCGCGCGGGCGACCGCTGCCACCGTCACCGGGTCCGTCGCGGACAGCGCCCAGGGGCCGGCCGCCGCGAGGGCCGTCGGCCGCGGCGCGAGGTGCACCAGCACCGTCGTGGGCGCCGCCCGGCGGAGGGCGCCGGCGAGCGCGAGCAGCGCCGTGCTGCGGCCGCTGCGCGCCGGCCCGGCGACGAGGAACGTGCCCGAGGCCTCGACACCCACCGCCTCGAGGGTGTCGTCGGCCACCCCGAGCACCGGGCGGCCCTCGACCTCGGCCGGCAGGTCCGCCGCCCGCACGAGGGTCGGCAGCCGCCGGACGGGCGGGGCCGGCGGGGCACCGGCGGCGCGCAGGGCCGCGGCCGCCGCGTCCACCGCGGCGGCCTGGGCGGCGGGGTCGGC